>UPYT01000007.1 GCA_900538475.1 uncultured Clostridium sp. | reverse complement strand
GAAATGTCCCGATTGAAATACATTGGAATTTCTAAGTTCTGTAAAATCTGGTGTCCGGCACACCAGATTATATAGAACTTCTACTTAACACTTCTATGTTGCACTTACGCAGTCGTACCATCCGCAGCAAGATCCTCGAAAAGATCTGTAATCGGATCTCCCTTAGACTGAAACTCACAGGCATTCAGCGGAATTCCTCCTGCTGCCTGTGGCCAGACTCCCGTTGTATGATCAATATAATACGGGCCAAATCCAGAATCCTCAATTTCCTGAGGTGTCAGATTTCTCGTCAGCTGGTGCACAATTGCTCCAATAATCTCAAAATGCCCCAGCTCTTCTGTTCCCACATCATTCAGAACCGCCTTTCCCTTTTCATAGGGCATTGCATATCTCTGGCTCAAATATCGAAGAGCTGCCGCTGCCTCACCATCTGGGCCGCCATACTGGCTTATAATAAACTGTGCCATCTTGGGATTTGTCTGGCTGATATTCACCGGATATTGAAGCCTTTTCTCATATCTCCACATCAGGCATTCCCTCCTTCCCACGGCCACGGACTTTTGATCCAGCTCCAATTATCCGATGATACCTGATCAATCATCAGGGGGCCATACGCCTGCTCATACGCACAAACAGCTTCTTTATTTAACTGTTTCACGTAATAATAGTAATTCATAGCCTCCTGATCCGTTGGATGAGTATCCAGATAAAGAAGAATTTCATCCAGAGCAAAGCCCGTTTCATAGACATTCTTCATTAATTGATTTTTACATCCACACATCATCCACGGCACCTCCCCATTATAAACGGTAAATCTAATTCCGGAAAAATTGTGCCTCTCTCCAGCCCCTGGCTAAGGGTATAGGTCTGTGTCCATCTCTGCATTGGAACATAAGCCATGGCTAAAGACATTTCGGAAAGAGCGTTTCCTCCTGGCGGTCTCATTACAGGCGGAAAAACTCCCGTTCCGGCGTTCTGACCAGGCACACAGTTCTGACATGGCATATTATTCTGGCATAGCGTATTATTCTGACATGGCGTATTGCTCTGGCATGGCATCATATGCTGAACAGGCTTTTTATTTTGACACATGCACCCATCCTGACACGGTTTTATTCCCTGTCCCTGATTTGGTGTGACCGGCTGAATCGGATTCGTTGGACGAATTGGTTTGCCTCCGCAGCCGCATCCCGCACTCATACACGGTGATATCTGTGGGCGGCTGGTACAGGCATTCTGCTGATGATTGCTGCAATCCATAAGCAAGCTTTTCTCCTTTCGGAAGATTCTGATAGTATCATATGAATCTGATTTCTCACTGGTGAAAACTCTCAGACCATTTTCTCTCATAAGATCTCTTCCCTATAAGAAAGAAGCTCGCTCGCGAGCTTCTCCGCCTGCGGCGAGTCGTCTCATCAGCCCAATTCTCTTCCACCCCATAGCGTTCCTCGCGGAGCGTTTTTATGTCATAGGACGCACTTTCCTATGACATAAAACAGGCTGTCACCCCTGTCTTACTGTCCACATACCATATACTATCACAACAAAACAAGGAGATTTTTAATATGTGTAGATGTAATTTATGTAATTGCTTTAGAAACTGTTTTTGTACTTCTAATTGGAACTGCTGCAGATGCGGATGCAATAATAACTGCGGTTGCTGCAACAACTCCGGCAATACCAGCCATTCTGGCTGCAACTGCGGATGTGGCTGCGGCTCCTCTTCCAATAATAACAATAACAACTCCTGTGGCTGCGGCTCCTCCAATAACGGGTGTGATTGTAACTGCGGAAATAGCTGCGGCAGCGACTCTTCTTCCAACAATAACCGCCAGGCCTATCAGTCCGGCTACCGAATCGGTTTCCGGGATGGAAACCATGTTGGTTACCGGGATGGCTTCCAGTCAGCAGTAGAAAATAATATCGGTATTGCTCCCTTCCACATCCCCGATACCTTTGATTCCAACAATTCTTCCTGCGGCTGCAATAACTGTCAATAAATAATTCAGGGACAAAGATGGCACATTCCATCTTTGTCCCTTTTTGTCGCCTCTGCCCAAAAACAGGTTCCATTCACACCTGCTCTATTTGTTCTGTTTCTTTTTTGCCATTCGGCGCCATAATGAAGGAAGACTGGGGCTTTTCTCCTGCCGTTCCCTTTCCATAATAATATTTGATAATATCTTTTCTTGTGATAATTCCGATAAACATTTTTCGATCATCCACTACCGGAACAAAATTCTGATTCAAAGCCCGATCAATCATATCTTCCATATTGGACTTTACAAAAACCGGAAGATAATCCATCCTGCGCTTCAGTGTGCTGACAGAAATTCCTTCTGCCTCCTTCAAGTTCAGATTGTACTGATTCTTGATTCCCCAGAGCATATCTCCTTCTGTAATCGTTCCCACGTACTTTCCGTCCCTGGTCAACAGCGGAACTGCTGAAAATTTATGATATTCCATTTTTTCCAAAGCCTGCCGGATAGAATCATCTTCATATATGTATGCAATTTCACTTTTGGGAGTTATAAAAAACAATATGTTCATAATGAGTTTTTTCACGCTCCTTATATTTGATTTTTGTTTATTATAACACGGGATTCAGAACATATTGTGAACAAATTCTTAAAATAGCATAAATATTCAAACCGCTTGTTTTTTTTGTATGAAAATACACATTTCTGGAATATCATGCAGAAAGACGCGATAAAAGGAACCGGAAAAAAGCCCTATTTTCTGCTTTTCCCGGTTCCCTTTTTCTAAATCTGTTTTCTGTGCTTTTTACTCTTTTTTCCTGCTTTTGTTTCCGAATTCTGTCCTCTGAAGTTCTCCTGCAGATGCCTTTTTCTAAAAATTACCAAATACTCTCCTGCAATAGCCTTTATCTATTCCAGATAATCCAGCGGATCCACAGGACTGTCTTTGTGAAGCATTTCCAGATAAAGATTGCTGCCTTCCACAGTATAATATTTGGTCGGCTCTGCTACATATCCTATAAGCTGGCCTTTTTCCAAATATTCGCCCTCAACTGCAGCCACCTCCTTCAGCTGACCGCAGATCACCGAATACTCATTTCCCAGATCCAGTGTCAGGTAGGTTCCGATTTCTTCGCTGTTTCCCACAGAAACCACACGGGCATTGGCCGGAGCATAAACCGGCTCACTGATATCCCCCTGAATCACCATGCCTGGATTGCACTTGTACTGATCCAGGGTTGGAAAATAAATCGTAGAATCCATACTGTAATTCAGAACTACATTCCCTCTCACCGGCCAGGACAGGCTGCTGGTATCCGAAAAATTCAGAGCCAGGGCTTCCACATTTCCCAGCCCGGTTCCGGCCTCCTGCACATTTTCCTCCTCAGGATTCCAAGCTTCCTCTTTTGTTCTTTCTGCTGTCACAGTATCCAGGTTATTTTCTGCCAGCTGCTCTGCCGCAATTTCGGTTTCCTCTGCCAAAGCCGGATTTCTTTCCGGAAGCTCTGCTTCCTGAATCTGTTTTCCTGGCTGCTGGGCAATAAAATCTCCCTGCTCCTGCATATCCACATAGGGATTCTGCTCCTGACCGCTTCCTCTCTGAGTTGTAACAACGCCTGCTGCGGCTACGATAGTCAGCAGGCCAAGCACCAACATGACAAGGAACAGTTTGTCCTTGAACATTTGATTCCATTTCTCTTTCACCGTTTATCACCTCGGTACTATTTTTACCAAAGTGCTCCCACTTATTCAGTCACCAGAGAAATATTTTTATAATAATAATGCAGAATGTCCTGATAATCCCATCCTTCTGCTGCCATATGAGCAGCTCCGGTCTGGCTGAGACCGTATCCATGCCCGATTCCCCGCACCACTGCCTGAATCCCGCTTTCTGTGCCGTTAAAATAAAAACAGGAAGAAGGCAGTCCCAGAGTATACTGGATTTCTTCTCCCTTATAAATTCCAGATCCTATTTTCATTTCTGTCAGGTATCCAGCCTCATCCTTTTCAACAGTCTGAATCTGTTCCGGAACCTGATCTGCCCTAACAGGTGCTGCCCCTGGAATCTGGCTGATTTTCTGTGCAAAGGTTTCTCTGCTCCAGGAAAATACCTGCTGATAGTTCTCAGCTTCCACATCCCACCTGCTTTCTACCGAAACAAGATAGGGATACTCTTCAGAACCGTTTCTCGTCCGGCCAGAGCTGATCCTGTGAAACAGAGGAAGCACATACTGATCCTCGCAGCGCATCACTACTCCTTTCGTTTCCCTTGCTGCCCTCTTACACTGAATCAGCTTTTCTGCCAGCCGTTCCTTTTCCCCAAGCGTTAAAAACCTGTTCTCACTCCCGTTTGCCTGTCCGATATAATCCAGATCCAGTTCTTCTTCCTGAATCTCCTGTCTTCCATCCATCAAACGGCAGATATAGGTTCTGGCAATAACTGTCTGACATTTTAGTGCTTCCCACTCATACCCTTCTGGAATCTGGCACGCAACCACTCCAGGAAGATAATCCTCCAGATTCATATAGGTCTGAATTCCATCCCGTTCTATCAGAATTCTGCGGGAAATACTGTCTGCGCTGATTTCTGCATCCTCTTCTTCCGCTTCACTCTCTCTGGTTTCTCCTCCCTTCTCATCCAGAGAAGGCAAAGTATCCTCTTCTTTCTCTATTCTATTCTCGCTTCCCCATACAGCCTGTCCCGTTCCTTTCATACATATCAGTGCCAGCAGCCAGGGCAGCAGCAGCATGAAAATTCCCCAAAGCATCCATTTTTTCATAAAAAAATCCCTCCCGACTATTATCAGTCTATGGAGGGATTTTCTCTTTATTCCTTAAAAATGTCTGTTTTCTGCAATTTTCCCAAATGAATCATCTGGAAGCTTCCGTTCTTTCTGAACCAGGGGAATCAAACTTACAGTTCTACCTGAACCTTTTCCAGATGCCAGATATCCTTTACATACTCTTCAATGGTACGGTCAGAGCTGAACTTACCGCTGCAGGCAGTATTCAGAATTGCTGCCTTAGCCCACCATTTTTCATCCCGGTATGCTGCATCTACCTTCTTCTGAGCCTCTGCATACATGCGGAAATCCTTCAGAATAAAGTAGGTATCTGCCCGGTCACTGCTGCGGGTGTTCAGCAGTGAATCATAAATATCACGGAACATCTCCGGATTCTGCGGAGAATAATATCCATTGATCAGCTGCATCAGCACACGGCGGATATCCTGATCATTGTTGAAGATCTCCATAGGATTGTAGCTGTGATCATGCTCCATGCGGATGATATCATCGGAAGAAGTACCGAAAATAAAGGCATTCTCCTGTCCAACTTCTTCCACAATCTCTACATTCGCTCCATCCATGGTTCCAATGGTCAGGGCGCCGTTTAACATGAATTTCATGTTTCCGGTACCGGATGCCTCTTTACTTGCAGTGGAAATCTGCTCGCTGACATCTGCTGCAGCAAAGATAATCTCTGCGTTAGATACCCGGTAATCTTCAATAAATACAACTTTAAGCTTTCCGTTAATGGACTTGTCGTTGTTGATTACATCTGCCACAGAGTTAATCAGCTTAATGGTCAATTTCGCACGCTTGTAGCCTGCTGCTGCCTTTGCACCAAAGATAAAGGTTCTGGGAACCATATCCATGTTGGGGTTATCCTTCAGCTGATTGTACAGATACATAACATGAAGGATATTCATCAGCTGTCTCTTATACTCATGGAGACGTTTTACCTGTACATCAAAAATAGAACGGGGATCTACATCAATACCGTTGTGTTCTTTGATATATTTTGCCAGACGAATCTTGTTCTGGTATTTGATGTTCATAAACTCATGCTGGCACTTCTCATCATCTGCGTAAAGCTTCAGCTTGTTAATGGCAGACAGATTGGTAATCCACTCATTTCCTACTTTGCTGGTTACCCAGTCAGCCAGAAGCGGATTGCCGTGCAGCAGGAATCTTCTCTGAGTAATACCGTTGGTCTTGTTGTTGAATTTCTCCGGCATCATCTCATAGAAATCTTTCAGCTCCTGATGCTTCAGAATTTCTGTATGAAGCTGTGCTACGCCGTTTACAGAGAAGCTTCCGGCAATAGCCATATGTGCCATACGAACCTGACCGTCATAAATGACTGCCATTTTGGCAATCTTATCCTGACGTCCCGGATATGCCTGCTGAATCTGAATCACAAAGCGGCGATTAATCTCCTCCACAATCTGATAAATACGGGGAAGCAGTCTGGAAAACAGCTCGATCGGCCATTTTTCCAGAGCCTCTGCCATAATCGTATGGTTTGTGTAGGCACAGGTCTTAGTTGTAACATCCCAGGCCTCTTCCCAGGTAAGACCATAATCATCCAGCAGAATACGCATCAGCTCTGCAACTGCTACAGTCGGATGAGTATCATTTAACTGGAATACGTTTTTCTCATAGAACTTACGTACATCATCGTGATTCTCCATGTACTTCAGCACAGCTCTCTGCACACTGGCAGAAATGAAGAAATACTGCTGACGCAGACGAAGCTCCTTACCGGCAATGTGGTTATCGTTAGGATAAAGAACCTCACAGATATTCTTAGCCAGGTTTTCCTCTTCTACTGCCTTCTGATAGTCACCACGGTCGAATGCATCCAGACGGAAGGTATTGACCGGCTGAGCATCCCAGATTCGAAGGGTGTTGACCACGTTATTGCCGTAGCCTACAACCGGAAGGTCATAGGGAACTGCCATAACAGACTGATATCCCTCCTGAACAAATTTTTCTCTGCCGTTTTCCCAGACAGTCTTCACATATCCGCCGAATTTAACTTCTGTAGCGTACTCAGCACGGCGTACTTCAAAGGGGTTGCCGTCCTTTAACCACTCATCCGGAACCTCCACCTGGTATCCGTTCTCAATTTTCTGCTTGAACATACCATAGCGGTAACGGATTCCGCAGCCATATGCCGGATATCCCAGTGTGGCAAGAGAGTCCAAAAAGCATGCTGCCAGACGGCCCAGACCGCCGTTTCCAAGAGCTGCATCCGGCTCCTGATCCTCAATCAGGTTCAGATCATAGCCCAGCTCATCCAGAGCCTGCTTAATCTCATCCTTTGCCATAATATTGATAATGTTATTGCCCAGGGCACGGCCCATTAAAAATTCCATGGACAGGTAATACAGGGTCTTAACATCCTGCTTTTCATACTCCTTGTGCGTTGCAATCCACTCATCAATAATAACATCCTTCACGGCGTAGGCCACAGCCTGAAAAACCTGATTCGGCGTTGCCTCATCAATCGTTTTTCTGAACTGGCTCTTTACGTTATAAATGACGTTCTTTTTAAATGTTTCCTTGTCAAACCCCTTATTTACACTGCTTATCATACTTCTACTCTTCCTCCTGCTCTGTTGCTTAATTCACTGCAATTTTTTCTACACCCAGAATACCGGTTTCCCCGTTGATGTTCCACTCCTTTGTATATCCACCCATTTCACCGGTGCGAATATCATCCGCCAATACCTCGCTGCGAATAGTATCTGCATATCTGGTTAAGATGTCTGCAATTTTATCATTATTCTGCTGATATATGCAGATATGATCCATAACCTCAAATCCAGCTTCCTTACGCATGGTCTGGATTTTGCTTACCAGCTCTCTGACAAAGCCTTCCTCCAGAAGCTCCGGAGTCAGTCTGGTATCAAGAGCAACGGTCACTACATTGTCGCTTTCTGATACATAGCCTTCTGTCTGTGCCATATCAATCAGAAGATCCTCTTCTGTCAGCACTACCAGCTCTGCACCGAAATCGAATTTCAAAGCGCCTTCTGCCTTTAAGGTATCCATTGCCGCATTGCCGTCGATCTCCGCTAAAGCCTTGCGGATATTGCCCAGCTGCTTTCCGTATTTGGGACCTACGGTCTTTAACTGAGGCTTAAAGCTGTAGGAAGTAAAGTTTCTTACATCCTCTACAAATTCCACAGACTTCACATTCAGCTCATCCTCAATAATCTCCACATAGAAATCAGACAGCTCGTGATCTGCTTTTACATACATTTTGCCGATAGGCTGACGGTTTTTGATATTTGCAGTATTTCTGGCGGCACGTCCCAGAACAACAACCTTCAGAACCTCATCCATATCTGCTTCCAGCTGCTTGTCAATGTGCATTTCATCTACAGACGGGAACTCGCACAGATGGATGCTTTCCGGAGCATTTTTGTCAATGCTGCGAACCAGGTTCTGGTAAATATCCTCTGTCATAAACGGAATCATGGGAGAAGCAACCTTTGCCACATTAACCAGAGCCGTGTACAGAGTCATATAAGCATTGATCTTGTCCTGCTCCATGCCCTTTGCCCAGAAACGTTCTCTGCTGCGTCTTACATACCAGTTGCTCATATCATCTACGAATTCCTGCAGCACTCTTGCAGCCTCCGGAATCCGGTAATTGTTCAGATTATCATCCACATCACGGATCATGGAATTCATCTTGGACAGCAGCCATTTATCCATAACAGGAAGCTTATCGTAATCCAGGGTATACTTGGTTGCATCAAAATTGTCAATGTTCGCATACAGTACAAAGAATGCATAGGTGTTCCACAGGGTTCCCATAAACTTTCTCTGTCCCTCCTGAACCGCCTTGCCATGGAAACGGTTGGGCAGCCAGGGAGCGCTGTTGATGTAAAAATACCAGCGGATAGCATCTGCTCCATAGGTTTCCAGAGCATCAAACGGATCTACGGCATTTCCTTTGGACTTACTCATCTTCTGTCCGTTTTCATCCTGTACATGCCCCAGAACAATAACATTCCGATAAGGAGCCTTGTTAAAAATCAGGGTGGAAATCGCTAACAGAGAGTAGAACCAGCCTCTGGTCTGATCCACTGCCTCGGAAATAAAGTCTGCCGGGAACTGCTGCTCAAACAGCTCTTTGTTCTCAAAAGGATAGTGATGCTGTGCAAATGGCATTGCTCCAGAGTCAAACCAGCAGTCAATAACCTCCGGCACACGCTTCATCTGCTTTCCGCATTTCGGACAGCGAATGGTCACTGCATCAATAAATGGACGGTGCAGCTCAATATCCTCCGGACAGTTGTCGGACATGGATTTTAATTCCTCGATGCTTCCGATGGAATGCTGATGACCGCATTCACACTCCCAGATATTTAAAGGAGTTCCCCAGTAACGGTTCCGGCTGATACCCCAGTCCTGAACATTCTCCAGCCAGTCACCGAAACGGCCCTTGCCGATGCTCTCCGGAATCCAGTTGATGGTATTGTTGTTGCGGATCAGATCCTCCTTCACCGCTGTCATTTTAATGAACCAGGACTCCCGGGCATAGTAAATCAGCGGAGTATCGCAGCGCCAGCAGTGAGGATAGCTGTGCTCAAAATTGGGAGCTGCAAATAACAGGCCTCTCTCATCCAGATCCTTTAATACCATAGGATCTGCCTTCTTAACAAATACGCCAGGCCACAAAGTTTCCTTTGTCATCTCGCCCTTTGCATCAACCATCTGTACAAAGGGAAGATCGTATTTTCTTCCAACCTTGGAGTCGTCCTCACCAAAGGCAGGAGCAATATGAACCACACCGGTACCATCTGTCAGGGTAACATAGCCGTCACATACCACATAATGCGCCTTTTTATGCTGCTTTTCTGCAGCATCTGCAGCACACTGATACAAAGGCTCGTATTCCTTGTATTCCAGATCTGTTCCCTTGTAACGCTCCAGAACCTCGTAGGAATCCTCTCCCAGAACCGTATCACACAGAGCAGCAGCCAGGTAATAAACCTGTCCGTCCTCTTTCATCTTAACCTTTACATATTCCTCGTCCGGATTCACGCAGAGAGCTACGTTAGACGGCAGAGTCCACGGAGTTGTTGTCCAGGCCAGAATGCTGGCATCCTCACCCTTAACCCGGAAACGAACAATGGCAGAACGCTCTTTTACATCCTTATATCCCTGAGCAACTTCATGGGAAGACAGCGGGGTACCGCATCGAGGACAGTAAGGAACAATCTTAAATCCCTTGTAGAGCAGTCCCTTCTCCCAGATCTGCTTCAGAGCCCACCACTCGGACTCAATAAAGCTATTGTGATAAGTAACATAGGGATTGTCCATATCTGCCCAGAAACCAACGGTTCCGGAAAAATCCTCCCACATGCCCTTATACTTCCACACGCTCTCTTTACAGTGTCCGATAAACGGCTCCAGACCATACTGCTCAATCTGCTCCTTGCCGTCTAAGCCCAGCATTTTTTCCACTTCCAGCTCAACCGGAAGACCGTGGGTATCCCAGCCTGCTTTACGGGGAACCATATAACCCTTCATGGTGCGATAACGAGGAATCATGTCCTTGATAACCCGCGTCAGCACATGACCAATATGGGGCTTACCGTTTGCGGTAGGCGGCCCGTCATAGAACGTATAAGTCGGCCCCTCTTTTCTGGAGTCCATACTCTTCTGGAAAATATGATTATCATTCCAGAATTTTTCAATTTTCTTTTCACGCTCTACAAAGTTAAGATTTGTAGGTACTTTCTCGTACATGGCTTTCTTCATCCTCCATTCTTATTCTGCGTGAAGTCCAGTGGCAGCTGCAAATAACAGGAAATCCCACGGAAAGGATTATCCTATGAAAGAAAAAGGCCTTTTTCCTGCAACAGGAAAAAAGCCTTCAATGTCTCTATCTACCACCTATTACTGCATACAACTATATGAGTTCCCGATAACGGTGGAAATCCGGCACGGCCTACTGTCTGTTCAGCCTGCAACTCAGGAGTGATTTTCGACTGCCGATGTACTGGCTTCAGGCTCTCACCATCCCCGAATCGCTTTTGCTTTCCTCTCGGCGCTACTGTCTCCATCTGCGTTTTTTCTTTATGAATACTCCTTTTTATTATATTATTCCCCTTGGTTATTGTCAAGGTTTCCCGTGTTTGTTATTTTTTTATCAATTACATTGTCTTTTTTTGTCTTTGGTGGTATACTGCAAAAAAGCATTTTACCTGTATTTTACACCCACAAAATCGGATGTTTCTTCTATAGAAAGCGGACATCCGGGAGAAGGAGAACACCTATGAGTGAACGTAATCTTACTCTGCTGACAGATCTCTATGAGCTGACTATGATGCAGGGATATTTTAAGGAAAAGGATGCCAATGAAACCGTCATTTTCGATGCATTTTACCGCAGCAACCCTGTAGGGAGCGGCTACTCTATCTGTGCCGGTCTGCAGCAGGTCATCGAATATATTGAAAATCTGCATTTTGAACAGGATGATATCGACTACCTTCGCAGCACAGGACTGTTTGAAGAGGATTTTCTGGAATATCTGAAAAATTTCCATTTTTCCGGCGATATTTATGCTATTCCGGAAGGCACAGTTGTATTTCCCCGTGAGCCCCTTGTCAAAGTCATTGCGCCGATTATGGAGGCTCAGCTGATTGAAACCGCCCTTCTTAATATTATCAACCACCAGTCTCTGATTGCCACCAAGGCAGCGCGGGTGGTATATGCAGCCAAGGGTGACGGGGTTATGGAATTCGGACTTCGCCGCGCCCAGGGACCTGACGCAGGCATTTACGGCGCCAGAGCCGCTATGATTGCCGGCTGCATCGGCACCTCCAATGTCCTCTGCGGAAAAATGTTCCATGTGCCTGTTAAGGGAACCCATGCCCACAGCTGGATTATGAGTTTTCCGGACGAGCTGACTGCATTCCGAACCTATGCAAAGCTCTATCCCACTGCCTGCATTCTTCTGGTAGACACCTATGACACCTTAAATTCCGGCGTTCCCCATGCCATTCAGGTATTTAAAGAAATGCGGGAAGCAGGAATTCCCCTGACCTTCTACGGAATCCGTCTGGACAGCGGCGACCTGGCCTATCTGTCCAAGCAGGCAAAGAAAATGCTGGATGAGGCAGGCTTTTCGGATGCTGTCATTTCAGCCTCCAATGATCTGGATGAAACCCTGATCAATTCCCTGAAAATGCAGGGAGCTGCTATTAACTCCTGGGGTGTCGGCACCAACCTGATTACCTCAAAGGACTGTCCGTCCTTCGGCGGTGTTTATAAACTGGCTGCTATTTTGGATAAGAATACCGGAAAATTCATTCCGAAAATCAAGCTTTCAGAAAATGCGGAAAAGATCACCAACCCTGGAAATAAAACCATCCGCCGGATTTACGATAAGGAAAACGGAAAGATCATTGCTGATCTCATCTGTCTGGTTGATGAAGTATACGATCCTGACCGCTCTCTGCTGCTGTTTGATCCCATTGAGACCTGGAAAAAGACTCACCTGGCGCCTGGCAGCTATACCATGAGAGAGCTGATGATTCCTGTCTTCCAAAACGGAAAACGTGTTTACGACTCTCCTGAGGTTATGGATATTCAAAAATACTGTAAACAGGAGATGTCTACCCTCTGGGAGGAATCTCTGCGCCTGGAATTCCCGCACCGGGTTCATGTGGATCTCTCAAATGAACTTTGGCATATGAAAAATCAGCTTCTTGACAGCTATCATTATAACCGTTAATCTTTTATTTTCTTATTACTGACAAAAAATATGGAATTTTATCATCAATCGCAGTGGATTCTTTTATTTTTCCTGTACAGTGCTGCCGGATGGCTGTGGGAATGCTTTTATGTTTTCGTCAGAACGCACAGAATGGTAAACAGGGGCTTTCTTCACGGCCCCTGGCTTCCCATTTATGGTGCAGGCGCTTTAACTGTTCTATTTGTAACTCTCCCTGTCAGAACCAATCCCGCTCTTGTATTTTTTATAGGAATGACAGGGGCAACTCTGCTGGAATATGGAACCGGCCTTGTTATGGAACGCCTTTTTCAGATGCGGTACTGGGATTACAGTAAGGAGTTTCTGAATGTAAATGGCTATATCTGCCTTCCTGCCTCGCTCGCATGGGGAATTTTTTCCACGGCTCTGATATATGTATTTCATCCCCCATTAGAGCGATTTGTTCTGTTGCTTCCACTTCCGGCATCCGATGGAATCAGTCTGGGGCTTTCCGTTTTGTTTACCGTTGATGTCACCCGCTCCGTTCAGACTGCTCTGGATCTGCGCGCTGTCATGGAAAATCTGACTTCCAGCAATCAACGAATTGCCGGTATTCAGGAGCATTTGAAACTGCTTACTGAGCAGCTTGGCGAAAGGCAGGAACTTCTTCGCCAGCGTCTTGCACAGCTGGAGCATTCAGCCCTACTGAGCCGGGAACTGCATCCGGAAGCCTTAGAACTGCTTCACAATAAAAAATCACAGCTTCTCTCCTCTCTTTCAGAGAAAACCTCAACTGTTCTGGAATTTGTCCATCAGGAGCTGTCACAGGTATCTGTTGCTTCAGACAGAAGCCGATTAGAGCATGTAAAAGATCATTTGTTAAGTATTCAGAAAACTATTCACTTTCTGGAAATCGATCTCGCCTCCCGGCGAAATCGGGAATGGGAACGTATTTTCCGGCTTTTGGATCGAAATCCCTCCGCGGCCTCTATCAGACACCGGGAAGCCCTTGAGGAACTGCTTTCTGTTCGAAGAAGCAAAAAAACTGATAAGAAGAAATAGGTCACTGCACTGCAGCGGCCTTTTTGTTCATTTCTTATTCACAAAACCGTTACAAACATTCCACAGTTTTGCTAAACTTCTTTCATATTTTTTCACTATACTTTATATCATCAGATAACGCATTGCTGCATTGCTGATTACAGTTAGATAATTTTTTTCATAATCGCCGGCGGTTTTGGATGCCGCCGGCTCCTCCCTTTTTACCATCTTTCCTATATTTTCTACTTTTTTACCTTGATTTTCCAAAAATTAGTCAAAACAGAGAAAAACCATCTGGTTTTTTATAAAAGTTTTTTCACAAAAAGACTGTCGATTTTTCCTCTTTTATGTTACAATTTATACATGAGTTTTAAATATTAATAGGGGGGATTTTTTATTATGGCAAAAGAAATGATTGCTATGCTTCTTGCCGGCGGACAGGGCTCCCGATTATATGCTCTGACCCAGAAGCTTGCAAAACCTGCAGTTCCTTTTGGCGGTAAATACCGCATTATTGACTTTCCACTTTCAAACTGTGTGAATTCCGGCATTGATACAGTAGGTATTCTGACCCAGTATCAGCCGCTCGTATTAAACGAATATATTGGAAATGGACAGCCCTGGGATCTGGATCGTCTTTACGGCGGTGTACATGTACTCCCGCCATATCAGAAGGCTTCCGGCTCTGACTGGTACAAAGGCACTGCAAATGCGATTTATCAGAACATTTCTTTCATTGAACGGTACAATCCGGAGTATGTTATTATTCTTTCCGGCGACCAGATCTGCAAGCAGGACTACAGTGATTTTCTCCGCTTCCACAAAGAGAAAAATGCAGAGTTCTCTGTTGCTGTTATGGAGGTTCCGTGGGAAGAGGCATCCCGCTTCGGCCTGATGGTTGCTGACGAGAACGACAAGATTACTGAATTCCAGGAAAAGCCCAAGAATCCAAAATCCAATCTGGCATCTATGGGTATCTATATTTTCAACTGGGATATTCTGAGAAAGTACCTGATTGAGGATGAGGCTGATCCGAATTCTGAAAATGATTTCGGCAACAACATCATTCCCAATCTGTTAAAGGACGGGCGGAATATGTATGCCTACCACTTTGATGGCTACTGGAAGGATGTAGGAACCATCCCCTCCCTCTGGGAAGCCAATATGGAAGTACTGGATCCGGAACACAGCGGTATCAACCTGTTTGATACTGACTGGAAGATTTACAGCCGCAACAGCGGTATGACCGGACATAAGATCAGTGCTGACGCTGTAGTAGAGAATTCCTTAATCACAGATGGCTGCCGTATTGACGGAGATGTCAAGCACTCCATTCTTTCCTCCGGCGTCAGAGTAGAGGCAGGAGCTGTGGTAGAAGACGCTGTGATTATGAGCGGAACCACCATTAAGGCAGGCGCTGTTGTAAAGCACTGCATCATTGCTGAAAACGTTGTGATTGGTGAAAATGCCGTTGTAGGTGCTATGCCTGCAGATGGTGAAAAGGGTGTTGCCACAGTTGGCTCCGGCGTTGAAATCGGCGCAGGCGCTAAAATCGGCCCCAATGCAATGATCAATAATAATGTAAAAGGCGGTGAAGAACAATGGTAAATTCCAATGCAAATGCCCTGGGCATCCTTTTTCCAAACAGTTATGACTCTCTCGTACCCGAGCTGGTAGGAGAACGCCTGATGGCTTCCATTCCTTTTGCCAGCCGTTACCGCCTGGTAGATTTTATTCTCTCCAGTATGGTAAACTGCGGAATCGACAATGTTTCTGTGATTGTCCGCAAAAATTATCACTCTCTTATGGACCACCTTGGTTCTGGACGTGAGTGGGATCTGACTCGGAAAAACGGCGGTCTGAACATGGTTCCGCCTTATGCAGAGAAAACCGTTTCTGTTTACAATGGCCGTATCGAGGCTCTTGCAAGCATTCTGGATTTTTTAAAGGAGCAGAAAGAAAAATATGTAATCATGGCTGACACCAATCTGGCTGTCAACTTTGATTTCAATGCTATGATCGAAGCTCATATGGAAAGCGGCGCTGATGTAACCGTTGCCTATACAGAGCAGCCTCTTCCCGACAGTATCCTGGATGCTCCTCACACCAGTAAAGATATGTACTATACCCTGTCTCTGGATGAGGGACGTGTATCTGAGATCCAGATCAACTCCAAGGAAACCGGCGTTCAGAATCTTTCCATGAACATTTATATTATTGAACGTCAGCGTCTGATTGATCTGGTCAGCAAGGCTTATGTTCTGGGGCAGATTTATTTTGAGCGGGACGTTCTGGCTCCCAACTTAAAAACCCTGAATGTTCAGGCCTTCCGTTTTGACGGCTATGTAGCCCGCATCTCTGATATGAAGAGCTACTTCGAAGAGAACATGAAGATGTTGGATAACGAGAATGTGGATGCTCTGTTCTACAGCGGAGATCCTATCTACACCAAGATCCGCGATGACAACCCCACCCGCTATATCAATGGCTCCAGAGCCAAGAATATTATGGCTGCTGACGGCTGCGTGATTGAAGGCGATGTGGAAAACAGCATTCTTTTCCGTGGTGTTAAGATTGCCAAGGGCGCCAAGGTTCGTAACTGTGTTCTGATGCAGGGAACCTCTGTAGAAGCAGGCGCAAGTCTGGAATACGTTATTACAGACAAGAACGTTACCATTACCGAATATAAAGAATTAAAGGGCAATGACGCATTCCCGGTTTATGTTGCCAAATACCAGAAAGTTTAAATCATCTCTTCTGTTATATCCAAAGAGCCGCCCGATCATCTTTTCTTGATGATCGGGCGGCTCTTTCATGTTTTTATGCAGCCGTTCGGCTATGCCTCTTCGCATAGCCGAACGGTTACATTTTTATTGCTGTTTCATTTCTGTTTACGGAATCCATACACCATCCGGGCCTACCTTGTACCCATCAGGTGTTGTGGTATCTATCAGCATCCGTCCTCTTGTTCCGTCGGATACATTATGGAAATAGTACCACTTTCCATTAATCTGATGCCATCCGGTATACATATGACCGCGGGTGCCGTCACTTTCTGCATGGAGATAATACCACTGTCCATCCAGAGAAATCCAGCCAACTGCCATAGAGCCGTCTGCATTGAAATAATACCAGTTATTGGTGCCATTCCAGTTTATGTACTGCCAGCAGGAAGCCGGTGTCACGCCGCCGGAGGTCTTAAAGGTCCACTGACCATCCTCTCTTACGCTCCAGGTTCCGGTTACTGCTCCGCTGTTTCCAGTTGCCGGTGCTGCACTTCCGCCGCTGCTTGCATTGCTGCTGTTGGGACGGCTGGGCCTGTGCGGTTTTTCGCTTTCCTCGTAACTGAGTCCATAATTCAGCTCATAATAATTATTTTCGCTGTCGCGATATGCATAAGCCTTTCCGTTTCTGTCCTTCATTTCTTCAGGCATGTACTGATCCTTCAGATAGCCAGGAACATCGTTCGGGGAAATACATACGCCGTCTGCATTCACTGCAATGACCTCATCATTCTTCGGAAGAGTAATTGGCATTTTACCAGTCGGATTGTAATCACCTACAATGACATCCATCGTAGCATCTGCATAAGTATCAAAGCCAGCCAGCAGAGCATCTGCATAAGGCTCTACATTTCCTAACATCCATGCCAGGGTAAAGTTTACATTGGAGATTACCTTACCGCCATTGTTATGAACGGCATCTGCAATTTCTTTAATCTTTCCTGCATTCTGCAGAGTGGTTTCTGCATGAGTGGATGCTGCCGGACGTCCCAGCTCATCTACGTCATGAACAATCTTTCCATCGCAGATATCCAGTTCCAGATATCCTGCTGTTGCAGAGAAGTAATTGCCGGATTTCGGATTCACAAACAGGATTGCATAATCAGCCTGATTGTAATCCTCAGTTACCTGAATGCCATATTTTTCTGTCAGATTCTTTCTCAGGGCTTCCGTCTGAGCCGGATTCTCTTTCTGAGAGAAATACTCTACATATACGGTCTTTCCTTCCAGCTTGTCCTCTGTTAACGGCAGAACCTGATCCTTGTTCTTTAACAGAACAACAGATTTCTGATGTGCCTCATAAGCCTCATCCCAGTTCTCCGGATTGTCAACAACTTCCTTTGCATGATCCGGATTCCGGTATGGATTTTCAAACAGTCCAAGCTCAAACATCTCCTTCAGAAGACGTTCATTTGCTCGATCCAGATCCTCGTTGCTTACTGTTACTTCTTCTCTTGTAAATCCGTAAGCAATTTCATGGGTATCATAATAATCACTCTTGCTTCCGTCCTCAGAACGCTCGTATGCTTCCTTCATGGACCATACGTCATTGGTATCACCGATAATGTCTGTTCCTGCATTCACTGCATAACCGCATTTCTCCGGTACATCCAGTTCTTCAACGCCCCAGTCCATATTTCCGATAATACCGCTGTCGCTGTTTACATATCCATCATGTCC
The DNA here is from genome assembly GCA_900538475.1 of uncultured Clostridium sp. Taxonomy (GTDB): domain Bacteria; phylum Bacillota; class Clostridia; order Lachnospirales; family Lachnospiraceae; genus Brotaphodocola. Next base: position 106,879 of record UPYT01000007.1, on the reverse strand, counting down.
CATCTGATCACGCAGTAAGCCCTGGATAAATTCTTTGTTGAATGCAAATCCAACCTGCTGCATGTTCAGCTCATTGCCGTTATTATCATACTGAGGCTCGCTCTTTTCCGGAGCCGGTTTTGCGTAGTACGGCATAATTGAGGATACATTGTTGTCTACTGCTGCCTTAAATCCAGGCAGGTGATATCTCTGAAGGCTGTCTTCTGTCTGATATACATTCCACTGCCCCTGCTTATAGTGAGGATCAAATCCGTTTTCTCTTGCTCCGCCGCCCGGGAAATGCTTAATCGTCAGGGCAATACCATCTGTCTGTACGCCCTCACTGCTTCCCTGGAAGCCAACTACCAGACGCTCTGCTGCATCGGCAATAAACTCCGGATCCTCTCCAAAGGTACCATAGGTTCTCTGCCATCTGGGATCGGTCATGGTATCTACCATATACATATATCCCTTTTTCAGTCCGCTGGCATCCCACTCACTTCTTGCAATTTCTGCAAATCTGGAAATCAGAGAGGCATCTCCTCCTGCTGCAATATCTCCCTTGGCTGCTGCTGCCAGACCCATCGTTCCAGGCCAGGTAGAAAATACGCCAGATGCGTCATTCATACCAAAGGTCATATCGCCGTTTTCGTTTCTGGAATTGGAAGTTACCAATACTGGAATACCCAGGGAGGTTCCCTCTGCCACATAGTTCATCTGGTTGATCCAGTCTGCCATATCCTCCGGTTCCGGATTCTGGCGCAGGATAAAGTGGCGCAGTCCCAGCTTTTCAATGGTATCAATAGTTCCCAGCGTTGAAGTTGTTCCAAAGATACTGGTATCATTGATCTTTTCTGTCTCATCCAGAAGTCCTGTCTTATCCTTTACAGAAGAATTGATTCCCATGCCTCTGGAATTGTTAAACATCATACCAATCTTGTCATCTACGGTCATCTGGCTGACCAGATCTGCGGCTCTTGTTTCTGCATCTTCCCGCCAGTCCTCGTAGACATCCAGCTTGCCGTTTCCATTGGAATCCTTAAAGTACTTTCCGTCTACCTCCAGAATGTTCTTGGCAGCAGCACCGATGACCGGTTCTCCGGTTCCGTTTGCTTTTTCCTGATAGGTACTGGACCAAACGCCGTATGAAGACGGATCTACCTTTTCGCCATGCATTGCCAATTCCTTTCCGCCTTCTGCATCAGCATACGCTGTTACCTGATAGTTTTCGTATGCTCCAAAATACTTCTGGTAGGTAAATACAAGATTCTTATCATCGCTGTCAAGACCCAGTTCAATTTCTGTTCCCTGCTGGCCAAGAAGTCCATTTTCACTTCCGATAGAAGCTGCTGCCTGACTGATGATATCCCATACCAGGCCAAACTCATCCTTCTTGTCCTTTGCATTAATGGCTTTTCTCCACTCTCCGCCGCGTTTCTCAGCAGCCTCCAGGGAAGCAGCAATACCTACATATGCCTTGCCTTCCTTCATAAGAGCCTGTACATTCTGCTCTCCGTCTTTTTCCAGAATCGTATCCATAACAACCTTTCCATTAAAGTTTTCCGGAACTGCAACTCTCACATAGTTCTTGTAAGGAGTCAGGGAATGACGTGTCCGGACAACCGTATTTTCTGTCATACGGGTATAGACATTGGCTTCACCATTTGCCAGATATTCTGTCTCGGTATATTTTACATCACCGGCCTTGCCTTCCTTCTGGTTCACAGTCTCCAGCTTGATCTCCCGTTCCATAGAAGCCTCAATCGCCTCAGAATCACGTCCTGTCTCACCAAAGAACGGCTCGTTTTCTGCAAGAGCTATCATCTTTTCTCTGTCAGATTCCAGAATCCATCCGTTCTCGATCATATTATCAAGAGCTTCCGCATACTGATCCAGGTAAGTATCTCTGTCACCGTAAAGGCTTTCTACCTGATCCTGAGCCAGATAAATCATAGAACCGCTCTTATCACTGAAAGCGCCGTTGGCACCGCCGTAATAGGAAGCAACTGGTACGGAAATCTGCGGAGAAATGATTCCGGATGTCATATTTCCAAACTCATCTCTCTCCGGCGCAAATGCCATTCCATTCATAGAGCCTGCTACCTCATCCTTATACGGACCACACGGAGCCGACTCTCCATTCTGGGCCCAGTTATCCAGATTTTCCAGAGCTGCATTGATAAATACAGTAATATTGAAATCTGTTACTGTATGATCTCCCTTAAAGTCTACATATTCTCTGGTATCCCGTCCTGTCTGCATCTGCAGCTCATCTGTCGGATCTGCCGGGAAAATAATATCTGAGTGTGGGCCACCTGCCACTACATAATGACGGTACATGTTATCCGGGTCATCGCTGTCATGACGAACCGGACCAGGATTGTAGTCATTTTCTCCCACCATCAGGATAAACGGAACGTCTGTAGCCTTAACCGGCATAAACATTCTCGTCTTTGAACTCTGCTTCTTTGCAATAGAGGTATCCATCATACCGCCTACAAAGTTCAGATACCCATCAAAAATGTGATCTGCACTTCCTACGCAGTCCTTATAATCCTCGTAGGTTTCCAAATCCGCTGCGTCCTCTGCTACAAAGTTTGCCAGACCAAAGTTATTGGCAAAGGTATTGACATACCAACCGGACTGAGAGGAGCCAAACAGGTAGGAATTTACATCGCCGCTGTAATCCTCACCGTAGAGAATCGGGCTGTTTTCCTGTTTCAGCAAAGTACCTACCTGACCTAAAATATCCCAGAAAATACCATTGTCATCTCCCCATTTCAGGGCTGCATATCGATCCTGGTTAAAGGTCTTCAGAGACTTTACTGTAACATCCTTAGAAGTAACGCCTACATACACGGCGCCCTTTTCCATGATGTAATCATAGCTCTGACGCCACAGGCTGGCAATATCTGTCTTGCTGCTGGCATTGAGAATATCTACAAATACCACACCGCTGAAATCTGCCGCATCCTTCGGCTTAAATACTATAATTCGATCAACGTATTCCTCCTGTGCGTTGCTGGAGGTTGCCTTCGCTGCATTGCTGGCAGTTGCCAGCTTGCCATCTTTGATGTCATAAATATTTGCACTGCCCTTCAGGAAATATTCATGCTCCTCATAGGTATCAGAAAAGCCATAATCTTCTCTGGTACGTCCTGCCTGCTGGCTCAGATACGGGAAATTCTTCTCGTCCTGAGGAACACTAAGCTCGTCCGGTGTGTTTCCTTCCAGCACTTTGCCTTCTGAATCTACAAATTCAACCTTACTGTTAAAGGACTCCATGGCAGTCAAAACTGCGTTTGACCAGGTTGCATACTCTGCATCTGAATCAGTTGCAATCCTCTCCCTGTCCTCATCTTCCTCATCATGCCACAGGCCGCCATCTTCACTGGGAATATACCAGGAATACCGGTCGGATCCCTCCGGCGGCGGACCTGCAAACGCCGGAAATACAGTTGTAGCGCTCATTGCCAAAACCAGTGCTGACGCAACCTTACGCCGCACCCTCCCCCTTGGCATTTTACATAGTTCCTGCTGTCTCAACTTCATGTCTTCTCCTTTCCCTGCAAAACGAACTTTTGCAACAACTACAAAGGATATTATATCACCATCTTTTAGCAAAATAAACTATTTTTATTAAGATTTCCTTCATTTTATTAACCTTTTCTTGCGATTATCTTACGTGTATTTGAGTATTTTTTGTGTATTCTGCATAAAACCCGCTTTCTTTTCCTGTCTAAAATGCCATTGTTCTTCAGGTGCTTTGTACATTATTCTCTTTGCAGTAATTGTTTACCTTCTGAAAAATCATGAAGCGTTCCTCTTTCAAAATATTATGTTTTAAAAAAATATTAAAAATCGGGTAGGACCAAATTTTGATCCTACCCGAAAGTAAACAAATAGTATTGTTTTGTTTTTTAGAACTTGCCAGCCTTTGCTGCTTCCTCGATGGAAACTGTGAGGGCTGGATTTTCTGGGGTTTTGAGGGCGGTTGTGCGCTATGGATGCGCTACCCTTCACGTCCTATTACAATATTACACTTCTCCAATATTCTTAAACTATCTTCTTCCTTATCCTTTATACTTTTCTAAATGTTTGTCAGACAAATAAATCGCAAATTCCTGTAACTGTTCTATAGAAAATTTCATTTTTGTATGAAATTCATTACTTCCTTGCTTTTTGTCTCCGAAATATACATATCTAATATTTCCATTCTGATTCTCTACATCTACGTGTATATGTGCCAATGCATTTCTGAGAGAACGCAATAATTTGCTATCATTATTTAAATCTCCTTGAATAATTACTCCCATATCTTTTAATTTCTGAACCGGCCCTTTCATAAAGTCTTCTTCTTCCTGTTTTGTTTTCTCTATAGGTAAACTTATTAATCCAAAAAGACAATTGATTAGTAATGTAACATTATACTCAAACTCATCCTTACACTGAGATAAAACAATGTTTCTTGTGCGTTCAACAAATTCTTTGTTAAATTCAAGCATTTCCATGTTCTTTTTCTCCTTAAACCCTTTGTTTATCTCTTTTACTAATTGCTTCTAATATATTAGAAGGTAGCTTTTGGTATAACTCTTGAATTCGTTTAGGTTCTCCAATCATTCTATCAACAATTAAATTTAATAACGGAAATAGACTCGCTGCCAAATCCTTATCTTCATCAAGATTGATCTCCCCTGGATGTACACTATTATTTCCAACAACCCTAATAGTATCAAGAGCCTGCTGTATTTCTACAGGTAATCCCTTTTTTACAAGTTTAGCAATATTATCATTAATATTTTTCCCATCTTCCCCCAACTCTTTGCACAACATTTGTAATGCTAACCTTAACAAGGCAGCTCCTGATTTTGGCGAAATTTCAAAAACATCCCTTGCTTCATTATATAAATTTTTTATATTATCTGGCATATCCTTCGATGGTAATGGAATATTTGTAGTCATGGGATATACCATATGATCATTAATCCATAGCTGATACTGATTACACGCTCTGCAAGTAACTATAGTTAATATATCATTCTTAATTAAATTTCCATTTTTGTCTATTGGATTCCCATTTTCATTTACAAATCTAGCCGCCTGCTTATATGCACCATTCAACCAATAATAACTGTCATTTATGAATTGAACTTCATAACTAGACTCTTCCATTCCGGCATACGCGCCACAATGAGGGCAGACATAACTTTTTCCCATATTATTTTGCTCCCTTTTTATTTAAACTAGTTATCCCCAACCGTGAATCATTCATAGATTCTCCACCTATAACAAAACTTGCTTCATCCCAGCCTATTCCAATATTACATGGCCATAAAAAATTTCTTATATTTTTACTTTCTAGATAATAACTGCTTCTAAAATCGATAGGAATATTAACTATATCATCTATGTTGTTTGTTCTATATTTCATCAAATTATGCAATCCACACTTGTCATTGTCTTCCACCGATAAGATAAATGCAATTGGGAATGAAGAAATACATGTGATTACTCCTTTGGGAAAAGGTACCTTATCAGCATAACTCTTCACTACAACATCCCTTACTATCATTATAGAATTGTAAGGATATATCCAAAAATACAGACGATAATCTGGGCTCATTTTATAGTTCTCATCTAATACAAATTTTCTTAATTCTTTATCAATTAAAGAAGATTTATCAAAAAAATCTTTTGCTGCTAGAATATGTCCACAAATCGCTCTGCATACTTTATTAATTTGAACAGGAACTTGAACTACTTCTGGCAAAATAATAGAAGAATTAAGTATTTGCTTTACATCATCAATAAAATTTATATATGCCTTGTCATATCGGCTTAGTATTTCTCCATTACACTTTTGACATAGAGATCTAAATTTTATACCGCTTTGAAAGTTTTTCTGATAACTCGTCTCTGTAGGCAATCCTTCAAAAAGTGTATTGACTTTTATTCCCAAATTATTTCCTGATGATTTAGGCGGAACGTGATCCCAAGTCATTTTTCCAATTTGTCCGCAAATATTACATTGATCTATTTCCTTTTTCTTAATTTTTATATAATGCATCTATCCTCCATATTTTATCAATCCAACAGCTCTTGATAACTAACCCCCAGCACCTCCGCAATCACCTTCAACTCAATATCCGTCACAAACCGTTTCCCGCTTTCAATCCGCTGCACCGCATTCTTATCAATATCCAATCCAGCCATTTGCAGCATATCTGCCAGCTTCCGTTGAGAAGTTTTCTCCGGAAGGTTCTCCCGGATTTCCTTGATTCTCTGACCGCAGATGTTATTTCCGCCATTTTCTGCCTTGTTTTTATACATAAAGTTCTCCTTATTTGACATTCAGTGATTGTCATTTCTTTCATTATATGATAAACTAGGAATCAAGTTGACATTCAGTGAATGTCAAAACATTTTAGCAAAGGAGAATATGTATGAAAAGTCTGTTACTACAGTTATATGACGGAGAAGTTTTCCCTGCCGAACAGTACACACCCAAAACAGAAGAATATCGAAAGTTGCGCCAGGAACATTACAAACACTATGAGGACTTCGTCAAACAACTAAAAGTCTTAGAACCACCTTTAGACAAACGCTTCGTTGAAATCATGGATGAGCAACTGGACACACTCCCTTTAGAAATGTCAGAAATGTTCATTGACGGCTTCCGCCTGGGAGCACGAATGATGATTGAGATTTACCAGAAGGATTTCACAGACACCTGCGAATAACAAAAACATATAGCAAAGGGCGAATCAACAGCCACCTTCTCCGTTGTTCGCCCTCTCCATCATGGCGCTAGCGCCATGTGCTTATTACATTCAAGGAAAATCAAATCTCCCGTTCCAATTTCCACAGCTTATGCTTTATTTCCTGCTGGCTCTCATATAACTCATCTCTCCGGTCGCATATTTCCTTTCCCCGTTTGATAGCCGCATGAATGCTTTCCCTCCGTTCCGGCTCACTTTTCTTATACTCTGCCATCAAAGAACGAATTTCATTGTTATTTTGTTTTCTCTGATTGTCCAGTATTACCCAGTTTACCAGCTGCTCTGCCTCCGGGTCTGTTTCAAAATCCACATATTCTATGACTTTAGCACAAAGCCGCAGCATAATCTTTTTCTCCATATCTGTCACAGTGATACCTCCTTCCCTTTTCGGTGTATGGAATCCATAACAGGCACTTCTACCGCCTTTCGGTTCTCTATGATTTCAGAAACTCTCTGTTCTCCAAACTCTGCTTTCAAGTACCGGAAATTCCGGCTTTCCACCTGCAAATCAGTATTTTCTTTCTCCAATCGGTCAGCTTTGACTTCCAGTGAATGATTGTTTCTTTGCAGTTGTTCTATCTGATGTTTCAGCTTCTCGATCATTTCTGTAAGCTGTACATTCCGGATCAGCGCCGACACCAGCGTTTCCTTTACTTTCTCCAACAAAGGAATGGCCTTTTTATCCCGGTAAGCTTTTGCCGTTGCCACCACCCCAGGCTCCGGCAGCTGCCATGCCGGATCTTCACGAATTACATGGATATTCTTTTCTGTCAGCTTTTTATCGGATGACATTTTCAGAATCTCTTTCTGCATGGCAGCCTTCTGCTCCTGCAATTCCTGTAAATCTCTTTTTTCACCGTCGGCAGCAACCTGAATTTCCGTGATAGTCTGACGGATTTCTTCTTTCTGAGCAGTAAGCGCCACCACCTCTTTTTCACGCTCCTGTTTCTGAAAATCCAGCACGCTCAGGTGTTTCCTGTGAATCCCCAGCTGCTTCCAGATTACGCCATGGCGCTCCATCACCTTTGCCAGTTCCTTCTTTTCCGCTTCCATCCACTGGCTCTGTTCTGTGGCCTGCCGGGTGCCGCCTTTGAATCCCTGAGAAGCCAGGGCCTGCTTTAAGGAAACTCTGGTATCAAGACCTCGTTTGCTCCCCGTCACAAAGGGAACGAAATCAATGTGAAGGTGCGGTGTTTCTTCGTCCATGTGGAGATGTGCTGAGAACACTCTAAGATTGGGATTTCTCTTTGGAAATTCCTCCATAAACTCATCCAGAATTTCTTTCGCCAGTTCACCATCCCGGCTTCGTGCATTCATATCGTCCTTATTTCCAATCTGGAAAATAACCTCATGAAATAGTTTTTCCTGTTTGGAAGTGCGAATCTTTTCGTAATAATCTGCTATCTTTCTGTCGCTGCGTGTTTGCTTCGCATTGTACCGTTCTAGGGCTTCATCAAACAATTCGTGATATACTGTTTTAATATTTTCGTTGCAGTATTCAATATTGTGCTGCGTATAATCCTCTTTGACATTTTTCGCCTTAAATGCTCTGCTGTTGTGTGTAAGGGAACCTTTCCCTACCATTCCGCTGATTGACCTTTCGATAGGCTTGTCCTCCTTCAAATGATACCGGGCGGCGTTTAAGCCGCCATAAGGCTTTGTTACTTTCGCCGAAAGTAACGCAAAAGCACTTTTGACAGCCGTACCGTCCATCAAAAGCTGCCTTTGCGCCCTACCGGGGGTCGCCTCCCTTTGGTCGGCGTGTGCCTGCCTTGAGTGAATAAGCTAATTCGTTCAGGCTTCTTTACCGGCAGTCAAGATAGCAAGATTCCCCTTTCCCCAGAAACAGGGAATCTTGCTATCTTCCTCACTACATCATCCAGTACCACTGGCTGCCGATTTTGACGGAATCAATATTCAGTTCTTTTTTTGCGTTCCACAGGGTCTTTTTCTTGATTCCTTTTTCCTTTGCTGCGGCATCGATCTCGGCATAGGTCTTCTGTCCGTCTGTCAGAATCTCTTTTAAAAATTCTTTTGCGTTTCTGGTTTTCTGTCCCCTGCGTTCCCCGGACAGGAGTTCGTCGGCGCTGATTTCATATTCGCCAATCCATTCAAATCCGTTTTCCTTATCCAGCCGGAAGGCGATAGGCGTTCCCTCCGGGGCCAGCGAGCTTTTAATGTGGCAGGCCACACGCACCTGTTCATCATCCTTCACTCTGCCTACCACCAGAACGCTCCGGGCCGCTGCCTGAAAATCAATGGAACCCAGGCCGCGATAAGAAGACTTTCCGCCAGAGCATTTATTCATATGACCGATCAGCACAATCGCACAGTGATACTTCTCTGCAAGGACGCTGATCCGCTTCATCACCGGACGAATTTCATTGGCCCTGTTCATATCCACATCAGCGCCCAGATAGCCCTGCATGGGGTCTAAGACCACCAGACGGGCGGCTGTTTCCTTTATAGCAGCTTCCAGACGCTCATCCATCATAGTAAGCGCCTTTTCTCTGTCGTCAATGACAATCACCTTGCTGCAATCGGCTCCGGCAGCGGTCAGTCTGGGTTTAATGGTATCGCCCAAACCATCCTCCGCTGTCTGATACAGAACGGTAATGGGGGTTCTTTCTGATTCTGCTTGATTTTCTGTTTCTTCTTCCGGGAATATGGCTTCCCCTCTGGTCAGTCTGGCAATCAGCTGCAGCACCATCGTTGTCTTTCCTTCTCCGGGATCTCCCTGAATAATGGTGACTTTCCCATAAGGGATGAACGGATAAAGCAGCCATTCCACCTTTTCTGCCTGTATTTCTTCCATGGTAATCAATTTTAGTTCTTCCGGCTTCTTTTCTGCCAACTTCGGCACCTCCTTCAAAAATTATATCTTGCTTTTTGGAGAAGCCGCCGCTATACTGGTATTGTGAGATACGGTAACGGCGGCTCGCCCCTGTTACTGTGAAAAACTCTTGCCTGCTACGCAAGGGTTTTTTCTTTCTTATCCTCCTGTCTGAAATAACCTGTTTCTTCCCAGACTTTCCGGTCTGGACAATAGTAGTTGTACTCTGATGAATTTTCCAGTTTGATTGCATATCCAAAGGAAAAGATTCCTTTCTGAAGGCCGTAGCGGATATACTGTGCGTCTTTTCCGATTGCCTTTGCGATTTCTCCCACAGGCACATTTCTTCCGGTAAACGGCGGTAATTCTACATAGTATCTGGTTTTCTCCATTCAAATCCTCCTACTGCTTTAAAATGGTTTCCACTGTTACGCCCAGAGCTTCGGCCAACTTGCAGGCCACCACCGGCGAACAGCTTTTTCCGGCTTTGATACAGGAGATGGTTTGCCGGGAAACACCGCTCCGCTCTGCCAGCATACGGATATTCATTTCCTGCTCACCCATCAAAACCTGCATTTTCGTTTCGTTTAATCTCATAGTTATCCTCCTCTCTGAAAAAATACGTATTATTAGTTCATATTTTATTATACGTATGTTCACTTCATATGTCAAGATATTTTTACACAAATATGCACTTGTAATTCGTATTTCTTTATGCTATGATAATAATGGAGGTGAACTGAAAATGGCAAATCAAAACAATATCGGCCAGAGAATCCGGGCGGCCAGAAAGAAGAAAGGAATCAATCAGACAGAGCTTGCCACATTGCTGGGCAAATCTCTCCGTACCATTCAGAAATACGAGAGCGGCGAGATTGAAGTTTCCATCGCCATGATTAACGAACTGGCAAAGGTACTGGATACCACATCAACTTACCTGATCGGCTATGAGCACGATGAAAAGAATATCCGCAGCCTGTCAGATATTATGGATTTTCTTTTTAAGCTGGACAGAGTGAAAGACTTAAATTTCCGCATTGATGTGAAGCGTCCTCCTCATTATGACGAGTGGGAATGTTCGATTACATTCAATGGTAAAGACAAGTCAGCAGATTTCAATGCAGATATGTGTCTGTTTCTGGAAGGGTTTGCTGAGTACCGGGAGCAATACCGCAATGGCGGCATGAACAGCCAGCGATACAAAGAATTGCAGGATAAAGATCTGGCTTATTATTCTGCTACAGAAGTGGAGGAAAAACCTTTAGACTGAACGCAGATAAGTGTTCCTTGAAAACAGAATACCGAAAGAAAGGATGATCGTATGGCGAAAGCATTACAACGGGCAAACGGAACCGGAAGCGTCTATAAGCTGTCCGGCAAACGCCGCAACCCATGGCGGGCGGTGGTCACGCTGGGATGGGCTTTCAACGAGGAAAAGGGGAGGCTGGTGCAGAACCGGGTGACTGTGGGATATTTCCACACAAAGGACGAAGCCATTCAGGCCCTTGCCAATTACAACGCAAGTCCCTATGATATTCAGACCAACTCCATTACCTTTGAGGAAGTCTATGAGCTGTGGAGCCGGGAATATTTCCCTACGCTGGCGAATAAATCCAGTATCCGAACTGTCACTGCCGCCTACAATTACTGCACTCCATTATACAAAATGCGGATGAAGGACATCCGGGTAGAACATCTGGAAGGAACCATCCGGGACGCAAAAGTAGGCAGCGCTACAAAAGGCAGAATCAAATCTCTGTTTAATATGATGTACCGATACGCTATGAAGCATGAAATCGTACAGAAGGATTATGCCCGGCTTTGCAACGCTGTGAAAAGAGAAGCACCAGAACGGGAAATCGTTCCATTCTCTCCTGAAGAAATCAATCTACTCTGGGAAAATGTTAATGAAGTTCCTTTTGACGATATGATTCTCATTGGAATCTACAGCGGCTGGCGTCCCCAGGAGCTGGCAATTCTGAAAAACGCCGACATTGACTTGAAAGCGGGAACCATGAAAGGCGGCATGAAAACAGACGCCGGAAAAAACCGTATTGTCCCCATCCATCCCCTGATTCGCCCTCTCATTGAACAGCGATATTCGCCGGACAGAGAATATCTGTTCAATGACGAAAACGGCCAGCAGGGAACCTATATGACCTATGACAAATACCGGGGCAGATTCAACAAGGTGATGAAACGACTGAATCTCTCCCATCGTCCCCATGAAACCAGACATACCTTCATCACGAAAGCAAAAGAGTGTCATGTGGACGAATATATTTTAAAACTCATCGTAGGTCATACCATCACCGACATTACAGAAAAGACCTACACTCACAGAAACCTAGAACAATTACAGAAAGAAATATGCAAGATAACAAAATAAGAGATGTTTCGCAAGAAAATCTCAGGGAAACATCTCTTATCTGCCATTCTATTTGTGCGCTACGTATGTGTGCTACGTGTGCGCTGCTTGTGTGCTACACACTGATTTTCGCACCATTTCAGCACACCTCAGAACTTCTGAACCCCTTATAAAATGGGCATTTCTTAGAACTTGCCAGCCTTAGCTGCTTCCTCGATGGAAACTGCAACTGCAACAGTCATACCAACCATGGGGTTGTTTCCTGCACCGATCAGACCCATCATCTCTACGTGAGCCGGAACAGAAGAGGAACCTGCGAACTGTGCATCAGAATGCATACGGCCCAGAGTATCGGTCATACCATAGGAAGCCGGACCTGCTGCCATATTATCAGGATGCAGAGTACGTCCAGTACCACCGCCGGAAGCTACAGAGAAGTACTTCTTGCCTGCTTCCAGTCTCTCCTTCTTGTAGGTACCAGCTACCGGATGCTGGAAACGGGTCGGGTTGGTAGAGTTACCGGTAATGGAAACGTCTACGTTCTCTTTCCACATGATTGCAACGCCTTCCGGAACGCTGTTAGCGCCGTAGCAGTTTACTTTTGCACGAAGGCCCTCAGAATAGGACTTGCGGGATACTTCCTTAACCTCGTTGGTGTAAGGATCATACTCTGTTTCAACGAAGGTAAATCCGTTGATACGGGCAATAATCTGAGCTGCATCCTTGCCCAGACCGTTTAAGATAACGCGCAGAGGTTTCTGGCGAACCTTGTTTGCTTTCTCAGCGATACCGATAGCACCCTCAGCTGCTGCGAAGGACTCGTGGCCAGCCAGGAATGCGAAGCACTCAGTCTCCTCTTCCAGAAGCATCTTGCCCAGATTTCCATGTCCCAGACCTACCTTACGGGTATCTGCTACAGAACCAGGGATACAGAAAGCCTGCAGACCCTCACCGATTGCTGCTGCTGCGTCAGCTGCTTTTCTGCAGCCTTTCTTGATTGCGATAGCTGCACCAACGGTATAAGCCCATTTTGCATTCTCAAAGCAGATCGGCTGAATGCCTTCTACCATCTTGTATACGTCAAGACCTGCGTCTTTTGTAATCTTCTCAGCTTCTTCGATAGAAGCAATGCCATAGCTGTTTAATACTGCATCAATCTGTTTGATGCGTCTCTCATATGATTCAAATAATGCCATGATATGTAGTATCCTCCTTAAAAAATTCGTTTACCGCTTTCTTTATTCCTGTCTCGGGTCGATGATCTTAACAGCATCAGCTACACGGCCATACTGACCTTTTGCTTTCTCCCATGCAGTATTCGGGTCATCACCCTTCTTGATAAAGTCAGTCATCTTACCAAGGCTTACGAACTGATAACCGATGATATGATCGTCTGCATCCAGAGCGATACCGGTTACATAACCCTCTGCCATCTCCAGATAACGCGGGCCTTTTTTCAGAGTTCCATACATGGTACCAACCTGAGAGCGAAGGCCTTTTCCCAGATCCTCCAAACCTGCGCCGATGGGAAGACCATCCTCAGAGAAAGCACTCTGGGTTCTTCCGTATACGATCTGCAGGAATAATTCTCTCATTGCAGTGTTGATTGCGTCACAAACCAGGTCAGTATTCAGAGCCTCCAGAACCGTTCTGCCCGGCAGAATCTCAGATGCCATGGCTGCGGAATGGGTCATACCGGAACATCCGATGGTCTCAACCAGAGCTTCCTGGATGATACCCTCTTTTACGTTCAGGGTCAGCTTACATGCGCCCTGCTGCGGAGCACACCAGCCGATACCATGTGTCAGACCAGAAATGTCCTTCACTTCCTTCGCCTGTACCCACTTTGCCTCTTCCGGGATCGGAGCGGCGCCATGATGTACGCCCTGCGCAACGGTGCACATTTTTTCTACTTCATGTGAATAAATCATGTTAAAACTCCTTTCAACTGTGTAATGTCCTGAAGTACGCGTTATAACAGTCCATAACACTCTGGATTGTTAATTTTATCACACCATACTTAATCTTATTTTCTCATAAAAACACAAAATAGTCCAGTCCTTTTTTGCGTTTTTTGTAACTTACTGTAATAGTTCTGCCATGCGAAGCTTCAGACAGAAAAAAACGTTGAAAGCTTGTTTTCATAAGATTTTTTCTGTCTGAAACTTCATAGGGCAAACGCCCGATGCTTCTTGTCCGCTATAAGCGGTCAAGAAAATGCATGGCTGAACTGTTACACTTCCTGTATCGGTTCAGTTAGGCACAAAATTCTGTTTTTCCTTCATCTGTCTCAGCTCCTTTAAAATCCCGGACACAATTACAGTTGCCAGAACAAAGGTCAGCATATCTGCTATGGGCTGAGCCATCTGAAGTCCGAGAATGCCGAACAGCTTCGGAAGAATCAGAAGCGCCGGAATCAAAAACAGTCCCTGACGTCCCATAGCTACCAGAGATGCCCGAAATCCATAGCCAATAGACTGAGTCAGCATGTTCACCATAATAACCCAGGCCTGGAACGGCATTGTCAGAAGCTGAAGCCGCAGAGCCAGGGTTCCGATTTCAATTACCTGCAGATCCTCTCTGCGGAAAGCTGTAATAATCGGGCGGCTGATTCCAAAGGAGACAATTCCAAATACTGTCAGCATAATTACAGCTACCTTCACGCAAAACCAAAAGGCCTCCAGAACCCGATCATACCGTTCCGCACCGAAATTGAAGCCGCATACCGGCTGAAATCCCTGCCCAAAGCCTATCAGGCTGGAGTTAATAAACATCATAAACCGAGTCACAATAGACATAGCTGCAATGGCTGCATCCCCATAAGGCCCTGCTGCAAAATTCAGAATTACTGCTGCTGCACTTGCCAGACCCTGGCGGCAGAAGGAGGGAAGGCCTGCGTGAAGAATTTCACCGTACACCTTTCCCGATGGCCGGAATTTGGAAAGCTGAATTTTAATACAGTCCGGACGGGCATTGCACTGATAAAGCAAAATACAAAAACTGATAATCTGACTGACCATAGTAGCAATGGCTGCCCCTGAAATTCCCAGATCCAGGCCAAAAATCAAAAGGGGATCCAGAATCATATTCAAAATCCCGCCAACTGTAATTCCCACCATGGCAAAAACAGCATTTCCCTGAGAACGAAGGATATTATTCATAACAAAGGAGGTCATCATAAACGGCGCCCCAATCAGAATATATCTTGCATAATCCTGAGCATAGGGAGCAATGGTTTCCGTGGCTCCAAGAAAAAACACCAGCTGCCGGGAAAACAAGGTGCCTACTGCCAGGATCCCCACTCCGATAATAGCTGCTGTATAAAAAGCTGTTGCCGCAAATACGCCTGCCCGCTCCTCATCCCGATTTCCCAGAGAACGGGAAATGTGGTTTCCGCTTCCCATGCCCAGAGTAAACCCGATTGCCTGAATCATGGACATCGCTGAAAACATAACACCTACGGCTCCTGATGCACTGGTACTGAGCTGACTGACAAAAAATGTATCTGCCATATTGTAAATAGACGTTACCAGCATACTGATAATCGTAGGAACTGCAAGTCTGGGAATCAGGCGGTTTACCGGTGTTTCAATCATCTGTCTGTATTTTTCTTCCTTCGTCATTCCTCTGGCCATAGGCTTCTCTCCTTTTTCATTCTGTCTCCTGCCGTTTCTTTACTCTGCCTTTTTATGCCATTTCCCCGGCAAATTTCCTGTTTCTGAATAACTTTTTCTCTTTCCTGTCCTACTTATGCATGGGCTACTGCCTGTGGCTCACGGGGAAGTCTCCTCAGAATCCATACATAATAAATAACAAATACAATTCCCTTCATTACGCTGGTAAGTGTCAGAGCCCACCAGATGCCGTCCAGCCCCAGTCCGGTTTTTCCCAGCACCAGAGCCAGCGGGATTCTTGCCGCAGTCAGAATAATGGTAATCACAGAACAGGACAGTGTTTTTCCCATTCCCTGGAGAGCGCCCCCTGTTACCAGCTCCTGGCACATAGGCATCTGCCCCAGCCCCAGAATCACAAGATAATGAATGCCAATGGGCAGAATTTCCTCCTCCTGAATAAACAGGCGGAAAATGGGCTCTGCACCAAAAACAAGGATACAGGAGGTGATAATTCCCCAGATTCCAATAAAGAGTACTGCAATTCCATAGCTTTTCTTTACCCGGTCATACTGCTTTGCCCCATAGTTCTGTCCTGTAAAGGCATTCATAGCTGAGCCAAAGCCCTCTGCTGTCATCCAGGAAATACATTCCACCTGGCCTCCTACCCTCTGGACTGCCACCGCTGCATCTCCCCAGGAGGCAATCATTCTGGTAAGCACCATGGAAATCCCGGAGTACAGCATTGTCTGAAACGCAGATGGTGTTCCCACAGCCAGAATCGTCCGAAAAAATTCCCAGGGAACCTTTTTCCACAGACCGATTTTATGAAGCAGAACCGGTTCCCGGGAAGCTCTGATCGTCAAAACAAGGGTAACCGTCATCTGTGCCGAAACTGTAGCCAAAGCAGCGCCTGCTGCTTCCATTCTTGGAAAGGGTCCTATTCCGAAAATCAGAATGGGATCCAGGATCATGTTCATAGCCAGTCCGATACAATTTGCCAAAAAAGGGGTTTTGCTGTCCCCTACTGCCGTAAATAATCCGGTCAGAGTCTGGTTCAAAAACGGGAACAGAATCAGGCCGCAGGTAATCCGAAGATAGACCTTTGCCGCCTGTGCTGTTCCAGCGCTTTCCAGGCGGAAAAATCCAATCAGAGGATCCGCGCACAGATTGACAATCAGGGCAAAGGCAAGAGCAAGAAGCACTGTCAGCTGCAGGGCTCCTCTCCCGTAGACCCTCGCTTCCTCTCTCTGCTGTTTTCCCAGACTGTGCGCCACCTTAACCTGTCCGCCCATTTTTGCCAGCATCACGATTCCGGAGGAAAACCAGGTATACATTCCTGCTGCTCCCACTGCCGTTACCGCATGGCTTCCAACTCGTCCAATCCACGCCATATCAGTCAGATTGTAGGCGGTCTGAACCAGGGAGGTTGCCATAATCGGCAGAGCAAGTCCTGTCAGAGACGGAAAAATATGTCCGTTCAGTAAATCAATGTGATGGGATTCTTTTTTCATATCTTCTGATTCATCCTTTCTTCCTATATCATCCTTTTCTCCGCGTCACAGAAAAAGACGGGTGCCGCATTTTTCCTGCAGCACCCTACTGATTCCAGCGGTATTCCCGCCTCAATTTTTTTAATTTTTATTGCGCAGATATTCATCAATTCCCTTTGCGCCGTGTTTTCCTGCCTCCATGGCAAGAATAACTGTAGCAGCTCCGGTTACTGCGTCGCCGCCTGCAAATACGCCCGGACGGGAAGTCTGTCCGGTTTCCGCTTCTGCAACAATGCATTTGCGCTTATTGATTTCCAGACCTTCTGTAGTAGAGGAAATCAGCGGATTCGGAGAAGTTCCCAGTGACATAATCACAGTGTCTACCTCCATCACATAGTCAGAGCCTTCGACTTCTACGGGTCTTCTTCTTCCAGAAGCATCTGGCTCGCCTAACTCCATTTTACGAACTACCATTCCCTTTACCCAGTCATTTTCATCAGTCAGAATCTCTACGGGGTTGGTCAGAAGGTTGAAAATAACACCTTCCTCCTTTGCATGATGAACTTCCTCCACACGAGCCGGAAGCTCTGCCTCACTGCGGCGATATACAATATGTACCTCTGCTCCAAGACGAAGCGCTGTTCTTGCAGCATCCATTGCTACGTTTCCGCCGCCTACAACAGCTACCTTTTTTCCTGCCACAATCGGGGTGTCATAATCCTCACGGAATGCCTTCATCAGGTTGTTTCTGGTCAGATACTCATTGGCGGAAAATACGCCGTTGGCATTCTCACCAGGAATTCCCATAAATTTCGGAAGACCTGCACCGGAACCGATGAAAACAGCCTCAAAGCCTTCCTCATCCATCAATTCATCAATGGTTACGGACTTTCCGATAATCACATCTGTCTCCATGGTCACACCCAGCTTTTTCACATTTTCAATCTCGCTGCGGACAACGGAATTCTTCGGAAGACGGAACTCCGGAATACCGTAGGTCAGAACGCCGCCCGGCTCGTGAAGAGCTTCGAAAATCGTTACCTCGTAGCCCATCTTTGCCAGATCGCCAGCACAAGTCAAACCTGCAGGGCCGGAGCCCACAACAGCCACCTTATGACCGTTTTTCTCAGCTGTTACCTTGGGTACAAAACCATTCTCTCTGGACCAGTCTGCAACAAAGCGCTCCAGCTTTCCAATGGAAATCGGCTCGCCCTTAATACCACGGATACACTGTCCTTCACACTGGCTTTCCTGAGGACATACCCGTCCGCAGACAGCAGGAAGTGCAGATGATTCTGCAATAATATTGGCTGCTTCTTCAAAATTGCCGGCCTCTACTTCTTTGATAAATCCAGGAATATTGATGGAAACAGGACATCCGCCCATGCACTTGGCATTTTTACATTTCAGGCAGCGGGAAGCCTCCTCCATTGCCTCTTCTTTATTATAACCATAGCAAACCTCTTCAAAATTCGTTGCGCGAACCTTCGCATCCTGCTCTCTTACAGGAACTTTCTTTAATACGTCCATGATTTTATCCTCCGATCTGATTCCTCTGTTCTGCCATTAATCGTTGCAGTGGCCGCAGCCGCCATGATGAGTATCACCCTCGATTGCCTTTAACATTGCCCGGCCTTCTTCTGTCTTATACATCTGCTGGCGCTTCATAGCTTCATCAAAGTTTACCAAATGGCCATCAAACTCCGGTCCGTCTACACAGGCAAATTTCACTTCTCCGCCTACGGTCAGACGGCATGCTCCGCACATACCGGTTCCGTCTACCATAACAGGGTTCATGCTGACAATGGTTGGAAGCTCCAGCTCCTTAGTCAGCTTGCAGACAAATTTCATCATAATCATCGGTCCGATGGCAACACAAACGTCATAGTGTTTTCCCTGATTCTTTACCAGATCCTCAATCACACTGGTTACCATGCCTTTTCTCTCATAAGAACCATCGTCTGTGGTAACATAAAGATTTCCTGCTACCTGACGCATCTCATCCTCCAGAATCAAAAGATCCTTTGTCTTGGCACCTACAATGACATCTGCCTCAATGCCATGCTCTTTCATCCACTTTACCTGAGGATATACCGGCGCTGTTCCCACACCGCCTGCCACAAACAGATATTTGCGTTTTTTTACTTCCTCCAGATCATCCTTTACAAACTCAGATGGCTGTCCCAGCGGTCCTACAAAATCCTGGAAGGCATCTCCGGCCTTCAATCCGGACATTCTCAGAGTAGAAGCACCTACAATCTGGAATACAATGGTAACGGTTCCCTGTTCCCGGTTATAATCGCAGATTGTCAGAGGAATCCGTTCTCCCTTCTCATCTATTTTGACAATTACAAACTCTCCCGGCTGACAGGCTCTGGCCACACGCGGGGCCTCCACATCCATCAGAAAAATCTTATCAGCCAGCTGTTCTGCTTTCAAAATTCTGTACATATTGATCCTCCCATGTTCTGCTGCTGCAAAATATTTTATCATGTATTCTAAGGGTTTTATTGTTCCTCAGAAACTGTTTCTTTTATCAGTTCCATTCTCTTATCATTTCCCGGTTCTCTGCTTCTCATATACGCGGTAGGTATAGCAAAGATCAAAATATGTCTGCTCATCGCTTTCCTCCGTCATCTCCCATTCCCCAGACTCTTCCAGGTTGGGAAAATGTGCATCTGCGGAATATGCAAAATCAATCCAGGTAATTTCTGCCCGGCTGCAGTAGGGCAGAAACTGGCGGTAAATACTCTCTCCGCCAATAATATAAATATCATCTGGTCCGTAGTTCTTTAAAAGCTCCAGACACTCCTTTACACTGTGACAGACATCTGCGCCCTTCACACGGTACTCCGGATCCCTGCTTAAAATCACATTTCTCCGGCCATAGAGAGGCTGGCCGCCTGGAAGCGTATCCAGAGTCTTCCGGCCCATTACAATCACCTTGCCCAAGGTCATATCTCGGAACCGCTTCTGATCCTGCGGAATCGTTACAAGAAGCTGGCCCTTCTGGCCAATGGCCCAGTGGCTGTCTACTGCTGCAATATAAATCAAATTGGATCACTTCTTTCCGGTATTCTGTCTTCCTCTTCTGCAAGAATCAGCTCTTTGGCGTAAGGCAAAGTCTTTATCCAATCGCAGAAGGTATGCCATTCCTGCAGCTTATGGCTGCGGCGGGCATAATACATATTAATCAGATTCTCATAATTCATCGTACAGGTACGCATCTGGTTATAGCTGGAAGGAAGAAGCTGAATCATATCGTACCAGTAAGCCTTTTCCTTCGTTTCCATGTACTTCAGGCGAATTTTCTCCAGCTGCTCCACTACAGTTTGCATATACTCCAACGTTTCCGGAGTCATATGATCGTGACTGAAATCATCCAGTTCAAAGGGGCAGCTGTGAATCTTATGCATCGTGCTGGTAGAATTGGCAACCGTAGCCACTTTATAAGTATCATACTCCTTCCACCAGTACATGGGAGCCGTAATATCAACGGAAACAAAAACCTGACGAAGATACTTGCGGTGATCGCCGGTTCCTGCCTTTCTTAAGCGCTTTGCCAGATCCAGATCATTGGGTCCCAGCACATACTCTCCGTTTTCATTGTAGCCGCTGTCCATTCTTCCCCAGCTGTTCATGGGATTTCTTGCACCGCGAATGGCATTCTCCAGATTCATAACGCTTGTGCGTTCTAATGTTATCATGTGGAATTCCTTTCTGTTTTCTGCTATTTTCATTCCCCTTCGGGGAAATTCATTTTCTGCTGAAAGCATAGCCTGTCTCTCATTATAACCAAGGAAAAAGCGCATAGCAAGACTTTTTTTGTAAAACTGTTAAGGTTTCGACAATCTGTTCTTCTTATTACCTGCTTCCGGGAGCCATATCCTCTCTGGTATCCACATCCTCCAGTTCCCGCGGATCCCCTGTTTCATACCGGTATACCTCCTGCGGATGGGCAGACAGAATTGCTCTTCCTCCCTGGTCTCCCAAAAGCCCCTTGAGCTCCGGTACATAGTCTACAGAAAAGACGGCAGGACTTCCGTCTCTTCCCCGGCAGGAAACTGTTCCAAGACCTGTTTTTCCTGCTTTCCAGCCATTTACCAGGCCGGAAATGGTCTTTTTCGTCAGCCAGGGCTGATCGCATACAGCAAAACAGATTCCATCCAGGCTTCCCTGCTCCAGTTCCTGTTCCAGCGCCTCCAGGGCAAGATGAATGGAATGAGAAACTCCAAGGCTGCTGTCTCTGTTTTCTACTGTTGTAAAACCGTACGCTGTCCCGCTCTGAAGAATCTCCTCGTACTGGCTTACCAGAATTTTTCTGCGGAAAACTGTTTTGGAAAGTCCCGCTGTCTCCTCTAAAATATGGCGGTACATAGGCATACCGTCTACCGGAACCAGCAGCTTGTTGCTTTCAAAGCGCCTGCTGTCCCCGGCAGCAAGAACGACCAGAGCAGTCCTTGGATTTGCAGTCTGATGGCAGAGAATTGCCTCCAAAACCCCTCCTCCGATAGAAGAAGCCTTGTCTGATACAGTAAAGCAGTGCTTTCTCTCGCACCGGGGATCTACGTCTCCAGATTTCATTCCCTTCGTTACCAAAACACCATCCTGTAAAAGTCCCCGCACCACACCGTCTATCTGTGCATAAATCGGAGTTTCTCCGGCATATCCCACCAGCTCTCCGGCCTTTACCTGTTCTCCAATGGATACTGTGCCTCGAAATACTCCATCATCAGATGCTCGAATCAGACGTTCCAGTCCATAACCGCCAATCAGCCCCGGCACTCCTGTATTTGCAATCGCCGGACCGTCCCAGATACACCTTCCCAGATAATGGCCCCGTTTGCTTTCTACCACACAGTGACAGTCTGTTCCGGCACAGAATCCCGGTCCTATCGCAATCACTGTAGGTGCATCGGTAATGGAGGTTCCTGTATTGTATTTCGCCAAAATCGCATCTACCACTATCTGCGGCTTCATCTGCTTCACAATTTCAGACTTTTCATCTACAATTACTGCAATCCTCCCACAGCTGACAGCAGCTTTTATCTCTTCCAAAGAATGACACCGTACACCGGTCACATCTTCTACCTGCGTTTCTCCCAGATACACCGCAGGAGAAAAGGATACTGTCCGCCTTACAGTTGTCGGAACAGCAATCTCCGTCATAATAATCTGATATCCGCACCTGTGCAGCCTGAGGGCTATTCCGCTGGCTAAATCCCCAGCTCCCTTAATGACTGCCAATCCTCTGTTTTCCATTGTTTCCTTCTCCTTTTTCTGACTCATCTTTCTATTTATCGGCCGCTTTCCTATTCTTCTGCTGGAAAATCACCCCTTATTTCCGGTAGGCTGTCACAGCACATCCCTTCTGCATAGTTACGGGAAGCAGCTTCAGAATCATTTCTGCCGCCTTCAGCTCTTTTTCCCCGTCTGCCTGATTCAGCACCACCCGGTAATAGCGGCCCTGCACTCCCCTGTGGCTTCCTCTCTCATCCATAAGAATCAGGGCCAGATCCTCCGGCGTAATCACATTCTCACCCTCACGCATCAGCCATTTCCCGTATTCCCGGAACCGGAAACAGGTATCTGCAAAGGTTCCTCCCAGAGCCGACAATCCGGCGCAGGCAATCACAAGGCCTGTCTGAGGGATAATCACCGGCTCCCATTCTCCCGGAACCTTAACCGGCTTTTTCTTTGCGCCGTCCGCTTCAATCAGAATCACATCAGCCATTTGAAGTAGGCGCTCCATCTCTTCCGGCTCGCCCAGCCCCTCCGGCATACTCAGCTTATATGTCTCTTCCTCCTTCAACAGCGGCTTTCCCACTGTAAGGATTCCCCCTTCCCACATATCAGCTGTCACTTCTCTGACATGATCCACAAAGGCAGAAAGTCCGTTTTCCGGACATTGAATATGCGTGCTGGTTGTAATCAGAACACGAAGCCCCTGTTCTGAAAGCTCGTCTGCCAGCTGATAAATGGTGGTGGTTTTTCCGCCTCCGCCTACAAGAGAAATAATCCGGGGCAGCTGCTCCTTCTTCTCAAATCCTAAAGCTACCATCAGACTTTTCGCTGGCTTCAGCTCTCCTGTTTCATGGTTCCTGGACCAAACCTGATTCATTTTTCTTCCTTCCTTTCCTTCATACACATTTCCGTTCCGTCAAAGCTGCCTCTGCGATATAAGACTCCATTCCTTCCAATCATTTCATGGAAGTTTTATTCCTGCTGGAAGCCCTATAACAGAAAAAACCGAATTTCCTGCAAAAATGACAGATCATCCGGCTTTTTCTATACGCAATGCAGAACTGCTATTTTTTAGTCATTTTCCGGCGTATGAACACATAACAGATGATGTGCGCCGTAAATGTCAATGCCCAGGATACCGGATAAGACAGATACAAAGTCTCCAGGCTCCTGTTTGATGCAAATACAGTAAAAATCCAGAAGATACGGAATCCGCAGGCTCCGGTCAGAGATACCAGCATCGGCGCCACCGAGTAGCCGATTCCTCTCAGAGCTCCCACCATTACATCCATAATTCCGCAGAGAAAATATGGGCCGCTAATCAGGCGGAGACGGTTCATTCCATACTGAATTACCTCCGGATTCGAGGAATAGATTCCCAAAAGCTGACGTCCTGCCAGAACGGCGCCTCCTCCCATCACGATCCCTACCATAATAACAATAGCCTGACAGTAAATCAGAATTTTGGTCATTCGTTTATAATTTCCTGCTCCAAAGTTCTGGCTTGTAAAGCTCAGAGCTGTCTGATACACCGCATTCATAGATGTATAAACAAAGCCTTCAATATTGGCAGACGCAGTGCTTCCCGCCATGGCAACAGCTCCAAAAGAGTTGACAGAGGACTGAATCAGAACATTGGAAATAGAAAAAACCGATCCCTGAATACCAGCCGGAAGACCAATTTTTGCAATTTTCTTTACCTTGTCCCCCTTTAGCTTCAGTTTGCTTTTCTGCAGACGGTAAGGTGCATCTGAACGCGCCAGACACTGAATAATCAGAGCAGCAGAAACACATTGGGAAATCGTTGTAGCCAGGGCAACTCCTGCTACCCCCATGGAAAACTGAATCACAAAAATCAGATTCAGAACCACATTGATCACGCCTGCTGTCAGAAGAAAATACAGCGGTCTTCTCGTATCTCCAATCGCTCTTAAAATAGCGCTTCCAAAGTTATAAATCAGAGTTGCAGGCATTCCTAAGAAATAGATCTTCATATACAAAGTTGCAAGTACCAGAACCTCATCTGGAGTTCCCATCAGCTCAAGCATCGGATCCGAAAGGAAAAATCCCACAAAAATCAGAATCACACCGCCGATCCCTGCCAGAAGAATAGAGGTATGAACCGTCTCTTCCAGATCTTTGAACCTTTGAGCTCCATAAAACTGGGCAACCAGCACATTTGCTCCAATAGACAATCCAATAAACAGATTCACCAGCAGGTTAATCAGCGATGAAGTGGAGCCTACTGCCGCCAGCGATTCACTTCCCGCAAACCGCCCCACCACAATAATGTCTGCCGCATTGAATAACAGCTGAAGAATTCCCGACAGCATCAGCGGTACTGCAAAAACGATCAGCTTAGAAAACAGCGGACCGTTGCACATATCCATTTCATAGGTTCTGTCCCCTTTTTTCTGTGCCATGATAATCCCCTCTCTTTTTTCTCTTTTCTAAAATGAATTTGGCTGTTTTGTTTTTGCCTGAATTCCAGCGCATCCTTCCGCAGTTTTTAGTCTCTGCTGCCCAAGCTTACAGTGCCTTATAAATCACCAGCGCTGCGGCCACGCCAAGAATCCCGGCCATGGTAATTTTAATAGAAAGACCAAAGGTAATCACCACTACTCCCAGATTCAGGATCAGAGGCTCATCCAGTCCAAAGGACTGCCCGAAATTCAGCCAGGAAAGCCACGGGATCCCCTCTGCCATATTTCCCAGAAAACCACCCAGGACAATGCCTGCAAGCAAAAGCAGCAGGAGTATCCAGAAATTTCTGTTTCTCATCTTTTTCTTCCTTCCTACAGAAGCAGTTCTCTCCATGTTTCATACTGAATTTCTGCTTTTTCCACAGCTTCCAAAAGCAGCTTACGGCTGTCTGCCGGCGCTGACCAGGCAAGACCGCAGCCTGCAGTAATTTCTCTGGGCACAGGAATCATACGCCCCGGGACTCCCTGATCCTGAAATTGCTTTTCTGCTGCCATAGCTTCTGTTGTTGTATGAAACGTCATGACCATACGAAGTTCTTTTTTCCTCATCTGTCTCTCCTGCTGTTTCTGTTTTATTCCACTTCCCGGCACAGCTGCTCTACTGCATAAACAGCCATTTCTGCTTCTTCCCTGGTATTGAGATGGGAAAAGGAAAAACGAACAGCTCCCCGATCCCTGGTTTTCAGAACCTCATGCATCAACGGCGCACAGTGGGCTCCTGCCCTGGTTTGAATTCCATATCTCTCTGCCAGCTCTCCTGCAGCCCATCCAGAATCCTCCTCCCCAATATTGAGAGAAACCACCGGAGTCCGCAAAGCTTTCCTGGAAGAAAAATCACCATACACCGTTACCTGGGAAAGTCTGCTGACCTGGTCATAAAAATACCACATCAGCTCCAATTCCTTTTTCCTCAGAATATCCTGTCCCTGTTCCCGTATGTATGTCAGCGCTGCCTTCAGTCCTGCAATTCCGTGACCATTTAAGGTTCCTGCCTCCAGGGCCACCGGCATTTGAGCGGGATGCTCTCTGCTGTAGCTTAAAATTCCGCTTCCTCCCACTATCAGAGGACGGACAGAAACTCCCTTTCGCACACAGATTCCCCCGGTTCCCTGAGGCCCTAAAAGCCCCTTATGACCAGTAAAACACAAAATATCAATGGCCATCTCCTTCATATCAATGGGAAGAATGCCTGCACTTTGAGATACATCTGCCACAAAAAGGATTCCTCTGTCCCTGCACATTGTTCCAATCGTCTTTAAATCATTCACATTGCCCGTTACATTAGAAGCGTGAGTACAAAACAGAGCCTTTGTCCCCGGTTTCAGCTCCTGCTCCAGCCTTTCCATGGAAAGACGGCCTTTTTCGTCTGCTGGTACAACACAAAGAGAGACCCCCTGCTTTTCCATCCGGTACAGAGGTCTCAGGACAGAATTATGCTCCATTGCCGTTGTAACCGCCCGATCTCCGGGATTTAATATCCCCTGAATGACCATGTTCAGGGCAGCCGTGGCGTTAGGCGTAAAGACCACCTGCTCCGGACCGTCCCCTCCAAAAAAATCAGACAGCACTTCTCTTGTTTCATATATCATCCGGGATGCTCCCAGACTTGCACTGTGAGCTCCCCTGCCGCTGTTTCCCAAGCAGTTCATGGCAGCTGTCACTGCCATCACCACCGGCTCAGGCTTGGGCAGTGACGTTGCCGCATGATCCAGATAAATCATAAGCTCTAAACGCCTCCTGTCAGACGCACCCAGACATCCTCCTTCGGCAGAACTCTTCCCACAACCGCATAGGGTGTATCCAGTCCCTCTGTCTGGAAATCAGATAAAATTTTCTCAGCCGTCTCCGGAGTTACGCTCACAAGCAGGCCTCCTGAGGTCTGGGGATCAAAGAAGATATCCTGCAGCCACTCCTCTGCTTTACTTACGTCTGTATCCTGTCCCGCATAGGCTCTGTTTTTATATGCCCCCTCCGGAATCAGACCCATTTTGGCATACTCACAGGCAGCCGTCTGCAGAGGCAGTCCAGCTCCGTCAATTTCCACGGTAACGCCGCTTCCCTTTGCCAGTTCCAGGCTGTGTCCAGCCAATCCAAATCCAGTCACATCGGTACAGGCATGGATTTCATAACGGCCAAAAATCTGCTTTGCCTTTTTGTTTAAGGAGGTCATTACCCCAATAACTTCTGCTTCTGCTTCCTTAGAGGCCAGCTCTGCCTTAACTGCTGTATTTACAATTCCCGTTCCAAGGGGCTTGGTCAGTATCAGCACATCTCCGGCAACAGCTCCGCAGTTTTTCAAAATCCGGTCTGGATGAACAAAGCCGCTTACGCTCAGCCCATATTTGGGTACATCATCCTGAATGGAATGTCCTCCCGCCAGCACAGCTCCCGCCTCTTTTACCTTGTCTGCTCCGCCCCGCAGAATCTCTGCCAGAAACTTGGGATTGACGCAGTTTGGCCATGCAACAATATTGAGTGCCACCTTCGGCTCTCCTCCCATAGCATAGATATCACTAAGCGCATTGGCTGCCGCTACCTGACCGAACACATAGGGATCGTCCACCATTGGCGGGAAGAAATCCAGCGTCTGGATCAAAGCCACATCCTCATTCACCTGATAAATAGCCCCGTCATCGGAGGTTTCAATTCCTACCAAAAGTCTGGGATCCTCGAATTTGGGAAGGCTCTCTAAAATCCCCGCCAATGTTCCCGGTCCTATTTTTGCAGCACAGCCTGCTGTATGCGCAAGCTTTGTCAGCCTTACTTCTTCGTCTGGTATCATACTTCTTCTCCTTTTCCTGTTTTATTTATCTTCACAGATTTCTTTTGCCCCTGTCTGTCAGTCCCCGTTCTTTGCTACATCTGATGCCGGACAATGGCGTATTCATCCCCCAGCCGGTAATAAGGACAGTCGTAAAACCGATCCTCCATAAATCGCGCCATCTCATCCTCATCCAGATTAACCCCGCAGACATAGCACTCATAATCTTCATCATACTCGTAATACATACAGCTGTCACAGCTGGATTTTCTCTGTTTCATACACACCCCTCTCCCTTTTTCGTGGTGAAGCTATTAGCCTGTGCGTCCACATTTTCCTACTAAAAATTATATCACATTTTTTCTGGTATGCAAACTTTTTGGAAGATTCTCTTCTTTT
Source organism: uncultured Clostridium sp. (assembly GCA_900538475.1). GTDB lineage: Bacteria > Bacillota > Clostridia > Lachnospirales > Lachnospiraceae > Brotaphodocola. Next base: position 78,929 of record UPYT01000007.1, on the reverse strand, counting down.
TTATCTTTCCGGTTCTGTTTTCGCAGACAGAGGAACCGGAATCTCCCGGTTCAGGGCAAAGGAATAAATCAGCCGCTCCTTTACTGGTTTTCCTGTCATCTGAGTCAGGGCACGCCCATAGTAATCCAGCTGCTCCTGATAATGCTGGATCAGGATTTCCTCATTGTCCACACGATCCGTTTTGTAATCCATCAGCACCAGACCGTCCTGTTCTTCAAAATATGCGTCAATAATCCCCTGAATCAGAACCAGCTCATCTGAATCTCCTGCTCCCATTTCCCTGGCCGGAATTCCAATGATAAACTGCTGTTCCCTGTGAAGCCGCCCCTCTGCCAACGCACGAGACATCCTTTTTCCCAACGGAGACTGAAGAAAACGCCAGATAACCCGGCTGTCTATCAGAGAACGGTTTTCTTTTGTGTATCGTTTTTCCTCCACCATCTGTTTCAGACAGGCCTCTGCCTCAAACCGGCTGTTGATACGATCCAGGGGAAGCAGCTCCATAGCCCGGTGATAGGCAGTTCCTTTTACTGCTCCGCCCTTTCCCCGTCGCTTTGTCCCTGCCGTCTTTGGCTCCTCTTCATCTTCCTTTCTCTCTTCCAATGCCTCTGTCTGAACGCTTTCTGATTCATCTGTCAGCTGTCCCTGCTTTTTTAATTCCGATACAGACATTTTCGTATGCAGAAGGATGTCCGCCTCATAAGGATACTGATACGACAAATGCTTCTCCAGCATCTCTCTCCATTCCTTCTCGTACACAGTCTCCGGATCCAGGGTCTTCAAAAATTCTCTGGAAGCCCTTGTCTTCACCTGGCGCTTCAGTTCCTCTCCCACAATCTGCTGCAGAGGAATCTCCTCCATCAAAATTCTCACGCCTGTGCTTCCCAGGCTCATAAGCAGCCAGTCCAAATAGGAACCGGCTCCTGCAAGAACCGTATAGGGAATCTGGCCGTCTGCCTCTGGAACAGTTCTGTATTTTTCCAGTTTCTTTTCCAGCCCCCGATCCGTTCCCGTCATAATCAACTGCTCTTTTGCCCGGGTCATTGCCACATAGAGTACCCGCAGCTCTTCTCCCAGATTATCCAGTTCCATTTTCCGGCGCAGCACATTTTTCTTTAAGGTTGCGCTTTTCAGACGTTTTTCCAGATCCAGATAATCCGTGGCAATTCCCAGCTCCGGATCAATCAACAGGCGGCTGTAGGTGTCCTGGCGGTTGAATTTTTTCCCCATTCCAGCAAGGAACACCACAGGGAATTCCAACCCCTTACTTTTGTGAATACTCATAATCCGGACTGTATTTTCCTCTTCCCCCACAACGGAGGCTTCCCCAAAGTCTGAATGGTATTTCTTCAAATTTTCAATGTACCGGATAAAATGAAACAATCCCTTGTAGCTGGTATTCTCATATTCTACAGCCTTTTCCACAAGCATATCCAGATTGGCCCTTCTTGTCTCTCCTGCTGCCATGGCAGATACCATCCGGTAATATCCGGTATCCTCATAAACCTGATAAATCAGTTCATGTATGGGCAGATATACGCTCTGGCGGCGCAGCTTTTGTACAAGCTGCTGGAACCGGATCAGCTTTTGTGTCAGCTCGTCCTTGTCAGATTCTGCCAGCTCTGTCCATGCACGGACAGCTCCATAAATTCCCCTGTCCTGCCCTTTTGGAATGAGTCTTTTATACCAGCCCATGAGACGTGCCAGTTCTTCATCTGTCATTCCTCCCATAGGCGATTTTAGCGCTGCTGCCAGAGGAATGTCCTGCATGGGATTATCAATCACCGACAGCATACTGAGGACCGTTTCCACTTCAACCGTAGTAAAATATCCTGTCCGCGACTCAGCATAAGCAGGGATTCCTTCATTTAAAAGAACGGAAAGAAAGGTCTCCGTCCATCCTGTCGTGCTTCTCAGCAAAATAACCATGTCCCTGTACTGCGCAGTCCGGTATCTGCCCAGCTTCTTATCCCAGACAGCCATTCCCTTTTCCGGATCAGTCATTGCCCGAATCTCTGCAGCAATCATCTTTCCTTCAATTTCTCTGGCTGTATAATCTGCTGCCTCTTCCTCCATCTGATCCAGGGCGCCCTGACCTGTATCCGTCACCAAAAGCCTGGGCAGTCCCGCTCTTAGCAGAAAAGTGGGAGACGTAGATGCTTCCTCCCCTTCTTCCTCAGAAGGAACCGGCTGGAATACCGCTCCCGGATGCAGGGCTGCCTCCTCTGTGTAGCGGATATTGCCCAGATTTTCCGTCATAATCCGAAAGAAAACATCATTTACTCCAGAAAGCACCTGTTCTCTGCTTCTAAAATTCTGATGCAGTTCAATTTTTTTCTTTTTCCCCAGACCTGCCTCATAGGGCTCATAGGTATTATATTTTTCCAGAAACAGCTCCGGTCTGGCAAGACGGAATTTGTAAATGCTCTGCTTCACATCTCCTACCATAAAAACATTATACTGTCCGAACCGTTCCCTGGACACTGCCTGCAAAAGCGCTTCCTGCACCAGATTGCTGTCCTGATATTCATCTACCAGAACCTCTTCAAACTGACTGCTCAGTTCGTCTGCTGCCTCTGTATAGACCATCCTGCCTTCTTCCCAGCGAATCAGAACCTTCAGAGCCTGATGCTCCAGGTCATTAAAATCCACCAGATTTCTGTCTCTTTTTTTCTCCTGAAAACGCCGGTCAAAATCCTCTGCCAGATCTAAGAGTACCTCTATGGCTTCTCCTGTTTTTTTCATGTCTGTAAACATTTCCTCAGGAGATGCAAAGCAGTAAAGCTCTTTCATTTTTCCCACTGCCTTTTTGACCCGATCCCGGCATCCGGTAAGATAAGCCTTTTTTTCCGGATCCGCCTCTTTGCTCCGCACTGTGGCCAGCCGCTGCCAGGAAATGGCAGAAAGCTTCTCATACAGCATTTCAAAATCCTCTGCCCCGGCGGCTGCCTCCAGCTGACAAACATCCGAAGACATCATGGGGATATAAGCCTGGAAGCAGTCATCCTCCTGACACAGCTCCAGACATTCCCTCTCCTGCACAGCCAGCTCCTTCAGCTGCTTTTTTACATCCTCCATAAGAAAAGATATCCAGGGCAGGGACGGTTTTTCCTCCTCGGAAAGTTCCTTTCTGCACTGCTCCAGCCATTGCTCTGGATAGGGATTGCTCTGCGCATACTGATACACCTGCATAATATAATCTTCAATACCTGCATCGCTTTTTCCCTGTCCAAAAGCTTCCACAAACCGGATAAAACGCTCGCTTCCCTCCTGGTAAGCATCCTCGATCAGCTCTGCCATCACATCTGCCCGCAGAAGGAGCATTTCTCCCTCATCTCCAATACGGAAGGAGGGATCCAGATCCAGAAGATTAAAATGCTCCCGGATAATATTCAGGCAAAAGCTGTCAATCGTTGTAATCTTTGCGTGATGAACCAGAGCTGACTGCACCTGAAGATGCTGATTATGAGGATCCTCCAGAAGGCGGGCTTCTATGGCCTCGCCAATCCGTTCCCGCATTTCAGCCGCAGCTGCATTGGTAAAAGTCATCACCAGAAGCCGATCGATATCAAGGGGATTTTCTCCCTCTGTTACCATCCGGATAATCCGTTCTACCAGCACCGCTGTCTTTCCGCTTCCGGCTGCAGCGCTGACCAGAAGGTGGCATCCCCTGCTTTCAATTACCTGCTGCTGTTCTTTCGTCCAGTTTACTGCTGTTTTTGACATATTTCCTCCCAGATTTCCTCTGTCTTTTTGTTTTTCCATTTCCGGTAATCATAACCGGGGGTTTTTTTATCAAAGCCGCAGACCGGGTGGTAGGGACAGTAATCACAGGCCGTTCTTGAACCATATTTGTATGGTTCCCGGCCAATCTCACCCTCCAGAATCTCTTTTCCTGCGGTTCTCAGCTTTTCCTTGACAAATTTCTGCAGATACCGAAAACGTTCTGTATTTGCCACAGAGGATTTTGACTCCACCACAGCCTCATCCTTTAAAACTACAGGAATCACATCTGATTCCTTTTCTATCGTATGATCCAGATGACGCACTGCCTCCAGCTCGCTGTTGACCAGCCCGTTCATCCGCAGCTTTTTCAGAATTTGTGCCTCAATTTCCTCTGGTTTTTGTTTGCCTTCCTTCTGAATCACCGGATCTGCAATATTATAATAGAGAATTCCCGCAGGCACTGCATCCCGCCCCGGGTAACGCCGCTCTGTCATTTCCAGAACCGCATCCATGTAAACCACCAGCTGAAGCTGCAGTCCGTAATAAAGCGCCACCAAATCAAAGGAGGTGCTTCCCGATTTGTAATCTATGATCTTTACATAGATCTGTTTTCCATCCTCGCAAAGATCCAGACGGTCAATCCGTCCTCTGAGATGAAGCGCCTCTTCCTTTGAAAGAGCAATTTTCATTGCGTCCAGATTGTCAGCTGCTGAAAAGGATACCTCAAAACCTGCAGGAACAAAATCCCCCTTCTGTATCTGCTGCTGAAGAGCCCATACTGTCCTCTGCGTAATATGCTCCACCCTTCTGGCCAGATAGGCATTGCGGGAGGAGCTGTTTAATATGGTATTTCCATAATCTGCTGCCACCTGCTCCACACAGCGATGCACCAGTCCCATCCTGACAGAATCCTCCATGGTTTTCCAGTCCAGGCCTTCTTCTCCTGCTGTTTTAAAGCAGAGATCAATAGACTGGTGAAAAAGATTTCCCAAATCTGATGAGGCAAGCTCATACCTCTGCCGTTCTTCCAGTTCCAGGCCATATTTCAGAAAATGGGCATAGGCGCAGGCGGCATACTGCTCCAGCCTGGTCACGCTTCCGCTGAGAACTGTGCCGTAAAGAGCCCGGGCTACTGCATGGCCGATTCCCTGCTTTTCATACACGCAAAATGCCGCATTCAAAAGCTTTTCTGTCTCTTTCCCATATTCTCCAGAATGAGAAAACCAGCGGTAAAGCTCCAGAAACTGCTTCTCTCTCGGTTCTTTCTCAGGCAGCTCTCCGTCCCGGAACTGTCCCAGCCCTTCAATCAGCTGCCTTAACGCCTCTTCCACTGAATAAATCTGCTGATTGTCCAACAGCTCTCTGCTGGACTTCCACGAAAGTTCCGGATACATTTTTCTCAGCTCGCCAATCAGAAAAGAAGGTCTTCTTCCCTTTCCGTCATTTCCCGTTCCCGAAAAAGACACAATCAGCCGCTTTGAGGGCTTTGTCATCAAAAGATACAGATAAAATCTCTGCTGAAAACTGTCCTCTCTTGCTGTAGGTGCCAGTTCCAGCTGGTGACTGGCAAAAAACTCTCTTTCCCGGTCAGAAAGCAGACTCTTTCCCTCTTTGCGTGAGGGAACAATTCCATCATTCACACCTACAAAAAACAAAACCTTAATGTGAGCCAGTCTGGTTCTGGTAATATCTCCTACCACTACCCGATCCACAGTTGCCGGAATCACACCCACCGTAATTTCCCGAAAGCCGGCATCCAGTATTTCCATAAATTCTTTTCTGCCTGCACTTTCCTCTCCTAAAAGATCAGAAAGCCTCTCCAAAAGTTCCATAACCAGCTCGTATACCTGGCTGTATTCTCCTGCAAGACGGTATTCCTTCTCCCTTGTAAAGTCCTCTGCAAACTCCTCTAACCGTTCTTCTGCATGATAAGCCTCCAACAGCTCCTTTACTCCGTCAATCATATCCCGAACTGTCAGATTTTCCTTCCGAAACGCTTCCTGCAAATCCGACAAAGGCGCCGTTATCCTGTCCTTAAATGCATTCAGCTCTGTCAGGTTGATTCCTCCGCCGCCCCGGTAAGTTCTCTCCCACTGCTGTCTCCAGCGTTTTCCTCCCCGGATCCCCAGGGCAATCACATAGTTTTCCAGCCGATCCACCAGTTCCCCTTCCTCACATACCAGACCGGAACGCAGAAAACGGAATACGGTCTCATAAGAAAAATCGCGGCGCACAACATCCAAAGCAGATCGAATCATCTCCACCAGAGGATTGTCCAGAATGTTTTTTTTATCATCCATAAAATAAGGAATCTCATTCTGCTCAAACTGATGAGCAATTTCCTTTCCATATCCAGGCAGATCTCCGGTAATCACAGCAATATCCCGGTAGCGCATTCCTTCCTCCTGCTGAAGCTGCCAGATTCTGTGAATCACTGCGGCAACTTCCTCTGAAAGATTGGATGCCTGATAAATCTCCAACGCCCCTGTCTGCTCTCCTTTATAAGGCGCTCTTCCATACCGGAGCAGATTTTTTTCCAAAAAATCCAGCTCCTCTGGAACCGCAAAATCTTTCCCCCTGGTTACCCACCGATCCGGAAGTTTTTTTACCTGGTTTTTCTCCGCCAGCTTAGAAAGCCGAACTGCCATCTGACGGCTCATAAAAAATAGATTCTGCATTCCCATGGAACCATAAAGATCCACCTCCGGATCCGCAGTGACTGTCACAATCACCTGCTTTGCATAAGCCATAAAAAGTTCTGCAAGACGATACTGAACCGGCGTAAACCCTGTGTATCCGTCCAGCGCAATGACACTGTCTTTAATCAGCTGGGACTGGGGCAAAATCCGACACAAAACCTCCAGCACTTCCTCAGTTGTCACATAATGACCTGCGATAAACTGACGAAATCCTTCAAATACAAGAGCAAAATCCTCCAGCTTCTGCTTCAGCAGCGGTGTTTTTGCAGCAGCTGCCATCTCTCTTAGCTGCTCTGGCCCAATACCGTACTGATAGAATTCTGACAGCATGGATTTTAGCTGGCTGACAAATCCTGCCTGATTTAAATGCCCCCGGAATAAAACCAGCTGTCTGCTTTTTTCTGCTGCAACCTTTCGAAGCACCATAGATTTTCCCATATCATCCAAAATCTGCAGATTTTCCACAGCCAGCTCCTCAAAAATACGATAGGCCAACCGCTGAAAGCTTACCACATCAATATTCATCGTTCCATGAGCCGGATGCCTTGCTACTACATCCTTCTGCGCCTGCATGGTAAACTGCTCCGGCACCAGCACATAATACTGCTGCTGTGGATTTTTTATGGACGCCTGAATCACCGCGTCATATAAACAGGTGGTTTTTCCGGAACCGGAACCACCCAAAATCAACTGTAATGACATTTTAAAGCTCCTTTCTCTGCACTTCAGTATAGCATAAAAAGCGCTGTCAGAGAATAGACTATACCAAACATACCGGGAGGTCTCCCCATGAGTTCCAAAACGAAAATTGTCGTCCTGCGAATGAAAGAAATCATATATACTGCTATTTTTATCGGCTTCGGCATTCTTCTTGTTATGCTGCTTTTTATTATGTTTCACCCCAAAAAAGAGAATTCCTCTGACTCTGCCAGCCCGGCTTCCTACATACCTGGAGTCTACTCTTCTTCCTTAACCCTCGGCTCCCAGGAAATCAATGTGGAGGTTACGGTAGACAAGGAGCAGATCTGTTCTGTCTCTATGGTTCCCTTAAGTGATTCTGTTGAAACCATGTTTCCTCTGGTTCAGCCGTCTCTGGAGCATCTGACCGGACAGATCTGCAGCTCCCAGTCTCTGGAAAATCTGTCTTATCCGGAAGAGACCCGCTATACTTCCCAGGTTTTAATCAGAGCCATTGAGTCTGCCCTTGAAAAAGCCCGCGTAAAATGATATAACGGAACTATTCACAACACATACAAAGGAGACTCGCATATGTACCAATACAGCACTGCCAGAACAAATCTGATTTCAGCTGCCGGCACCCGCTTTGTCTGGAGGGAGGCAGGAGCAGAACACGAAGGCATTCCTGTCGTATGCTTCAGCTATCTGATGAGCACCATGGATGACTGGGATCCAGCTGTCATAGACGGTCTTGCCCTCCGGTTCCATGTTTATCTTTTTGATAACAGAGGCGTGGGAAGAAGCGAAGGCCAGACCCCCTCCTCCATTGAAGAAATGGCGGAGGATGCTTTTCATTTTCTCCAGGCCATGGGACTTTCCCGCATTTTTCTTCTGGGATTTTCCATGGGAGGAATGGTAGCCCAGGCCTTTACTGCCGCCCATCCAGAGATGGTAGAAAAGCTGATTCTGGTGGGAACCGGTCCATCCGGCACTGTTTTTCGTGACTCCTATACTATCCCCCTGAAGGAAACTACAGCCAAAGCCATTCTCCGTCACCGGGATCCCAAATACTACTTTCTTTTTGAGTCCACACCAGAAGGCAAAAAACAGGCGACCGCTTTCTTAGAACGGCTTCGCACCCGCAAAAAAGATCGTGACATGAAAATCCGGCTGACCAGCCCTGTCTTAAAGGCACAGATTCAGGCCATTCGCTTCTGGTTTGGTTCCCGTTCTGTGGATCCCTCTGTAATTTCCTGTCCTGTTTTAATTGTAGCAGGAGAACATGATGGAATGATTTCTGTTTCCTGTTCCCATGAACTGAACCGTCTGATTCCAGACTCCCGGCTTCTGATTTATGAACACTGCGGCCATGGTGCTCTGTTTCAGTGCCACGAGCGATTTACTGCTGATGTGATTTCTTTTCTGGACTCAGCAGAGTGATTTCATCATTTCCCTGACAGAAAAAACTTTCCTGCAATGCAAAAAGGCTGAGGTACTGTGTTTTCTCTCACAGTACCTCAGCCTTTCTTCATCCTTTTTATCCCAGCTGAGCCTAACGCTTTTCCTCATGACTGGATACAGGAATCCATCCATCTGTATCTGTCAAAGGCTTGCTCTGTCCCTCTTCTTCATTTCCAGAATGCAAAGCTTCCGGTTCTGCCGGTCTGGGCTCTTCCTCTTCGGTCACAGAAAAACCTTCTGGTGATGCCGTTTTCTCCTCCGGCTCAGGAATTCCCTTGCATTTTCGGAAAATCTGCATAAATTCCTTACCGGTAATGGTTTCTTTCTCTATCAGGAATTCTGCAATCTGATCCATAATCTCTCTGTTTTCACTGAGCAGACGTTTGGCCTCCTCATAGGAGCGCTTCAGAATCTCCATAACCTCGTCATCCACTGCAGCCGCCGTAGCTTCTCCGCAGTTCATCACCGTCCGTCCTGTCAGATACTGATCCTGCTGAGTTGCCAGTCCCATCAGTCCGAACTTTTCTGACATTCCATACTGAGTAACCATAGCTCTTGCCAGATGGGTTGCCTGCTCAATATCATTGGCCGCCCCGGTAGTTACTGTATCGAATACAATTTCCTCTGCTGCCCGACCGGCCAGGAATCCTACCAGCATAGCCTCCAGCTCTTTTTTATTATTCAGATACTTTTCTTCCTCCGGCACATGCATCACATAGCCCAGAGCCCCCATGGTACGGGGAACAATCGTAATCTTCTGCACAGGCTCTGCATCCTTCTGCAGGGCGCTGACCAGCGCATGGCCTACCTCATGGTAGGAAACGATCCTGCGTTCTTCCTTACTGAGTATCCGGTCCTTTTTCTCCTTACCTACAAGAACCACCTCAACTGCTTCAAACAAATCCTTCTGACTTACTGCATTCCGACCGTTTTTCACAGCCAGAATCGCTGCCTCGTTAATCATATTCGCCAGATCGGAGCCCACAGCTCCGGAGGTCGCCAGAGCAATGGCATCCAGATCCACAGTCTCGTCCAGGGAAACATTCTTTGCATGTACCTTCAGAATATCTACACGACCCTTTAAATCCGGCTTATCCACAATCACCCGGCGGTCAAAACGTCCGGGACGCAAAAGTGCCGGATCCAGAACCTCCGGCCGGTTAGTAGCTGCCAGAATCAAAACCCCCTTGGAAGAATCCATACCGTCCATCTCGGAAAGCAGCTGGTTTAAAGTCTGCTGCTGCTCAGATTCTCCGCCTCCGCCGTAGCCGCTGCGGCTTCGCCCAATGGAATCAATCTCATCAATAAAAATAATTCCCGGCGCTGTCTGCTGGGCCTGTTTAAACAGACTCCGGACACGGGAAGCACCTACTCCTACATAAAGCTCCATAAAGTCCGAACCGGACAAAAAGTAAAAGGGCACCTGTGCCTCTCCCGCCACTGCCTTTGCCAAAAGAGTTTTTCCTGTTCCGGGAGGTCCTACTAAAAGAGCGCCTTTGGGAAGCTTTGCGCCAATGTGGGTATATTTAGCCGGATTGTGAAGGAAATCCACCAATTCCACTAAGGATTCCTTCGCCTCATCCTGTCCTGCCACATCAGCAAAGGTTACACCTGTCTCCTTCTGCATATAGACCTTGGCATTGCTTTTTCCTACTCCGCCCATGCGCTTCATCATAAAATTCATAAATACTACAAGAAGCACAAAGGGGAAAATCATACTGATAATTGACCAGAATAAATCGCCGGTTTCCTGCTGTTCCTGCTTAATTTCCACCTCATGCTCCAGAAGCCGCTCTGCCAGCATATAATCCCCGGAAAGAGGAATGGTATAATACTGGAAAGCCGGATTGAATTTTTCAGAGCTTTCTTTATAGCGGATCTCAATCCGGCTGCTTCTTCTTAATATTGATTCTACCTGTCCGTCCTCGACCTCTTCAATAAACTGATCGTAGGTAACCTCCTTCTGACTTCGGCTCCCCATATAGCTTTTCATCATTCCAGCAACACCAAGTGTCACCAGAGCCGCAATCAGCATCACAATAAACTGACCTTTGGGGAATTTATTATTATTGCCATTCTGCTGCGGCTGTTGACTGTTGTTATTGTCCATATTGGGCATATCTCCTGTTCCTGCTGTATATCTTATTTTTTTGCACAACTATTCCTAATTATACTGGCAGTTTCGGGAGAAATCAAGAACCCATCACGGAAAAAACAAAGTTTCTTTACTTTTCACTGTCTATATATGCTTTTGCCAGCTCTGCCATCTCCTCCAGAGTCCTATCTGCACTGGTCATCATAGTATAAGAAAGCCCATCCTTTTCCCACATCATATTTTTATACACACATCGTTCTTCTTCCACAGAGCCATAGCTGATATACAGCTCCCCTGCCGCCTCACGGGATTCATCTTCCTCAGAAGGCTTCTGATCTGGAGGAAGAAACAGATACTCATCCTCCTGTCCTCTCAGGCAGATTCCCTCATACAATTCCTCATAATCTCCATCCGAGGCAGGCTCCTGATTTTCCTCCATAATCTCCCGATCCCTTTCCCGGATCACACTGAAAAAATAATCCCCATACTGAATGCTGATCTCCGGATAGGTTCCAACTGTATTTCCGCTGTCATCCACAGCCTGAATTTCTGTAATATAGCCCTCCTGAAAACGGCTTCCATCCGCCAGCGTATCAGCTACCAAAAGCGCTTCTCCCAGCTCCTTACTCCCTTTTTCTTCCAGCTCCTTCGCTGTAGTTATGGCATCCATTTTGTTGGTAGAACTAAAAAGCCCTGTTATTTTTCCTGCTGCTACTGCTGTAATTGTTCCTGTCAGCGCCAGGATAACCGCCGCTGCTGCCACCATCTTTCTTCCTTGAAATCTCATTGTCATTCTCCTTCCTTCCATTGCCGCGTGAACTGCTCTCAGCCCTTCCAGCTCCTGTTGCGCACTCCAGGGAATTTCATCGATTCCCTTCTGAAGCTCTCTACCAAGCCTTTTATCAAATTCCTTTCGCTCCCAGCTATCCTTCATTCTTCCGCCCTCCTTCACAGCGCTCTCATCCCGGCTTTCCTTCAAAATACATTCTTCTCTCCTCAGATTCCAGCTGTTTTTTCAAAAGCTTTCTTGCCTGAAACAGCCTGGATTTTACAGTTCCCTCCAAAGTCCCTGTAATTTTTGCAATTTCTCTGGTGCTCAGTTCATTGTAATAATATAGAAGAATTACCGTTCTGTACTTTACATTCAGCCCTTCCACCAGCTTCCACAGATGAAAGGCATGTTCCTGTTTCAGAAGCTGTTCCAAAGGTCCTTCCTTGTCATCCCTGTTGAGTTGCTGGGCCATTCCCCTGTCATCCGGGTTTTCCAGAACCGCATCCAGGGAAACCTCACGCCTTTTCCGGCAGAGCTTCCAGGCTGTCCGAACCAGAATCTGATACAGCCAGGCTTCAAACCGCTCCGGATCCTTCAGCGATTTCCGATGCAGATAACATTTGACAAAGGTTTCCTGCAGTACATCCTCACTGTCACTTTGATTTCCTGTAATAAAATACGCCATACGGTACAGCTTTCCGGAAAAGGATCGGTACAATTCATCAAATGCCGATTCATCACCCTGTATCATTTTTTCCACATCAGTCCTGTTTTTCTCGTCCATTCCATGATTCCTTTCCCTTATTTTGATGCATCTGTAGTATAAGAGCCTTTCTTTTTCCATCTGGTTCATTTTATTTTCTATTTTTTCAAAAAGAAAAACTGTATAAAAAGGAGAACTCTGCTTCATACTGTAACTGAGGTGATAACAATGAGCTTCTTTCCAAAAGACACGATACCCGATACCGCTCTGCTTAACATCAATCCTGTCACAGAGCCAGAAAAAAAGCCGGAGAAAGAACCTCCGGTTCAAGATCCCTATGGAACAGACGATACCGCCTATCCAGACATTAAGGCCTGCTCTGCCACAGACTGTACGGGTCTGATTCCCAGCCTCCCCCAATCAGAGGCAGAACTGGAATCCTATGCGGAAATTTATCACTATCCTGCCGATATTTTCCACGACTGAGACAAAATCTGCAGACATGGTGAGCAGAAAAGAAGGTACCGCGTCACATTCCCGCGCCGGAGGGCGGCTGCATCAGCAGCTATTCTGCTTAAATCCCCAGGATACTGCCAGGCGCACCACCAAAAAGGGAGCGCTGCAATATTGCAGCTGCCCCCTTTTTTGTTCATCATCATCAAAGCATTTTTGAGGTTCTTTAATAAGTTCCCTTTTTCAGAAGCTTTCTAAGATAGGCAAAGGTTGCCCTCTCTCCCTTCTTATCCAGCATAATCAAGATTTTCTCCAGCTCCGCCTGCGTCTCAGGATGCATGATTCCTGACAAATAGGGCTGTTCCATCTGGTAATATTCCCAGGCTGCTCCATCTGTATACCCGGCGCCCCGATATACCCGGGAAGCTGCAATTCGATCCATAACCATTTCCACCAGATAATTCACCGGCATCTTTGCCCCGGAAAGGCCCTGGCTGGTTTTAGAAAAATCAATCCAGTATTCAAAATGATGTTTATTTCTTCCTTTATGATGCAGCCAGGCCTCCGAATATCCTTTTTCCTCCCGCTCCGCTGCATTGGGACTGCGGTTTCCCTGATAATACTTCACTCCGGTTCCAAACTCCACAGGACTGTATTTTGATAGATCATGCATCAGTCCCTGACGGAAAAGCCCTACTCGAAAGCAGTTCTCCATCACCAGAATTTTGTGTCCCGTTATGGTTTTAAAATGCCGCCAGGCCTTGTTGCGCTGCATGTTTTCTTCCTCCAATGCTTTCTTTACTTGATTTCATCCAAAATTGACTCCCCAATCGTTCCTTCCGGCATCCCGCACTGGAAATTTTCTGCAATCGTCGCCCCCACTGCTGCAAATGTATCCGTCTGAGGCAAGTCTCCAAACCCCACCATCGATTTGGAATAGGCCAGAAGAGGAACCTGCTCTCTGGTATGATCAGTTCCTTTATAAGTCGGATCATTTCCATGATCTGCCGTAATCAAAAGCAGATCCTCGTCGCCCAGAAGTTCCAGCAGCTCGCCCAGCTTTTTGTCAAAACGCTCCAGTTCCTTCGCATATCCCTGGGGATTGCGCCGATGCCCCCACAGGGCATCAAAATCCACCAGATTTACAAAGCAAAGGCCATGGAAATCCCGTTTTGCCTGTTCAATCGTCTGTTCCATTCCATGAACAGAGCTGTCCGAATGAAAAGCTTCTGTAATTCCGCAGCCGGAAAAAATATCATTGATTTTTCCCACGGAAATCACATCCAGCCCCTTCTCCTTTAAAGCATCCAGCACTGTTTTTCCAAAAGGAGGTACTGCATAATCGTGGCGGTTGCTGGTTCGCTTGAATTCTCCACGTTTTTTTCCTACATAAGGACGGGCAATCACCCTTCCCACCTTCCACTCATCCCGCATAGTCAGCTCTCTGGCGATTTCACAGCACCGATACAATTCTGCCAGATCAAAGGTTTCCTCATTTCCGCAAATCTGAAGAACTGAGTCTGCAGAGGTATATACGATCATATGACCCGTTGCGATTTCTTCCTCCGCCAGCTCATCCAGGATCTCTGTCCCGCTGGCGCTTTTGTTGCCGATGACCTTATGACCGGTTCTCTTTTCCAGCTCCTCAATCAGCTCCGGCGGAAATCCAGTCTCTGTAAAGGTGATAAACGGCTTTTCTGTTTTCAGTCCCATCAGTTCCCAGTGACCGGTCATGGTATCCTTTCCCCGGCTCCGCTCATTCATCCTTCCATAATAGCCAATCGGCCTTTGGGCCGGCTCAACCTGGCGGAGAGGATGAAGGTTTGCCATACCCAGCCTCTGAAGATTAGGAATAGAAAACTGCTCCACACAATCAGAAATGTGTCCCAGAGTATCGCTGCCTAAATCCCCATAATCTGCCGCATCTTTCGCTCCTCCTACTCCAAGAGAATCTACTACAATTAGAAACACTCGACGATATCTTTCTTCTGCCATATCTCGATTCCTTTCTCTGTACTTATTTTTCTGTCCAGCCCTGTATAGCCCCATTCTTCCTGCACGGAATTTTTGCGCCTTCTGTCCGTTTACATCAGCTCCCGTCCAAGATTTTCCGGTCCAAAGCCCAGAGGGAGCAATTCCTCCAGCCGATACTCCCGGTAATGCTCCTCATCTACTGCCAGAATCACCAGAAACTCCCCAGGATTGCAGAACTCCCTCATTACCTGGCGGCACACACCGCAGGGGGAGGTATAATCCGTTAGTCTTCCATTTTGTCCTCCCACAATGCAGATAGCCTCAAACTCCCTTTCCCCTTCACTGACTGCCTTAAAAAATGCAGTCCGCTCTGCGCAGTTTGTAGGAGAATAAGCCGCATTCTCAATATTGCAGCCCTGATATATCTTTCCTGATTTTGTAAGAAGCGCCGCTCCTACACAAAACCCTGAATAGGGAGAATAGGAACGCCCCATAGCCTCAATCGCCATAGCAATCAACTTTTTTCTGTCTGTCATCCTGTGTTATCCTCCAGCTTTCTACCTGGCCATCTCCAAAAGCTCTTTCAGACGTTCCACCGTAACCGGATAATGTTTATTGCAGAAATGGCAGTTCACCTCAATAGTTTTTCCATCCTCAATCATGCTCTGCAACTCCTGTTTTCCCACGCTGATCAGCGCCTTTTCAATTCTCTCCTCAGAGCAGTTGCAGGAAAATGCGGTCGGAAGCTTATCCAGAATTTCCAGACCAAAATCGCCCAGAATATGTTCCAGAATCATTTCCGGTGTATTTCCAGCATCAAGAAGAGCCGTAATAGAAGTAATTTCTCCCAGCCGCTTCTCCAGAGCAGAAATCACCTCCTCTGATGCTCCCGGCATCATCTGCAGAATAAATCCTCCTGCCTGCTTTACGGTATTATCCCGCTCCATCAAAACTCCCAAAGCTACACTGGAAGGCGTCTGTTCAGAGGTAGCAAAATAATAGGTCAGATCCTCCGCAATTTCACTGGTCACCAGAATCGTCTGCCCTACATAAGGATCCTTCAAACCAATATCCTTGATAACACTCAGCACACCTATTCCCAGAGCTCCGCCTACATCCAGCTTTCCTTTTGCATTGGGAGGCAGCATCACCTCCGGATGAAATGCATAGCCCTTTACATTGCCCCTGGAATCTGCAGTAACCGTCAAACCGCCAATCGGTCCGTCTCCTTCAATTTTTAAGGTAAGAAGATCCTTCTCTCCCTTCATCATAATTCCCATCATAGCCCCTGCTGTCAAAAGACGTCCCAGAGCCGCAGTTGCCACCGGGCTTGTGTTGTGAGCGCTTCTGGCGTACTCCACCAAATCTCTGGTCGTTGCTGCAAATGCGCGAATCTGTCCTTCTGCTGCCGTTGCCCTGATAATATAATCTGTCATTCTATCTTCCTGCTGTTGTAACCAGCTTTTCCTTTCCTGATTTGTATGCTCCCTGATTCCGGAGAATAGACTCTCCTTTTAAAACCAATGCCTGCTTTCAGCCCTGTTTTCCATGCTCCCGCACAACAAAATACAGCCGTTCGCTGTCAGGCTTCGGCGGCTCTTTTGTAAACGCGTCATAAACTGCCACAAGCTCCATTCCTGCTTCCCGGATCGCTTCCTCCACTTCCTTCTGCTCATAGGCTCTCTGAAAATGGGTTTCCTCATACTTCCGGAACCGTCCGTCCTCCTCCCGGATAAACAGGGTCAAATCGTATTCATTGATCCCTTCCTCCTGGTCAAAATAATTTTCCCAGATAAAACTTCCCTCATCCCGATTCTCGGCAATGGTCTGCTCTCCCAGAATTTCACTATACTTGTAAACCGTATTCAGGTCAAAAATAAACACACCGCCGGGATCCAGATAATTATTCGCCAGCCGGAGTACCTGTACCAGATCCTCGTACTCTGTCAAATAATTCATGGAATCACAGATGCTGACAATCCCTCTCACAGTGCCATACAGCTCAAACTCTCTCATATCCTGCAAAAGGTACAAAACCCCATCCGGCTTCTCCCTCTGATGATCCATAGCGATTTCCAGCATTTCATCAGAAAGATCCACACCAATCATATCGTATCCCTCTGCTGCCAGCAGCCGGGTAAGGGTACCTGTGCCGCACCCCAGATCCAGCAGCAGTCCCTCTGTCACTCCCTGCTCCTTCAGCAGTCCGGTCAGATACTCACACCACGTCTCATAGGGAATATTATCCATAAACATATCATACACCTCTGCAAACCCGGTATATGCATCCATCTTCCTGTCTCCTTTCCCTTGTCTCTGCCTGTGCCGCCCAAAGCCGCTTTTTCTTTAACCCAAACAAAGCAGGCGCACCGAATACTCCCGATGCCCCTGCTTCTCTTAGTTCGGATTCACTGTATGAACTCCGGAACCATTATGCATTTTTGCCGCAGCACTTCTTGTACTTCTTGCCGCTTCCGCACGGACACGGATCGTTGGGGAAAATCTTCTTTTCCTTACGAATCGTACCGGAAGCCTTCTGCTGCTTGTAAAGCTCTTTTCTTCTCTCCTCGCTGAGGATAGAATCCCACTGGGGCAGCTCGTACAGCCACTGTGCCTTTGCCTCAACCATATTATAATACAGCTTCTCTGGATCAATCTCAATCTTAACCTGAGTATCCTCCTCCATGGTATCGATGGGGTTCTCATAACCCTTCAGGCTCTCATTGATACCATCCAGGAATCCGGTCATAATAAGAATCTCAGTATTATACTTCTCTGCCAGTTCCTTCACTGTGCCGGTAATCACCTGAGTTGGCTCAGAAAGAATCTGCTCATAAATTCCTTTCTCAATGGTAAAATATCCATTCCACAGTTTTTCTTTCTCTTTATCATTCAGGCCATTGCCGTATGCAAGGTTTCTCCATGTCTCTAATAATGCCATGATACGTATCCTTCCTTTTCTCTGTTATCCTGCGTATCGTAAACTACGCCTGTTCTCATAGTATATAACACTTCTCTCAAATTTGCAAACCCTTTCTTTCCCTGTTTTTCGACTCTTCCCCTGAGAATCTGCCGTCCACGGACTTTACAGCAGACAGTCGCCTTCACAATCCTGTTAAAAATAATGGTATTTCTTCCTGTTTCCCACAAAAAAAGCTGCGGTTATTACCAGGGTTACCGCCTCTGCCGCCACCACAGACAGCCAGATTCCATCCAGTTCCATCCAGAGCGGAAGCAGAAGCACAGCTGCCACCTGAAAAACCAGCGTCCGAAGCAAGGAAATCATAGCAGAAACCATACCGTTATTCAGCCCGGTAAAAAAGGCAGATGCAAAAATATTAAATCCACTGATAAAAAAAGAAAAACCAAACAACTTCATCCCCCGTATGGTCATCTCACACAGCACAGGATCATAGCCCACATAAACAAAAGAAATCGGTCCCGCCAGAAATTCCGCAGCCGCTGTCATTCCAAGCCCCACAGCTCCGGTCAGAATGAGACTTTTTCTCAAAACACTTTTCAGCTCTGCTTCATTTCCCGCTCCATAGTGATACCCGACTATGGGATTGCAGCCTATGGCGTATCCAAAATGAAATGCCGTAAACACAAAGGACACATACATAATAGCCCCGTAAGCCGCCACACCATCCTCTGCTGCAAGCCTTAACAGCTGATAATTATACAAAAGACTGACCACAGCTCCGGAAAGATTTGTCATCATCTCTGAGGAACCATTTCCACATGCCTTCCACAGCGCTGGAAAATCCAGCTTCGTTTTTACAAAACGCAGACGGCTTTTATTTTTCCTCATAAAATAAATCGTAGGAATCAGTCCTCCGGCAATCTGACTGAGAGCAGTGGCAAGGCCTGCCCCCCACACGCCCAATGGAAATACTGCCACCAAAAGAAAATCCAGAATTCCATTAATCAGGCCTGCCATAATCGCAATCCCCAGCCCGAACCGCGGGCGCTCTGCCGTTACCAGAAAACTCTGATAGGCATTCTGCATCATAAAAAGAGGATTGGCGCAAATCAAAATTCTTCCATAAAGCACACAATCATCAATCAGATATTCGTCTGCTCCCAGAATCACTGCAATCTGACGCATAAAAATAAATCCCACAACGGAGATCACAACTCCGATTACTGCTAACACCGCCATCAGCATGGTAAAAATCTCATTGGCTTTTTTTTCATCGCCTGTTCCCAGCACAAAGGCTGTCAGAGCGCTTCCTCCGGAGCCAAACATAAAACCTGCTGCGCTGATCAGCTGCAGAAACGGCCAAATCAGATTCACCGCAGCAAAGGCCATTTTTCCTGCGTAGTTGGATACAAAAAATCCGTCAATTACAGTATAAAGAGACGTAACCACCATCATAATCACACATGGCATTACGAACTGAATCAGTCTCCGATATGTAAAATGATCTGATAATTTTATTTCCATGCCCCCTTCACCCTTTCCTCCAATGCCTCTAACTGCCGGCGCATCAACGAAAGCAGAAGTTCTCGCTCCTCCTCTGAAAAGGCAGCAAGCGCATCCAACTCAGCCTGGATCAACGGCATAATTTCTTCCTCACAATACCGGTGTCCTGACTCTGTAAGAACAATCACTTTCCTGTTTCCTGTTCCGCTTTCCATCTTCAATTCCACAAAATCCATCTTTTCCAGCTTTTTCACAGCAGAATTAATGGTCTGCTTGGAATAATACCACTCTTTGCACAGTGCACTCTGAGTCCAGGCTGTATCAGAATCACAGATACTGTACAAAATCCAGAAAGCAGCCTCTGACAAATTCGCTCTGGATGCTGCACGGACATAAAAATAATCCTGGGCCTTAAACAGCCGGTTGTATTCCGCCCGTTTTTCCAGAAGCTCCTTATTCTCCTGTTCCATTTCTCCCTCTCCCTTCCTAAACCTCTTTCCACCTGCGTGCGGGATGGCGATTCTGCCGCAAATCTCTCTTCTACTCCATGGCACATCTCCGCAAGGTATTTTTATGTCACAGAACTCGCATTTCCATGGTATAAAGAAAATCCGAAATCAGACTTACCCAGTATAAGTCTGATTTCGGATTTTGTCAAGCCGTCAAACAACAGCCTTCTTATCTGCAGTTACAGCCACGAATTTTCCCATGGCCAAACAGTTGCTATCTGTACAAATATTTGGGAATTCCATTTTCCATAATGCGCTCCGGCTCGCCCTGAATCAGCGGCAGAGCATACTGGATAAATTTCTCTCCAATATCATTGCCATCTCCGGTAATCCACTCAGCCGGCACAGCCTTTTCCTGATTGCACACCTGATTCACATCTACAAAACGGCATTCCATTCGGTACTCCTCACCGGGATTGGAAATCCGGGCAAAAGCAACCATTTTTCCTGTTTCTCCCTTCAATGCTCCCTTAACGCCTTCCATACCAGCTAACGCAGCCTCTTCCACATCTGTTCCAGATACGACCATTCCAGAACAGCGCTGGCTGACATTCAGTTCTACAGAACGAACCTTCACCCCAAAACGGTTCCGAACAAAATTCTCCAGTACCTTTCCGCATCCAGTCAGCATCTTATGTCCAAAATTATCTACTGATGCCTCACTGCCATACTCACAGATAAATTTCCCGCTGGCATCGGAAATTCCCTCGGATACACAGACAATCACACAATTTCTCTTTTCCAGAGCCTGTTTCAGATCTCTGGCAAAATTCTCCAAATCAAAGTTGCTTTCCGGAAGATAAATCAGAACCGGATTATCCTCTTTCTTTTTTCTTGCCAGAACACTGGCAGCCGTCAGCCATCCGGCATGACGTCCCATCAGTTCAATAATCGTCACCGCCTTCTGCTCATATACCGATGCATCAAGAACGATTTCCCGCACAGTTGCTGCCACATATTTTGCAGCACTTCCAAACCCCGGCGTATGATCCGTCTCAATCAGATCATTGTCAATGGTCTTGGGCACTCCGATAAACCGGATATCGCTTCCAACCCGCTCTCCGTACCGCGACAGCTTGCTGACCGTATCCATAGAATCATTTCCGCCGATATAGAAAAAATATCCAATATTTAATGCTTCCAGCTTTTCAAAGGCTGTCTTATAGAAATCATCCTCCAGATTTTCCGGCAGCTTAAATCTGCAGGAACCAAGGTATGCCGCCGGTGTCAGTTTCAAAAGCTCCAGCTCCTCCCCGGAAAGCTCCTGCCCCATATCCATATAGCGGTCCTGCAGAAAGCCCTCCATTCCGTTGAGCATTCCATACACATGGCCAATCTTATCTCCATGAGCCAGGGCCTCCCTTACCACGCCGTACAGGCTTGCGTTAATCACGGCCGTAGGGCCGCCAGACTGTCCTACAAGTACATTTTTCATTTGCTTGTCCTCATTTCTTTTTATTTCTATTTTTTATTTTTTTCTCAGACAATGTATAGATTTCCTTTTTGGGGCAATACTGTAATTAGTACCAAAGAAAAAAGAAATACTTATCCTCCCCTTTTTGATCCCTCGCCTGTTGGCTTCGTGCAGCAGGCGGGGGATATTTTGTTTTATCTGCATCTGGCTGCAAACCAGATTATCTTTCAGGAAATCTCTTTGCTCTCTCCTTACTCCTCCTTCAGACGGCTGACAGCCAGACTGAAAAGAAGCATTCCCACACAGGGAATCAGAACACAGGTCATACCGGCTGCAATACCGGTTTTTTCCGATACCAGTCCAATCAGCCAGGGCATCAGAATCGCGCCGCTGCTGGCTGCCGGAAGCATAATCCCCATGCTGGTCACGCTGGTCATACGGCCAGCGCTTGCCACTGCTGTGGGATTCATTCCTGCCATAGCAGCTGCAAAAGCAAACAATAGAACAATAGCCATAACCTGTGTCTGCGCCTGCATCATTCCAAAATAAAATACTGTACAGAAAATCCCCATAACAATCATCGCCCTGCCAGATTTTTTGATTGGGCAGACAAAGGCATACATCATACGCAGAAGCAGGGTTGCCGTCCACATAACCGTTACCGTATATGCACTGAGAGAACCGCTTAAAATACCGCTTCCCTTAAAATATGTAACCATCCATCCTGTTACGCTGATTTCCACTGCATTCTGACAAAAAATCAATCCTGTCAGAAGCCAGAATTTTTTATTTTTCAAAAAGCTCCAGTCTGTTTTCTGCTTCTCTCCCTTTTTGCTTCCTGCCATAGGAGTGAGCACAAACGCCATCCACAAGGTCACTCCAAGCATTCCCAGAACAAGCATAGGAAGCTTTCCTGAGACAGCAGCCACCGCTGAAATCAGAAATGGGCAGAGCAGCGCTCCGAATGCGTAACAGCTGTGCATCAGATTCATTCCTTTTGTTCTGTCTCTGGAGTTGTCTCCGATTAAAATAGTACAGGTATTGATGGTGCTTCCTTTTCCCATTCCTGCCAGAAAAAACGCAGCCATCAGCGCCGGAACCCATCCTGTTATCCCCATAATGCCATAGCCAATGCCATAACCGGCGGTGAGCAGCATCACTGTTTTTTTCATTCCGATTTTCCCGGGCAAAGCTCCTGTGGCAAAACCGGCCAAAAGATTTCCAATATTCATCAAAGCCAAAAGAATTCCTGTTGTCCCGTAATCAAACCCTATCTGCTCCTGCAAAAGGCTTACAATAATTCCGCTGCTGATTGCGCAGATTCCGCTGATAAAAAAAGCATAAAAACCTGCGTTTCTCTGTTTTAAATTGTACTGCTGTTCCATCACTCATTTTCCTCTTTGTTATATCATTTATTCATTTGCAGCCTCCTGGCCTTCTGCCTGACCGCTGTTTTCCTGTTTCTGCTTCATAACCTCCACAGAAACTCCATCATAGAAAAACTTCAGGATTTCCTCACACTTCATGCCTGACTTTGCCATCGCCTGGGCTCCATTCTGACTCATACCGGCTCCGTGGCCAAAACCACCTCCAAAGATTTGAAAATCTCCGTTCCCGATATCCTCAATGGATATAAATCCGCTGGGAAGAGACCCCCAGCCGGTTACCGTTTTTCCATCCTTTTTCGTAATCACAAGACTTTCATCTCCCAAAGCTGCCCGGATGGAATTCTGACCGCTGATAGTCTTTTCGCCTTCCGTTCCCGTAACCAGAAGCTTTTTGGCAACTCCTCCTCCGCCCCGCTCGGTAATCTGAAGTCCCGTCACGGTTCCAACTCCATCGATATTAGCTGACAAAATCTCTCGACTGGTTTTCACATTCCAGCGATAGAAAGGATAAGCGGAATCATAGGATTTTATGTCTTCATTTTTAATAAAGGCAGAAAAGGCCTCATTGCTGCTCAAATCGAGAGTCTCCCTGCCCGGCTGCAACGCCACGCCTTTCAGATAAGGCACAGCTTCCGGATCGCTTCCCCACACTGAGGCGTCGGAAGTCGTTCCACAGGATGTGGAAAAGTAATAGGCCGTAATCGGTTTTCCATCATACAAAAGCATCTTTCCATAGGTATCCTGAACTGCCTCTGAAGCCTGAATACTGTTTTCTGTGTTATTGTACACCTGAAAATTCGTGCTGTCATCCACATGGGCACCATACTGGCTGTAGGTATTGCTCTGCAGCTGCATATAGGCATAGGTTCTTGCGCAGATAGCCTGGGCCTTCAAAGCCTCTTTCTCGTAGCTTGAAGGCATTTCACTGGGAACCACCCGTTTCAGATAATCTTCCAGATAAAGCTCATTGACTAGAACCAGACCGCCCTCGCCCTCAACAATCTCCATACGGCCTGTATAAGAAGGAGTTCCCTGAGCCCGTTCCAGAGAGCGAACCGTAATTTCTCCCCCTGTCTCCGGCTCCAGAATCATACGGCCATCTCTGAGCTGACGATCCCCCGTCCGTACAGTAAACGCTTCTCCTGCCTTCAGTCTTTTTTCCTTTTCTCCCTGAATTACCTTCATGGGTCCGCTGCACACAAGAGTCAGGGTGGAATGATAAAGTCCCTGAAATCCTTTATTCATAATCAGCACACGGATCGTTTCTGCCTGAAATTCCCGGGTTATTAAAATCCCGCAGACATTCCCCTTTGCCACAATAAATTCTTCTGTACCATAGCCTACCAGAATATCTGAAAGCTGCTTCCGTTCCATTCCCCCATAGGTTTTCAGTACCTTATATTCTGAATCCAGAGGAATTTCCCCATAGCCCTCCAGCTCAATGGCATCCTCCTGTACAGAAAGCACCTTTCCGGTAATCGTCTCCGTTTTCAGAGAAACCTTGCTGATTTTTCCATTCTCCATTTTCAGGTCTGCCATATGATGCAGCATTTTTTCTGTTTTTCCTGTTTTTTTCCGGAAAGGAATTCTCCGCTCAATATCTCCCAGATATACCAGAAGGCCATTTTCATCCCCGTCCAGAATCCACACATTGCGATACTCAGTGTCGCTTCCCATATCCTCAGTCACATGAATGATTTCACTGTCTCGAACATAGGCCTTCAGCTGGTGATCTGCCAGAGGATCCAGCACAAGTCCGTAAAATGTCAATGCGCCAAGATTGGTATGAGCAGTCCAGGCTGGTGTTCCGGCCATTGTTTCCGGCGTTGCGTAAATCAGAACCTGCTCCAGCCTTATCTCTCCATCCGGATCCATCTTTCGCAACACGGAATCATACAAAAGCCACCACTGCTCTTCTGGAAAGGGCTTCTTGGCATTCTTCCTGTCTGCCCGTACCAGCCGTTTCAGCTCCGGAGAAAGCTTCCCCATCATCTCAGCCGCCTCCTGGTAGGTCAGTTCCTGCAGGGCATGCTCCTCATCTGCCGGGATCTCCTCAGACTCCAAAATTCCTTCTCCATAGAGATAATCAAGATACGGCACATACCACTGCTTCTGAGTCTCAGCCGGGAAAAAAGAGGATTTGTATTCCTTCTGCCATGTTTTCAGCTCATCAGGAGACTGAAGGGCAAGAGCAACTGATTTTGCAGCCATTGCTCTGCTGATCCCAGCTTTATCCGGTTCCTGCAATACAATCACCAGAATCAGAATAATGACCAGAAGGGGAATTCCTACCACCCAGCCAATCAACTTGTGATTTCTCATTCAAACACGCTCCGATCACGTTCTTTCTTCTTTTCGGATGTAGGTTTTCTTTTCATTGTCAATATAATCCAGTCTCTCATAAGAGGAAATATCCGCAGACAGCTCCTTTTTCCCCAAAAGATAGGTCACAAGCTCTGTTGTCAAACGATAGAAAACGGCAAAGGTGGGAACACCGATAATCATGCCCACAAAGCCAAAGAGTCCGCCAAACAACAGAATCGAAAACAGCACCCAAAAACTGGACACTCCTGTGGAGTCTCCCAGAATCTTTGGTCCAAGAATATTGCCGTCAAACTGCTGCAGCAACAGAATCAGACCGATAAAATACAGGCACTGTCTCGGGCTCACCAGCAAAATCAAAAACGCACTGGGAATCGCTCCGATAAACGGTCCAAAGAAGGGGATAATATTGGTAACCCCTACAATAACACTGACCAGAAGCACATAGGGCATCTTCATAATAGTCAGCAAAATAAAGCACAGAATTCCGATAATCAAAGAATCCAGCAGCTTTCCAATAATGAATCCACCAAACACATGGTGTACAAACCGGCATTCTTCTATTACCTTATTCGCAATTTTTAAAGGAAATGCGCCATAGATAATCATTTTTGCCTGAGTCTGAAGCTTTGTTTTCATATTCAGAAGGTAAACCATAACAATCAGACCAATAAACACATCCATAACCGTATTCACAATGGAAAACAGTCCGCTGGAAACGCCGCTGATGATATTGTACATATTCGGAATCAAATCATTGGTCAGCCAGTTCTGAACGTATCCCACAGCCATATCATAATATGCCATCACACTGGCTTCCATCTCCGGGTTGCTGACAAACATCTGCTCCAGCCACAGCTCCAGGTTGGCGATATTGGACGGCAGTGCCTCAATAATTCCCCGGATACTGGTAAGCAGCTGCGGAATCAGCATGGAAATCAAACCAGTGACAACAGCGATCAGTACTACCAGACTGACAATGGTAGCTGCAAATGCCCCCAGCTTTTCACTGGTCTTTTTCGACAGCTTCATCCTTCCGCCCTGCTGTATCACTGCTCCCTGAACCCGGTTGTAGATAGGAGTCATCAGATAAGCAAACACGGCTCCGTAAATAATGGGCGCCAGGATATCCTTCAGCAGCGCCATAATTCCCTCCGCCTTTTTCCAGTTGATCATCAGAAAAACCATCAGCGCTACCAGACCGCATACCAAAAATGCAGTAACGCCCCAATAAATATATTTTCTGTATTTTTCGTGATTCATACGCTCCTCCAGCAATCGTTTTTTCTGCAATTCTATGCTGATTATAGATTACCATAAAAAGGGCAAAAGATAAAGCAGCGATTTCTCGCTGCTTTTCTCTTTTGTAATCCCGAAATGCCGGTCTTACTTATTGACGCCTAGCGATGCTAGGTGGGCAACCTCACGTAAGCTTCTGCCTTCCACTCAGAGGAGGCCTGACATCCGCGTACAAATATTGGAATCCCTGTGTCACAAATGTAGGTTCAAAATGGGTAAGGTTGTCGAACATCCCAGGAATTACTTTCTCTGTTTTTCATATAACTGATTATACAACAGCTTTGGCTGTTTTTCAAGTTCCTTTTCCTGCCACCTGCTAATTTCACAGGAAATTCATATTCTGTTTATGTTTTTCTCAGATTACCGGAACACTGCCTGCACCAGAAACATATAAAATACAGTTCCAATACCAATGCTGAGAAGAGAATTTCCCTTCCTCCAGTGAAGAACTGCAATCAGCCCTACAGACAGGATTTCCGGAAGCCCATAGGGCGCCGCTGTCAAATGGATCCCCTTCAGACAATAAACAACCAGAAGTCCCATGGTTGCAAAGGGCAGCGTCTTGCCCAGATAATCTACAAATGCCGGAGTTTTTTTCCCGGCAGGAAACACAAAAAACGGAAGGAACCGGGTTATCAACGTTCCAACTACCATTGCAGATACAATCAAAAGCGCTCTCACTGGAATCTGACTCATCCCTCTTCCTCCCTCTCTGCCTTTATCCGCTCTGTCCTGAGTTTTTCCTTTCTCTGATAGGAAAAGCCCAAAACAGCGAAAATCACTGCCATGGACGGCAAAATAAAGGCATCCTTTCCAAATATAAGAAGACAGAGCGCCGACGCGCCGACACCGAGAAGCGCCGGTCTGTGTCCCTCCCTCTGTTTCCACTGATCTACAAAAATTACAACAAACAGAGCCGTCAGGGCAAAATCAAGTCCTTTCGTATTAAATGTAATCAGGTTTCCTGCCAGAGCGCCAAGAACACTTCCGCCCACCCAGTAGCACTGATTCAGAAAACTGATCCAGAAATAAACCCATTCCCGTTCCAGTTCAGACGGAATCTGTTCACTGCAGACCACAGAAAAGGTCTCATCGGTCAGAGAAAAAATCAAATACGCTCGGAACCGTTTCAAACCTCCGTATTTTCCCAGCATGGAAATCCCATAAAACAGGTGGCGGGCATTGAGCATCAGGGACATCACAAGCGCCGTAACGGGGTACACCGCTGCTGCAAGCATTGTAACCCCCAGATACTGAAGACTTCCTGCATAAACAAAAATACTGATAGCTGCTGTCCAGCCGATTCCATATCCGTTCACATTCATCAGAATCCCATAAGCTGCTCCCAGAAACAGATATCCCACCATAATGGGAACGGTTCTGGGAAATGCGTAATTCAGCTCTGCACGTCTCCAATCCCACATGTCCTCTACCTCTCTGACATAAATTATTTCTTGCTTTCCAGGCTGTACTCCCGTATACTGATACATGTAAATCCTATCATATGAGCCACATTGTAGGAACCATCTGTATCCATTCAGAGCAGTCAGGCTTCTGCGATTGTTTTATTGTAATCACATTGATTTTATTTGTCAACCGGCAAACTCCCTGCAGCTTTCGTTTTTTCTTCGTAACGATTCAGGACTGCGGGAGATCTGGCAGAAAAATTCGTGTCAAGCTTGCTTGTACGCGGGTTTTCCTGCCAGTTCTCACATCGGAAGAATCTCCGATGCTTCTTGTTCGGCTTTGCCGGACAAGAAGATGCCCCGTCCTGAACAATTACTTTTCTTCACCGCTTTCAGGGATACAGCCATTTGCAGCTAGGAGGTATTCTATTGTCCCATTTATCAGAACTATATTCTCATTCTCAGTGCTGTCTCTGCCCCCGTATGTGCAGAGCAGACCGCACTACAGCATCCGGATACTGCAAGGCTCCAGCCGGCATTCTGGCTGCCCGGGCTGCCCTTCATTTCTGGGAAGAGCCATGTATCAGCGGCACCCAGGGAAGCGGAGCTATTTTTTTCAGCGGATGCACCCTCCGCTGCTGCTTCTGCCAGAATTACAAAATCAGCAGAGCGCCCCAGGGCAAATCCATTTCTTCTGAGCGATTAGCTGAGATATTTTTAGAGCTTCAGGAGCAGGACGCCCACAACATCAATCTGGTCACTGCCACTCATTATCTTCCCTGGATTCTGCCTGCTCTGGACATGGTAAAAAAACAGCTTCACATCCCTGTTGTATACAACTGCGGCGGCTATGAACGGCTTGAAACCATTCAGGCCCTCAGAAGCTATGTAGACATCTGGCTTCCTGATCTGAAATATTTCAGTTCCAATTTATCCCGCCGCTATTCACAGGCGCCAGACTATTTTGACAGGGCTTCTGTTGCTATCCGGCAAATGATTCTTCAGACAGGAACACCTGTCTTTGATGCTCAGGGAATCATGCAAAAAGGTGTAATTATCCGCCATCTTGTACTTCCCGGTCAAAAGGAGGACTCCATCCAACTCATCAAATGGATGGCCGAAGAGCTTCCCAAAAAACAGTTTTATATCAGTTTGCTGAGCCAGTATACGCCCTATGAAAAAAATCCCGATTTCCCGGAATTAAACAGACGTATTACCAGCTATGAATATCAGAAGGTTGTGGATACTGCCCTGGAATCTGGGCTGGAGCAGGGATTTATGCAGAAACGGACCAGCGCCAAGGAAGAATATACGCCGTCCTTTGCCTATCAGGGGCTGTAGGAATTAATTGTTTTGCTAATATTATGTTTGTTCATTAGTAGTAATCATTCCTGACATTTACACAAAATTATAAAAACGAACCAAAAAAGAGGATACCAACGATTGACATCTTTGATATCCTCTTTCACTTTTCTTCGTCCATTGGACTGTACCTCTCTTTATTTTATTATGTAATAAAATTTTCCTCTGCCCTTTGTTACTCTACCAATCTTCTCCACTCACTATCTTTTGTATCTTAACTGTTATCCGGTTCTGAAATATATCCCTCTCCCTATACTTTCTCGTCATATAGAAAAAACAATTCTTTTCAGTTTTTGATAACCCTTTGAAATGGATACTTCCTCTTGGTTTTTCACCTGGCAGATTCTTTTTCCTTTGTTTCCATCTATCTCATTATGTAGTGGAAACGAAACTAACTATTTCGGTGGTCCGTACCTCCTTCTTTCATATTTTTTGAAATTCCCTTTCCTCTGAGAATTTCGATTGAGAACTTTTTGTTTCTCTCTTGTTTTGTTGTCTTTATAATACCAGATAACCAACTATTTGTCAACACTTTTTTAGAGTTATTTTTATATTATTTGTTAATTATTAAATTGTATATAATAATTCAAATAATTTAATCAAAACACAAGAATCGCGCATCGAAATCAACCTTCCATGACATAAGAAAGAAGATCGCTCGCGAGCTTCTCCGCCTGCGGTAGGTCGCTTCTGCGACAAAATTCTCAGCCTCTTCATGGCGATCCCTGCGAAGCGTTTTTATTTTATAGGATGTAATTTTCTATGAAATAAAATAAGGACCCGAGAAAAAGCCTCCTATGCTGCCCACAAGGTTCTTTCTCTCGAATCCTATTTTTCTGTGGAAGGGAGAAGCTTAAAACTTCTCAAACCGCT
The DNA here is from genome assembly GCA_900538475.1 of uncultured Clostridium sp. Lineage (GTDB taxonomy): Bacteria > Bacillota > Clostridia > Lachnospirales > Lachnospiraceae > Brotaphodocola. Next base: position 49,369 of record UPYT01000007.1, on the reverse strand, counting down.
CCACATCGGTTACAAATATGGTTGCTCCGCCCAGCTCTACTGTTACCGGCATCATCATATATCCGGTAGACATAGCTCCGATTCCGGGAGCAGGCATATCGCAGGTAATTCTCTGTCGTTTTCCGCAGGTCTCATGAATCAGATCAATCGCCTCGTCTACACGATTCTCGTCTGTACCAATCATCAGAGTTGCATTTCCCTTTTTCAGGAATCCGCCGGTTGTCGCCAGTCGGGTCACACTAAACTGATGCTCTGTCAGTACATCTGTTACACGGTTTCCATCATCAGAACTTACAATTGCATAAATAATCTTCATATCATGCACCTCCTGCACACAGAATTTTCTATAGAAAACTCCGGAATATTTGCAACAATTTCATTGATTATATCACAATTCTCTCAACATGTAAATCGCTTGATTCCAGGACGTTCCATTCCTGCAGCAATTCAGCCATGATTCTTCCTACCAGATTAGATTACCGCGGACGAGAAACGCCGGGCATTGCTCTGTGAAAATTCAAACGGAACGCCGGCTTTATTTTTCCTGTACAAGAGCCTCTGCCAGCGCCTCCATCTGCTGCTTTGTATCTTCATGGACAGCAGACTTAATGGTTACTGTAGGCTCTGCAAAAGTAATCTGCTTCATGGTTTCCAGAATTGCCCGCATGGCCTTTCCTGCCATCGGCGCCCAGGAGCCATTTTCCATGATTCCTACGGTACGTTTCTGGAATCCCTTTGACTTCATGTGAAGAAGAAATTCTTCCATACAGGGGAAAAGTCCTCCGTCATAGGTTGCAGCTGCCACTACCATTCTGTCATAAAAAAATGCCTTCCGGACAGCCACCGACATATCGGTGCGCGCCAGATCCATCACCTCGACATGCTCCTCTCCCTTCTGGCGCAGCATTTGGGCCAGAAGCTCAGCAGCATGAGCAGTATTTCCATGAACAGACGCATACGCTACCAGCACGCCCTTCTGCTCTGGCTGATAGGTGCTCCAAATCTGGTATTTTTCCAGATAGAAGGCCAGATCATCCTTCAAAATAGGGCCGTGAAGGGGACATATTACAGCAATATCCAGAGCTGATGCCTTTTTCAGAAGCCCCTGGACCTGAACTCCGTATTTCCCAACGATATTCAGATAGTAACGGGCTGCCTCATCCTCCCAGTTTTCCTCGGAATCCATGGTGCCGAAACGTCCGAACCCATCTGCAGAAAAAAGGATCTTTTCCTGCTGCTCATATGTGACCATAACCTCCGGCCAGTGAACCATGGGAGCCATAAAAAACTGAAGGGTGTGTGTTCCCAGCTCCAGGGTACTACCTTCCTTTACTTCAACCTTTCTGTCTGTCAGATCCAGATCAAAAAACTGTTCGATCATGGCAAAGGTTTTTGCATTTCCCACAATTTTAGCCTCTGGGAAACGCTCTGCAAACCGCTTAATATTAGCTGCATGATCTGGTTCCATGTGAGATACGATCAGATAATCCGCCGGCTCACCTGCCAGAGCCTGCTCCAGATTGGCAAACCACTGCTCTGTAGCCCGTCCGTCCACAGTATCCATCACGGCAATCTTATCATCCATAATTACATAGGAATTATAGGTTACTCCATTGGGAACCTGGTACTGGCTTTCAAACAGATCCAATGTTTTATCTGTCACTCCAATATATAATACAGAATCTGAAATATAAGTGTCCTTCATGTTGCTTCCTCCTGTAAAATATGCTTCTTTCTATTTTTGAATACATCAATCCCGCATATTTTATCATGAGCCGAAAAAACATTCTATTAGAAAAAATCACAAAATCTTATCGGTATTAGTTCTTTGTTTCTCTATTCTCACTACTCCAGCACCATTTCCAGGCAGCATATCCGATGACTGCAGTTCCTGCCAGTGTAACAGTCTCTGCCAGAACCAGTTTTCCATAATTGGCTGCCAGCACTGAAGCCATATTGACTCCCATGTGAAGTACAATGGCAAGGGGATAGAAATACCATTTTTCCCGATTTCTTACTGCCTTCCAGACAAACAGGGAAAGAGCCAGATGAAGGGCAATCGCCAGAATCCGTTCTCCTCCTCCCAGAAAAAACTGCCAGGCCGGAAGCTGCCCCAAAGGCGCCAGACTTTCCAGCACCTGCTGGCTGTCCATATTCTCCGACAGAGCAGATACCAGGCTTCCGGTATTAATCATAACAGAATAGAGCAGATTATTTACCGATGCCATTCCAAGAATCAGTACAGCCTCCAGACCGCCGTGACCTGCTCCATACATCAGAGCATTTTCTCTGGTCCATTTTCCCTTCATAAGAAAACGCATGGTCAGATAACGCCCTGTTTCCTCAAACAAACCTGCTGCCAGTCCGCCATAAAGAGCATAGAGCCACAGATTTTCACTCAGAGCTTTGCTCACTGGCCCCATTTTCAAAAGCACCAGGCTGTGCATCAGCTGCTCCAGAAGCATGGCAAATAAAAAGAAACTTCCGCATCCCAGAAAAAACGGCAGCATATCAGCCTTTTGTTTCCGTCGAATCAAAATCAGAAGAGCCAGGGGAAGCCCCCAGGCCACTACAAGAGAAAATACCATCCCGGCAATGCTGCCGGCAGGCACATGCAATTCTGTCATTCCAACCCTCTCCTTCCTTTCTGATACAAATCTACCATTTTGACCACCTGAGCCCTGGTATACGGCTTCTCAATAAATCCAAAAGCCTGAATCTTCCACGCCTCCAGTGAAAATCCGGGAATACTGGACATTAAAACCACAGCCGGAGGATTCTTCAGCTTATGAAGCTCAGAAGCCAAACTGATTCCGCTGATATCAGGCATTACAATATCTGTAAATACCATATCCACCTGATTTTCTTTTACAAATTCTACAACTGCCACAGCTTCTTCAAACTGCCCCAAAAGACAGACCTGATCCAGATTCCGGAAAATACCGGTCATCTTGTCAAGCAGCTCTTCATCATTATCCACAATCACTACATTTACCGCCATTTCATATCCCCTACCCTTATATTTTATTTCCAGCCGCCAAAAGACGGATGTTCCTTCATTGCCCCATTCCAAATAAGCTCCTCAGTCACAGCCTGATAATCCGCCATTTTCTGCGCCTTCTTAATCTTCTTTAACAGCTTTTCCTCTCCCTCAAAAAGAAATCCCAGATACGCCCAGAGCTCCTTCATTTTAAACAGAACATTCCGATCACCAGACATCACTCTGCCATACCCTTCCAGAAGCTCTCCATGGAAAGCTGCCAGTCGCTGCCTGCAGGCTCTGCTTCCAGGAACATTCCCCAAGGCCTGCGGCAAATCTTCTCCCTTCTGTGTCAGCGCCTCTGCCAGAAAGGGATTCGATAAAAGCCCTCTTCCCAGCATGATCTCTCCTACTCCGGGAAAACGCTTCTGAAAGCGCTCTGCATCCTCCACAGAAAAGATATCTCCGTTGTAGCATACTGGATTTTCGCTGCTTGTCACCGCCGAGGCAAATACCTCCAGATTGGGATGATTTTTATAGTAATCCGTCTGCAGTCTTGGATGAATAATCAGCTTTTTCAAAGGATACCTGTTATAAATAGAAAGCAGAGTACAAAACTCCTCCGGTTCTTCCATTCCTATACGAGTTTTTACAGAAAGCCCCATGGAATATGTCTCCAATTCTCTGCTTACCCGCTCAAAAAAACGATCCAGTTCCTCTGGAATGCCAAGAAAACCGGCGCCCCGGCGCTTGGGCACTACTGTAGCAGAAGGGCACCCCAAATTCAGATTCACCGTATCATACCCCATCTCATTCAGCTTCCTGGCCGCCCAAAGGAAATCCTCTGCCTGATTCGTAAGAATCTGAGGAATCAGCCTGATTCCCTGATTATTCTCAGGACGAACATCCTCCATCTCCCGGCTGGTCAGCTTTCTTGTCTGATTTGGTGTAAGAAAAGGGGAATAATACTCCGAAATTCCAGAAAAATGTCTGGAATAAGCCCTACGAAATACATGGCCGGTAATCCCCTCCATCGGGGCAAAGTGAATTTTCATATCCTTACTCTCTGTTCCTTCCATAATACGTTTTTTGCAATTAATTAAGTTTATCATGTATCCTTTTTTTCCGCAACCAGAACTCAATTCAGGCGCGGCAGGGATCGAAAAATACCGGAGGCAGAAAAACTGCTCCGGCATTTTCAAACAGGTAGTCTTATTACTTATTTTTTAACAGGTATTGCTTTCCTGCTACAGCAGGAAAGGATCGTTTAACCGCTCCAGATACTCTCTTAAAATTCCGTCATAATGAACTGCTTCCGGATTCTCCGGTCCCAGCTCCTTGGGATTCATCTGGAAAGGATCTGCCTCATTGTCATAAAGAAGACGTTTCGGCTTATCTCCAGGGGTACATCCCAAATCCACCACATAGGTGTGGGTTTTGGTACGAATTCCCCTCCATCCAAAGGACTTTGGATTCATGCCCAGCTTCCGATAGGGATTTACCAGCTCCGGCATTCCGGGGAACATACACAGATATGCATGCTCCGGCTCGCCCTCCGTTTCTTCTTTTCTAATCCAGTCTCCCAGACATCTTCCCTCAATGGTATCCGGCTGACTGACTCCCAGAAGCTGAAGAAGCGTCGGCATATGATCCTGACTGGCGAACAAAACATCACTTTCTCCAGCCGGGATTCCCGGGCCATGGAAATAAAGCGGTATCCGGACGGATTCTTCATACCAGATATTCTTGCCGTAACGTCCATGAGAGCCCATACAGTCTCCATGATCCGCTGACAGAACAATCAGTGTATTTTCCATCAGACCTTTTTCCTTCAGGAAATCCATCAGACGGCCAAAATTTTCATCCAGTCCGCTGATTGCTGCAAAATACTCCTGCCTCTTTTTCAGATAGGAAGGATCCTGCTTCCATTCCTCCGGCACATTCTCCCGGAAAGGAAGTTCTTTTCCTTCATAAAGTTCCATGTACCGCTCAGGAACCATATCATAAGGCGGATGCGGCGGGTTCCAGGACAGGAACAGACAGAAGGGGTTATCATTTTTCCGCTGCTCCAGATACTCGATCGCCGCGTCCGTTTCAAACTCTGGTGACCATTTTCCCGGATAGATAGGTTCGCAGGTATCTTTCCAGTAATGTGGCTCCAGATGTTTGTCCATGGCTCCATAGGAAAGCCAGTAGTCAAAGTGATGACGACGCTCTCCCGGCGGAGTATAGGCATCCCAGTAACGGGCTCCTGAGGAAGGGCTGGCATGGAAGTTTTCTTCACTTCCGTCCAGATGCCATTTTCCAATGTATCCAGTGTCGTATCCTGCCTCATGAAGCACATCGGAAATGGTCACTTCCTGAGGTCTCAGCATTACCACCTCGTCCAGCCCTATTTTACAGTTGGTCCACATGCCGCAGCTCTGTGGATATTTTCCGGTCAGAAGCGATGCCCGGTGAGGCGAACAAAGAGGATAGGTGCTGACTGCATTGGTACAGCTCATGCTTTCAGCTGCAAATGCATCCATATTCGGTGTCAGCACCGGATCCTCTCCTGCTGCCCCAATTCCGTGAGCACGCCACTGATCTGCAAAGATATAAAGCAGATTCACTGGTTTCATAGCGTTCTCCGTAATTGATCGTTATTTTTTATGAAAATCAGATAATTAGTTTGCAGAACCGTTTAAGTAGGTCTCATATGCTTCCTGGTTGATTTCCAGAGCACGCTCGATTCCTCTTGCCTTCAGCTCTTCAATAAACTGGTCATACTCAGCCTCGAAATCATTTACGCCCAGAATCCAGGACTGGAATTTCTCCTCTACGTACGGCTGAATGTTTGCCATCAGGTTCTTGTACTCGGTATCAACCTCTGCACTGTACTTCAGCTCCAGCTCACCGTCTGCGTAAGGAGGCATATCCTCGCCAAACCATTCCGGATGTGCGTTGTAAAGCTCACTTGCTTCTTTACCAATCTCAGTCATGGTTGCCTTCTCGTACTCGCCGTCCTGGCACATACCGATACGGTACTGAGCGCCGATAGAACGCAGGTATCCGATAGGAGTCAGCTCAGACTTAAGAACCTTATCTGTAAACTGCTTTGTTCCGTCTGCATTCTTGGTGTAGGTATCGCCTTCAATACCCCAGTTGATTAACTCATCGCCTTCCTCAGAGAAGAAGTAATCCATGAATTTAATAACAGTTACCGGATCCTTACACTGAGAAGAAATTCCCCAGCCAGCGCCCGGATAACGGCTTACTCTCTCTTTTACTACTCCGTGCTGGTCTGCCGGCGGTGCAATCGGGATCATCTTGAAGCCAGGAATTGCCTCTGCCAAAGAAGTATTGTAGTTACCTGCACTTACCCAGTCATGAGTACATCCGCCCAGGTTTCCGCTCAGCAGAGTATCTCGGCTGGATGCGCCTCTGGTGAAGATCTCCGGGTCAATAATGCCTTCTTTATACCACTGAATCATGCCTCTTACGCCGTCCTTGAAGTTCTCTTCCATCGGCTCAAAGGTAATCTTTCCGTCTCTCGGATAGAAAGTGGTGCTGGTATCCCACAGATACAGATACTCTTCAGGCATCTTCCATCCTGCACGGTCAAACAGCGGAACCTCATCCTTTAATCCGTTTCCGTTAGGATCCTCATTGCGGAATGCGTACAGTACGTCATGCAGCTCATCTACTGTGGTGGGAACCTCCAGCCCAAGCTTGGTCAGCCAGTCTTCACGAATCCACCAGTACTCAGCAGACAGCAGCTCCTGGTTCTTCGGCAGATAGTAAATATTTCCATCCAGAGAGGTTGCAGACTGACGATATCTGTCATCCTCTTCCATAACTCTCTTAATATTCGGTGCATGCTCTTCAATCAGATCATTTAACGGAATCAGACCGCCGTCTCTTCCCAGCTTTTCCAGCTCAGATGCATCTACATATCCGATAATATCAGACAGCTGACCGGAGCTGAGCATCAGGTTAAATGCCTCTTCCTCGTTAGAGTTTGTCTTAGAAATGGTTCCTTTTAAGCTAACATTGGTTCTCTTTGCAGCTTCCTGCCATACCTGCCAGGTCGGATCAAACGGCATATTATTGAAGTTCAGGAAAATTGTAAATTCCTTCGGCTCAGCGGAAACCAGACTTCCTTCCAGTTTTTCCCCCTCTGCTCCTGCTGCCTGTGTTGCTGCCGGCTGACCGTTTCCCGCCGGAGCCTCTTCCTTCTTGCCGCCGCATCCGGTTACCAGAGATGCTGTTGATGCAGCTGCCAGTGCCAGTGCGATTACCTGCTGTTTTCTCATAACCCTTCTCCTTTAAAATATAATGTTTTTTACGATTCCATTCAGCTTCCTGTAAACTGGATACCCCAGTCAGGAAGCCGAACGGAATGAATGCATAAATTTAACCCTTAACACCGCCTACGGTAAGACCGGTCTTAAAGTATTTCTGAACAAACGGGAACACTACCAGCATCGGGATGATTGCAATGATAATGACCGCATAAATAATGGTTGTCGGTGAGCTTAATGATTCTGCAGTTACCAAAGCTGCATCGGCTGCGTTCGCTACACGGTCTACGATCATCTTCTTTAACATAACCTGCAGCGGAGCCTTAGAATCATCATTTAACAGCTGCATTGCCCAGAAGTAGCTGTTCCATCTGTTTACTGCGTAGAACAGACCCACAGTAGCCAGAGCCGGTTTTGACAGCGGCAGGAAAATCTTGTAGAAGATGGTAAAGTGGTTGGCTCCGTCAATGAAAGCCGCCTCCTCCAGTTCATAAGGTACCTGCTCAAAGAAGCTCTTCATAATAACCATATTGTAGGTATTAATTGCAAAGCCCAGAATAATTGCAGTTCTGGTATTTAACAGACCGAAATCTCTGAAGTTCAAATAGGTAGGAATAATACCTGCATTGAACCACATGGTGAAAATTGCAACCAGTGTAAAGAATTTCCGGAATGCCAGACGTTTCTTAGACAGAGCATATGCCATGGATGTGGTAAATGCCATGTTTACTGCTACACCGGCAATGGTATAGAACAGGGTATTACCGTAAGCAGTCCAGATTCCTGGTTTTGCAATAGCCTGACGGTAGCTGTCCAGAGTGAAATTCTTAATGGAAAACATAACAGAGCCGTTTTCCACGTACAGCGGTTTGCTTAATGATGCGATCAGCGCGTAATAAATCGGGTACAGAACAACCATTGAGATGATAATTCCCATGATTACCATGAAAACGTTGAAAACCTTCTCACCGGTTCCGATGACCTGACCCTGATGTTTCTTCTTTTTCATGCCGTCCTCCTTACCAAAGTGCATTGTCTGTAATCTTCCGGCTTACCCAGTTGGATAAGGAAACCAGAATCAGAGCCACCAGTGCTTCGAACAGACCTACAGCTGTCGCCAAACCGTAGTTACCGTTTTCAAATCCAAGGCGGTAAGAGTAGGTTGCAATAACGTCTGCAGTTGCATAAGTAGAAGGCTGATAAAGAAGCAGGATTGCCTCGTATCCAACCTTTACCATCTTACCGATGTTTAATACGAACATGGTAACAATGGTCGGCATGATTGCCGGGAAAGTGATACTTTTGATTTTCTGCCATTTTCCAGCTCCATCTACGGTAGCTGCCTCATAAAGCTGAGGATCAATACCCATGATAGCGGCGATGAAAACAAGCGCATTAAATCCGGCATTCTGCCAAAGTGTCATTCCTGTATAGATACCTCTGAAATACTGCGGCTGTACCATAAAATATGTAGGTTCGAATCCCAGCTTAGAAAGAATCATGTTAATGATACCGGTACTGGGAGACAGGAAGTTTACAACCATACCACATACTACTACAACAGATACAAAGTGCGGAAGCAGTGTTGCTGTCTGTGTCAGCTTGCTGACAAATTTGTTCTTCATCTCTGTAACACAGATTGCCAGGAGAATCGGAACCGGGAAACAAACTGCAATCTGCCAGAAAGAAATCATCAATGTATTTTTAAATACACGGATAAAATCTCTTCCAGTTAAAAAATCAACAAAATTCTTTAACCCCACAAATTCACTGCCCTCAAACCCGCGGAAAATGTTATAATCATAGAATGCGATCCGCAGACCGGACATCGGCCGGTAAGCAAAGGCCAGGAACCATAACAGGCCCGGGAGAAGAAGCAGATACAGCTGATAATTCTTTGCAATACTTTTAAGCCCCACCTTCAGCTGTGTCCCCAGTGCTGTTTTTTCTTTTGACTGCTTTTGCATCAGGAAACCCCCTTAGTTTTTTTGGCGTGCACGCTTTTGTAGATACAGTTTACCCCGAAACCCCTATATAAGTAAATCATCGTTTTTCAAAAGGCATTCTTTTCCCCCTATAAAAGCATCACCATTTTTCAACTGCATCACCAAAGGGAATGATTCTATTGATTTACGGCATTTTTTATACTATATTAAGAGAAATGATTTTATTTTTATTGATTTCTTCCAAAGAAAAGAAAGAGAGGTCCCTATGAATCCAACAAACTATTTGATTATTATTTGCGATCAGCTGTCTGCTACCGCTTTGAGTGCCTATGGAAATACCTATTCCCGCACACCTAATTTAGATCGGTTGGCAGAGCGTTCTGCAATTTATGAATACGCATATACTCCCTGCCCACTATGTCAGCCAGCCAGAGCCTCCTTCTGGACATCCCGCTATCCTCACGAAACCATGGTGCGCACCAATCTTCCCAAGCAGCGCCTGCCTTTCTATCAGGGCGATGACCAGACACAGATACCGGAAACCTTCCCATCTGTTTCCGATACGATTCCAGCTATGGGAGAGCTTTTTTCTGACGCCGGTTATCGGTGTGTTCACTTCGGAAAAACTCATGACTACGGTGCATTAAAAGGATTCGAGGTAATTCCTTCTAATGAAATTCCAAAAGAACGTACCAATCCTGCTATCAAGTTTGATTATGAAACCTTCCTTGATATTGATACAACAGAGAAAACGGTCAGCTGGCTGAAAACAGAAGGTGCCCAAACCACACAGCCCTTCCTCGCTGTAGCAGATCTCCAGAATCCACATAATATCTGTGCCTATATTGGAGAAAAGCAGCATGGAGCGGATCCGGAAAACTTCCCGCTGGACAGAGAACTTCCTCCGCTTCCGGAAAACTTTGAGTTTGATGATATCAAAAACCGTCCGGAATTTATCCAGTATCTCTGCTGCGCTCACCGCAGACTTCGTCATGCCAGCCACTGGGATGAAACCGATTACCGGTATTATCTCTATGCCTACTATTACTATCTGGAAATGGTAGATCAGCAGATTGGAGAAATCTTAAATGCACTGGAGGAAAGCAACAAGGCAGACAATACTGCTATCCTCTTCTTTGCTGACCACGGAGAAGGAATGGCATCCCATCGAATGGTTACCAAATACGGTGTATTCTATGAGGAAAGCAACCGGGTTCCCTTCTTTGCCTGCGGCCCCCGTATTGCCGGAGGAAGAAGAATCAACGGCGTATTCTCTCTCCTGGATCTTCTTCCCACCATGTTAGACCATGCTGGCATTTTAAAAGATTCCTTTGCCGGAAGGAGCCAGCTATCCTCCCTGTCCGGAGCCTGTGACCGTACAGACAATGCCTATGTGGCATCTGAGTGGCACGACGAATTCCGGGATTATACTGTGCCTGGACGTATGATTTGTGATGAGCACTACAAATACACCTGCTACCTGGAGCCGGACAGTGAAGAGTTGTTTGATTTAAACAACGATCGTCTGGAAAAACGAAATCTAGCCCGCCTTCCTGAATATGCACAGATTCTGGAACAGTATCGTGAAAAGCTGAAAAAGCATGTAGAGGAAACAGGGGATGATTTCTTCCGCCTTGCCTGCTCCGATGCGTCTGCTTACAGAAAGCATCCTCTGGGATTTGGTCATCACGAAGGACTCAGCGCTGTTGAGGTGTATTCCCAGAGCCTGAAAAAATCATAACTACAACGTAACTATTCAGGACGGCGGGAGAATCTCTGATGCTTCTTGTTCGGCTTTGCCGGACAAGAAGATTCCCCGTCCTGAACAGTTACAGCACAACTTAGAAAAAGGACCGAATTTATTATGAGACCCCATGGAACCCGGAAAAAATGCCAAGGAGCTTATAAAATTTCACTGTATCGCCTGTTTTTTGCCCTTGCACTAACCATTACCCTGATACTTTGCACCCTGACCGGCTGGTTTTTAAACCGCCAGTCCAGATCAGACTACTACCATTATCTGGAGCAGTCCGCTGTCTCACAGAAAAACATTTCCTCTCTTTCTGTGAATGTAATTGTCAATGCCATTGGAGCCTGCACCAAAGGCACAGAAATTACCCGCTGGGTAGATTCCTCTACTCTGCCGGAATTTTATTTTAATGCCATTGCAGCCTCAAGGAAAATACAGGCGGCTACTACAGATATTCTTCAGGTAGAATACCAGGTGGCAGTTACCCCTCTCAATCCCAGAGCCTATCACGGTGTTATTACCAATATGGTTCTTACCGGAAACCGCTCCCTTTCTATCGAAAATTACTGTGCAGAGCATGGCATTTCCAGTGAAAGCTATTTACAGATCGTTGAGCACTTTCAGGAAGATGAGACTCCTGTTGTTCTTCCCCGCTATAACTCTGAATCCGGGAAGCTGGAAGATATTCAGTATATTGTAAAAAATATAGGTAAGATTCACCCCTATTTATTTTTTATAACCATTCCCATTGATTCTCTGATTCAGGATTCCCTGGCAGACAGTTTCTTCCTATACAATGGGAGCGGAATTTTTGCCCTTTCTCAGCAAGATGAAAGACAGCAGGAAAAAGCCCAGAAGCTATATCATCAGCTAATGATGAACGAAAGTCATACGGACTTTTCCCAGCTTCAGATCCTTCAGGGACAGCACCTGATGGTATCAGAAATTCCCTATGTGGGATGGCACCTTGTCCGGCTTTACCCACCTCTGCCTCTTCATGTACAGGGACTCTTGTTTTTCCTGGTTGTTGTCTGCGTCTGTGTGGCTCTGGCGCTGACCCTCAGCTACTATCTTGTGGAAAAGCTGTATCACCCTGTTAAGGAGCTGTTAGAGGCCTCTGTTCTTCCCGTAAAAGGCGGAAAACAGCTAGACGAATTCCAGATCATCCGTACCAATATGGAAAAAATCACAGAGCTTGGAACACGTCTCCATGAAACCATGGCTGAAAATGACTCCCTGATGTCTATCCAGTCCTACAAAGAACTGCTGTTTTCCGGAAATGTCAGCGGCGAAGTCCTGAGCCAGTTTAAAAATCCTGATGCCGATTACTGTGTGGCAATTGGAGAAACCCTGTGCCAGGAAGACGATCGGGCCTACCAGACCATTTCTCTTCAAAAGGCGGCAGCCTATGACTCAGCTGCCCACAATCCGGATTTGTTCTACATTAATCTGGACTACAACCGCTATGCATTGATTTTAAAAACCAGTTCCCTGAACCTGGCTGGCGAAATTCTTCGAGATATGATCCATAAAATGGAAGCCAACAATGCTCTTTTAGATTCGGATCACAGAATTGTGCTTTCCGATATCCATAAAGGACTGGAACAGCTGCATGTCTGCTACCAAGAGGCTCTGCGGATTCTGGATTACCGCTTCCTCCATGCAAAATCACGGCTGATTACTTACCAGGAAATTTCCTCCATTGATGCTGTAACCTATTCCTATCCTCTTCAGATGGAAAATCGTCTCATCCACTGTGCTCTGGAGGGAAAGCGGGAGACCATCGAAATCTTTGAATCCATTATCCGGGAAAATATCCGGGATAAGGATCTTTCCAAAGAAACGCTTCAGAATCTGATTTACGCATTCATCGGAACAATTTCCAGAATCTTCCAGGAAATGAAAACAACTCCTCAGGATTTTCTTGGAAAAGATATTGATTACCGGTACCTTTACAATCACTGGAATGATTCCGCGGTCTTTATTGAGATTAAAGATATCCTGGAATCCATTATCCAGACAGTATGCAAACAGGAAAACAGCCGGGATCGAGATCTTCTTGATAAAATGCTGGGTTATATTTATGAAAACTATTCCGATGACATTATGTTAAATGATCTGGCCGATTACCTGAACATTTCACCCAAATACTGTGGAATTCTGTTTAAGCAGCTAAGCGATAACAATTTCAAGGATTTCCTGAACCGTTACCGAATTGACCGCTCCAAGGAAATTCTGGAACAGGATCCCTCGATAAAAATTGTTGATTTAAGCGCAATGGTAGGTTTTAATTCCTCCAACAGCTTTATCCGTGTATTTAACAAATATGTGGGCATCACGCCAAAGGCTTATCAGGATCGGATGCGGGAATCCCATTGATTTATTTTGAGTAACTATTCAGTTCTCACATCGGAGGAATCTCCGATGCTTCTTGTCCGGCTTTGCCGAACAAGAAGATGCCCCGTCTTGAACAGTTACTATTTTAAACAAAAGAGATTTTGCTTCAAAAATGGCATTTGCCTCTTTGAAACAAAATCTCTTTTTCATTTTCAGAACTCTCTTTTATTCAGGAAACCTTATTTTTCAACAGAAATTACCGTTCCGGTAAAGGCCTCTGTCTCATCCAGCTCCCCTGTATAGGTAACCGTCACCCGATCTCCGTCCTTTACAGAAGAAAAACCCTTCGGCTCCTTTCCCTGATCAAAGGAAAGCACATACTCGTGGCCTTCTTTATCTGTAATAACAAACATAAAGCTCTTAATGTCACTGATGATTCCTGTAATCACAGATTCCTTTTCTGACTGAGCCTGATCTGGCTCTCCGGTCTCTGTCTCACCTGCGGTTTCCGCTCCTGATACTTCTGTCCCTGCTGTCGCAGCCGGAGTTGTCTCATTCTTTCCCTGAGCAGTACAGCCAGCTGTCATCATCAATACAGCAATCACCGCAATGACCAGATTTTTCTTTTTCATAGAATTGTCCTCCTCATATGGAAGCTTCCTTTTTGCAAAGCTCCTCTTTTTCTTTAGGATTTTCCCTTTTCATAATATTAGACGAGGACAACCTTTAAAAAGTTTCAATGCATTTTATTTTATCAGCCTATTGGTTCAAAATCTGCTGCTCCATGCTTACAAAGAGGACAGATATAATCATCTGGAAGTGTATCTCCCTCATAAATATATCCGCAGATCTTGCAGACAAAGCCCTTCTTTCCCTCTGTCTCCGGCTTCGGCTTCACATTCTTCTGATAATAGGTGTAGGTCATGGTATCCCGATCACTCATAACGCGGGCCTCTGTTACCGTACAGATAAACATGCCATGGGTATCCAAATCCACATACTGCTCTACCTTCAGGGACATAAATGCATTGATGTATTTAGGCAGAAATACCAGTCCATTGTCAGAACGACAGGTCTTCCAGCCTGCAAACTTGTCTGCCTGACGTCCGCTTTGGAATCCAAAGTTCTGGAATACCCAGAATGGCGCATCTACAGACAGGCAGTTTACATTTAAAATTCCTGTTTTCTTAATAATGTGGTGAGAATAGTTTGCTTTATTGATGTTGACTGCTACCCGGAAGGGCTGATCTGTCAGCTGAGTTACCGTATTGACAATCAGTCCATTATCTCTGGTTCCGTCATTGGAGGTTACCACATACAGACCATATCCAATCTTAAACAGCGCAGTCATGTCATTCTTATTAGCCTTCTCTGCAGACTGGGCAATATACTCCCGGCTCAGTTCCTCTGCCATAGCCTCTAACTGCTGCAGATTCTCTTCACTGAGAGAGGACATGATTTTAACTGTTGTATTCAGCCAGGTAATATTCTTACTCTTCTCAAACATGCCGCTCATAACCTTAGCAGCCAAAGGTGCCCAGGAACCATTCTCAATCAGTCCGATGGTACGCTTCTGGTATCCTCGCTCCGTTAAATGCTCAATAAATGTGCGCATAAAGGGGAACACATCTGCATTGTAGGTTGTAGTTGCCAGAACCAGCTTTCCATAGCGGAATGCATCCTCTACAGCCTTTGACATCTCTGTGCGGGCCAGATCACATACAACCACCTGAGGACAGCCTTTCTCTCTCAGCTTGCCAGCCAGCAGCTCTACTGCCTTTTTCGTATTTCCATAAACAGAAGTATAGGCAATCATCACGCCCTCAGACTCTGCTGCATAGGAGGACCAAATTTGATATTTTTTAATATAATGTCCCAGATTTTCTTTTAATACCGGGCCATGAAGCGGACAAATGGTCTGAATATCCAGTGAAGCGGCCGCCTTCAGAAGATTCTGAACCTGAACTCCGTATTTTCCCACAATTCCGATATAGTAGCGTCTGGCCTCATCATCCCAGTCCTCTTCTACATCCATGGCTCCAAACTTACCAAAACCGTCTGCAGAAAATAACACCTTATCCCGGCTGTCATAGGTAACCATAACCTCCGGCCAGTGTACCATGGGCGCAAATACAAAGGTCAGTACGTGATTTCCCAAATCCAGGGTATCTCCGTTTTTCACCTCCAGCATTCTTCCCTCCAGGTTCAGAGAACGGAAGAAGTTGGAAATCATAGCAAAGGTCTTGGCATTTGCCACAATCACAGCCTCCGGATAAACCTTGAGAAAATTCTCAATATTGGCAGAATGATCCGGTTCCATATGCTGTACGATCAGATAATCCGGTTTTCTTCCATTCAGGGCCTTCTGTACATTATCCAGCCACTCATGGGTAAAGTTCTGATCCACCGTATCCATAACTGCTATTTTCTCATCCCGGATCACATAGGAATTGTAGCACATCCCATTGGGAACCGGATACTGTCCCTCAAACAAATCAACCTGATGATCATTGACGCCTGCATAAATAATATCATCTGTAATATACACAGGTTTTGCCCTCCTTTATTCTATGCATTTTTTGCTTATCTCCAGTATACCCTCTCTGCCTCTGCTGCACAAGCCTTTTTCGCTTATAATAAGGAAATTCTTGTCACCTCCAACAATGAAACCGCTATCTTCCAGTACATATGAAAAAACAGGAGTCTTCTGTTCTCCTGTTTTTCCAATTATTATATACGTAATACAACAGATACCATTCTATTCACCAAAGTTTTATCTCTCAATATACTGAATAGCAATGCACTTGGGACCGCCCTGTGCCACAAACACAGGACTCAGCTCCATTAAATGAGTCTCCAGCCCGGGAAATGCTTTTTCCAGCATGCTTCGAATATTCTCTGCCTCTTCCTGCGCTGCGGCATGGACAATGTAGAAAATGTGCTGAGAACCGATTCCCTTCTCTTTCAGATAGTTTATGATTCCATGAACGGCTGCTGACATAGTACGTTTTACAAAAAACTTGTCAATTCTGGTTCCGTCATCCGTCAGCTTCATCACCGGCTTCAGTTTCAAAACACTTCCTAAAGCCGCTGCCACCGGGGTCAATCTCCCACCTCTCTTCAGGAAAGAAAAATCCTGGGGAATCAAAAAGGATTCTGTTTTTTGAGCCGCCTGTTCCATCCATTCCAAAATTTCTGAAACGCTTTTTCCTGCTTTCTTCATCTTTTGGGCCACTTCTACCATGTAGCGATGAGGTCCGCACAGAGTTCTGCTGTTGAATACGGTAATTTTGTTCCGATTCTCCACCATCTCTTTCGCGCTGCACGCTCCATAGTAGGTTCCTGACAAACCATCTGCTATGGCAATATTGATAATTTCCGAATCCTGATACTTTTCATACAGATCCACCACCTCGCCAATGGGAGGCTGAGAAGACATTGGTATCTGACCAGCCTCTATCCGGTGATAAAACTCCTTCATATCAATCTGTAAATCTCTTCCCTCCAAATCGCCTATATGGACACAAAGAGGCACTGCCTCAAAGCCCGCCTTTCTCGCCTCCTCCTCTGTATATAACACAGAAGAATCTGTTATAATCTGTACCAAGATAACATCCTCCGCCCTATAATATAGTTGTAACGATTCCGGACAAGAAGATGCCTCGTCCCGAACAGTTATATATAGTTTTTGAAACCACTTATTATAGTTTGCAATACAAGTCGAATTTTGTCAATATGAGGGCGGATTAAATTTCTCTAAAATATAAGCCATGCATCTTCTTGTCTGCTTACAGCGAACAAGAAGCGCTGAGGGTCTGCAGAACTTTTTTATTTCTCTCTTCCAGTCTTTCCATAGCTGATTTCAGCATATCTTCTGTTACAGGATAAGGATAGTGCGCTACATCTGACATGTGAGGAATACGTGTCATGCACTCCTCCCACTGCTCCCGGGTAATCTCAATTTCCTCCAGAGAAGTAGGAAGATGAATGGCCTTATTCAGCCGGTAAATATCTTCAAATGCCTCCTCCTGCTGGTCTACCAGCAGCGCCAGAAGAACACCAAAGCCTACAACCTCTCCGTGCAAATGACGTTCCTCTATCACAGGATAAGCAGTCATGGCATAAAAAACAGCATGGGCCAAACCGCTGTTATAATCCGGTGTACAGTCCTTTGTCAGAAAAATAGATGCAATTCCCGTTGTTACTACAATTGCAAGAATAACCTGCTCCACCTCGTATGTAAGCATCCCTTTTTTGTGATCCTCATAGGCTTTAGAGCCATAATCCAGAAGGGGACTGCTGCACATCTGACTTACCGCAACTCCCAATGCCGTAAAATGCTCCAGACGTTCTCCTCTGGAAGAAATAGCTGCTTCATAGTATTTTGCATAGGTATCGCCGATTCCCGCCCACATATACTGACTGGGCGCCTTTGCAATAATCTCTGTATCAATAAAGGCGTGCATCACCGGGCGGACAAAGAAATGGGGCTTTAAGAAAGAGCCGTCCTCCTGATACATAATAGAAACTGAAGTACAGGCAGAGCAATTCGATGCAATAGTCGGGAAAGAAAAAACAGGCTTATCATCTGGTATGCACAAACACTTTACTGTATCCAGAGCTTTTCCACCGCCAACACCAAACACCATATCCGCCTGCTGATATAAGGTCATCTCTCTTAAATGTTCCACAGTATCATAGGTACAGTTTTCACCATAAATGACCTTTCCAATAATCTCAAGCTTTGTCTGTTTCACATAAGCTTCAATTTTATTATAGGCTGCATCCAAAGCCTTCCTTCCTCCAATTACCAGAACCTTTTTTCCATAGGATTCGCATACCGGACCAATATTTTTATAAATTTTGTCTCCAATAGAATAATTCGGAAGATGTACCTCATAATTTTCAAGTTTCATAATAAAAGCTCCCCTTTCCTCTGTCTAATTTCCCTGCAGCAGCTATAAGTTTTTCTGCTTGCTACAATTATATAGAAGGAAAGAAAACCTGTCAATTTCTCTAATTTTGAAAAGCATTATGTCCGGCACGGTTATCCCGATTTTCTTTCAGAAAATCGGTGTCGATCCTGCAGCTTCCATAAGGCAGAAGGTCATACGGATACAGAAATGTGGATTCTGCATCCGTATGACCTTCTCTTTCATTTTGTCATAAAAGACTTCTTGTCCATTGCCAAAACTTTATTTTTCTATGCTGCTATGAAACAAAACTCTCTTCCCATATTCTCCAGGCCTTCTGCGCCTGCAGATACTTTTCCTGATGACTTTTCATAGCTTCTCTGCTGTGCTGGCATTTCTGTCTGCTTCCCTCAAAACGTTCTTCAATGGAAACCTCCCTGTCTCCCTGAATCATTTTATCTGCCAGATATACAATCAAAGTTTCATCTGCCTGCTTCGGAATCTGATCCAGTCTGTGATGCTGTCTGACAATCTCAGCTGCCCGCCCGTAACCGTTTTCCTGAAGGAAACTTGCTCCTGCTGCAGCATGATCCGGATGTCCTTTTCCAATATCATGCAAAAGAGCAGCCGAACGAATCAGGTTCAGATCCAGCATCCGCCCTGTGCTTTGCAGTTCCACTGCCATAGACAGAGCTTTACGGCTTACTGCTTCACTGTGTCTGCGAAGATGTTCCGGCATTTTGCTGATTTCAAGCAGCCAGCGCAGTGTCTCTCCATCTGGATACCCTTGTCCTCTGCTTCCCTCCAGCTGAAGAAGACGGCCATATTCTTCCTTTGTATCAGCATCCAGAAAACTTCCCTCATCCGAAACCTCTACGTCCAGGATTTGTTCTTCTCTGGCTTTTAAAAAACCTTTCAGGCCGTATTCTCCCTGATAAACCTGGACAGCATCCATCGCAGCAGCATCCAGCTTTACAGGATGTCCTCTCCGATTTCCGCATTTGGTACGTACAATAGCCCCCTGTGCTTCCACAATCTTTCTGACTGTAGCTCCCGTAACTGCCGGAACATCCACCGGCATTACCAGAGCTGCATCACAATTTTCGCGAATAACAGAAAATCCTAATTTCACAGAATCAAGCATTTCTGTTGAGGTATAATTTTGATTTCTCACAAACAAAATTCCAGAATCCTTTAGAACTTCCTCAAGTTCTTCTCCTCTGTATCCTGTAACCATAACAATAGGAGACACACCTGCCTGCTTTAGCATTTCTACCAAATGGTGTGCAATACATGCCTTTCCAAATGGAAGCAATGGTTTAAAATCCCCCATACGGGAAGACAGCCCTGCTGCTGCAATTACTGCACCTACCTGTTTCATGGTTTCTCTACCTCCTCTGCTCTGACACAGTACCCTAAGCTTTTGCTTCTTCCATCATCTGTTTTACTCGTTCCGCTCTCTTCACCGCATAATCCTGCAGAGTTTTCTTCAGCCCAATCTCTGCCATCTGGGCACAGTGAATGCTTTCCTTTTCCAGTCCGCCAAAAAACTCAGACAGATCCTCTGCCCGAATCAGATATGCTTCCATCACCGGTTTTCCCAGTGCCGCTTCTGCAACTCTTGCCGCACAGGCTTTCAGCGGAGGACATGCAGAATCTGTAACAGTATAGTGGAACTCTGTGATAATTTCTCTCTTTGTATTAATATACATATTCAACTGATCACCGCATCCCGGTTCCTTTACTTCTCCGGTTCCTAAAAATACCTCCGGCTCTCCCAGATTCTCTGTTCTCTCACTGTAAGCCAGAATTTTTTCTCTGTCCATGCTTTTCCTGCCTTTCTTGTCTCCTGTACACTGCTGAACTGTTACCTACGATTACCCTGTTTTTCATACTTCAGGCGGCAGTGAAAAACCTGCCGCCTGAAGCCATACTATCCTTCTTATAGGTATTAGAAGCCTAAGAATCTCCGAATCATAACCTTTGCCATTTCGATCTTATAAGCGTTCATCTCCAGCGGAATCGCATCCTTCAAAGCTATTTCTGCTGCTTCTGCTGCTGTCTCTTCTGTCAGTTTCTTTCCAATCAGATACTGCTCTGCTTCTCTCAGCTTTACAGGAATTGGAGCTGCAGCCCCCAGTACCATGCTGATATTCTTTACAACACCGTCTTCTGCAAGACAGGTTCCTGCTACTGCAAGAACAGCAAAGTCAATGGCTTTTCTGATGCGGTACTTATCGTATTCAGCTTTTGTTCCGGCTGCCTGCTTCGGAACAATAATCTCCGTTACGATCTCACCCGACTTCAGGGTATCCTTCACTCTAGTAGAGCCGGCAAAGAAGGTCTCTGCATCCAGCTCTCTCATGTTTGTTTTAATCTTTGCATCATATGCATACAGCATATTTGCCACATCGCTTGGATTTACGGCAAGGCATCCACAGTTAAAGCATCTGGAAGCCTCTTTCTTCACTACTGACTCAGCCAGTCCGCCAAGATCTTCCTTGTCCATTGCTCTGTCTTCTACAGCAAGGAGAGGAGCCTTTGCAGACTCATGGCTGCTGCGGCATTCTGTACTGAAGGAAACCAGTTTCTCTTTCAGACGTTTTGCTGCTGTTTTCTCTACTTCCAGCTCGCCCATGCCACAGTATTTTCTGATTGCAACTGCAGTTTCTTTACCTGCTGCAATAGCCTTAATAACAGTTGCCGGTCCTGTAGTTACATCACCGCCGGCGAAAATGCCTGCTACACTGGTCTGATTTCCATCAAGAGCCTTAATTCTGCCTCTCTCAGTCTCAACAGCGTATGCGCCGTCCAGGAAATCAAGATCTGCTTTCTGACCGATTGCCATCATGATGATATCTGCATCCAGAGTCATCAGGTTGTTCTCATCGTATACCGGATTGAATCTTCCTGTTTCATCCAGAACCTTCGGGCAGTTTTTAAATACGATTCCGCTGACCTTGCCGTCCTTGTGAAGAACTTCCTTTGGACCCCAGCCGTTGATAATCTCTACGCCCTCTTCCAGAGCTCTTGTTACTTCTTCCTCGTTAGCCGGCATTCCGTCTCTCTGCTCAAGGCAAACCATTCTTACATTGGGAGCGCCTAGTCTCTTAGCAGTAATTGCAACGTCCATTGCAACGTTCCCGCCGCCGACAACGACTACGTCAGAGCCCGGTCTCTCTAAAATGTAGTTATTTACATCAACCAGGAATTCCAGACCAAATCTGGTCAGCTCCTCGCCGGACAGACCGATCAGAGGACGTTTCCATGTTCCTGTATCCAGCATTACACTGTCGCTGTTTTTGTAGATCTCATCCAGAGAAATATCAGTTCCTACCCGGCAGCCGCAATGGAATACCACGCCAATTCCTTCCAGAACAGAAACAAATTTTCTAACAATTTCCTTCGGCAGACGATATGCCGGAATTGCGTAGGATAAGCATCCGCCGGCTTCCTTCTGCTTCTCATAAACCGTTACTGCAAAGCCGCTCTGGCGCAGATAATAAGCTGCAGTCAGACCTGCAGGGCCGGAACCAACGATGGAAATCCGCTTTCCGTTTTCAGACTCCGGTCCCTTCATGAATTCCTCATGACGCTCCAGAACCATGTCGCCCAGGAAACGCTCGATGCCTCCTACGTTCAGGCTCTCATCATAAGTATTTCTGTTACAGCCTTCCATACAGAAGTGAGCGCAGACACGGCTGGTAATTGCCGGCATGGGGTTCACTTCCAGAATTACCTTTGCAGCATCATCGTACTGGCCTGCACGAACCATTTCCATATAAGCAGAAATATCTGTATGGGCCGGGCAGTTTCCGGTACAAGGTGTCTCACATACCTTTGCCGCACCAAAGATAGAATGGTAACGGTTTTCTCCCATCATTGCAGAGCAAAGATGACCTGTTTTTCTTGCACAGTTGATCTTTCCGCCTAAGATATCCGGATAACGGTAATACCAGCAGCGGATATCCTGACACAGGTTGCCTGCGATAGTTGCAGTATTGCGGATATTCGGTGTTGCAACACTTCTTGCAGCATCAGCCAGGGCATTCCAGCCACCCTGTACTGCTGCAGAATCTGCGATCTGACGCAGAGTTGCCTCTGCCCCAATATGCAGACCGTCTTCTTCTTCTCTGATCTGATCCATTCCCGGAAGCTTCTTTAAGCTTACAACCTTTTCCGGATACTCCGGAAGCAGGCCGTCCTTTAATACACCCAGAAGATCCGTTCCTCCGCCCATAACTACAGTGCCGGGCTGTTTCAGAAGTTCAGATGCTTCCTCAACAGAAGATGGATTGACATATGTAAAATTTTTCATTAGTTTGCCTCCTTTTCCTTCAAAGCTTTCAAAATCTTCGCTGGTGAGTACGGATAGGAATTCAGTTTAATTCCGCAGGCATTGTAAATTGCCATACGGATGGCAGGACCGCCTGGAGCCAGCAGAGGCTCACCTACACCAACTGCGCCGAATGGGTAATCATTCTCAACATTCTTCATAGACTCCAGAACAAGGTGATCATGAGGCACTGCATCATTGAAGGTTCTTGTCTTGTAATCAATGTTGCTCGGATTCAGAACTCTGTAATCGTTCGGATCCCATACGGTTTCTTCCATGCAGGCAATATCAATTCCAGCAAAGAAGGACTGCATCTGGTTACGAACCGGCAATGGGTTTACAATAACACCCGCATCAGAACCGCCAAAGTGGTCAACAATTTCAAAGGTTCCCATTTCCAGATCCACTTCCACTTCCACGAACTGCAGATGGAAAATGGTACTGTTGTGAACGCCGTCAAAGTGACCGCATCCTGTAACGCTGTCAACCTTACCCATCAGATGCGGGAACAGCATATATTTCTCTTCCGGATTGGAAATACGGACAACACAGCCGCCCTTAAATTCCAGATCATCTTCCGGAACACCATATTTTTCATGTGCAAGCTGATACAGCTTCTTCTTCACATCCTCACATGCTCTCTTTGCTACAATACCGCCGCAGTAAGTAGAACGGGAACCGGTAGAACCAAAGTCCGGAGGTGTCATTCCTGTATCAGAATCAGAAACGCGAATAGCCTCTAACGGCATATCCAGCTCCTCTGCTACAACCTTTAACATAACGTCTCTGGTACCTGCACCAAACTCTGCCATACAGGTAGACAGATAAACAGCGCCCAGACCAGTCAGAGTTACGTTTGCATTGGAAGGCTTGCCGCCTGTATCAGAATGTCCGGCAGCGCCTACGCCCAGTCCGCGTACACGTTTTCCATCCTCAGATACCCAGGTCGGTACACCCCAGCCTTTGAAACGATCTTTCCAGTGGAAGGCTTCTGCTGTCTTAACAACCAGATCGCTCCAGTCTGCTGTTTTGTTTTCCTGCCACGGATGAGGCATCGCATTGGCATTGTGATAGCGATCGCCCTTCTTCATGGCATTCTTTACCAGATAGTCAACCGGATCAATATTCAGTTTTTCGCAGGCCTCCATAATTGCCTGACTGACTAAAGCAGTAGACTCCATGTATCCATATCCACGGAAGGATCCGGACGGCATGTGGTTGGTTACTACTACCTCTCCATCGTATTTCTTGTTGTCTGTCTTACACAGAATCGGCAGAGTGTTGGTTCCTACTGCCAGCATGAACTCCTGGGTAGAAGCGCATACGCCGGCATCGGCAATCTGGCTCATCTCAATGGCACTTGCCAGACCGTCTTTCTTCATACCAAACTTAATGTGAGCCTTTGTTACCATACGGTTCTGGTGAATTGCAAAATGCTCTTCCTTGGTATAGTTAAACATAACCGGACATCTTGCTGCCTTGGCCATGATTGCTGTAAATACCAGAGGCTGTACATTACCGCTGTACAATTTAGAACCAAAGCTTCCGCCTACTGCCGGTGCAGTCAGACGAACCTGCTCGTAAGGAACGTTCAGGGAAGAAGCTACGTTCTGGTGGCAGTATGCCGGAGCTGCTGCAGAAGCGATAAAATTGTAGGTATCATTTTCATACCAGCAAATGGTAACCGGCGGCTCTACAGGAAGTGCATTCTGACCACTGTCAATAGAGGAATCTACTTCTACAATAACATCAGACTCTTCAAAGCCTTTTTCCAAATCACCAACCTCAAAGTTCAGGTTGTTTTTATGGGGAGCAATGTTTCCCGGGAATTCCGGATACAGCTGAGGAGCATCCGGAGCCATAGCCTCTTCAATGGTAAATACCGGCTTCAGAACCTCATATTTTACATCAATCAGCTTCATTGCCTCCAGAGCAATATCTTCCGTTTCTGCTACAATCAGAGCAACCGCATCTCCAATAAAGCGCACATACTCGTCCATAATATGATGATGCTTCGGCGGTGTAAATCCATTGGTAATATAGATGTTTCTGTCAACATCCTTCCATGTTACAACTGCAGATACTCCCGGATATGCTTTTGCCTTTTCCACATCAATGGAAAGAATTTTTGCATATGGATGTGGACTTCTCAAAATTTTTCCGTACTGCATACCCGGCAGCTTGAAGTCACCAGTATATTTTGCTTTTCCTGTTACGATCTGCGGACCTAACAGACGAACTGTTTCCTTGCCTACGTATTTTAACTCTTTCATCCCTGCTCCTCCTTCTTATTCTTATTGCTTTCCACATAAGCCATAATGGACTCAACAGCAGTATAATGAGTGCCGCAGCGACAGTAGTTTCCAGACAGAGCTTCTCTTACTTCTTCCTCTGTAGGCTCCGGATTCTCATTTAAAAGTGCTTTTGCAGTCATGATAACGCCGGGGATGCAGAAGCCGCACTGATAACCGCAGTTATCCAGGAAAGCCTGCTGAAGTCCGTCCAGCTCTCCGGTTGCCCGATCAGCCAGTCCTTCAATCGTAGTAATCTCTGCGCCGTCACAATCCATGGTCAGGGTCAGGCAGGAGGTAACTGCTTTTCCGTCCATAATAACGGTACAGCATCCACACGCACCCTGATCGCATCCGATTTTTAATCCGGTCAGTCCCAGGCGATCTCTTAATGTATGAGCCAGGGTCTCGCTCTCCGGCATATCATCTCTTCCGGTGCCGACTTTAATGTCGTACTCAGTTCCATTCACCTTCAAAGTAATGATTTTTTGAATAATTTCTTTCATCTTGTCTCTCATTCCTTTCCTAAGCTTAGACAAATTTACCCTTCACTGGTTTGGTTTTCTTCACGAGATGTTATGTCTATGGCCGCTCATCGTTCTTCACAAAGAAGCTGAAAAGTACCGCAATAGCTGTACATCCCAGGAAAATATACCAAATCAGAGAATAGTTTCCGGTAGCATCAATCACACGTCCCACTACAATCGGCATAATCAGACTTGCCATCTGGAACAGCAAATTCTGAGTAGAAGCAGCCGTTGCTGTAAAACGCTCTCCTGCCAGCATCATTGCAGAGGTGGTGTAATGGGTTGACGGCAGGTAGGAAACTGCGCCGTAGATAATTCCCACAAGAAGTAATCCCATATAGGATCTCTGCATGGAGAAGAAAATTGTCATTACACCCATACCGGTTAAGGTCAGCATCAGGAAATTCCGATGACTCATATGCATCTTCTTTGCAAGACCTCCGGACAGACAGGATGCAATAATTCCGGCAATGCTGTAGCAGGTAATAATCATGCCGCCCTGTACCGGAGTACAGCCCAGACTCTGAGCGTACTTGTTTGTCCAGGTGGCAAAACCTACACTAACAAACATAAACATAAAACCGCTGATACCTAACAGCAGCTGCTGTTTGTTCGTAAAGAATCCAACCAGACCCTCCAGCATTCCTGCCTGAGCCTGAGGCTTTGCTGCTGCAGTCTGAGCCACAGCTCTTCCTGCTGCTCCTGCTGTTTTTTCTGCAGGAACACTCTTTTCAACAGGCTTTACAAATAATGCCAGTAAAGCAACAACGCCAACTGCCACAGCACCTACAATTACAAAGGTGGTTCTCCATCCGAAAGCCTGATTTAAAGGAGCTCCCAGAGACTGTGCCAGTGTAATGCCGAAAGGCGGAGATGCCAGTACAACTCCCATTGCTGATGCACGCTCCTGCGGAGCAAAGGTAAGTGCAACTACTTTAGAGCACTGTGCCATAACGCAGCCACTGCTGATACCGGTAATTACACGGATCACCAGTCCCATTTCGTAACTGGTAATTCTTGACATCAGTGCAGTCATAGCACCGCCCAGTATCGTGCATGCAATCAGAATATATTTTGGCTGATACCGATCTGCCATAATTCCGCCCGGAATCTGAGTGACCAGATAACCAGCAAAAAATGCAGACATATAAAGCCCTGCCTGTGTAGCATTAATTCCAAACTCTCCTGAAACATCTGCCATAAGAGGACTCCAGATATACCTGCTCAAAAATGTAAATGAAAATGCTAACGTAATCGCAGCCAGAGACATGTATTTATTTGATGTTTTCATATCTGTACTCATACCATCTCCTTCTCCTTGTCTTTATCTTTTTTTCGTTCATTTTTTAACATAGTTTTTTAAAAAAAATAAATCAGCTGAGCTCATACTGTACAAACGCGTTTTGTACAGTATAAATTTTAACCTATATTTTATAGATAGTCAACATATTTTCTCAATTATCCTCTTATTTTTTCGTTATTAATTTTATTTTATATCGTTTTTTTTAATGAATCGCCCGATTTTTTCTTTAAATTTTATTGTACAAACATATATTTATATAGTATGAATTTTTTTCAGGTAAAAACTTGAATTCTCCAGTTATAAGAAACCTGTAAAATTTCTTTTTTCATGTTCCGCCAAACACCAGAACATGATATACTTTAGGAGACTGTTTGAGTCCTGACTTTTAAATATAAATGCACTTGCCATAAGTAAAGGGAGATTATGAAAGAACAAGATACAGAAAATAAAAACCTGAAAGACTCTATTTTAGAAGTGACTGGACGTATGTTTCTCCAGTATGGATACAGTGGTACCACATTCCAGAAAGTCGCAGATGAACTGCATATTGCCAAGGGATCGATCACCTATCATTTTAAAAACAAATTTATGATTATGGAGACTTTTATTGACGACCTTTTTTCTCAAATCAAAGAATACATCGATTCTTTTCCTGAGGAATACAAAAACCACTACTGGCGTCACTGTGTTATCTATACTTACGCATACGAAAAAATCATGAGCACACCGAGAAATATAGAATTATTTTACCACAAGGATCAGCAGCAGCAATGGCAGGAACATAAACTGCTGATTGTATCCGGCATCTATGAAGATATCGAAAAGGACTTCCATAAATCCTATGATTTAGCAGATCTCCAGATGAAAGCCCGCATTGATATGGCCGCCCGCTCCAGACTGTTTCAGACCTATCAGGAAAATCCCGGTATCATGACTCTGCGCCAGTTTTGCTATTACCACATTTATCTTATTGGAATTTTATGCAAGCTGGATGAACTGACCATTCAGGAAAATATCCAGGACACCTTTGATTTTGTTGACCGGCATCCGCTGAAGATTTCCAGCTCTATTTTTGAATAAAAATAGCTCTTCAGAACGGCGAAAAATGATATCCCATCAAGTTTCATTTAACGAACATGTCTTTTTCTTGACAGGATCCTGATTTTAACTTAAGATGGATTTATTAAGAACGATTTAAGGAAATGATATATTATGAAAGAAAAAAGCTTCCTGCAGCTACAGGCATATGATACCATTAAAAACAGCATTTTATCCGGAACTCTGGAACCAAACCGTCTTTACTCTGAGACAAAGCTCTCTGCACAGATCGGTATTTCCCGCACCCCCATGAGGGAAGCGCTTCAGTGCCTGAGCCAGGATGGCTATATTACGATTATTCCAAGCAAGGGATTTATGATCCGACAGCTGAATGAAAAGGATATGAAGGACAGCATCGAAATCCGCTGTGCGATTGAGGGCTTCTGCACCAATCAAATCGCTTTGCAGATTGCTACAGAAAAAGGACGTCAGCTTCTCCACAACCTGAGACAAACTCTTTCCTGTATGGAACGGACACTCAATCAGGAAGATCAACTGGAATCCTTCATCCACTACGATCACCAGTTCCATCTTCTTCTGGTCAATTACATGGAAAATGACGAATTTAATCAAATTTTTCAGCGTCTGCTTTATCTGATCCAGCTCACCTCCAAGGATGCTCTGGCTGTTGAAGGACGGATTCAGGGTACTATGGATGAGCACAGAAAATATCTGGACGCTCTGCAGTCCGGAGATGGATTCAAAGCATATCAGATTATGATCCACCATCTGATGATGCCCCTCAAGATTCATGAAAAACATTGACGGAGCAGATTCTTCGGTTATTCCAATAACTGATGAAATATCTCCAGATGATCGTCTTGAGTTCATCCGTGGTTCTTTTTTCTGTATCATAACGGCCATACAGCAGTTCTGATTTCATCCTTACCCACAGACTTTCAAAGCGGGCATTATCGTGGCATCTGCCGCCTGCGCTGTTCATACTTTGCTGTATGCCGTACTGATGAATCGCATCCCGGTAAAGCTGGCTTCCAGCTTGTCTGTAATCTCTTTGACTTTTTGCTTTTCACTCATATAAACAGTATTGTTATCTGTCATGATCATTCATCCTTTCTTTTTTCCACGCAAAAAAGACAACCATTTCTGATTGTCTTTTTCAATATACCTATTCATTTTTCGGATTTCTTAAATTACTTTTTTATTCCGCTTCTTTCTCTTCCTTTTTAGTATCCTGCTCCAAAATATTATTCACTAATTTTTGAAGTTCACTACGGTTTGGTAGATACAATTCATATTTTGAAACAAACAGATTACTGTCCATACCATAAGTAGCATATTCCACAAGTAATTCATCTTTGTTATGGCTTAGAATAATGCCGATTGGTGGGTTATCATCCGCCATATTTTCTTCCTTTGCAAAATATCCCATATACATATTCATCTGACCGATGTCTATATGCTGTACAGAATTTTTCTTTAAATCAATCAGCACAAAACATTTCAAAATTCTATGATAAAACACCAAATCCACATGATAATGCACATTATTGACAGTTAAAGGGTATTGCCTTCTACTAATGGCTGAAGCATATTTGTCTGCTCTAAGTCATACATAATATATCCTTTCCGAATTTGTCAGACAGTGTCTGACAAATTCCATTTACCACTATATTTCCCTATGACTTATATTATATTTCATATTTAAATAAAAAGAAATTGATTTTGTCAAGATTAGTTGACACATTTTCCTCAAGAATTTGGTGGTTTTCTTTTTCTAGTTTCTTTACCTGCTGGCGAAGCTTTAGGAGTTCCTCGTTAAGCGTCATAGCGCTTTGTGGGGGCTACGATCCAGCTCCAAGATCAAGATTGCCAAGACAGTTATGTTATTTTTTGATTTTGTTTTTAACCATAACAACAGAAAAAGGACACTCTCCGTTTTATTGGAAAATGTCCTTTTAATAGCATTAACTATTAAGTTTTGTAAGGTTCTAATTTCTGATGCATCCCTTGTCAGTCCATGTTAGTCCACCAAGTGACATAAATTTGATGTCAATTTGATGTCAAACACTCTGCAAAATCATAAAAGTCTATGAATTTTCTTGTCTTTAGTACAGCTTCGCTCCTGCCGGAATCACATCATCCAGCATCAGAAGATTTAAGCCTTCCCGTCCGTTATACTCATACACTGCAGAAATCAGCATACCTTCAGACGGAATGCCCATCATCATTCTGGTCGGCAGGTTTGTGATAGCTACACAGGTCTTACCAACCAGCTCTTCCGGCTCGTAATACTCGTGAATACCGCTTAAAATAGTGCGCTTCCGATCTGTTCCGTCATTCAGCGTGAATTTCAGGAGCTTCTTGGACTTCGGCACTGCCTCGCAGGCTTCGATCTTAACCACTCTGAAATCAGATTTTGCAAAGGTATCAAAGTCTACAAACTCCTCAAACAGAGGCTCAATCTTTACCTTGGAAAGGTCAAGCTGTGCGCTTGCTGCGGACACACTTGCAGCCGGTGCTGCAACGGAAGGTGCAGCCTTCTCTGCCTTGCTGTCGTTCTTCTTTGCGTCTAAGGACTTCATTGTCGGGAACAGTAACACATCACGGATAGCCGGGCTGTTGGTTAAAAGCATAACCAGACGGTCAATACCGTATCCAATACCGCCTGTAGGAGGCATACCAATCTCCAGAGCGTTCATAAAGTCCTCGTCCGTTGTGTTGGCTTCTTCATCACCTGCAGCTAAAGCTGCCTCCTGTGCCTTAAAGCGCTCTCTCTGATCGATAGGATCGTTTAACTCTGAATAAGCGTTACACATTTCACGGCCGTAGATAAACAGCTCAAAACGTTCTACCTGCTCCGGCTTATCCGGCTTTCTCTTTGTCAGCGGGGAAACCTCTACCGGATGATCCATAATAAAGGTCGGCTGAATCAGATGCTCCTCTACAAATTCTTCAAAGAACAGGTTGATGATGTCACCGCGCACATGACGCTTTTCATAGTGAATCTCTTTCTCATCAGCCAGCTTCTTTGCCTCTTCCGTAGTAGCAATTTCATTAAAGTCAATGCCGGTATATTTCTTAATTGCATCAATCATGGTCAGACGCTCAAAGGGCTTGCCCAGATCGATCTCTACATCTGCATAGGGAATTAAGGTGGTGCCACATACCTCCTGAGCCACATGCCGGAACATATTCTCTGTCAGATCCATCATTCCATTATAATCGGTATATGCCTGATACAGCTCCATCAGGGTAAATTCCGGATTGTGGCGGGTATCCAGTCCCTCATTACGGAATACACGTCCAATCTCATATACGCGCTCCATACCGCCTACGATCAGACGCTTTAAGTAAAGCTCCAGAGAAATACGCAGCTTTACATCTTCATCTAATGCATTGTAATGGGTCTCAAACGGTCTTGCAGCGGCTCCTCCTGCATTGGATACCAGCATAGGAGTCTCAACCTCCAAAAAGCCCTGTCCGTCCAGATAACGGCGGATGCAGCTGATGATTTTGGAACGCATTACAAAGGTTTTGCGTACATCCTCATTCATAATCAGATCCGTATATCTCTGGCGATACCGCATATCTGTATTGGTCAATCCGTGATACTTCTCCGGCAGAACCTGCAGACTCTTGGAAAGCAGTGTTATGCTGTGGGCATGAATAGAAATCTCTCCCATCTTCGTAGTGAAAACAATACCTTTCACGCCGATGATATCACCAATATCCATGCGTTTGAATTCCTTATAAGCTTCTTCCCCCAGATCGTCTCTAGCTACGTAGCACTGGATATCGCCCTTCAGATCCTGAACGTTGCAGAAAGAGGCCTTTCCCATAACACGCTTGGACATCATACGTCCTGCAATGGAAACCTCTTTGCCTTCCCACTGACTGTAATCTTCCTTTACATCAGTGCTGTGTACAGTTACATCATATTTGGTAATCTGGAACGGATCCTTTCCGGCTGCCTGAAGCTCTGCTAACTTCTCCCGGCGAACCTTTAACAGCTGATTCAGATCCGGCTCCTGCTGCTTCTTCTGATTCTGCTCTGCCATGTTTTTCTTTACTCCTTCGTTCTAATTGGATTATGATACTCTCTGAATTTCCAGGACTTTATACTGGATCACTCCGGCCTGAGTCTCCACATCAACCACATCTCCCGCCTTTTTACCCATAAGAGCCTGACCTACAGGAGACTCGTTAGAAATCTTATTCTGCAGGCTGTTTGCCTCAGTGGAGCCTACAATACGGAACTCCATTTCCTCATCAAAGTCCACATCATATACACGAACTTTACAGCCAATGCTGATCTTATCCAGATCAATTTCGTCCTCATCTACAACCTCTGCATTCTTCAGAAGCTTCTCCAGCTCCTCAATACGCAGTTCAATGTCACGCTGCTCATCCTTTGCTGCATCATACTCAGCGTTCTCAGATAAATCGCCCTGCTCACGCGCTTCTTTGATTTTCTGTGCCACCTCACGACGACGGTTCACCTTCAGATCCTGCAGTTCATCCTCATACTGCTTCAGTCCTGCATATGTTAAAATGTGTTTCTTCTCTGCCATGATGCTCATTTCCTTCCTTTTTACTAACCTGCTGCGGAGCTGTAGAACTCTGTATCCCTTCTGATAAGCCTATCTATCCCCTCAGTTCCGCAACGCTGCATTCCAAACATTATATCCCAAAGGCAATCAGTTGTCAAGAACCGGAAAGCCCCTGTTTTCAAGGGCAGAACGCATTCTTCCCCTCCGTGATATGCCCTCCGGCCAGCCGCCTCATTCTGTCACTGTTTTAAAACTCCTCCGGCAGCATTCCATGCTCCTCCAGCATATTCCGAAGCTCCTCCAATGTCTCCAGCGTATTGCACTGACGCCGTATTCCTGCTGAGTGGCGAAGCCCTGCTGTATACCAGGCAATATGCTTGCGCATTTCCTTCATTCCAAGGTTTTCTCCCTTTCTTTCCGTCTGCATCTGGGCATGTCGGTAAATCATTCCGCCAATCTCCCTGCAGTCCGGCTCTGGAAGAAGCTCCCCTGTATCCAGATAATGATTCAGTCTGTGAAACAGCCAGGGATTTCCTCTGGCTCCCCGGGCTATCATCAGACCGTCACATCCTGTTTCCTGAAGCATCCGTTTTCCATCCTCAGGTGTAAAAATATCACCGTTTCCAATAACTGGAATCCTCACAGCCTCCTTCACCTGACGGATAATCTCCCAGTCCGCCTTTCCCGCATAGAACTGTTCTCTTGTTCTTCCGTGGACTGCCACAGCGGCCATACCGCAGGCTTCTGCGATTTTTGCAATTTCTACTGCATTCACAGAGGAATCATCAAAGCCTTTCCGGAACTTGACTGTAACAGGCTTGTGTACTTTTTTTATAAGAGCTGTAAATATTTTTTCTGCAAGCTTCGGACTGCGCATCAAAGCAGAACCCTCTCCGTTGTTAACCACCTTTGGAACAGGGCAGCCCATATTAAAATCAATGATATCAAAGGGGCCGTCTTCGATCAAGTGCGCCATATCACTGACAATTTCCGGATCAGAACCAAAAAGCTGTACCGAAACCGGACGTTCTCCCGGAGTTACTTCCAAAAGCTCTCTGGTATTGCGGTTTTTATAAAGAATCGCCTTTGCACTTACCATTTCTGTGCAGAGCAGACCACAGCCTTGTTCCTTACAGAGAATTCGAAACGGAAGATCCGTCACTCCAGCCATCGGCGCCAGAACCAGGTTATTGTCCAGCTCTACATTTCCTATTCGAAGCCTGCGTTTTCCTGTCCTTCCTGATGTCTCACTGCTTTGCAGATCCTTCTTGGGACTTCTGTCCTCTGCCATCATACCTCCTCGCTCTCCGGGCGTTCTCCCAGGAAAAACACTCGGTAATAGGTCTCCAGGGCCTGCAGAAATTCCTGCCCCTCTCTTCTCATCTGCTTAATTTTTAAATCTGCCCCGATTTCGTCATAATATCCGTCATACTCTGATGTGGTATGTTTAAATTCCAGAGTTCCGTCTTCTGTAAATTCCAGTGTCAGGATCCCTCCACATTCCTCTGTAAACCAGACACACATAACCTGAAGCTGACGCTTCACCGCATCTGGAAGACTTTCAAAGTCTTCATTAAAATAATACTTTCTTTCATAACTGTTAGAACCACAAAGTACTGTTGTTTCTCCGTTTTCCGGCATTCTGCTCTCTCCTTTTTCAGACGTCCTTTCTCATCTTTTCCGCTTCCCTGCAGACCCATAAAAATACTTTTCCAGGCCGCAAAGCCGAAGAATGCCCGGTGGCTGATTCCCACCGGGCCTTTAGTTTCCTGTTCCAAGCTGTTTTCTGTCCTTCCCAGACATTCTCCTTGGCTGTTATTTTACCAGCATCTTGGCGATCTCGTACTGTTCCTCCGAAATATCCTTCTTCATCTGAAGTGCTTCCTGAATGTCCAAATCGATATACTGACCGTCACGGTAAGCCACAACGCGGTTGCTCTTGCCCTCGCAAAGAAGCTCTGCTGCCTTTGCACCCATAATAGAGGCAAAAACCCGGTCTTTACAGGTCGGGGTGCCGCCTCGCTGCATGTGTCCTAAAATAGTTGCTCTCGTCTCAATTCCTGTAGCTGCCTCGATTCGTCTTGCCATAGAGGTAGAGTGACCGATTCCCTCTGCATTGATGATGATATTATGCTTCTTTCCGCTCTTACGGTTCGCAATGATTTTATTGATCAGCGTCTGCTCATCGCCGTCATACCGCTCTGGAAGAAGAATATCCTCTGCACCGTTGGCGATGCCGCACCACAGAGCAATATATCCTGCATTACGTCCCATAACCTCGATGATACTGCAGCGCTCATGGGAGGTAGAAGTATCACGAACCCGGTCAATCGCTTCCATTGCCGTATTGACTGCTGTATCAAAACCAATAGTATACTCGGTACATGCTACATCCAGGTCGATGGTTCCCGGCACGCCGATGGTATTGATTCCCAGAGCAGCCAGCTTTCCTGCACCGCGGAAGGAACCGTCGCCACCGATTACCACAATACCGTCAATCCCATGCTTACGGCAAATCTCTGCGCCTGCCTGCTGTCCCTCTGGAGTAGTAAACTCTGCACATCTTGCGGTATATAAAATTGTTCCTCCGCGGTAAATGATATTGGAAACACTGGTGCTCTCCATATCTACGATCTCTTCCTGAAGAAGTCCCGCATAGCCGCGCATAATTCCCTTTACCTTCATGCCTTTATTGATAGCCGTGCGAACTACCGCACGAATAGCCGCATTCATACCCGGAGCATCACCGCCGCTTGTCAGAACACCTATTGTTTTTACCTGTTTTGCCATGGTTATTTCCTCCTGTCGCGCTGTCAGCGCCTGCTGTTTATTTCTGCATGCTGCCTGTTGCTGCCTGCTGTTTATTCCTGCACGCCGCTTTCTGCTGCCTGCACTTTACCTTTTCTTTTTGTCTCTTTCTGTTATGTCTCAGACCGGTACGATTTCCCGGATTGGAATTGTTTTCCTCAAAATACAATTCAGAAGTATTCTATATCATTTTTCCTATCTTTTCAATCCCTTTTCTACAAGTTTGATATTTTTTTCACCAACAAGTTTTTCTAAAAACTCCATTATTGTCTCATTTGCACAGATTTTCCAGGCAGGAGGCAGGATTTTTTTTGCACGTTCCTTCTCCAGATAAATAATAACTGTGTCATTTCCCTCTGACTGTTTCAATGCTTCCAGGATTTCCGGACCCTTTTGATCATATTCCGCTTTATCAGAAAACTTTATCCACAGTTCCTTTGGAACCGCATCAAAAGGAATTACCTGCTCACAGATCACCTTTCCCACCGGCTCATCGCCTATAGAAGCTCTTCCCCGGATAAACACCCGCTCATCTTCATTGAGAAAACTCCTGTTATTCTCAAAATCTTTCGGAAATACCAGCACTTCTACAGAGCCTACCATATCTTCAACCGTAACAAAGGCCATCATTTTTCCCGTTTTTGTAGTCTTTACTACCTTTCCGGAAATCATTCCTCCTATAATGACTCTCTCTCCATCAGTGGCTGCAGCCCTGCCTGTTTCCTCATCTACTATAAAATCTGTAGTCTTTGCTGTTATGCTGTTTTTCCAGGTTTCCAGATAGGAGTCCAACGGATGGCCGCTGACATAGATCCCCAGCATTTCCTTTTCAAAGGCCAACAGCTCCTCTCTTGGAAACTCCGGCACATTGGGCATGGTAATCTGGAACTGCTGTTTTTCTTCCTCAGAAGCAAAATCAAAAAGACTCATCTGGCCTTCCATGGCATTCTTCCGTTCCTTATTTTTCTGTTCCAGCAGTTCCGGCGCAATCATCGTCTTCTGCCGCCGGTTTCCTGGCATGGAATCCAGCGCTCCTGATTTGATAAAGCTTTCCACGGTTCGTTTGTTGATCTCTTTATTTGTCATTCTCTCTACAAAATCATCCATTGATACAAAAAGACCATTTGCCTCCCGTTCCCGGATAATCGCATCCACTACATTTCGTCCTATACTTTTAATTGCAGAAAGACCATAGCGAATGGCTCCGCCGGACACGGAAAATCCGCTCTGCCCTTCATTGATATCCGGAGGAAGAATGGCAATTCCCATCTGGCGGCAGCTTAAAATATATTCTGACACCTTGGTAATATTGTCCATCACCGACGTCATCAGAGCTGCCATAAATTCCCTGGGATAATAATATTTCAAATATGCTGTCTGATATGCCACCACTGCGTAGCAGGCTGCATGGGACTTGTTAAACGCATATTTCGCAAAATCGATCATTTCGTCATAGATATGGTTGGCTGTTTTCTCGCTGATTCCATTGTTAATACAGCCCTTTACCCCTTCTTCCTCATTTCCGTAGACAAAATTCTTACGCTCCTTTTCCATAACAGCAGCCTTTTTCTTTGACATGGCACGGCGCACCAAATCGCTTCGTCCCATGGTATAGCCTGCCAGATCCCGAACAATCTGCATTACCTGCTCCTGATACACAATACACCCGTAGGTAGGCCCCAGAATAAATTCCAGCTGCGGACAGTCATAGGTAATCGATGAGCGATCATTTTTTCCCTTGAGATATCGGGGAATGAAATCCATAGGTCCCGGACGATACAGAGAAATTCCCGCAATGACATCCTCCAGATTTTCCGGCTTCAGCTCTTTCATAAAGCTTTTCATTCCAGAACTTTCCAGCTGAAAGATTCCATCACATTTTCCCGTGCCAATGGATGCCAGAACGTTCTTATCATTATAATCAATTGTTTCCATGTCCAGGTGAATGCCATATCCTCTCTCCACCTGCTCTGCCGCATTCTGAATCACAGTCAGAGTTCGAAGACCCAGAAAATCCATCTTCAACAGCCCCAGCTCTTCCAAAGTTGTCATGGTAAACTGGGTGGTAATGGTTCCATCTGCCGCTCTGGATAAGGGAACAAACTCATCCATAGCCCGCTGACCAATTACCACGCCTGCCGCATGCATAGAGGTGTGTCTGGGAAGTCCCTCCAGGCGCATTGCCATATCAATCAGATACTTGACCTCATCATCCTGCTGATAGGCTTCCCGAAGCTCTGGATTTTGTTTCAATGCCTTCTCCAGAGTCATTCCCAGATCCGTTGGAATCATCTTTGCAATAGCATCGCAGCGGGCGTAGGGCATATCCAGAACACGTCCTACATCCCGGACTACTCCCTTGGCTGCCATAGTACCAAAAGTAACAATCTGTACTACCTGATCCTTGCCGTATTTTTCCACCACATAATCAATCACTTCCTGCCTCCGTTCAAAGCAGAAATCTATATCAATATCCGGCATGGATACACGCTCTGGATTCAAAAAGCGTTCAAATAGAAGATCATAGCGAATAGGGTCAATGTTTGTAATTTCCAGACAGTAGGCTACAATGCTTCCTGCTGCCGAACCACGCCCCGGCCCTACCATAATATTGTGGGATCTGGCAAAATGAATGAAATCCCACACAATCAGGAAATAGTCTACATATCCCATGTTATGAATGACATCAAGCTCATATTCCAGGCGCTTTTTTAAGGTTCCGTCATCCTTGGGATACCGCTTTGCCATGCCGTCCAGACACAGCTTGTTTAAATATCCCCAGGAATCATATCCCTCCGGTACTTCGTATTTGGGCAGCTTGGTTACGCCAAATTCAATTTCCACGTTGCAACGCTGTGCAATCTTGTGCGTATTATCAATCGCCTCCTGAGCATAGGGAAACAGTGCCCGCATTTCTTCCTCGGATTTGCAGTAATACTGTCCGCCTTCATAACGCATTCTGTTTTCATCCGTCACTCTTTTTCCCGTCTGGATACAAAGCAGAATGTCATGAGGAACCGCATCCTCTGCCAGAATATAATGAATATCATTGGTTGCTACCAGATCGATTCCCAACTCCCGGCTCATGCGCAGAAGTCCCTGATTTACTGTTTTCTGCATGGGAATTCCATGATCCTGAAGCTCCAGGAAAAAGTTTCCCTTTCCAAATATAGTTTCATAATGAAGGGCCGAACGGCACGCTTCTTCATACATCCCCCTTCCCAGATATCTCTGCACTTCGCCGGCCAGACAGGCCGACAGGGCAATCACGCCTTCATGGAAGGTTTCCAGAACCTCATAATCCACTCTGGGCTTATAGTAAAAGCCTTCCACATAGCCTTTTGACACAATCTTCATCAGATTGTGATATCCCTGATCATTCTCAGCCAGCAAAACCAGATGGTAATACCGATCCTCGCCGCTTGCCGTCTCCCGATCAAAACGGGAGCCAGGAGATACATAGACCTCGCACCCAATAATGGGCTTGATTCCCACCTCTTTTGCTGCCCTGTAAAAATCAATCACACCGTACATGGCACCATGATCGGTAATTGCCAAACTGTCCATTCCCAGTTCCTTTGCACGGGCTGCCAGCTCCTTAATTTTACAGGAGCCGTCCAGCAGGCTGTACTCTGTATGGACATGCAAATGTGTAAATGCCACAGCTTTTCTTCCTTTCTATTTTATTTTCAGCGCTCTGCTTCGCATCCTGTTCGGCTGTCTTTTCAGCCGTTCTTTCCGCCTCTCTTTCGACTGTCTGCTCTTGACTCGCCTTCAGGCCGCTGCCCTTTTCTTTCGGCAGGGCTGTGATCCCTTTTATTGTAACAGTTCAGTCTTGCTTTTTCTTGTCCGGCTGAGCTGTTACCTTTCATTATATCTGGAAATAAAGTTTTTTTCCACTGTTTCCAGAATGGACAAAGGGCAGGTATTTCTGATTTCCAGAAATCCTGCCCATTTTCATCTATCACTTCATAAACAATTTCGAGTGGGGATTACCGATTGCTCAAATACTGCTCGATCTCTGCAATCGCCTTCTCCTCATCACTTCCGTCTGCGCTGACAACCACGGTCTCTCCCACATCAAGTCCCAGTGTCATCATACCCATAATACTCTTGGCATTCACGCGCGCATTCTCGCTCTCTACATAAATCAGGCTGTCATACTGGCTTGCAATCTGCACCAGCATGGCCACCGGTCTTGCCTCAAGTCCGGATGCGAGTCCAATCGTAATTGCTTTCTTTACCATAATTATCCTCCTCATTTCTGAAAGCATGTATTATGCT
Source organism: uncultured Clostridium sp. (assembly GCA_900538475.1). Classification (GTDB taxonomy): domain Bacteria; phylum Bacillota; class Clostridia; order Lachnospirales; family Lachnospiraceae; genus Brotaphodocola. Next base: position 10,002 of record UPYT01000007.1, on the reverse strand, counting down.
TCATTGCCTGGATACTGCTCTCTTAGCTTTTGGGCCAGCTCTCCCAGCTTCCTGAGCCTGTGATTTACGCCGGATTTGCCAACCGGCGGATCCAGAGCCTCTCCAAGCTCTTTTAGTGTTGCTTCTGGCTTTAACAGGCGCAGCTGCGCAATCTCACTGAGATTTTCCGGCAGCTTGTCAAAGCCAATTTTGTCCCGGATGAAAGTAATATCCTTCATCTGTTTTACTGCAGCCGATACTGTCTTATTGATATTGGCTGTCTCACAATTGACCTGTCGATTTACGCTTCCGCGCATTTCCTTGAGAATCCGGATATTTTCCAGTTCCATTAAGGACACAGGCGCTTCCATTACGTTCAGGATGTCTACAATCTGGCTGCCCTCTTTAATATAAACCACATAGTACTTCTTTCTCTGTACAATCTTGGCGTCCAGACCAAATGCAAGAATCAATCCCTGAAGCTGAACTGCCTTGGCCTCAGCAGCGCAGACAATTTCAAAATGATAGAATTTCTCCGGATCGCTGATAGAACCGGAGGCCAGAAATGCTCCGCGGATAAAAGCCCGCTTGCAGCAGCTCTGCATAATTACCACATTCTGAGCCAGAGACAGATTTTCTTCAATCTCCCCATACCTGTCAATCAGCTTGGTGGCCTGAAGAACCCGCATTGCGTCTTCATGCCGGCTGACCCCTACCGTGTAGGTACGAAGCCGATGGCCTTCTGCCCCCTGGCGAATAGAAACATCAGTACTTATATTAAATGTTTTTTTCAATAATGTAAAGTACTTTCTTGCAACTGCCGCATTTTCCGTGCTGATTTTAATCCGATACCGTTCGTTTTCCGATATCTGAATCCTGCCGCACAGACTGATAATCGCCGCAATTTCAGCAATCTGGCAGTGTCTGGCAGGACTAAGCTGCCGGGATAATTCCTCCTTAACTCTTGAAGAAAATGACATTTCCCACCTCAGATGCTTATTTTTTTCGTATTCTGTCCTTCTCAATGTCCCTGTGCTCCAGCTTCAGCCCCAGCTCCCTGTGTCCGCTTAAATACTGGTAAACGGCCTCTGCAATCGTCACAGAACGGTGTTTTCCGCCAGTACATCCAATGGCAATGACCAGCTGATTCTTTCCCTCCTGAACGTAATTGGGAATCAGAAACTCCAGCATATCGTACAGCTTTCCCAAAAAGAGCTCTGCCGTTCCTCCCTGATGAACATAGGCCTGCACTTCTGCTTCCTGCCCTGTGTGACTTCTCAGACTTTCCTCATAATAAGGGTTGGGCAGAAATCTCACATCAAATACCAAATCTGCATCCACTGGAATCCCATATTTAAAACCAAAGGACAACACAGTTACAAACAAATTCTGATAATTCTGGTTATCAACAAATATTTTCTCCAGTTCCTGGCGCAGCTCTCTGGTAAGAAGCTGACTGGTATCAATAATAATATCCGCTTCTTTCTTTAAAAAATCCAGCCGGCTGCGTTCTGTCTGAATTCCAGCATCTACACGACCCTTTCCTGCCAGAGGATGAGAACGACGGGTTTCCTTATAACGCTTAATCAAAGTTTCATCGCTGCAATCCAGAAACAGCACCTCGCAGGGAAGGGAACCAGATTTCCACTGTTCCAGAATCTGCCGGAACCGGGGAAGATCCTCTCCGCTGCGAATATCAATTCCCAGAGCCACTTTCTCATGTGCGGATGACTGCCGCATAGCCAGATCAGCAAACGGCTCCATCAGAGGAATCGGCAGATTATCTACACAATAAAATCCCAGATCCTCCAGTATTTTCAGGGCAATGGTCTTTCCTGCGCCGGACATGCCCGTTACAATGACCAGCTTCATGGCTTTCTCCTCCGTTTTAGAATTCTCCCAGAAGCTTTACCTCCAGCTCCAGCTCCACGCCGGAATTCTGGAAAACCCGCTCCTTCACCTGGCGGCACAGCTCCACAATATCCGCTGCCGTAGCGCCGCCCCGATTAATCACAAATCCACAATGCTTTTCTGATACCTGAGCGCCGCCTACTCCAAATCCCCGCAGGCCGGCCTCATCAATCAGCTTTCCTGCAAAATATCCCGCAGGCCGTTTAAAAGTACTGCCCGCGCTGGGGTACTCCAGGGGCTGCTTTTCCCGTCTCCGTCCTGCATAGTCCTGCATCTGGCTCCGTATTTCCTCCTGGCTGCCCATCTCCAGCAAAAGCTCTGCCTCCAAAATTATATAGCCCCGGGAAAGAATGCAGCTGGTCCGATATCCCAGCTCCAGCTCCGACGCATCCAGAATTTTCACCTGACCGTCCCCTGTCATAACTCGGACCCGCGTCAGAACCTGACACATTTCCCCGCCATAAGCGCCTGCATTCATCACCACAGCGCCTCCAATGGTGCCAGGAATTCCTGATGCAAACTCCAGTCCTGTCAGGGATGCTGCAAGGGCCTGCTTTGCCACTGTATAAAGCAGAGCGCCTGCGCCTGCCCGAATGGTCTGTCCTGTAATCTCAACCTGATTCCAGTTTTTTCCCAGAACAATCATTACACCGTGAAATCCCTTATCTCCTACCAGAAGATTGCTTCCATTTCCCAGAATATACCACGGAACCTGCTGCTCCCTGCAAAGGCGGATTATCTCCGCCAGCTGCCCCTCTGTATCCGGCTCCACCAGCCAGTCAGCCGCTCCTCCTGCACGGAAGGTCGTGCGGCGGCTCATAGGCTCATTCTCATGCACCTGCTCTTCCGGCAAAATCCGGCAAAGTTTTTCTGTAAAATTCTTCATCTGACTCCTCATTTACTTCCTGATTTTCCCGGCAGAACCGGAAATTTTCTTTTAAATCTGAGGTCTTCCCAGATTTGCCTGTACACGATTGTACAGTTCCTTGGCTGCATTATAGCCCATCTTCTTCTGGCGATAGTTGACAGCCGCAGACTCTACGATAATTGCCAGGTTTCGGCCCGGACGGATGGGAATATTGTGGCATACAACCTTATTTCCCAAAAATTCCGTATACTGATCCTCCAGTCCCAGACGATCGTATTCCTTATCCTTATCCCAGTCCTCCAGCTTAATTACCATGTCGATATTCTGAGTATCCTTCACGCTTTCTACACCAAACAGCGCTTTTACATCAATAATGCCGATTCCTCGCAGCTCAATAAAATGCTTGGTAATATCCGGCGCGCTTCCCACCAGAGTCTCATCGCTGACCTTGCGGATCTCCACAACATCATCTGTAACCAGGCGGTGTCCACGCTTAATCAGCTCCAAAGCAGCCTCACTTTTTCCAATACCACTCTCGCCCATAATCAAAACGCCCTCACCAAATACGTCTACCAGTACGCCGTGAATGCTGATGCAGGGCGCCATCTTTACCTTCAGCCAGCGAATCACCTCTGCCATCAAATCAGATGTGCTCTTGTCGGAAACCATACAAGGAACCTGATAGTGAAGACAGAGATCCTTCATATCTTCATCAGGCATCTGGGAGCGGCTGTAGAGCACACAGGGAATTTCGCTGGATAGCAGTCTTTCATACATGGCAATCTTCCTGTCCCTGGGCAGCGTCTTAATATACTCCTGCTCCACAAAACCAATAATCTGTACTCTTTCCCGATCAAAATGATCGAAGAAACCTGCCAGCTGCAGTGCCGGACGGTTTACATCCGGATGAGACAGCACAACCTTATCTGTATCAATTTCCGGAAGAATATTTTTCAGATTCATCTTATTAATCAATTCTGTAATCGTAACTCCGTACATCGCTTCCACTCCTTTTCCTCTATGTCCTAACATTCTTTCATACTATCATATCCGCGGGGAAATGTCATCCACAATCACGGTATCCCCTTTTTCTTTCCTGCGGAAAAACTGGTACACACTTTCCGCTGCTGCCCGGTTCATACCAGGCACCTGGCAAAGCTCCTCAACCGAGGCCTCCCGCACCGCGTCCAGAGACTGAAAACTTCTCATCAGAGACTTTCTCCTCGTATCCCCAATTCCCGGAATCTCATCCAGAATCGACCTTACCTGGCTTTTGCTTCTCAAACTGCGGTGATACTCAATTGCAAACCTATGGGCCTCATCCTGAATTCTGGTGATCAGACGAAATCCCTCTGAATGACGATCGATCGAAATCTCCTCATTCTGATAATAAAGACCTCTTGTCCTGTGATTATCATCCTTCACCATACCGCAGACCGGAATCGAAAGCCCCAGCTGCTCCATCACCTCCAGAGCAATATTCACCTGCCCCTTTCCGCCATCCATCATCAGAAGATCCGGAAATCTGGTAAAGCTTCCAAACTCTTTTTCCACTCCCTGATTTTTCAGCTGTTTCTGTTCCTCCATACCATGAGTAAACCGTCTGGTAAGCACCTCCTTCATAGAAGCATAATCATTGGGTCCTATTACCGTCTTAATGCGGAATTTCCGATAATCGCTGCGTTTTGGCCTTCCATTTTCAAAGACCACCATAGAGCCTACAGATTCGTATCCGGAAATATTGGAAATATCAAAGGCCTCCATTCTGCGGACATTCTCCAGCCCCAGCCACTGAGCCACCTGATTCATAGCTCCTATGGTCCGCATCTCTTCCCGTTTATTCCTTTCATTGTCCTGAATCAACACAAGAGCCGCATTCTTCTCCGCCAGCTCCACCAGCCGCTCCTTATCGCCTTTCTTCGGAACCGTAATGCGAACCTTCTGACCCTTTCTGGCGCTGAGCCACTGGCCAATCAGCTCCATATCCTCCAGCTCATACTGCACCCACAGCTCCTTGGGCAAAAATGGAGTTCCTGCATAAAACTGCTTTACAAAGCTGGAAAGAATCTGTCCCTTTGTCTCCGCAGTTGCCACAGACATACGGAAATGATCCCGTCCAATCAGCTTTCCCTCCCGGACAAAGAATACCTGAACTACTGCGTCCATATCATCCCGGGCCATAGCAATAATATCTCGATCCTCCATATTGCTGCTGGTAATCTTCTGCTTCTGAGCCACCTTTTTCACACTGCTTAGCAAATCCCGGTACTCGATGGCCTTTTCAAAATCCATAGCATCGGAAGCTGCTTTCATTTTTTCTTCCAGATTTTTTAAAACACCGTCATAACGGCCATTTAAAAACTCCAAAACCTGTCTGATATTTTCTCCGTACTCTTCTTTAGAAATATATCCCTGACAGGGGGCATCGCACTGTTTAATGTGATAATTCAGACAAGGGCGCTCTTTTCCCGTATCTCGGGGCAGATTCCTGCTGCAGGTTCTGATTTTATACAGCTTGTGTATCAAATCAATGGTATCCTTCACCGCCCCAGCACTGGTATAGGGGCCAAAATATCGGTTTTTATCCTTTTTCATGGTTCTTGCAAGCATCACCCGTGGGAAATCCTCCCCAACAGTTACCTTAATATACGGATATGCCTTGTCATCCTTCAGCATGGTATTATATCGGGGCTGATGCTCCTTAATCAGATTACATTCCAGAACCAGAGCCTCCATCTCCGAATCTGTCACAATGTACTCAAACCGGGCAATCCGCGAAACCATCTGCTCAATCTTCGCACTCTTATTGCGGCTGCTCTGAAAATACTGCCGCACCCGGTTTTTCAGGCTGACAGCCTTTCCCACATAAATAATCTCGTCCTTAGCGTCGTGCATCAGATAAACCCCAGGCTGAGACGGCAGCTTCTTCAGTTCATCCTCTATATTAAACATTTTTCCGTCCCTTTCTCCTATCTAAGCCGTTTTCCGTCAAACCTGTTCTGGAGGGTCAGAAATCTTCCAATCGCTTGGACCTGTTCTGGAATCGTACCTGTTTCCGGCTTCATATCAAGCACCAGATAAAGACTGTCTAAATCCCTTTGCTGTGCCGTCCGTGCCATGGCAGAAAGACACTCCATCCGCTCCTCATAAGTATCTGCATCCAGAAATTTGAGAAATGCCGGACTTGGTTCATACAACTTCTGCACAGGTTCCTGAGTCCTGACTTCTTCCTCAAATCTGCTTGTGGAATTAGCTCTGATACTGTTTTTTTGCGATTCGTCAGATCCGGTTGCCATCACTTCCCCGTGCAGATATGAACCAGCTTCAGCGAAATTGCCAAAACCTCCTGCTCTGTCCCTGTCACCTGATTCTCCAGCTGCGGCCGCCAGCTCCACTCGCTCAAACCGGTATTCCTGAGTCACTTCCGGGTATTTTTCCCGATCTACAGCGCTTACAAACATTTCATAAGGCCTTACATAAACACCAAAATCCCCATAAAGAGCCTGATAAACCACCATCTTCTCTCCCGTCTCAGAATGGGTTGCCACTGCCAGAATCTGATATAATTTATTTTTAAAATGTCGATAAAATTCTCCAGGATACACCTGTCTCTCCATTTGATTTCCTCACTCTCTGCCTCTTCTAATCTGTTACTACAAAATTATAGCACAAATAAGAAGAAAAGGGTATCAGCGAACTGCACTGATACCCTTCTGAGCATAAAACCGACTGCCTCCTGCAGCCATCCTATTCTGCGGCTTCTGTTTCCTGCACCTCAAAGGACGATTCCATGGTTTCTCCCACAGCTTCCGTCTCTGCCGCTATTGTCTCCTCTGCAAAAGTCGTTTCCGGCAGAGCTGCCCGGGACTGAACAATCTGCTCCTGTTCTGCCTTTGCCTCCTCTGGTGTCAGAAGTCCATCCCAGTCATAGGTACATGCTGCATCCCACAAAAGCCATTCATCATATCCGCAATCATAAACCGCCTGAATCTGACTGCGAACCTCCGGCCCTCCATAAGGAATATGATTTGTCAGCCAGCTGGCTGTAAAATCCTGAAGCCAGGGACGTACCACGGCAATATGCTCTCCGTTCTTTCCGGCAAAGTAAAGCTCCTTTCTGGAATCCATCAGCGCCGCGCAGATTGTCTCATAGGGCTGCATATCCGGATGGGCAATTCCATAATTTCCATCTGCGTAATGAGAAGGGTAAATCATAGGACTGATATAATCCAGATGCTTTGCCATCTCTCCGTAAATCTGTCCCACAGAATCTGCATTTACATCACTGTTAATAATGGCGCCAAATACATCTGCAGACACAAACAGTCCCTCTGCCTTCAGTCTGTCATAGGCATATTCCATAAATTCCAGAATAATTCCTGTTCGGGATCTGCCCTGCACATCGGCCTCGTCAAAAACAACCTCCTTCATGCCCTTCTCCGTACAGAAGCGCACATAGTCAAACTGTACTTCCTCAAAGCCCAGCTTTCCTGCCTCAGCTGCGATTTCCACCAGATAATCCCAGGCCTCCTTCTTATAGGGATTGACCCAGGCATTGCCGTCCCTGTCCCGGAATACCGTTCCATCTGCCTTTTTGATGCACCAGTCCGGCCGAACATCTCCCAGCCAGGCATCACGAAAAGCCGGAATCCGGGCAATGGCATAAATCCCGTGCTCCTCCAGTTTCTCCATTAGCCCTTGAATATCCGAAATATAGGCCTTTGAAGAACCCAGTTCCTGTACCAGGGGAGATTCCATCTCACAGGCCACACGACCAAAATCATCCTTCAGATCAATCACAAGTGTGTTGGCCTCTGTCCGATCAAGCTCTGCAATCAGATTATCCACCATCGAGGGGGTTCCTGCCACATAGGCAGAAATATAAATTCCCTTCACCTGAACAGGATTTCTCTGCTGCCCCTTTTCCAATACAATTTCCTGTGTCTGCAGTTCCAGTTCCGTCGCTGCTTCCGCTTCTTCTGCCGTTTTCTCGCCTTCTTCCTGTGCCTTCGTTGTTCCATGCTCTACCACTACCGGCTCCGGAACAGTCGCCAGCTCTTTCACTGCCTCCAGCTTTCCACAGCCAGATATCAGCCCAACCTGAAGAGCCAGAAGCAAAAAAAGCCTTGCATAGCTGCTTTTCATCATACTCCAGTCCTTTTGTCCTTTGTGTTATCGGGTTGACAAGTTCCTTTCTGCTTAGTATATCACAAAATCCTAAAATAATCAAAATTCCAGGTGCATTTTAAAGCCGTCTGTGATACAATGAGGGGCAGTGAAAGGGGCAAGAAAATATATGAAAATAGGATTTGATAACCAAAAATATCTGAAAATGCAGTCCGAACATATTCGGGAACGAATCAACCAGTTCGGAGATAAATTATATCTGGAATTCGGCGGAAAGCTGTTTGATGACTATCACGCCTCCAGAGTCCTTCCGGGCTTTGCCCCGGACAGCAAGCTGCAAATGCTGCTTCAGCTTGCAGACCAAGCCGAGATCGTTATTGCCATCAATGCCGCTGACATTGAAAAAAATAAAATCCGCCATGATCTGGGCATCACCTACGATGTGGATGTTCTCCGTCTGATTCAGGAATTCCGCGATAAAGGACTTTATGTAGGAAGCGTTGTGATCACCCGCTACACCGGGCAGCCCTCTGCGGATCTGTTCCGCACCAAGCTTCAGAACCTGGGCATTCAGGTTTACCGCCACTATCCCATTGAAGGCTATCCCAACGACATTGCTCACATTGTCAGCGATGAAGGCTACGGAAAAAATGAATATATCGAAACCACAAAGCCATTAGTCATTATCACTGCACCAGGCCCGGGAAGCGGAAAAATGGCCACCTGTCTTTCCCAGCTTTACCACGAAAACAAGAGGGGCATCAAGGCCGGATATGCCAAATTTGAGACCTTCCCGATCTGGAATATTCCCTTAAAGCATCCGGTAAACCTTGCCTATGAGGCAGCTACCGCAGACTTAAACGACGTCAACATGATCGATCCCTTCCATCTGGAAGCCTATGGCGTAACCACTGTCAACTACAACCGCGATGTGGAAATCTACCCTGTACTGTCTGCCATGTTTGAAGGAATCTACGGCTACTGTCCATACAAATCCCCCACTGACATGGGTGTAAATATGGCCGGAAACTGCATCATCGATGACGAGGCCTGCAAAGAGGCCTCCCGACAGGAAATTATCCGCCGTTACTATCAGGCGCTGAACCGCCTTGCCAAAGACAAAGGCTCCAAAGATGAGGTTTACAAAATCGAGCTTTTGATGAAGCAGGCAAAGATCACCACCAGTATGCGCGCCGTTGTATCCGTAGCCAATGAGTTATCCGCTAAAAACGGTTCTCCGGCTGCCGCCCTGGAGCTGCCTGACGGAAAAATCGTAACCGGAAAAACCTCCGCTCTTCTGGGCGCTTCCGCTGCCGTTTTACTGAACGCAGTCAAAGAGCTTGGTGGAATCGCCGACAACATTCATCTGATTTCTCCTACCTTCATCGAACCGATTCAGGGACTGAAGGTCGGATATCTGGGAAGCAAAAACCCGCGGCTTCACACAGATGAGGTGCTGATTGCCCTTTCCATGTGTGCCGCCACGGATTCCAATGCACGGCTGGCCTTAGAACAGCTGCCTAAGCTTCGCGGCTGCCAGATTCATACCTCCGTAATGCTTTCCTCCGTGGATATTAAAATGTTCAACAAACTGGGACTGGAATTAACCTCCGAACCGATTTACGAAAAAAAGAAGCTGTATCGGTAATAAACAGATCATACTGTGAATGGATCCAAGGGACTGTCGCACTAAGAAATTAGTGTGCAGTTCCTTTTCTGTAGAAAAATTTACAGCATGGAGTAGACTCGGAATCTATTACATGGCTGACAATCGATCCACAACCGACAAATACCACAGCACGGATTCCGTTCTTGAAAAATGCACAAAAACACTTAATTTTTAAATATTCAAAGCTGTACAGAAAAAGTTTAAGTCTTAGACAGACCAAAGCGGATAAAATAGATACCTTCTCAATTGCTTCTATGTTGGTGTCTGATGTGAACTTAAGGTTCTACTCAGATACATCTTACCACAATGAGGAATTAAAGTCACTCTCTCGTAATCGATTTGATAAAGTAAAAGAACGTGCCCAGTTAAAATGAAAATTTTCCCATCTTAACCGAGACCGTTTCAAGTTTTGTGTAAACTCAAAAAACTGATATAAGATATGTCATTA
>UPYT01000006.1 GCA_900538475.1 uncultured Clostridium sp. | reverse complement strand
TACCAATGGCTTTTGTCGTGACACAATCACCACAGAGGTAACATATCAATTAACCGATAATAGTAACCTTCTCTCTAATTTCTTTCGGCATCCGGGAAAGTTCGCCGGATAAATACTCTCTGATGCTCTGGATAGCCTCGTTTCTCCAAATACCGTTCTGGGCTTCGACGAGCTTAAAATTCGGCTGCTCCTTGTCACCAATCCGGAAGATAAACTCGCTTACAGGCTGCTCTACTTCCTGGAACGTGCGATACGGAGCAAGGGCAACCGGGTTCGGAACAAGAACATCCCTCTTTGCAGCAACTCCTACAGACATGGTAACAACCTGATCTGTTCCGTTATCCGTAAATGACTGCTCATTCTTTCGCTCTATGTTTCCAGCCATTTTTAAGATACATTCGCGGTCTTCACTGTCCTCGAAATTGGCCTGCATTTCAATCATAAACCGCTCCTGGTCATACCAGTGATCAAACTCAAATTCTGAAACATTCGCCTTTACAGAAACCAAGGTTTCGCGTTTTCTGTCTGAATCCAGCTTGGAAAGCAGATAAACCTCGGTAGGGCTTGCGATATGGATAATCATATCTTTACGGAATTCATCAGAACAGGTTGCGATATAATCAACCAAAGCTGACAAGGTAGATACTTCTATAGCAGTTGCATACGGCAGAGCATCATATCTCTGCAATTGTTTATCTGCATAGGTTTTGCCGTTAATCTCCAAAACCTCTGTTTTATTTGCCTCTGTCTTTAAATCAGTCAAAAACTCCATTGCTTCTCTTAATCCTTCTAACATAGCTCATTCCTCCTTTAATTTGCTGCCCGTAAATCAATCGGGCCTGTCTGCTTTGTTTCATAAATCTCTCCCGTTTCCGGATCAAATGCCGGGGTAGGCGGTGCTGTCGGAACTACCTCCACTCTGGCCGGGATGCTGTCGGAGCGGAATGCAATCGACTGATTGTGGTCGTTGATTTCACTCATTTCGATCCGACCGCTGCGGATATCCTGTCCAATCAGCATCATTGTCTCATCTGCCAGCTGCGGAGCCAGACTGATGCTTGTGTGAATGGAAGTCTTGATTCCCTGCCGGCTCTTATCCGGTTTGAACGTCAGCTTAATAGTCAACGTTCTGGCTTTTTCCGGGTCTGTGTTCGGATCCATAATGTTCCGGCCAATCTTCGCCATTTCCGAAGAGAAACGCTCTAAGAGCGCTCCCCCGCAGAAACGGTCAAGGCTTATAAATTTTGCCATGGTGTTTCTCCTTTCCTATAAATATCTATCCACCATCTCTGTGACATCAAAAGCAGCTCCCTGCTTCCATGCATCCCAGAAATTGATAGTCCTTGAAACAGGTCTTTCCTTTGCAAGCTCCACTTTGATTTTCAGAGGAATCGGAACTGCATCTCCAATCATCAGTACTTCTCCTGGATGAAACATCGTCACTGCCTCAATCAGTTCGCTGTCCCCATCCGGAAGCATTCCTTTAATCAGAGACTTGTCATTTTCGTTATTGAGCTTCCCCACAATCAAATTTGCACACTGAGCAACGATTGTTTTGTTAAGCTCTGACGGTCTCTGTGTGGCCGGGAAAAGCGTGATTCCAAACTTGCGGCCCTCTTTTGCAATATCCTCAAATACCTCTACCATGCGGCGCTGACTGGCCGTAAGCTGGAAATTGTCCGGAATATAGACATGGGCCTCATCACATATAATAGTCACCGGGCGGATATTATCCATATCCTGCTCTCTCTGAATGTCAAATATCAGGCGCGATATAACGCCGATAATCGGGAGTGCAACATCATGCGGAACTCCAGAAAGGTCAATATTCTTGACTGGCTTATCTGTCCCCAGAATGGCTTCCATCACCTCGTACAAATAGCTCTGTGGTTCATCGTGGAAAAGAAATCCGTACCGGCTGTCCATCATGCGATCCTTTAAAAGATTTACTGTGCTGGTAAGCTTCCCATTGTATTCTCCTTTTGTGGTTTTTGGCATCCCCGCCTTATCTCCAGTTTTATAATACTCGCCGGTATGTATCATCTGGTTATCCATTTCTTCCATTTCATGAATCAGGCGCTTATAATTAAAATACATAGGACGATTTTCTTTGCCACCCGCGCACACCCGGTAATAGGCTTTACGCAGCGCTGTCATCACGGTTGTAGCACTTTCTTCCCGGATTTTTAAAATGTTGGCCACAATATCCTGGAAGCCAAACATCCAGATGGGAAAATGAAATTCCTCCCCAATACGAATATTGGACGCATAAGAAAGATTGCTGTACTCGCCGTGGATATCAAACACAACTAGATTTGCACCCGGAAGACGCGCAGTCTCTTCCATGATTTTTGCAACCGTCTCCGACTTTCCGGATCCGGTGTTTCCTACGATGCAGGCGTGACGTTGGAAAAACTTATTTCCATCCACCCACGCATCGCAGCCATAGGCAGCATATTTCCCGATGCAGAACCCATCTCCGGTTTTACTCATTAACATCCGGGAAAAATCATCTTCGTCAATCTTCTCGATACACACATTTGTTGTCGGGTATGCGTCCAGCGCCTTTTCAAATTGACCATCTCTCAAACTTCCGATAATGGAGCACTCTATTGTTTTAATTCCTGTAATTTCTGCCAGGAAGTCATCATCACTGATATGTTCTTCTGCGTCTGTATCGGTAAGACCGCTGACCATGGCCACCAGGCTCACGCTTCCATCTGACACTGTGAGCAGGTCATTGATGCGGACATCCCGAAACTCTGCAAGGTTTGTCCGAATCTGAATACTGTCACTTAATATCTTTACAAGCTTCATATTAATCCCCCAAAAGTTCGTTATAATTTCGGATACGTGCCGCTTTCACGGATTTGCAATAATCACATTTTCCGCAGTATTTCGGCGGCACCAGTCCTTTTTTTACTTCTACTAAATGCTCTAAATTGCACTGAATTTCAGCCAAGGCACGTTCAAGCGTTGACTGCGGAATCTGAAAGATATCCAAATCCACAACCCGTTCCTTGGTGGCTGCTGCCAAATAAAAGGGAAGGTTTTCTCCTGTCACCGCCTTTACTCCTGCCTGATACACAGCCCCCTGCAGGTCATATCGCCACAGTGGGAGTGTTTTAAAATTGGCTACTACCTTCAAGTCTGTAATGCAGATTCCAGGAAGATAGCTGTCCATTTTCATTTTCCAATCTGTTCCAAACAGGGAAAAGGTCATGATTCTCTGTTTTTCACCGCTCATAAATCGCATAAACAGTGGATCTGCCTGGAGCCTTCCGATAATTTCATTTGCTTTCCGGAAATCACTTTTTAACTCTTTTGTCCGGGTAAATATTTCTGGGTTTCTGTCCATAAATTCCGGAAGCGTTCCCTCGAAATAAGAATCCACAAAAGAACCAACTAAAAGAGCGCGGGTCAGGGGGCGCTTATAGCCCCCTTGTATTTCCGCCATGGCAGCTGCTTCGCATTTCATAAAGGACTTATATTGCGATACCGAAAAGTAAGCCATTCCTGCTTCCAGACCGTAGTAATTCCCCTCATTTAATAACATTTCACATCACCGCCTTATCGGAAAACTGTCTGCTGCTCTCCTGGGACAAAGGACGGATCCAGTTCCGGCTCCTTCTTTTTGGAGCTGCCTCTTTCTTTCTTTTTCTCGTTCTTATCAGTTTCCGCTTTCTGGAACGGGTCAGAGACCTCTTCATCCTTTGATTCCGGTCCCAAGTCAAAATAATCCTCCCGTTTTGCCATTCCATCCTTCAGGGACCGGAACACCTTTTTCAGTCGTATCAGGTCATTCATGCTGAATGCTTCGTGCTTACATCCAATGTACTTTTCAATCGCTTCCAGGGGAATTCCGTACTCTTCTTGAAAGGTTTTTGCTGCATCGCGAACCAGGTCAATTAATGGGGCGCCGCCTCCATCCATGAGAGTTTTGTTGCACTGAGCGACTGCTGATTCAACTACATCTCCCGGAATTACTCTGAGGATGCAGGAACGCATTCTGCGCGCCCCCTGGTTTGCCACCATCTCATAGATATCGCGCGGATCGGTAAGCAGAACATTCCCCTTTTTTGTAGCCCGGATGTGAGGAACTGAGAAAACGATAGTCTGTCTGGTGTTTGTTTCCAAGTCCCAAGCGTAAGCCATCACCTGGCTCTCTCCGGCCTTCTGCTCCAGCTCAATTAATCCGTAATCCAGATTCCCCCAGTTCTGAGCCATGGCCTCTGCCAGACGGATGGACGGGCCTGTTACTTTTGTTCCTCCGCGCGGGTACTCATACATGGCCTGCTCTGCCAGACTCTTTCTCTGGCATGCCCGTATAATTCGATTGTAGCTTTCCACCTCATTACGCGGAAACTTTTTTGCCACGACCATAGCCGCCTGAACCTCCTGTGCCTGACGACTTACCATCATTTCTGTAGTTGTACTCCGTCCTGCTGCCGGAACCGATGCTCCATAAATGTTTTCAACTTCCTGCATATCTAGTCCTCCTCTACCTTTATCCAGTTCCCGGAATAATACCACTCCACCAGCATTTCCCGAAACTCTTTTACTTCTTCCTCTGTGCCAGAAAGGCATCGTTCCAATGCGTAGGCAAATGCCTCTGACCGCTCCACAAAAGTCCCTTCTTCCGGTCCGATACCGCAAAACCCTACCGCCATCACGTTTCCTCCATTGACACCAGTTCCACATAATCATCAGTCCCGAAAGCCACTCCGTTCATCCCGTCACCGTCAACAATGATCATGTTCTGGAAATTATGTACCCGGCGAATAGTAGAAACCACCGTTTCCCGATGAAACCGGATAGTCTGGCCGGGAACCAGTTTATTTACTGGATATCTGCCATGGCTGATGATATTTTCTTTTACCATTGCAATCCTCCTCTACATCCCCTATAATAAAGGGGAATTGTTTTTTTATTTTGCTGATTCCCTGGGAGTTGCCGCTCCTGGGGTTTCTTTTTGCCACTTCCCAATCATTGCATCCACTCTATCTGCTTCCCGGAACGCATAAGCATGTCCGGTTCTGCCGCCAACAGCTGAAATTGTGACAGAATTCATTCCATTTCTCTTCCGGTAATCCTCCGCCATATCTAACAGCACCTGGAGCCCTTCCTGTGCCTGTGTCATCGTCCTCACCTCCTCTCAGAACACCACCGTAACCCACGTAGTCAGTGAAAATACAAAAATCACTGTTCCCAACAGGCTCCAGAGGAACTTGTTCTCTGCCCGCAGGCTGCTGTTAATCCGCTCCAGCTTCTCCAGCTCCAGCACCAGCACTGGATCCACCAACGGGCCAGGACCGGCGGTAACAGCTGCGTAACTCAGCGCCGGTTGAGGCGCTTCCTTAAATCTCACCATGATAGTTTCCTCCTCTACATCACAATAAACTCTTTTATCTCTTTACTGGTCAATGTCCGTCCCAGAACAATACTGGCTGCCTGAATCGGTGTCAGCTTCAGCACTTTGGCTGCCGCCCATAACTCTCCCAGGGTGAAATTCTCCGGCCGTTCCCGACGTGTTTGTATGGTCCTGGCTGTCCTTCCCATCTTCACCGCCAGGAGTTCCTCGCTGACGGCGTATAGTTCCATGTTACTGCTGATGCAGGAACGAACTACCCGGCTGGCCTCTTCGGTCGGATTTGGCTTTAATTTTGGCATAATATGTGCACCTCCTACTCTTCCAGCGGTTCTTCAACTCCATACTGCCGTTCACATTAACTCTCTCAGTGTCATCTGCTCATATTCTGGAACCTTCACAAAATCAGCCGGAAGGTGGATTCCGTATTGCTCGCAGACCATCTTTACCATTTCAGCTGATTTATATGGGGCAATGCCCTGTTTATCCATCCGATTTGCAAGAATTTTGAGTAAGTTTGCTACCTCGCCAGGATGTTCAGTTGGAGGAAGCTGTGTTTTGGGACTCTCCATCTCATGGAATCGGTTGATGTACCTTGCAGTAAATTCCGTTCCCTTTTGCCCTGTCATCTTGTGGGCGATAAACTCACAGCCCTTCTTTGTAACGAGAAAGCATGGGAGTGCCTTATTTTGCTCTGTAACATATGTAGATTCCTTGAAAAAATCGGAGAATCCAATTTTGGCTTCTCCTAACTGAGATATGTAATTACGAATATCCCGAAGCAACTTAGAATGTTCTTTTCCGCACCACTCAGCTGCTTCCATTGATGTGATGGCTGTTCTCATTAAATCATTCATTTCTTATGCCCTCCTTGTGATTTAGTTTTCTAAACTTTTTCTGTAAAAAAATAAATGGGAATTTCTTTTTGACTTAGCCCTAGAATTTCACAAGCCCTGAAAATTTCATCTTGGGAAAATTCCAGTTTATTATTTAATCTCTGACTTAAAGAAACTCGACCAATTCCGAGTTTATCTGCAAAATTATCTTGGGTTTCGCAAACTTCACGAATTTTTCCCCTCAGCATTCTGTAATCCCATGCCATTTTTATCACCTCCGCTTGGTTTAGTTATCTAAACACCATTATGTTAACACTCTGCTTGCACTTTGTCAATACTGTTTTTTAGTTTTCAAAACTTTTTGTTAAAATATATAATTGAAATGTTGCGTTTTCTGAACATATATGTTAATATAAAGTTACTGGAGGTATAGTTTATGAGCACACTGGCTGATAGGTTAAAAGAAGGAATGTCTCTTCGAGGATTACGGCAAGCTGATATTGTTGAAAAAACTGGCATTAACAAAGGAGCTTTAAGTTCATACATTTCCGGCAGATACCAACCAAAACAAAATAATATTTTTCTGCTGGCTAAGGCCCTGGATGTCAATGAAGCTTGGTTAATGGGGGCTGATGTCCCAATGGAACGTGCAACTATGGCCGATATTGACGAATATAAAAATAAGATGATAGAATTTTCAAACCGTTGGAACATTCAATATTTTGAAAAAAAGATGCTTGAGTCATTCTCTCGCCTTTCTGATTCAAATAAAGAAAAAGCCATCAGCTACACAGAAAATCTATTGAGCATCCAGCAAATGGAAGAAGAACAGGCTCATCTCATCCCCCGGGCAGCTCATGAGCGTACCGATATCAAAGTAACTGACGAAATGCGCCAGTACGATGATGAACTTATGAGGAATGATGATGTATGGAAATAGAGGTTGATATAGATTGAATTATGAAGAATTGTTGATGGAGGCAGATTCCTCCGGCATTAAAGTCAAAGAGCTGCCTCTTCAGTCAGGGGACGGTCAATGCCTGGGAAATCGAATCGCTATTCGAAATGGATTAACCTCTGTAAAAAAAGCAGACGTTCTGGCCGAGGAACTGGAGCACTGTTATATTAATGTTGGGAATATCTTGGACCAGGATAAGATAAGCAGCCGGAAGCAGGAACGCACAGCGCGGCTCCGAGCTTATAATCGGCGCATCAGTCTGACGGGTATTATAGATGGATACAAAGCACACTGTCGCAGCCGCTACGAATTGGCTGATTTTCTGGGAGTGAGCGAGGACACTCTGTCTGAAGCATTGGAGTTGTACCGAGAGAAATACGGCTGCTACGTTGAAATAGATAATTATATTGTGATGTTCGAACCGTCTCTGGCGGTTATGGAGAAATTTAATAAATAAAGGGGGTTTGTTATGAGAATTTCAAAATTATTGTTGTTATCAGTTGGGCTGTCGTTAGCTTCTACCATGCCGACCCCTGCCGGATGGGAACAGTTGGATGATGGAGGTTGGAAATACAGAGATGACTCCACTGGGCAATATTACGCTTCTGGTTGGAAATGGATTGATAGTAACGGAGATGGCTTGTCAGAAAGTTACTACTTTGATATTGGTGGCAGGTTACTGACAAACACAACCACGCCAGATAATTATAAGGTAAATGAAAATGGCGCATGGATTGTTGATGGAACTGTTCAAACAAAAAATGTAGACGAACAACCAACTAAATTTATAGATACCTCTGAAGCAAGTTCTGTCCGTCAAGAAGAAACCAGGGCAGCTTTTCTCTCCACATATGGTGAATACCTAAATAAAATTGCTTCTTTGGCAAAAGAAAATAATCATATCTCTGTTTTAAATGAAATGGAAAAAATTAATTATGCTAAAATGGTTGATTCCCTTCCATCTAACGAATTTTGTTATATGACTGATAATTCTACAGGACTTAAAATCAGACCTGATTATTTGTACTATGGAAGTTTGACTGATGGAATTGCAAACGGATCAGGTAATATGTACATTACCTACTCTAAATTTTCCAAATCTACATTTCGATATGGTTACTTTGTCGGAGAATGGAAAAACGATGCCCCCAACGGAAAGGGGGAAGAACATTTCTATTCTAATAATTCACCAAACAAAATTCACAACATAGGAAACTATGTGAATTGGTATCAGGATGGTGATATGACAAGTATCTATTGCGACAACGAGCAAGCTCTACAAAACACTTATAAATATAAAGTAATAGACAAACTCCCAGTAGGAATTGATAAAAAGGTAAACGGACGCAAAGAGGTATGTACAGTTGTTGCCTATCCTGAAGAAAACAAGAGTCGAGCATACTTGACATTCTACGATACAGCACAATCCGTTCTTCATTACAATTTGCATGATGGAAATCTTGCAAATGCTTATGGATATTGGAGAACGCGATAATTAACTTCTAAAAACAAAAAACCGCCCCTGCGCCAACAGGAACGGCTTTTGTATAGATTTTCTCTTGCCGGATTACTCCAGGAAGATATACTCTACACCCAAATAAAGTATATCATTCCTGAGAACACCTGGCAAGAGGGTGTTATTTTTATACCCATTTTTTACTGTTGCGATACCGCAACACCACCAGAAAGGATGATATTATGGCAAAAGCAAAGAAACTGAAATCGGGGAGCTGGAGGTGCCTGGTATATGATTACACAGATGATGCCGGGAAGCGACACTATAAATCATTTACGTGCGACGATCCCTCTCCAAAAGGAAAAAGAAAAGCAGAAATGATGGCTGCTGAATATGCAACAACCGAAAAGAATAACAAACTGTTAAATATGAAAAACCAAAATATTACACTAGGTGAAGCATGGGATATGTACATTGAAAACCGCTCTTCTGTCTTATCGCCCGGAACAGTTCGTGAATATAAGCGTTCTCGAAAAACTGACCTAAAAACATTGATGCCTATGCGGCTTTCGGATATTACCTTAGATGATATCCAAATCGCTATTAATGCTGAGGCCCTGAATCATTCTGCAAAAACAGTGAGAAACATCCATGGCTTATTATCTGCCGTTATGGGAACTTATCGCCCTAGTCTTTCTTTGAAAACAGACTTGCCTAAGCCCACTCGCCCAGAACTATACATTCCCAGTGATGCAGAAATCAAAATTCTTCTGAAATATCTAAGTGGAAATGAAATGGAAATTCCTGTCTTGTTGGCTGCATTCGGACCTATGAGAAGAGGTGAAATATGCGCACTCTGTTATGAAGATATTCATGGAAATACAATCCATGTTCATGCAGCTCTGGCACAAGATGAAAATAAACAATGGGTGATAAAACCGCCAAAAACTTTTTCATCCGACAGGTATATAGAATTTCCTGAGTTTATTATTGAAAAAATTGGAAAAGGAACTGGGCAAATTGTGCAAATGTCTCCTAATGCTCTTTCTTCCAGATTTTATCATATTCTAAAAAATGCAGGGCTGCCCCATTTTCGTTTCCATGACCTCCGCCATTATTCAGCTTCTATCCAGCATGCTCTGGGCATTCCTGATGTCTATATCATGCAGCGCGGTGGATGGTCGTCCGATGCCACTCTAAAAAAAGTATACCGCCATGCTATGGATGATCAAGCACAAGAGATGAATAATATAGCAAATTCGCATTTTGAAAACCTATGCAACACGAAATGCAACACGAACATTGAAAAGTAACGTATCTAAGCCATTTTTAGCGATTTTACAGCAGGTTCAAATCCTGTTACTCCGACTAAATAAGAAGCCTTGTTTTATATGGGATATAATGAAAACCCGCATAAAACAAGGCTTTTTCGTTGTTTCATTTTTCCTATACTGCTTTCATTTTTCGTAAAAAAGCGTCATTTTTCCAATCCCTTTCACTCAAAAGAGTGGCCAAAAGGCACTGAAAATTCCATCTTAAAACAGGCGGAGTTAAAATACCCCAGATATTTCACTAGGAGCATTTTCTGTTGCGACGTCGCAATTTATCTTTGTTTTCATTGACTTTTCTGGCAAAATCGAATATGATATAGGTAGCTAAGAAATGTGAGAAGTTTCCATGCGGTAAACGAAAACCCCCGGAGTTGCAGCTCTGGGGGTTTTCTTGTTCGTTATGGTGAACTACTCCATTTAGGCTGTTGCTGCCTATTTATCTTTGTCCAGCCATTTGCATATGTAGCAGCTAACTACACCTGCTAAGACAGAGACAAGAAATGTGAGAAGTATCTCTTCCATGCAGTACCACCTCCTTTCTGTTGGAGGTTCGGTAACCCCTACATTATATCACATCTTTTGTCATAATTATACATAATTCCACTTACTATGCTGTAATATTGTATACCCCGCATCACCCGGCCGGACGAGGAAGATCCGGATCACCTCCTTACTGGGCCGCTGCCTCCAGGATACCTGCGATAGATGTCGCTACAGGCAGAATGCCAGACCGTATAGTTGCACTGCCCACCATCTGCCAGTTGACATCCCCCATCACGGTAGCTGTTCCATTTTAAAGCAAAGACAGCGCTTCATCCTAATAAGATAAAACGCTGCCTTCTGCTGCTGACAGGCATCAGACACAGACCTGTCATCGTTTCAATTGTTTTCTGTCATCACATTCTTCCGCCAAACAGGAAGAACAGTCCAATTACACGTTAATCTCTGCTGTCATTCCCAGAATTTCCTGATTCTCCTCCAGAATCGGACGAATCACTTCCTCCAGGAATTCCTCAACCTGCTGCGGGGCGCGTCCGACATATCTGGACGGCTCCATACATGCCTGCAGCTCTTCTATGGTCAGTCCAAAGGCCGGATCTGCAGCAATCAGCTCCAGAAGGTTATTGTCCAGTCCTCTTTCCTTTACATTCTTTCCAGCTTCCATAGAAAGCTGACGAATCCGCTCATGAAGCTCCTGACGGTCTCCTCCTGCCTTTACAGCATCCATCATAATGTTTTCCGTTGCCATAAAGGGCAGTTCTGCCATGAAGTGCTTCTCAATTACCTTTGGATATACAACCAGTCCGTCAACCACATTCAGATACAGATCCAGAATGCCGTCTACAGCCAGAAAGCCCTCCGGAATGCTGAGGCGTTTATTAGCGGAATCATCCAGAGTACGCTCAAACCACTGAGTAGAAGCTACCAGCATAGGATTCATCACATCACTCATAACATAATTGGACAGAGATGCAATCCGCTCACTGCGCATCGGATTCCGCTTGTATGCCATAGCAGAAGAACCAATCTGATTTTTCTCAAAGGGCTCTTCCACTTCTTTCAGATGCTGAAGCAGGCGAATATCATTAGAGAACTTATGTGCACTCTGTGCAATGCCTGCCAGTACATTCAGTACTCTGGTATCTACTTTTCTGGAATAGGTCTGGCCAGAAACAGGATAACAGCTGGTAAAGCCCATCTTCTCTGCAATCATCTGATCAGCCTTGCGGCATTTTGCATGATCGCCCTCAAACAGTTCCAGGAAGCTGGCCTGAGTACCGGTAGTGCCCTTGGAGCCCAAAAGCTTCATATTCGCCAGCACATGATCCAGATCCTCCAGATCCAGACAAAGCTCATTCAGCCACAGCGTTGCCCGTTTTCCAACCGTTGTAGGCTGTGCTGGCTGGAAGTGGGTAAATGCCAGCGTCGGCTGATTTTTATATTTATCTGCAAATTTCGCCAGCTCTGCCATCACATTGATCAGTTTTTTGCGAACCAGCTTAAGTCCCTCTGTCATAATAATAATATCTGTGTTATCTCCTACATAGCAGGAGGTAGCTCCCAGGTGAATAATTCCCTTTGCCTTGGGGCACTGCTGACCGTAAGCATATACATGAGACATTACATCATGACGAACAAGACGCTCACGCTCCTTTGCCACATCGTAGTTGATATCATCTGCATGAGCCTTCAGCTCGTCAATCTGCTCCTGGCTTACCGGCAGTCCCAGCTCATGCTCGGTCTCTGCGAGAGCAATCCAGAGTCTTCTCCAGGTTCTGAATTTTTTATCCGGAGAAAAAATGTACTGCATTTCCCGACTGGCATAACGCTCAGACAGGGGGCTTTGATATCTGTCGTTCATAAGAACCTCCCGTTTATGATTAATTTGCAGCGCAATTCCAAATCCTGTCCTATATAAAAACAGACCCTGGATTCTGCGCCGTGATAATAGGATTTCTGGCACAGTTATAAGTTAAATATATAAAAGACCATCTTTTCAGAAGAAATTATAATTCATCAAATCTGTAAATGCAAGAGCTTCTTTTATTATATTCCCTAATGACAGAGGACTTTTTCCCGCCGACTATTCCATTGGTGCTGCATTCTCCTGAATTCTTCGGTAAAACTGAACCTCCAGGGTTTCCGGAACAAAACGAATACCGTAAATCTCCCGTTCTCCATCGCCATCTGGGATATCATGATTGCCCCATTCCAGAAAACATCCCGTTTCTCTCCGGATCAGCTCTGCCCCTGTTTCCCGAATCCACTGCTGTCCAGAAAACACAAGAAGCTCCATGCACAGCGCTGCAGCCAGCCACCGGCAAAGGTTCCCACAGGCTCCTCTCCTGCCCATGCCTCTGGCAGCCGCATAAAGAGCCCGTTTCCTCCATTCCCGATCCTTTTTCCGCCACCGATATGTTTTTCGCTCTTTTTTTCTTATAAAGAGAACCTCCTTTCTTCTTTCAAAATCTCTTTCCGTTCCAGTTCCTCTCTCACGGATTCAAAAGGAATGATCGGCGGCTGATTTTTCACATGCTGTCCGATGTGCTTTTCCATCCATACCATGTGATACCACCGTTCAAATTTATATCCGCACTGAAGAAACTCTCCAACCATCCGGTACCCAAGCTTTTCGTGAAACCTCACACTGTCCAGAGTAAGGTATTCGTCCTCCTGCTCCGGATAAGCAATACAGGCATTCAAATTCAGAATATGCTGTGCAGCCAGCGCTTCCTCCAGGGCTCCGTACAGCTTTTTGCCAATTCCATTTCCCTTTTCTGTCCGGCAAACGTAAATACTCGTCTCCACAGCCCAGTCATAAGCTGCTCTCTCCTTAAAAGGAGAGGCATAGGCATAGCCAACAATTTTTCCATCTTTCCAGGCTGCAAGATAGGGATATCTCTTTTGAATTCTGCGAACCCTTTCCTGAAATTCTTCCAGAGACGGAACCTGATATTCAAAGGTAATAGCTGTTTCTTCCACATAAGGCTTATAAATTTCCAGCAGTCTTTGTGTATCCTCAGCAGAGACTGTCTTAATAAAAACCCCTGCCCTTTCTGTTCGGGAAACTGCTCCTTCCAGACTTGCCTCAGCCCCGTCTTCATTGTATCTTGTCATCTTCACCTTATGTTCCTCCCCTGTGCCCTTTTTCGATTACCGAAAAGCACTTGTCTTTCGTATGCCTAATCTTACCACAAACAAATCCTGCTGTCTATTCTCACTGTATGGTTTCTGAGAAAGAAAATCGCCTGCAAGCTTCTATGCCTGTCTCAGGCCGCTTCTGCAAAAAATCTTCTTTCAACACAGGGAATCTGCACTTTTGTGGCTACCTGGCAGTTGATGTTTCACAGCAACAAAAGAACAGACAGAAGCATAGCCGCTTTCTGTCTGTTCCCTCTTATAAGCTGCTGTCGAAAACAACTTCCGTTTTTTTACTGAGCAGTTCCGGTCTCCGACATAGATGTCTCTCCCGTTATCTCATCCACGCCCTTTTCCACATCGTGAATCAGGCCGTCAATCACGCCCCCGCCGGTCGTCTCTTCCATCCGGCTTCCATCTGCATTTGAGCCATCCTTTCCACCTACCATAGAGGTTCCGCCGTTTCCCCCGCTCATTCCTGCGCCTCCTGTTTCTCTTTCAGCGCCGGAGGATCCTGCCTCAAAGGAGGTTTCCTCATAGGAAGAGGGACTTCCGGTAGACGTACCTGTTTCATTCCCGCTTCCCTTATCCTGATTTACACATCCAGTCATTCCCAGCACAGCAAAGACAAGAAGCATTGCACAGCAAGACACTCTGACTTTCTTCATAACCATATTCTCCTTTCTGCTTGTTGTGATTAGTATAAGGAGAATTTCTGTTTTTATTCGTAACTGTTCATGACGGGGAATCTACTTTAGGAAGCTGCGTTAATCACATCTGCCATAGTGTAAAGTCCCGATTCTTTTCCTGCCAGAAATACAGCTGCCTCCAAAGCGCCTTTTCCAAAAATTGCTTTGGAATATGCAGTATGAGAAAAGGTAATCACCTCATCCTTTCCTGCAAAAATCACCTCATGCTCTCCTACAATAGAGCCCCCGCGTACTGCAGAAATTCCGATTTCTTTTTCATCTCTCTTCTCCCGTTTCTGGCTTCTGTCATAAACATAGTGGTACTGACCATCCATTGCCTCATTGATGGAATCTGCCAGAGCCAGAGCTGTTCCGCTGGGTGCATCCACCTTCTGATTGTGATGCTTTTCCACAATTTCCATATCAAAACCTGCTCCCGCCAGAACCTTTGCCGCATCCTGAAGAAGCTTTAACAGTGTATTAATTCCCAGAGACATATTGGCCGAACGAAGAATTGCCGTCTTTTCGCTGGTTTCCTTTACTTTCCGCAGCTGTTCCTCAGAAAGTCCTGTCGTGCAAAGCACCAGAGGCATTTTCTTTTCGCCGCAGTAATCCAGCAAATGATCTACTGCCTTTGCAGACGCAAAATCGACAATCACATCAGCCTCAACATTGCATGCTTCCAGAGAAGAAAATACTGGGTATCCCAAGGAATCCTCTTCTTTTAAATCCACACCTGCCACGATTTCAATTTCCTTCATATCTTTTGCCAGTCCGGTAATCGTATGTCCCATTGCTCCGCCGCAGCCATGCATAATCATTCTTATCATTGTTCTTTCCTCCGTTTTTTATACCTGCTTCTAAAAATCAGACCATTCTTCTGTTCTTTTCTTCAAATTTCAGCGAAGCCCCGGACAAAAATCCGGGGCAGACTGAATGTTCTTATTTTAAAATACCATATTCACGCATCGCTTTTGCAAGACGCTCCTGATTCTGTTCCTCCATAGTGGTCAGCGGCAGACGCATAGGGCCTACTTCCTTTCCCATCAGATTCATAGCTGCCTTTACAGGAATCGGATTCACCTCGCAGAACAGAGCATTGATTAAAGGCAGAGCCTCCAGCTGCATCCGACGGCTGGTTTCCACATCTCCACGGAAGAAGGAAGCACAGATCTCATGGGTCTGTCTGGGAGCTACATTGGACAGAACAGAAATTACACCCTTTCCACCCATAGCCAGAAGGGGAACGATCTGATCATCATTGCCGGAATAGACATCGATCTCTCCTCCAGACAGGTGCATAATTTCTGCAATTGCCGAGAAATCTCCGCTGGCCTCTTTCACTCCTACAATATTGGGAACCTCTCTGCAGAGCGTTACAATCGTCTCCGGCTTCATGGTTACGCCGGTACGTCCTGGAATGTGATACAGAATAACCGGAATAGAAACAGCGTTTGCAATTGTGGTAAAATGCTGGATCAGGCCCTTCTGTGTTGCTTTGTTGTAATAAGGAGTTACAACTAAAAGTCCGTCAGCTCCTGCCTTTTCAGCAGCGATTGACTTGGAAACTGCTTCTCTGGTACAGTTTGAACCAGTTCCTGCAATCACCGGAATTCTGTGATTTACTTTTTTACAGATGAAACGGATAACCTCGTCATCCTCCTCATGGGTCATCGTAGAAGATTCTCCGGTTGTTCCACATGCAATAATGGCATCTGTGCCTCCTGCAATCTGCTCCTCAACCAGCTCCTCCAGCTTTTCAAAATTTACCTCTCCATTTTCCTTAAAGGGAGTAATCAGCGCTACGCCTGCTCCTTCAAAAATAGCCATAATATTTTCCTCCTTCTTTCCTGTCTGTCAAAATGGGAAACCTTTTATCAGGCAAAACTTCTATCAGGCAAAAAATGAGGGCCGACAGTTCTGGTCAGCCCTTAAAGTCCAAAATCATACATCTGGCTTTAAGTAGCTCTCCATCCGCCAGGATGACAGTCATACAGTTCTTCACCATACACCCAGATTCCCAAGCCCAGCAGCTTTGAAAATCTTCGGCGCCCACCCTTTCCGGTATCTTCTTCTGTCACTGGAACATCCGACACCTTACTCATGCTTCGCGCAACCTCTACTTGCCTAATTTCTTTTTATATTATCATTATTCCCTGGAAATGTCAACGAATTCAGCAGAATTCCATTTCTGATTTCCGCCCTGTCATAAGCCTTCATCCAATCGCCCGCTACTCATTGCGGATTGCCGCAAGCGGACTTAGCTTCATGGCTCGCAGAGCTGGGAAAAATCCTGCCGCCATTCCCACCAGAACAGCAAATCCAATGGCTGCCCCGGACAGCCAGACCGGAATACGGGAAATATCCCCTGCCTGACCAGTCATCATCTGTCCAATCTGCAAAAAGCGGTTGACCAGGAAGGATACCCCGTAGCTGAAGGCTACGCCAATGATTCCTCCCATAAACCCGATAAAACCAGATTCAATCAGAAACATATTCCGAATTACTCCCATATCGCAGCCCAGAACCTTCATAATACCAATCTCCTTTGTCCGCTCATAAATAGACATCATCATCGTATTGGCAATTCCGATTGCTGCGACAAAAAGGGAGACTGCTCCGATTCCGCCCAACACAGCCTGAATCATACCCGACTGCTTTTCCGACTGTTCCATCCAGTCCGCACGGCTGGAGGCCTGAAATCCCATATCCGTCAACTGCTTCTGCACCTCTGTCACGTACTCCATTTCATCCACATTGACAATACAGCCGCTGTAAATAAAATATGGATACGGTTTTCCTTTTTTATTGGTAGGCTGCCCGGGAATCGGTTTTTTCTTAAATACCCGTTTCAGCTGAGCCTCCAGCAAATCCAGCCTTGCATAGACAGAATACGCGTGATCGTTGTATTCGTTTACTTCTCCTTCCACCACTCCTGCAGCCGGAATCATATACTTTTTCGGCATTTTAGGAGCGTCTTCACCTCCGGACATAGACGAGTAGTAGGTTTCCACATCAAAAATCACAAACATGGGTTTTCCCATAAAATCCACGTCCGGCAGTTCCCCGGTTTCCCAGTACTGACTTCCTGATTTTCCATCAGAAAACCACTGGATAACCGAGTTTCCGTAAATCAGCTGCAGACTCTTATCTCCGGGTGAAGGTACTTGCCCCTGAGCCAGATTGATCTCCCGCATATACTCCAGCGGCACCCCTGTCAGAGTCATCCCTGCTTTGTATTTGCCCTGAATCATCATAGTCTGAATTTCCAGCTTCGGATAAACACTCTTCACATGCTCAATCTGTTTCATCTGGGCTATGGTATCTTCTGTCAAATAAAGGCTCTCGTCCTCCTCAGCTCCTCCTCCCTCCCAATAATTTTCACTGAACACCTCGATCGCTGTCAGACTTCCATAAGAACTGATCAGTTCTCTGTTCAATTCATTCAGTCCGATTCCCAGGGATACCATCACAACGATGGAAGCCGTACCGATAATAACGCCCAGAACAGTCAGAGCAGTCCGAAGTTTCCGCCGCCTCAGATTGTTCAGACTCATAGTCAGCAAATCCCCAAATTTCATGTTTTCTTCCTCACCGTCTGATATTTTATCTGTAACAGTTCAGCCTTGCGAGGCTTCAGACAGGAAAACTCGTTGAAAGTTTTCTTTCATAAGAGTTTTGATGCCTGAATCCACATAAGGCAGACACCTAAAGCTTCTTGTCCGCTGCCAAACCAGTCTTTCTGTCATACTTCTATTTTTCTTACAGTTCATCATCCTCCTGCTCTTCCTGCTCTTTCCGGCGTTTTCTGCTGCGCACAGCAATTCCTGCCAAAATCAAGGTCAAAACTGCAACTGCCCCTAAAGAAACCGGAAGCAGAACACTGCTGTACTTTTCCAAAAATCCCGGCTCCTCCATCGGAAGCTCGTCCATACCTCCCCCCATCATCTCATCCTCTGCGGGCATAGGATCAGAAACAAAAAGATTCATTTCTTTATGCTCTTCTGAAATTTCACCGTTTTCATCCTCATAGGAGATCGTCACTTTAATTTTTCCTTCGTCTGCCGTCGGAGCTGTACCTGTCACCATACAATCCACATTGCCAGTTTCTCCCGGCTTAATATTTCCTACATAGGTATCTGTAGTCTGAATAGAATCTGCCTCAAACTTTACCATTACATTATACAAAGTTACCTTGCCTGTATTATTAATGCCGAACATCACATTACTTTCTTCTCCCACCGAAATAGCTTCCGGCATAATCTCAAACGTACCTGTATTGAGACGTGGAATCTGACGAATCGGAATATCTACATTCATCGTCTCCTCTGCATTTTTAAACTCCGGGCTGTCATATTTTGCCTTAAAGGTAAGGCCATAAGAACGCTGATCCACACCTGCCCGTGAAGAAAGACGCAGGCGAACCTCCTGGCTCTGTCCTGCCCCCAGGGAACTGATTGATACAGAAGAGGAACCTGCCTCTGTAGAAAAAACGGGACTTTCTGATGCCTTCTCAGATTCTACTGTCATCAGAATATCCGATGCCGGTACACTGCTGGAAGCATTCTTCACATTTAAAATCAGCTCAAAGGCTTCTCCTGCCACAATCATCTCCGGGTTCGTAGCAAATCCATCAATAATCAAACGAGCCTTCGTTCTGTCATGCTCATTGAATTCCTCATACTCATCCTCTTTTTCTTTGTTATGTATCCGCACATAAAACTTGGTTTCATAATTGGCAAGCTCGCTGCCTGTAGAGCTGTCAGAATAATAAATCTTCATGGAAATAGGATAATATCCCGTATAGGTATCCTCCCGAATTGCAAAGCTGTAATCCAGGGACACAGTCTCGTCAACAGCAATTTTTTCAAACATTCTGTCATAGTTTGCATCGTTAATTTCAAAAGGAAATTTGGTACTGTCCGGATCCAGAATCATGCTGGCTTTTACGTTATATACGGTTGCCGGGCTGTTATTTCTCAGATTGATGGAAAAGTTCATCACATTGGGATAAACTCCATCGGGAGTGCTCTGTCCCTCTCCGAGAACAAAATCATAAGTATGATTCTCATCATCCTCATTATCTGTCCCGGTTCCCTTGCTAATCCAGATTTGGAGATCTTCGTATCCCAGCTGCTCAAAACCGCCCTCGCTGACCTTACGCAGCACTACAACCGGCACCTTGTAATATCCTTCTGTCAGATCGTTTCTTACCCTTCCGCTCAAAGACACACTTTTTTTCCCATCCAGAGTTCCTACACGTTTCGGTTTCTCTCTGTCATGAAGAGAACCTGTTACCTCAAATGGGAAGGAGTAGCCATACTGCATATCTTCCTCTGTCTCGTCCCAGATCTCTCCTCCAGTCACATCAAATCCGATATAAATTTCTTCCAGCTTCGAACTGCTTTCAATGGAAAAGGAAACGGTCATATTTTTCCCCGTCTTCCCTCGTGCAATCTTATCTGATGTAATGGATACCTGTGCTGCAAAGGTCGGAACCGGCACTGCAAGTATCATCAACATCACTGCCATACACATGGCGAGTCTGCGTTTTAACTGTTTCATGCTTTTTCTACCCTCTTCTTTCCTTGTTTTCTTCCCCTTCACGGGTCATTTTCCTCATTCTGTTTTTCCACCGGCAGGCTCTCCCTCATTCTGGCCTATCGGCTGATTCTCCGACGCATCTTTTTCTTCCGTCTCACTCGTTCTTTTTTCTGTCAAAATTCCGTCTGTCTCATCCTCTCCTTCATCAGGATGATGATTTTCTTCAATTTTGAAAATCTTTCCGTCTACAATATGAAACTGTCGATCTGCAAAGCCTGCAATATAATTGTCATGGGTAACCATAACCAACGTCTGATTTTGTTCCCGGACAATCTGCCGCATCAGCTTCAGCACCTCCCTGGTCGTTTTAGAATCCAGATTTCCCGTAGGCTCGTCCGCAAAAATAATCTTCGGATTCACCACAAGGGCTCTGGCTATACCTACGCGCTGCTGCTGGCCTCCGGACATGGCATTTGCCATATGCTTCGCCTGCTTTTCCAGGCCAACCAGCTTCAGATACTTCATAGCCTTTTTATTCCTCACATGCTTTGGAACCCCACGAAACGACAAGGGAAATGCCACATTCTCTACTGCATTCATCGTCTGCAGCAGATTGTAGGACTGAAAAATAAATCCCACATGCTCCCTTCGAAAAGCCACAAGCTGATTCTCATTCATTCGCTCCATATGCTTTCCTGCAATCACAATCTCGCCCTTTGACGGCTTTTCCAATCCGGCCAGCATATTCAGCAGCGTCGATTTTCCGGAACCAGAAGGACCTACAATTGCACAGAACTCGCCTTTATACATGGTAAAATCCACTCCATTTAAGGCATAGACCTTATTCGTTCCGACTTTATATATTTTATACAAATCTTTTACCTGAATAATCGGTATTCTCTCTGCCCCCATATAACCTCCGCTCAGACAGCTCTCCCTCTATTGGTTCTGTCTAAAAACAGTATACACGATCTTGACCATTCATGCATAACATTTTTCTTAATCTTCTTTAAATAGTCATTACATCTATTTTAGACTTTCTGAAGACGAAAAAAGTTTCACTTTTTTCAAAAAAAGACTGGAAATCCTTCTCAGAATCATATATAATATTGTCCAAACGAATAAAAAAGGAGATACGCCATGAGACACATGTTAAACCCATTGGATTTTTCAGTAGAAGAAATCGATCAGCTCTTATCATTGGCTTCTGATATTGAACATCACCTTTCCCAATATGCTCACGTTTGTGACGGCAAGATATTAGCTACTTTATTTTATGAACCAAGTACAAGAACCCGCCTCAGTTTTGAATCTGCTATGTTGCATCTGGGTGGCAGCGTACTTGGTTTTTCTTCGGCCAATTCCAGTTCTGCTGCAAAAGGAGAAAGCGTAGCTGATACCATCCGAACCGTATCCTGCTATGCAGATATTGCTGCTATGCGCCATCCCAAAGAGGGATCTGCCCTGGTCGCTTCTATGGCTTCTAACATTCCGGTAATCAATGCCGGTGACGGCGGACATCAGCATCCCACCCAGACTCTGACCGATTTGATGACTATCCGCTCTCTCACCGGACGCCTGGACAATATGACTATCGGTCTCTGCGGTGACTTAAAATTCGGCCGTACCGTCCACTCTCTGATCGAAGCAATGGTACGTTATCCGAATGTAAAATTTGTTCTGATTGCTCCAGATGAACTGAAGGTTCCCAGCTATATTCGTGATGATGTATTAAAGGCACACAATGTAGAGTTCAAAGAAGTAAACAGTCTGGATGCAGCCATGCCGGAGCTGGACATCCTTTACATGACCCGTGTTCAGAAGGAACGTTTCTTTAACGAAGAGGACTATATTCGCTTGAAGGACAGCTATATTCTGAATAAAGAAAAAATGAAACTGGCCAAGGACAATATGTTTGTACTTCATCCCCTGCCTCGTGTCAATGAGATTTCCACAGAAGTGGACTCTGACCCAAGAGCAGCCTACTTTAAACAGGTACAGTACGGCATGTATGTGCGCATGGCTTTGATTATGACTTTACTGGAGGTGCAGAAACCATGTTAAATATCAGTGGATTGCAGGAAGGCGTTGTTTTAGACCACATTCAGGCAGGCAAAAGTCTGGATATCTACTATAACCTGGGACTGGACAAGCTGGACTGCCAGGTTGCAATTATTAAAAATGCCCGTAGCAACAAGATGGGACGCAAGGATATCATCAAGGTAGACGGCAATATTGAAACTCTGGATCTGGATGTTCTGGGTTATATTGACCATAACATTACCGTAAATATTATCCATGACAACAAGATTGTGGAGAAAAAATCCTTAAAGCTTCCACAGAAAATCACCAATGTCATCCGGTGCAAGAACCCGCGCTGCATTACCTCCATTGAGCAGGAGCTGCCGCATATTTTCTATCTGGCTGATGAAGCTACAGAAACCTATCGCTGCATGTACTGCGAAGAAAAATACGGTAAGAAAAAACACTAAGATCAAAAAATCCGACAGAGAACCGGGGAATGGTTTTCTGCCGGATTTTTTTGAAAATAAACAGCGCTTCCTTTACTCCTCTTCCAGCCACCGGATCAGAAGCTTTTCCAGATCCTCCACGGTTTCTGCCAGCGTGTCTGCTCCTGCTTCCTCTAACTCTCGACGGTCTCCGTATCCATAAAGAACACCGACAGACTGTATGTTGTTCTCTCTTGCGCCAAGAATATCATACTCTCTGTCTCCTACCATTCGCATCCTTGAAAGGCAGTCTTCAAGACCACAGGTTTCCAGTACATGGCGGATCACGTCTGCCTTTGCCGTCCGTTTTTCCTCCATAGTAGCGCCGCCCAGGAAATCAAAATACTTCATCAGATCGAAATGCTCTAAAATCTGTCTGGAAAACAGCTCCGGCTTGGATGTAGCTACCATCAAAACAGCTCCACTTTGTTTCAGATTCCCCAGCATTTCCCGAATTCCCGGATACACCTGGTTTTCAAACAGGCCCTTTTCACGGAAATATTCCCGGTAACGTTCTACCGCTTCCAGTGACTTTCTTTCATCAAATCCATAATATTTTGAAAAAGATCCGGCCAGGGGCGGTCCAACAAAAGCCCTCAGCGCATCTCTGTCATCAGCTTCTATGCCATAGCTTTTCAATGCATAAATCACCGAATTGATAATTCCATCTGCTGAGTCAGTCAGTGTTCCATCCAGATCAAACAAAATATATTTTTTCTCCATTTTTCTCCACCCCGCATTTGAGTACGAAAAGGGCCGGAGGACGTTTCCCTTTTAAAAAGAAACATTCTCCGGTCCTTTCTATTTTTCAGAACACATTCTATCTTTCTGAATCAGATTGAATCTGTTCTAAGCTTTTCTATATTTTAGTTCAGCTCATCAACTACCTTCTGGATTGCTGCCAGCGCATCATCCGGAAGCTTGTCGTAGCCGTCCTTCAGCTCAGCAAATGCCTTAATCTCATTGACACGGTCATTCATACGAGCTCTCAGCTGATCTACATACTCCTTGTCGTTCATATCCGGCACAAAGCCTTCCCAATCCATGATCTCGATATCAGAGAACGGCCCCCACTGATGGAAATCTGCCTTCTTCTCAACAATTGCTTCCAGAATACCCAGAGTATCAGCCGGTTTTACCTTCTTGCCCATGAAATCGCCGGTGTTGACAATGTAGCAGTCTACGTTCTTCACTTCAACCAGCTTTTTGAACTTCTCGTAGTCGTTGGACAGCGGGTAGGTACGGAACGGGTTTGCATAAGGAACTACAACCAGCTTGTTGGGATCTGCACCAGGAGCCAGACGCTCTGCGGAAGAACGCTTGGTAGCCAGGGTTGCGCCCATAACAGATGCCAGAGAAGCACCTTTCAGTTTTACTACCGGCGGAATGGTCGGGTCTTTCATAATCCAGAAAATAGCATTAACCGGAGACTCGATCTTGTCCACACGGTTCGGGGACCACAGTTTGGACTTGATAGCACGTCCGTTACCGTTACGGATATCCTCAGTTACCAGCTGAAGCTTGCCGTCCTCATCCAGAGTTGCGGAGCAGTTCTGTGCAGTCAGCAGATACTGGTTGTCCGGGCAGCCGGTGGGGTAGTCTGCAGTCTTATCGAAATAAGTCGGCTCCAGTGCGATAGATGCGCAGGTATCGGTATTGATGATAAATGCATCATCATGCAGAACCTTGATATCGTACTTGCCGCCATGCTTTGCATGAGTCAGAGTGGATTTTCCGGAGCCGGACAGTCCGTATACAGATGCAACGAACTTGCTGCCGTCAGCCAGGGTGTACTCTTTCTGTCCACCGTGGCAGGAAGCGTAGCCGTTGCGGTTTGCAATAGCCCATGCCATGGTCAGGGTACCCTTCTTGTGCTCACCAAAATATCTCATACCCAGAATGCAGGCGCAGTTGGTCTCGGTGTTAAAGTAGCACAGAGTCTTCTTCTGCGGGTCAGACAGGCAGTCCAGAGATACATTCGGACGATCGGAACCGTTCCACTGCGGATCGGAGAAAATGTAGATATCAGCTTCCTTGCCGTCGCCTACCGGCTTGGAATTCTTGTACATCTTTACATACTCATCAGACATATACTGGAAGTTCAGCATCCAGTTATACATAATATTCTCTTCGCCTTCCGGAATCAGCAGATGTGCCTTTACCATGAATTCCGGATCCAGGCCTACAAATACCTCTGCATGATACATGGTTTTCCAGCGGCTCTCATAAACAGCGTCCATAGCCACCAGATCCAGAGCAGCACAGTCTACTCCTGGCTCGCCGGAAATACGGCGTGCGGTAGCATAACGTCCAGTAATGGCGCCATCGTTAAATAACAGAACCTTTGCATCCTTGTCAAGACCGAACTCTTCACCTCTGTATACAGGCATATCGGTTACAATGGTTCCTGGAGAATTTTTTGCTAACTCATATGCTTCTTTTAAAGTATTTACTTTAATAACATTGTTGCCGTAGAAAGCAGCTTCGATAATGGATCTGGTTTTAGAAAAACCAGGCTTGCCTTTTCCGATTTCACTGATTGGATAGTACGCTTTTGTTGACATTCTACATCCTCCTTAATCTAAAAACTTCTTAAATCGAAATTTGTCTTCATTATCTCACTTTGTGAATTAAAAGTCAATATTTTCGGCAATAAAATATAAGAAAATTAATATAGGGGCAATAAGCTGTGCATTATGTATACAATATCTATTCTTTTGACAGAAAATATGATATACTCTCTTTGGAAGGCATCACAAATTTCGTTCTCTTTCACAGGCAGCTGCTTTCCCTGCCTGTCAGATTATTTTACAGAAAGCAGGAACCATTTATGAATCAGAATATCCAGAAAGAATATCACATTTTCCAAGACGGAAGCGGAGACTTTCGCAGTCTTTTTGAGGCGCTGTCAGCCCTGCAAAGCTCAGAATTTCCAGAAGAAGCCAATCAGGCAGAAAACCTGCCTGCAGCCCCGGATTTTCGAAGCTCAGGCGGAGATACAGAGTCGGTTGTACTTTTTCTTCATGCCGGAATTTACCGGGAGCGAATTGTCATTTTAAGACCGGGAATCACCATTATCGGAGACGATCCCCAAACTACTGTCATTACCGGCGGTCTCTATGCCCGAATGCCTATGGAAGATATTGGAAAACGCGGAACCTTCCGCACCTACTCCTGCCTCATTGCAGCTCACGACATCACCTTTAAAAATGTTACCTTTGAAAACAGCTCTGGAATAGGCCCTGACGTGGGACAGGCTCTGGCTCTGTACGCCGACGGAGATCGGCTTGTTTTTGAAAACTGCCGTTTTCTCGGCAATCAGGATACACTTTTTACAGCTCCTCTCCCGCCAAAAGAGATCGAGGCAAACGGCTTTGTAGGGCCGGGCCAAAAGCTTCCCAGAGTTTTCGGACGCCACTATTATAAAAACTGCTACCTGGAGGGAGACATTGATTTCATATTCGGCGGAGCAACCGCATATTTTGAAAACTGTGAACTGTTTTCAAAATATATTAACCGTCCGGTAAACAGCTATGTAACTGCCGCCTCTACTCCTCAGGGACAGCCCTACGGCTATGTTATGAAGGACTGCCGTTTTACAGGAAACTGCCCGCCTCACTCCGCCTATCTGGGACGCCCCTGGAGAGAATATGCCAAAACAGTTCTTTTAAATTGTTATATCGGAGAACATATCTGTGAGGAGGGATGGCATGACTGGAATAAAGAAGCTGCTCATGAAAACGCCCTGTATGCAGAATACGAAAGCACAGGCCCGTCCTCCGATATGAAAAAGCGCCCCGGCTGGGTGAAATCGCTCACGCCTGCCGAGGCTGCTTTCTATGTAAAATCTCTTGTTTTAAAGGGAAATGACGGGTGGAATCCAGCTTAAGCCACACACTTTTTGTACGGCACCTGAGTGCTGATTTTCGTCAAGCCCCTTCGTTTCCGGATGCCGGAGTAATTCCTTCAGGAGTGCTCCGGTTCTGCCGGCTTTATTTAAAAAATTCATGCTTTTCATGCTGAAACAGAAATGTGAGACTTCCATCAAACCAGCTTACATTTCTGGACCGGGAATGCTTCCGGTTCATAAAATACAAAGCCCCCTGAGAATAATCCTCTCCTTCCAGAGCCCGATTTACCGCCTCTACTGTTTTTTCTGAAACTCTGCATGTGCGCAGTCTTCCGTCAAACACTGGTGAAAACTGAGATTTCTGATAAACAACATCCGTAATGGTATTGGGAAATTCCTTGCTTTTTACCCGGTTTAACACCACATTTGCTACCAGAATCCTTCCTTTGGTATCACAGCCTCCTGCTTCTGCCTCTACAATCCGTGTCAGAACCTCATAATCCTGATCCGAATAATAAACCACAGCCGCCTGTCTTGCCGCTTCTTTTTCTGCCTGCCGTTTTTTCTCCTCTTCCACCTGACGGATTTCTTCTCTTGTTCGTTCTGTCACAGCAAGCCGTTCTTTTCTTGCTGCCTCTTTCTGCTGCAGTCCCTTCGCCAGCGTATCCCCCGCCAGCAGCTGACCGCTTCTCAGACTTTCTGCATTTGTCAGATGTAATTGTATCCTTGCTTCTGTAAGCACTGCGATTTCTTCCTCTTCTTTCACATCCTCCGTTTCCGGCTCCCCGCCGGAGGTTTCTGCGTATGCAGCCAGGGCATTGTGTCCTCCGCCGGAAAATCCTGCGGATGTAAATGTCATAACAGCCACAATCACTGTCCCTGATAAAATCACTGCTGAAGAACGGTATATCTGCTTGGTTACTGTAATGGCCGGAGCCATCAGAACCTTTACCAGCTGACAAACCGAATGAAGAAATGAGCATAATGAAGACATACAATACCCCTTTCTTTTCATCAAAATAAGCAATTCCCAAAATTCGCCATTTTTTTTGGCAAATTTAAAATCTGATTCCTAAAATTGCCCGTTTTGTAGTAACATCTGATATTATAGTGGGGGTATTACAAGAATGTCAAGAACCCGTTCATATTTTTGTGATAAATAACTTTTCGACTGAAAGCGACAATTGCAATTTTTGTATATAGTGCTTTATTTTTGTCTTTATTTCTTCTTGTTTTCATTCAATACTCTCATTTTAATATTACATAAATATTAAATTTTTGTTACATTTTCTTTTTCCTCTTTTTACAATGTCTCACATTTCACAGATATCGGACATTTCTTCTCCTTTTTTCCTCCTCTCCCCGTCCAGAACAGTTACTTTTGGAAAAAGGATCAAAATAAGAAAGAAGCCCGCACGAGCTTCTTTCTTATTTTCGATTTCTTTATACCCCTTCTCAATCCTGTACAAGACTGACAAAAGAGGCTCCCACATAATCCTTCAGCTTCTCCGGATTTATAATAATCTGGGCGCCTCGGACTCCGGCGCTGACTGCAATTTCATCAAACAGCACTGCCGTCTCTTCTATATAAGTAGGAAATTTCTTTTTCATTCCTATCGGAGAACAGCCGCCCCGAATATATCCGGTCACTGCAAGCAGATCCTTCATGGGAATCATCTCCACCTTCTTGTCTCCTGCTGCTCTTGCAGCCTTTTTTAAATCCAGCTCCTCTGCAACTGGAATACAGCAAACCAGATATCCTGTCTTTTCCCCTTTTAAAACCAAAGTTTTAAAGACTGTGTCCACATCCTGACCGAGAACTGCTGCCACATGAACTCCTGATAAATCATTCTCATCTACCGGATACTCCATGGAACGGTAGGGAATCCCTGCTGCATCCAAAAGGCGCATCACATTTGTTTTTTCTGTTTTTTCTGTTTTTCCTGTTTTCATGACGCTTCCTTATCTGACTGATTTTTCCACTGTCTGTGCAGAAACAATTTTTCCTGCCACAGCACAGGCTGCTGCCGTTGCGGGAGATGCCAGATAAATTTCCACCTTTGAGGTTCCCATACGCCCCAGGAAATTTCTGTTGTTTGTAGCTACAACCCGCTCTCCGTCGCTTAAAATACCGCCGGTACGTCCACAGCATAGCCCACAGCCTGGATGGGTAATCACAGCTCCTGCTTCTGCAAGAACTTTCAGTATGCCCTGCTTTGCCGCTTCCTCATATACCTTCCGACTGGCCGGGGTCACAATCAGCTTTACAAAATCTGCTGTTTTCCTGCCCTTCAGAACCTGCGCTGCCGCTGCCAGATCCTCCAGACGTCCGTTGGTACAGGATCCGATAAAGACCTGATCAATGGCAATGCCCTCCAGTTCACTGACATCCCTGATTTTGTCCACCTGAGAAGGACATGCCATAACCGGAACAAAATCCTCTGCCCGGTAGGTCATTGTCTTAAAATAAGACGCATCCTCATCACTCTTTAACTGCTTCTGGAATTCATCCAGCCGGATATCACAGTATTCTGCCGTTTTTTCATCCGGTGAAAAGACCGCACACTTTGCTCCTGCTTCAATTGCCATATTAGCCATTGTCATCCTGCTAGAAACCGTCATGGCCTCCACTGCGCTGCCGGTAAATTCCAGACAACGGTAGGTCGCGCCGTCTGCCCCCAGATCTCCGATAATCCGAAGAATCACATCCTTTGACATGACACCCTCCGGCAGATTTCCTTCAATGCAGATCCGAATAGTCTCCGGCACCTTTACCCACAAAGTCCCCGTTCCCAGAATCGCCGCCATTTCCGTATAGCCAATTCCAGTAGAAAAAGCGCCCACGCAGCCGTAGGTTGTTGTATGGCTGTCGGTACCGAATACCACGTCTCCCGGCTTCACATAGCCAGCCTCTGTCATCAGCTGATGGCAGATTCCATCGCTTCTGTGGAGATTTTTAATTCCGTATTCTGCAGCAAAGGCATCGCCCACCCGGTAATGGCGGACATCATCCTGCTGACTGGCCGGAACCAGGTGATCATAAATCAGCACCACCTTATCCGGATCCCAGATTTTCGGAAATCCCATCTCTTTAAACTTTTCCACAATAAAGGGAATCATAATATCATCCAGCATCACCCGGTCTGCATGAACCGTTACAATGTCTCCCGGCTTCACAAAAGAAGCACCGATATTCCGGGCAATGATTTTTTCAATGATTGTCTGTCCCATAGAGCTTCTCTCCTTCTCAGTTCCGTCCGTTTCTTTTCTGCATGGCCTTCACAAGACCGCCTGCCTGAATAATTTCCACCAGATTGTCCGGCAGCGCTGCAATCGGGTAACGAGCTCCCTTATGCTCAATATCCTGATTTACCGTTACTGTAATCGTGTCTCCCTCTTCCACCGCATCCCGCAAATCCGGCTGTTCGATCAAAAGAAGCCCGTTATTAATAGAATTACGGAAAAAGATCCGGGCAAAGGATCTGGCAATAATACACCGGATTCCCAAGGCCTTAATCACCTCCGGCGCCTGCTCTCTTGAGGAGCCGCAGCCAAAATTTTTCCCTGCCACAATCATGTCTCCCGGCTGAATCTGTCCGGCCAGCTCCGGACGCAGGGGAGAAAAGCCGTACTGCTTCATATCCTCTATGGTTTTTAACGCAAGGTATTCGGTTGGAATAATAATATCTGTATCAATATCATCTCCCAGCACCCATACTCTTCCTGTAAACTGTTCCATATATTGTAGTCCTTCCTGTTTTGATTTCCGGTTTTCTTCTACAGCATATCTGCTGTGCAGATCTCACCCTTCACCGCAGACGCAGTCACTGTAGCCGCTGATCCCAGATATACCTTCGAGCTGGGATGTCCTGCCCGTCCTTTGAAATTCCTTGTTCCTGTGCTGATCAAAACCTCATTTTCTCCAATAACACCCTGACAGCTGCCCCAGCAGACACTGCAGTTGGGATTCATGACAATAGCTCCGCTTTCCATGAAAACAGAAATCAGGCCTTCCTCCAGTGCCTGCAGATATACCTCCTGGCTGGCCGGAACCACCAGAAAACGTACATGATCCGCTACTCTTCTTCCCTTTAAGACAGAAGCGCCTACCCGGAGATCATCAATTCTTCCGTTATTGCAGGAGCCTAAAAATGCCTCATCAATCCGGATCCCGCATACCTCTTTTGCCGGTACCACATCATCCACAAAATCAGGTCGTGCAGCCACAGGCTCAATCTGAGACAAATCAAAGGTATATTCCCGTACATAAACTGCATCTTCATCACTGTGAAAAACAGCCTTCGGCTCCCGTCCTCTTTCTCGAAGATATTCCATAGCAATCTCATCTGCCTCAAAAATGGCAGTCTTTGCGCCTGCCTCTACCGCCAGATTGCAGAGCACCATTCTGTCATTGACGCTTAATGTCTTTGCCCCGTCTCCCGTAAACTCCATTACCTGATAATTCACCCCATTGGCTCCAATCTTACCGATAATGGTCAGCATCAAATCTCTGGGATACACGCCCTCTGGAAGCTTTCCGATCAGATTAAATTTCACTGTTTCCGGAACCAGAACCCAGGAGGTCCCTGTTACCATACCGTAAAGAAGATCTGTACATCCCACTCCCGTTCCAAAAGCGCCCAGAGCGCCGTAGGTGCAGGTGTGGCTGTCCGCTCCGAAAATCAGCTCTCCAGGACAGACATAATTCTCCATCATAATCTGATGGCAAACGCCCTTTCCCTCCCAGAAATCAATTCCGTGCTCTCTTGCAAAATCCCGCATTTTCTTCTGGGATGCTGCTGTTTTGGGACTGTCAGAGGGTACGTTGTGATCCACAATAAATACCATTTTGCCAGGATCCGCAATCCGGGGATTTTTTAATTTACTGTGGTACATGTCCACAGTCAGATGCGTCGTTCCATCATTGCTCATCATCCGATCCAGCGTTACTGTATGAATGTCCCCTGCCCGAACCTGATCTACTCCGGCTGCCCGGGCTATTATCTTCTCTGCAATTGTCATTCCCATGGCCTATGCCTCCTCCTTATTCAGTGATGCAATCAGTCCGCCCTGATTTAAAATCTGCTGCATATAAGGCGGCAGCTTGGTACAGGCATAGCTGACGCCATTTGCCTTTGCTGTGCCGTCAGTCATAGAAAGTTCCATTTCATCTCCTGTTTTTACCGCGTCCGGGAGCTCCTTGCACACAATTACAGGAAGTCCAATATTAATGGCATTCCGGTAAAAAATCCGGGCAAAGGACTTGGCCACAACGGCCTTTACCCCAAGAGCCTTTAACACACTGGGAGCCTGCTCTCTGGAAGAGCCGCAGCCAAAATTTTCTCCGCCCACTACGTAATCGCCGGGTTTCACCTTTTTGGGAAAATCCGGATCCAGAGATTCAAATGTATGATCCTTCATCTCATCAATGCTGGGAAGCAAAAGGTACTGAGATGCAATAATCTGATCGGTATCCAGGTCGTTGTGAAACTTAAAAATTTTACCTGATGACATAGTTCCCTCCTGTTTTCTGCCCTGATCAAGAAACCGGCAGACAAATTTTTTCACGAATTGATTGTATTATATCATTTCCATTGTTATAATGACAATAGATAATACTCATATATATTATAACAGGAGGTTATACAGACATTTTATGGACCAGAATCTATCCCAGTACCGTATTTTTTATGCCGTAGCCATAGCCGGAAATATTTCCAGGGCTGCCAAGGAGCTTTACATCAGCCAGCCGGCTATCAGCAAATCTATCAGCAAACTGGAAGACAGCCTGCATACCTCTCTTTTCACCCGCAATTCCCGGGGCGTGCAGCTGACAGAAGAAGGGCAGGTGCTGTTTGAGCATACCAGAGCTGCCTTCGAGCAGCTTTCCATCGGCGAACAGGAGCTCAAGCGCATTCGGGAATTTAACCTCGGCCATATCCATATTGGTGTCAGCAATACCCTGTGCCGATTTATTATGGTCAATTACCTCAAGGGCTTTATCGAACAATATCCCCATATCAAAATCACCATCGAAAACCAGTCCTCCGCCCATACTCTTTCCAAGCTGGAGCAGCAGAGAATTGATCTGGGGCTGGTGGCGGAACCAAAGCCTCAGAAAAACATTGTATTTATCCCGATTACTCAGATTGAAGATATTTTCGCCGCAACTCCTTCCTATCTGGAAAATCTACGCCTCAGGGAAGGCGGAGATTCCAACATATTCCAATCCGGAAATATTATGCTGCTGGATAAAAATAATGTTACCAGGAATTATATTGACGAATATATGTCCCTCCACCAGATTACAGTCAATAACTATCTGGAAGTAACAACTATGGATCTGCTGATTGAGTTTGCAAGAATTGGTCTTGGAATCGGATGCGTTATCAAAGAATTTGTTAAAGAAGATCTGGAGCAGGGAAAGCTCATTCAGCTTCCCCTGGAGCCTCCCATCCGCAAACGAACGGTTGGCTTTGTATACCACAGCGGCCGCACCACACGGGCTCTGGAAACCTTTCTGGATTACTGCAGGGAAACGCATCTGTAACTCTTTGTAACAGTTCAGTTGCAATTTTTATCTGCGGATTCACAAAATCGCTGTACAGCTTCACACTGCACAGCGATTTTCCATTTTTTATAAGCGTTTTTACAGTTTTAGTTGTTGATCAGCTTTCCGCTCTCGTCGTTCCAGCTGTACAGCTTTCTGATCTCCTCGCCCACCTTCTCAGACGGATGCTCGGAAGCCAGCTTTCTCATAGCCTTGAAGTGAACCTGACGTCCAGCCGGGCTCATATCCAGCAGGAATTCCTTTGCAAAGGTACCGTCCTGAATATCAGTCAGAATCTTCTTCATAGCCTTCTTGGTATCTTCCGTAATGATCTTCGGTCCGGT
Organism: uncultured Clostridium sp.; assembly: GCA_900538475.1. GTDB lineage: Bacteria > Bacillota > Clostridia > Lachnospirales > Lachnospiraceae > Brotaphodocola. The sequence continues at coordinate 92,142 of UPYT01000006.1, read as the reverse complement.
AATATAATCGCCGTACTCTGCAGTATTGGAAATGGAATACCGCATACCTGCAAATCCAGACTGATAAATCAGATCTACAATCAGCTTCATCTCATGGATACACTCAAAATAAGCATTTCTCGGATCATAACCTGCCTCAACCAGAGTCTCGAAGCCTGCCTGCATCAGAGCACATACGCCGCCGCACAGAACAGCCTGCTCACCAAACAGATCCGTCTCGGTCTCAGTACGGAAAGTAGTCTCCAGAAGACCAGCTCTTGCACCGCCGATAGCCAGACCATAAGCCAGAGCCTTCTCCAGAGCCTTTCCTGTGTAATCCTGCTCTACTGCTACCAGACAGGGAGTTCCCTTGCCTTCCTGGTACTCGCTGCGAACTGTATGACCCGGAGCCTTCGGAGCAATCATAGTAACATCCACATATGCCGGCGGCTTAATGCAGCCGAAATGGATATTGAAACCATGAGCGAACATCAGCATATTGCCCTCTTCCAGATTCGGTTCAATGTCGTTCTTATACATATCAGCCTGCAACTCATCGTTAATCAGGATCATAATAATATCTGCCTTTTTTGCAGCCTCTGCCGCAGTGTAAACCTGGAAGCCCTGATTTTCTGCTTTTGCCCAGGATTTGCTTCCTTCATAAAGACCGATAATGACATTGCATCCGGATTCCTTTAAGTTCAGGGCATGAGCATGTCCCTGGCTGCCGTATCCGATAATCGCAATTGTCTTGCCATCCAGTAAGGATAAGTTACAGTCTTCCTGATAATAAATTTTTGCCATTGTCATTTTCCTCCTCTGAGTTCCTGTTTTGTAGATTTTTCGAAGCTGCCTACGGCAGATACCTGATATCGTCAGAGCCGCGGGAAAGGCCGGTCAGGCCGGTTCTTGCAAGCTCCAGAATCTCGTAATCCTCCAGCAGGTTAATAAGGGCATCCAATTTTGACTGGTCCCCGGTCAGCATGACGGTCAGGGAATCCTTGCCCACATCCACAATCGTGGCGCGGAAAATATCGGAAATAGCGCTGACAGCCTGCCTCTGGCTGGCATTTGCGCGAACCTTTACCATAATCAGTTCCCGATATACGGAATGTCCCGGCTTCAGCTCCTTGATATCCCGAACGTCCTCCAGTTTGCGAAGCTGCTTCTCAATCTGCTCCAGAATATTCTGATCTCCGTAGGAAACCACCGTCATTCTGGAATACCGCTCATCTGCAGTCACACCAACTGTAAGGCTGTCGATGTTATAGCCGCGCCGGCTGAACAGCCCCGCAACACGGCTCAATACGCCGGATGTGTTGTCTACCAGCAGTGATAATACAATTCTATCCATGGCTTTCACCCTTTCTATCAAGTACAATCAATCATAACAATGAGAATATTATTTGTCAACTATATATAGGTAATGTTTACTATTACTTCAGGTTATGGTTTCCAGATCATATCCCGGCTGATTTCCTCCAGCGAAGAGGCCCCGCACATAGCCATCGTATCCTTCAGCTCTGCACCCAAACGATCAATCAGCTCTCTGGCTCCTTCCTCTGCACCGCCGTACACTGCTGTCACAAAGGGGCGGCAGATCAGTACTCCGTCTGCTCCCAGAGCAAGCGCCTTGAAAATATCCACTCCACTGCGGATTCCTCCGTCTACAAGAACCGTCATGGAATCTCCTACTGCCTCTGCAATATCCTCCAGCACCTCTGCTGTAGCCGGACACTGATCCAGAACACGTCCGCCGTGGTTTGATACTACAATCGCAGAAGCCCCTGCCTCTTTTGCCTTCAAAGCTCCCTTCACGGTCATAACTCCTTTTACAATAAAAGGAACTCCTGCATCCTGGATAATTTCAGCCAGCTCTGCCACAGTCTTGCTTCCTGCCGGCGGTGTCATATTCTTCAAAAACGGCAGTCCTGCAGCGTCAATGTCCATCGCTGCCGCAAAGGCTCCTGACTGGCGAACCAGCTCCATCTTCTCCCTTATGGTTTCCCGGTTCCAGGGCTTGATAACAGGAACTCCCATCCCGTCTGCCGCTCCCACCGCCGCTGCCGCTGCCTCCATCACCTTCGGATCCGTTCCATCACCGGTAAACGCCGCGATGCCGGCTGATGCGCAGGCTCTCACCAGCACATCATTGTATGTGGCATCGTTATACTTTTCTCCATAATGAAGATTGACAGCGCCCACAGGCCCTGCAAAAAATGGATAGGCAAAGGTACGGCCAAACATCTGAAACCGGGTATCAGCCGGACGGTTTTCACAGATGGTATCCATCTGCACCCGGATTTCCTTCCATTTATCGTAATTCCGGATAGCCGTATCACCTGCACCCTTTGCCCCCGGTCCCGGTATCTGGTTTCTGCAGACTCTTCCGTCACAGACTGCGCACCCCTTACAGTATTTTCCCAGGCAGGCTCTCGCCTGCTCCAGCACTTCTTTTTGTGTCATAAGCTCCTCCTTTGTCTTTTTTCTATCTATTTTATCCAAGCGCTACATCCAGCGTCATCATAATCATAAATCCCAAAGCAAATCCCAGGGTTCCTTTATCCGAATGATCTCCCTCTGAGGATTCTGGAATCAGCTCCTCTACCACCACATACAGCATAGCACCTGCTGCAAATGCCAGGGTGTAGGGAAGAATAGGAGACATAATTTTAGCCAGAGCAATCGTAATAACTGCGCCAATAGGCTCTACAATACCAGATAAGGCTCCCATAAGAAAGGCTCTTTTTCTCCCCATTCCGCCGCTTCGCAGGGGAAGAGAAATAATCGCGCCCTCAGGAAAATTCTGAATGGCAATTCCCACAGCCAAAGCAAAAGCTCCTGCTGCAGAAATAGAAGCATCTCCTGCCACCAATCCTGCAAATACCACACCAACTGCCATACCCTCAGGAATATTGTGGAGAGTGACTGCCAACACCAGCATGGTTGTTCTTGCCAGGCCGCTTTTCGGTCCCTCTGGATCCTGGCTTCCATAGTGAAGATGGGGAATCATTTTATCCATCAGAAGTAAAAATATCATTCCCACCGCCAGACCGGCTACAGCTGGAATAAAGGCAAAATGCCCCAGATGAGCAGACATATCTATAGCCGGAATCAAAAGCGACCAGACCGAGGCTGCCACCATCACTCCGGAAGCAAATCCAAGAAGAATCTTGTGTACCGACAGCTTTATGGAATTCTTTACAAAAAACACACACGCCGCTCCCAGGGCCGTACCCAGAAACGGAATCATCACACCTGAAACTATAATTTGAAACAGCTCCTTATTAATTGATTATCGCCCTCCTTCGTCTGGCAGGATTCACTCCTGCACTGTTATTCTATGCTGTTAATTTATAACAGTTCAGCCATATTGCGTTAATTTGCCATCTGGAATCCTCGCTCCTCTTTTAAAGGCCGCTCCTCTGTTTCCATATCTTCAATCTGAATATACGGCTGCTTGTGAAGAGCTGTCACCAAATCCCAGATCAGAGCCTCTTCTCCCTGGGCTTCCAGCTCCACCCGTCCATCCCATAGGTTCATTACCCAGCCTGTAAGCCCCAGACCTCTGGCCAGACGGGTTGCCTGATAGCGAAATCCCACACCCTGAACCCGGCCTGAAAAATAAAAATGCTTTCTTACCTTCAAGCAACCGTCTCCTTTCTTTCATGAGGATTGCCAACTACCCGCTTAAATACCAGACAAAACATCAGAACCGATACGACAGTTCCCAGAAAATCAGAGAGAGGTTCTGTATAAAAAACATTGGTAATTCCAGCAAAACGAGGAATCAGAAATACGCCCACAAGAAATACCGTTTTTCTCCACATGGAAAGCCCCATAGCCACACTGGAAATTCCCATGCCCGTAAATCCGTCTACAATGGTATACTGGACTGCCAGGGGAATCACCCCAAGGGTATACACCCGGATTGCCCAGACGCTGAGACGGATGTATTCTTCATTCTGCGTAAACAGGCGGACAAAAATCTCCGGAACCAGCTGGGCAATAAGGAACATGATCGTTGTAAAGCACAGCGCCATTCCTCCAATCCATTTTTCTGCCCGCCAGATCCGATCCGGTCTTTTTGCCCCATAATTGTACCCGAGAATCGTCTGAGTTCCGCTGGTAATTCCTCCCAGAGGCATCGTTACAACCAGCATAAAGCTCTGCACAATCGTGGTACAGGTCAAAAGGGTATCTCCCTGCCCCGGGCCGCCCAGGCGCTGGATCACCGTATTCAGCGCAATAATCAGAACATTATCCATGGCAATGATAATAAAGGGCGTCATTCCAATCTGAATTACCCGCTTCATTACATTCCAGTCATAGCCCCGAAAGGTAATTTTAATCGGGATTCTGTCACTGAACAGAAAACGCAGGGCATAGGTGCAGGACGCCACCTGGGAAATCACAGTGGCAATGGCTGCCCCCTTTACCCCCATATCCAGGGCAAAAATAAATACCGGATCCAGGACAATATTGGTTACCGCTCCCAGAATCACCGACTTCATGCCGATTTTTGCAAATCCCTGACAGATAATAAACTGGTTCATGCCTGTCGTCATCAAAGCAAATACCGTACCCATCAGATAAATGGTAATATACTCCTTTGCATAGCCAAAGGTTCCCTCTCCTGCTCCAAATTTCCACAGAAGAGTTTCCCTCAGCGCCAGAGACGCCACGGTAAGCACTGCCGACAATACCGCCAGCATCAAAAAACAGTTAGCCAGAATCTGACTGGCTGCCCGTTCATTTTTCTCGCCAAGCCGGATACTCATAAGAGGAGCACCTCCAACGCCTACAAGAAAAGCAAAGGAAGAAACCAGGGTTACAATCGGACCGCAGACCCCGACTCCCGCCAGCGCCGCTTCCCCGATCTCCGGAATATTTCCAATATACATCCGGTCTACAATACTATAAAGAACACTGACAAACTGGGCAAGCATAGACGGAAATGCCAGTCGCCATACTAACCCCTTAATATCATCTGTGTCCAGATTATTTTCCAGCTCCATAGAAAAATTCCGGCTCCTTTCTTCCAGAGCATGCCTTTTTCAATTTCTGACGAATTGCCAGCTTCATCAGCGCCGATACCTTCCGGCTTCCAGACGGACACACATGGATACAGCGCATACAGGCAATACAGCCTGAGGTATCCACTACCCTGGGATCAGTCCTTGAAATCACCTGAACGGGACATTTTTTTACGCAAAGCCCGCAGTCTGTACAGGAGGATTCCACCTTAATCGGAATGGGCAAAGTTCCATAGGCCTTGTAGGGACGTTTTCCCGGAAGCTTCAAATCCTCTGTCTCATAGCTGGATTTTATGTCTGCCAGCTGCTTTGCCGCTCTGGCTCCAAACTGCCGGATCAGCTTCTGATCCTTCTCATCCGGTCTTCCCTCTGCATATACGCCTACAATATTGTGCTCTGCTACTGCTGCCGCTGCTGCAAACGGGCGGAAGCCCTGCTCCTTTAAAATATCAGAAAGCTCCAGAAGAGCATCCTCATAAGCTCTGTTTCCATATGTCACAACCAGCACTGCCGCTGTTCCGTGTCCATGGAGATTCCGAAAACGCTTCTGGGCCACATCCGGAACCCTTCCTCCATATACCGGAACACCTACAATAACGGCTTCGTCCTCCCGGAACCAGTAATCCGGCCTGTTTTTTACCGAATCTGTCAAATCCAGAGACTGACGACTCACTGGAAACTGCTCTGCAATCTCCTCCACCACGCCTTTCGTCCGCTCCGTAGGACTAAAATAAATACTGGTCATCTGTCTGTAATTCATATCCCTCATCCTCCTGGTAAATCTCACTTAAAAATGCCCGGCCTCATGTTCCTCATTCAGCCAGTCTACTGCCGCCCAGAGTCCATTTACATCAAAGGAAAAATCCCTGCTGTGCTTTTTTTCCTCCGGCGTCACTTCAAAATTAAAAGGCTCCGGCCAGATAACAGCGCGGATAACCGTTTCCATCTCTGTCTCCTCTCCGCAGGCTTCTTCTCCGTTTTCTGGAGGCATCTGGTTTTTTGGGCGTTCTGCCTTCATCAACTGATAACGCATCCCCAGATAACTGCCTGTAAACCGGCTTTTTTTCAGAAACGGTATAGAAATATCACCGTGCAGATCAATCATACCCACCATCTTCTTTCCATCAGATTCTTCCTTTACTATAAGATTTTTAACTGACTTTGTCTATCTTATTTTTCCCTTTTTCCCCTTTTTGACTGTTTTTTCATAATATGTGTGTATTTTTCCTGTACTTTCTATAGTCTGAAAAAATCAGATATGATAGACTGTATTTATAAAAACTAGAGAGGAGTATTCATATGGCATTGCATGTTATGGACGAAGCAGGACGGATTCTTTTTGAAAATAACCCGCTGACTACTGTCTGCAGCCTTGTCTGCAACCATGAGAACCAATTTGAATACAATAAAGCCCCTGTGGAGATTACCGATGAGGGAGTGATTATTTCTATCAGCCAGGGACCCCAGAACCGGATCGTATCCACTACCACAGGACTTGAAGCCAACAACCGTGGTCTTCTGGTTGCAGACGAAACAGGACACACTACCCGTCCTGGTATTTTTGCCTCCGGCGATGTGGTAAACGGCGCAAGAACCGTAGTCGAAGCCGTTGCCCACAGTAAGGTTGTGGCAGAATCCATGCATCAGTATATGCAGAGCCTGGTATCTGGTATCTGATTTCCTATGACATAAAGCAGGAACGCTGTTCCACAGATAGTAACTCATCTGTCTTACAGCGCTCCTGTTTTTTGAAAGGCAAGGCCTTCTATTTCTTATTTATTACTGTTCAGGCTTCCATCAGCTGCCATGCTGTACCATACCCCATTTACTGAAATTCTTCCAGTAAGCATATGGCCGTTTGCCGGATCCAGATAATACCATTTTCCGCCAATCATCTGCCAGCCGGTTGTCATAGCTGCAGTTGCATTATCAAAATAATACCACTTGCCATTTATCAGCTGCCAGCCAAGCTTCGCATCGCCGTTTACAGCATCCAGATAATACCAGATCTGATTCGCATAAGCCCATCCCTGAACCATTTTTCCATTCTGATCAAAGAGATACCATTTTCCGTTTAACAGCGCCCACTCCTGCTTTGCCTGTGAACCGTCTGCTTTTATCAGTCTCCAGCTGCCGTCCGCTGCCTTCTGCCAGCTGCCTGCCCGCAGAACAGACGGAACACTTCCGTTTAACTGAGTAATTCCTGACGCAGCTGCAGTCTGGCTGCCTGTGCCGCTATGTGAAGAGCCACCATCCGAATCATGGGACTGTCCCGGTTTATTCGGCTCAACCGGCTTCTCCGGCTCGTCCGGGTTCTCCGGTTTGTCTGGGTTCTCTGGCTCGACCGGCTTCTCCGGCTTCTTCAAGCCTTCCATAGCTGCTTTTAAGACCTCTGCAGCTTTGTCAGCTGCTTCATTGGATGCAGCCTCATCTGCCATAACAGCCTTTGCCTCTTTCAGAGCTTTTTCAAACACGATCCAGCTCTCTGCCGTATAATCCTCTTCTCTCAGTCTTTCTGCCTCTTCAATCTGAACAGCCAGACGATCTTTTCCAGTCTGTGCCTTCAAAGCCTCCCTTGCCTCTGTCAAAGCTGTCTTCGCCTCTTCAAAAGCTTCTTCTGCAGAAGCTGTGCCCAAAATCTCCTTCGCTGCATCAAGTGCCGCTTCAAATACTGCCCAGCTCTCCGCCGTATAATCGGCGCGGTTTAATTTTTCCAGCTCTGTTACCATGTAGGAAAGCTCCAGCTCTGCAGCGCTGCGGGTTCTGTTGTAAATTTCGATATTATCGAACGCGCCTGCAAAATATTTATCATTGCTGTAGAAGGACTTACCCAGATATACAACAGGATTCCTTCCCAAATCAGTGACCAGAATATCCTTATCAATGGTGCTTACCGGTACGCCGTCCATGTAAGTAATCAGCTGCTCCGGACTGAAAGCCAAATCCACATGTACCCATTTATTCAAGGTGTCCACCTGGGCAGTGGCTTTTTGTTCGCTTCCATAGCTTCCCTTGGTAATGGCTGTATATGTGTCATGCTCTCTGGTTCTCAGGAACATATAGCGATTGCTGTCCTGACCAATAGCGACCGTAAAGAAATTTCCATCTGCTGTTTCTGACTTCAAATCAAAACTCATAGTCATATTCTCACGGCCAGTTAAATTAACTGCATTGGGATCCAGCTGAATATAGGTGGTTCCGGCTGCATTCATGTGAAGCACCTCGCCCTGCTCCGGATCCTGCTGGTTTACAACAGTTCCCTTGGTAATCAGACCATTCCACTGATTGCTCTCATCGGAGACGAAAATCGGTTCCCACTCAGCCTGCTCATTTTCACCTACCGCTGCCACTGCCAGCCAGCTGATAACCGGAGACTGACTCTTCGTTTTAGCCACTGTATAGGTAACGGTTGCATCCTCTGGAAGAATAAAGGATACAGTTCCTGTTGCTCTTCCCCGCTCTCCGAAACTGACTGCATCTCCCTGGACAGTCTTTTCTGTTCCGTCTGCCAGCGTGTAGGAAATGGTCTGGCTCATATCGCGTCCATATCCCCACCACTCAGTAAATCCGGCTGTCAGAGTGTAAATACCTGCATCCAGCGGAAGCTGATAGCGAATTGCTTCTTTATCATTATAAAGTCCCGTATTGGTCTTATCCATAGAATCCGTACCGTTCTTTACTGCGCAGGTATCGTTCCGCCCCCAGCTGCCTTCTTCATAAACCTTGTCGTTGGTTTCATTTTTCAGCTCCGGGAAGATTTCCTTGTATGCAGAATAAATGGTTTGATCTTCTGTTCCTGCATCAATGAAATATACCACATTCTCCGGCACAGCCTCCACAGGCACTGTTACCGTCAGATTTTTACCGCCCGTTACTGTTCCTACTGCTGCAATACTCTTATAATCGGTATCTGCCGCGCCGCTCAGCTTCCAGGTAATCTCAGCTGCCGGATTTTCTGTACCGTCCAGATTCTTTACCGGAACCGTAGCCGGAAGCTTACTTCCTGCCCCGTCAGACAAATCAGTTCCTGTCGGTATCGCCAGAATCTTCGGAATTCCTGCCGTAGAAGTAATCTCTACCGGAGCATCCTTTCTCAGAAGAGTATTCATCAGATCCTCATAATAATCAGTAATCTCCTGAACAGTCTCCTGATCTGCGCCATAGGAAACAGGATCTGCCAGAAGCTTCTGAACAATTTCTGTAGTCCAGCGGCTTCCTGAATTCAGCGCTTCCTGATATGCATTCCAGGAATCTGTGTCATAATCCTCCTGCTTCAGTCCCTGATTTTTCTCCAGCACTGCCTGAAGTCCTGTCATGTCAACTGCTTCGCTTACCTGCTCACGGGCTGCCATGTAAGCCACAGAGTCCACATTCAGTGTTCCCTCTTCCAACTCTACAGTAACCATATGCTCGCCATTTTCTAATCCCCGAACCATGAGATAAGGCTGATGAGAGCTGGTTTTTACTGTAGCTGCATTCTCAGAAACAGCATTGCCGTCCACATAAACATTCACTTTAGCAGAACCATTATTTTCTCCAATCAGGGCAAAGCCTGTTCCTTCAAAGCTGTAGCTTACGCTTGAGCCCTTCTGGCTGGAGGTGGAAAGACTTCTCTGGGAATACTGAGACCCTTTCTGGTTTACATGCTCCCAGCTTCCTTCATATGACAAAGCCTCTTCTCCTGCCTGTTCGCCATCCCACTGCTTCATATGCAGGTTGTCATGCACCATATCAAAATAAGGAATATATCCGGGTACGGTTTCCACCTTCAGGTTATCAAAACGTCCCTGTCCCCAGGACGCCCCGGGAAGTCCTACTCCCAGCATAATACGTCCCTCCAGCTGCGGCTGCGGATCCTTATAATTATGTACCTCCTGCCCGTCTACAAAAACAGTAATCGTATCTCCTGCAGCCTGAATTGCCACGTTGCAGGCGCTTACATCCTTTATCTGTACCTGTCCTCTTGCAATCTCGCTGCTGTATCTGCGCAGAATCCACTCACCAGTCTGATTAACCGCCACATTATAGGCAGACATGGAAACCTTGTTGTCTCCGCCGCCGGCAGAGCCTCTCTGACGCACACCCAGAAGCAGATACTCGCTGGTAGAGGTCAGATCAAAGTCCACACTGGCTTTGTAGTTTGTCCACCGGTAATCGCCGATCGTCGTTGCCGGCTCGCCGCCATTCCAGGAGCCGCCGCCAGTCTGTCCCGCCATCTGCAAAACACCTTTTCCATTTTCATCCAGAACTGCCTCAAAGGTTCCGTTGGTATCCTGAGTGTAAAGCGGGTAGAATCCGTCTTCACCGCCGCGGCTTTCAATAAAGCTTTTATCGGATTCTACAATTTCACCATCCTCATAGGTCGTTACATTTCCCATGTCCTCGTAATCAAAATCATCCGCATACAGATAGGTATCCTCCAGATTCTGTGTCTTACCGGTTTCATCCGTATCCAGAACATATCTTCCCTTTTCAGAAGCAGCCGGGAGCTCCAGCTCCTCCTCCATATCTGCCATATCCAGAGTTGTCACTGTCACAATCGACCATGGCTTAACGGTTACATAGTAGCTTCCGCCCTCATTGGCTGTCAGAGTTTCCACCGGCTTTACATAATTTTCATTGTAAAGCTTTCCGTCCTCAGCCGCACGAGTCTCCCATACTGTCAGCTTGGCGTCTGCAGGCAGATTTTCAAGATTCTTCGGACTGATGGTAAATTCCTTTGTTTTGGCGCTGTCATTACAGATAATAACAGAAAAATCCTTTCCGTCCGGCGATGCCAGAGTCATATAATTATCTCCGCCGTTTCGTCCGTTAACAGGGTTTGTTCCGCTGGCCTCACTCTTGCTGGCGCCGGGAATCGCTCTCCACACTACGTTTTCATCCGGGGTATCATACTCCCAGCCAGTCACGGCAAACTTACTGAAATGCTGCATAATGTTTAAAGCGCCGTCATAGTTTACATAGCCGGACCAGGGATCTCTGGCTGCCATAACATCCTTATAGTTATACTGCATTCCCTCGTAGAAGGCTCCAAAGGTCGGCTGGTAAACAAAATGGGTTCTCCGGGAATTTGCAAAGCCCTTGATCATGGTATTTGCCATTTCCAGAGGACTTCCGTTTCCACCAATGCCGCTTCCTCCGCCCTCCATGTTATTGTTGGGACGATCTGCTGTAGAACCAAAGGTAGCCTGTGCCTCGCTGTTCCAGATCTCTTTGTCAAATTCCTCTGCCAGACGCTTAAAGCTGCCTGCGCTGTCATCATCTGTATTATAGTGGTATCCTACAATATCCACTGCGTCACGCAATTCTTCATCGGAAGTGAGCTGAGGACCGCAGGAGGCAATTCCTACCTCATCAGACATGATAATCTGAATCTCATGGAACAGCTCTTCCTCTCCATCACGGAAGCCGCTGACAGAAGCATCATCGCTTATCATTCCCTCTGTGTCATTCTCCACCCACTGATTAAACTGCTTGATCCATTTCGGATCATCCTTCTGTTCGTTAATTCCAGGGCTGATAATGTCAATCATGTATCCGTACTCACGGTAAGCTGCAATCGTGGTATTCTTCAGCCATTTATAAATATTGTTCCAGTCGCTTCCCACCCATCCCGGAGCGCACCAGTACAGCAGGCTGACCTTCACATTCGGGTTGATCTTCTTTGCATCTGCTGCCAGCTGAAAACCAGTTACACGGTTTACATTCGGATATTCGTCCTCATAACGCATAGTACAAGACTGAGAGCCGGTAGAAGTATTTTTGTCATTTCCCATCTCAATTTTAATGTGCTGCATAATGGGATGCTCTCCACCAAAAAGCACCTCCAGCATTTCCCAGTACTTTTCTGGATGCTGAGCCTTGTAGTCCAAAAGAAGCGCATTGGTGCTGTTGCAGTCTAAAACGCCAAAACCTTTAAAGGTCAGGCCATTCATATTTTCTGCTGCCTTTGCTATTTCTTCTCCATCAATCACAATGCGGGAGCCCTGAACCTTTAAGGCATTTTTTTCCTCTGCCCGCCTCTCGGTTTCCTCTTGTGCATCTGACGTATCAGCCAAGGTCTTGAACACGGTAATATTGTCATACTTTCCGGTTCTCATATAACCGGTTCCATAAGTAATCCCGTATCCTGCTTCCATAGATGCTGTGCTGCTAAGCTGAAAGCCTAATGCAAGCTCTTCCTCCAAAGCAGTCTCTCCGTCCACAACCAGCTGTACATATCCTTCACTGTCCTCTTCGTGGTAAAGCACTGCCACAGAATGCCATACATCTTCATCCAGCTCCATATTCAAAGGGTAATCTGTTTCCCCGCCGTTTGCCTTTACCCTTAAAACTGCCGTTCCATCATTCTTTTTCGGAATCAGCCGGATATGCGCCTCCTTGTTTCCAAGCAGAAATGCAGAGGTATTATCGTTAGCGGAAACATCCTTTGTGTTATTCTGAAATAGAAAATCCGTATACCAGGTAAATGTGCTTCTCTTCAGATACTGTGCCGGATTGGCAAGAACCACACCGCCATTAGAGGCGCTGTCGCCTCCGCTGATCCAGCCTTCCGTAACATTTGCCATTTTTCCGTCTTCATAATCAGCTCCCAGGGAAGCGCCGGTTCTGGTTCGAACTTTTCCAATATCCTCCAGCGCCAGTCCTTCCCACTCCTCTTCCTCAGATTCCTCAACAGCAATCCAGCTGACTACAGAGCCCTGATTGGCAGTATTATTCAGTTCATAAGTAACATCCTGATCACTTTCCAGCGTAAATACGAATTCATTGACGCCGTTTCCGTTTAAGGTTCCGGCATCCAGAACCGTATCCCCATATTTAATGCTGATGCTCATGGGGCGATCCATATTCCACCAGTCCTTATGACTAGATGTAATTTTATACGTTCCAGCCTCAAGAGGAAGAACGTAGGATACCGGGCTGTTAGCAGGATTAAATCCGTAAAATCCTGTATCGTTTTTATCGGATATCTCTGTGTCTGGCTTATCTCCGTCTTTCCCGGTATATCCCCAGTCCTTTCCATCCTCATACGCCTGGTCAGCTGCATCATTTTTCAAATCCGGAATCAAATCACGCACAGCCTCAAATGCTGGTGTGGATTCCCCGGCGCCACTGTCAATAAAATACACCAGATCATCCGGAACAACCTCTACCTTATATTCTTCTCCTTCTGCAGAGCTGATGGTCACAGTATCATAGGGATCCTTAAAATCCTTCCCTGTTACACCGTCCTCCCATTCTACGCCGTCCACCCCCGGTACCTGTCCGGGATACACAGCCAGATGCCTGTTCTCTTCTGCATTAGACCCTGTTGCCAGAGGCACTTCCTCCAGATTCAACTCCTCCTCCAGCTCTGCATCGGAGGGAGTCGCTTTTTCCAAATCATTCTCCAGCGGCTCATCATCTGTCCAGATATCCTCCTCCAGCTCCGCATCAGACGGAGTCGATACCTTCCCGGCTTTTTCATGACTGCTCTGTCCAGTCAGGGTTTTTCCGGCGGCTCCCGCATCCACAGCATACGCTGGCATTGCCGGCAATACGCTGGTAATCGTAACGCTGACGCCTAAGACAACACTAGTGATACGTTTTTTCTTCCACATACTTCCTCCTTCTCACACTTTAGTACAGCTGTTTTTCTTCAGCTTTTTATTTCTGTACTATTTGCTTCATTTTATCATGAGATTCTGCGTCTTATTTGCACATATTTACGAGGATTTTTTCACTAGTTTGTCTTTTATGAAAAATTTACACTGAAAAACCTATATTTTTTACTTATTTCATATATTTTTTTACACATTACAACAACTCTTCATATCGCATTTCATTTTCAATAGAAATTTTTTAATTTTCCTGTCTTTTTGTTTGTTTCTTCTTTTCAGAAACTTTTCTTCGATACTCAGATGGTGAACACTTCTGATACTTTTTAAATGTCCTGGAAAAATACCCTGGGCTGGAATAGCCCGTCATATCAGCTGCCATGGAAATTGGAATTGCAGTATTTTCCAGCAGGCTGCATGCTTCCTGAATCCGAACCTGATTCAAATATTCCGTAAACGTAACTCCGGCCTGCTTAAAAAAAGCGGATGAAAGATAATAATAATTATAGTTAAACAGCTCTGCTATACCAGTCAACGTCAGATCTTCGTAGTAATTCGTGTGGATATAATGAAGAATTTCCTCGATTCCTCCCTCCTCCTTTTTATGCAAAAGGCTGTCTGTCCAGCTTCTCCAAAGTTCCTGAATCTCTGTAAATTTTGAAGCCTCTAAAATTTTCTTTTTTATGATACCTGCCTCCCCAGCAGTTAATTCCGGTTTCTGAAACTGTAATAGCCGAAACGCCGCTTCCAATATATTTAACTTCAATAATTCACAATCCCATTGGCACTCGCCGGCCTGTTCCAAATACAGCTTCATCATCGCTGCAGCCTGTCTGAGAGAACCCTTTTCCAAAATTTTTGAAAATTGATCAACCGGAAAAGGAACGGGCTGCATAGAAAAAAATGATTTTCTCTGCTCTTCTTTCAGATCGATAACAGCAAAAGGCTCTGATTGATAGAATACTCGCCGTTCTGCTTCTTTCTCAAATAAATATGGAAAAACCTCCGCTTCCTCTTCTTCTGAAAAGGGAAGGGAATAAAATAAAAGCCGGGACATTTCTCTCCCAACAGCATGATTTAACCATTTTTGAAATTCTTGTGCCAACATCCACCGATATTTTCCTTCTGCCAGATAGAAGGAGATTTCTTTTTTCGATCCCAAATATTTCAGACTTCCGCCCTTGCCGTTCCAAGGCTGTTCCTCCTGTGAAGGCTTCTTTAAAGTCTGATGAGCCGTATCCTCCCCCAATGTTTCCACTGCAAGCAAAACCTGACAAAGCTTTTCCTCCTTCTCTCCCCTGCTTCGCTTCTGGAGACAGGTCTTTAAAGCTTCCGTCAGCTTCTCCCGGGTAAAATCTTCCCTTAATATCTGAACTGCCGGATTCCCTGACAGATTCCAGCTGCAGGAAGCTGACTGCAGGCAGATAAAAATAAGACCTGAATTCTCCTCTGTCAGTTTCTGGCAAAAATATGTATTTTGAACCGCACACATCTCCTGGTCTGCCAGCACCAGCTCCGGCTTCAACCGCCTGATATCCTCTATGCACGTCTTCAGATCTGTTCCTGCGCCAACCACCTCACCTCTGACAGCAGTCAAGGAGGACAGCATCGCCTCTATGGCACAGACAGTAATCCTGCTTTGAACTGCCAGATAAATACTTACTTTTTTCATGATACATTGATACTTCCTTTTTCTTTTTCCTGAATAAAGGCCGCTTTCACTGCCTCTAAAAGTTCTCAGTGAAAGCGGCCTTGCAATTACGCTTATACCAGCCCGGCAGCTGCAGGCAATGCCAGGCTTACTGCAGGTACATAAGTCACCAGCAGCAGACCTATCAAAATTGCAACGTAGTACATCAGCATATACGGCATTACTCTCGCCAACGTGGTATTTCCTATCTTAATTGATACAAACAGGGTATTGCCCACAGGAGGAGTAATGTTTCCAATACACAGGTTGTAAACCAGAATCAGACCAAACTGAATGGGATCCATGCCAAAGGTCTTTACGATAGGAAGGAACAAGGGCGTAAAAATCAGAATCGCCGGAGTTACATCCATAAAAGTACCTGCAATCAGCAGAATCACATTCATAATCAGGAGAATGATGATCGGGTTGTTGGTCAGGCCAAGCAGCGCTGCGGAAATCGCCTGAGGAATCTGGGTAAATGCCATAACCCATCCCATAATATTGGATACACCAATCAGGAACACGATCATACCGCTCATTTTTGCACTGTCAACTACAATTTTCCAGAAGGATTTCCAGGTAATATTCCGGTAAAAAATACCAAGAATCAGAGCATATACCACTGCAATAGCGGAGCCCTCTGTAGCTGTAAACACACCGGCAATGATTCCGCCGATTACCACTACAATCAGAGACAGAGCCGGTATCGCCCGCATGGTTGCTGTAAACAGATTCTTCCAGTCAAATTTTCCTGGTGTTCCCTGATAGCCCTTTTTCTTTGCTATAATGACTGCAACCACAATACAGCATACCGTCCAGAGAAGTCCCGGTATGTAACCGGCCAGGAACAGGGCTGCTACCGAGGTTCCTCCGGAAACCAGAGAATAGGTAATCAGCGCATTAGAGGGAGGAATCAAAAGTCCCGACGGCGCTGACGCTCCGTTGGTTGCGGCACATACCGCCTTGTCATACCCCTGCTCATCCTCACCTTCGCGAACCATGCTTCCTACTGCTGCCGCTGCTGCAGAGGCAGAACCGGAAATGGCTCCGAACAGAGCATTGGCACCTACGTTGGTTACTAACAGGGCGCCGGGAAGCTTTCCCAGAAGCGCAAGGACAAAATCAACCAGACGCTTGGCAATACCGCCTTGATTCATAAGATTTCCTGCCAGAATGAAAAACGGAATTGCCGTAAGGCTGAACTTGCTCATTCCCACAAAGGTTCTCTGTGCACCTGTCAGGACAGACACATCCATCGGAACAATCTGGAGAATCGCTGCCAGGGATGAAATACCGATTGCATACGAAATCGGAACTCCGATGACCAACAGCGCAATCAAAACAGTCAGAATAATTACCAAAGATTGTATTGCCACAGACTACGCCTCCTTTCCCTTCTTCTCGCCGCTTTCCTCCTGATGATGGAGATCAATGGTGCCGTTTACAATTTCCACAATATTGATCACCGTGTAAATAATATTCAGTACGCCGCTCAGGGGAAGTACAATATAAAACACGCCGACAGGAACACCCAGAGAAGAAGTCATCTGTCCCATAGCAAGGCTGGTAATCTGAACACCGCCGAAAACCAGAATGACCATGGCAAACAGACAGCCGATTACCTCTGCAAAGATAGCAAAAAACTTTCGTCCGCCCTCTCCCATCCGATCCACTAAAATAGGAATATTCATGTGCCCCCGTTCTCCCACTACGATAGATGCGCCCAGAAGAGCCATCCATCCAAACAGGTAAGAAACCATCTCCTCAGACCAGGAGGATGGATTTTTCAGAATATAGCGGGTAAATACCTGCCAGCAGGTCAGGGCTACCATTGCCAGGAAGCTGACTCCTGCCAGCACATTTAAAATACGATCTAATATTTTTCTCAGTTGACTCATGGCTCCCTCCTATTCTGCCTCAGACGGATATTTTTCATTATAAACCTGAATTGCGTCATAGATTGGCTGCAGAGACGGGTTTTTCTGAAGCACAGACTGGTGAAGCGGAGAGCAGGCTTCCACAAAAGGTGCCTGATCCGGATAAATAAACTCCACATGCTGCTCATTTGCCGCCTTGTTCTTTGCCGCGTCTACAGCCTTTACCCATTCTTCCCGCTCCACCTGATTTACCAGAAGATAGCCTTCCTCAAATACTGCCCGCTCTTCTTCTGTCAGGCCTTCAATAAAGGCGTTATTGCCAATCAGAATATCCGGCACCATCTGATGCATATCATACGAATAATACTTACATACATCTCCGTGTCCGTTGTCAGTCAGCGCCATTTCATTATTCTCTGCGCCGTCAATGATATTGGACTGAAGGGCCGTGTATACGTCTCCAAATCCCATAGGCGTAGCAGAGCCTCCTAAAAGACGCATCATCTCAATATTGGTTGGAGACTGCTGTACTCTGATTTTCAACCCTTTTAAATCAGCCGGACTGTGGATAGGCTTGTTCACAGTATAAAAGTTTCTGGTTCCGGCATCCAGCCAAGTCACTGCCGTAAATCCAGCCTTCTGGGTGGATTTAAAAATCGGATCCGTAACCTGAGGATCATCCATAACATGGTGATAGGCCTCCGCACTGGCAAACAGATAGGGAAGATTAAAAATTTCATAGTTTTTACTGAAGGTTTCCAAAATGGCATTGCTGGCAACGCAGAAGTCAATGGCGCCGGTCTGAGTCAGCTGCACCATATCGGTCTGAGAGCCTAAAAGCTCACTGGGATACACCTCTACTACATATTTGTCTCCCAGCTTTTCATTCACAAAGGTCTGAAAAGCAGTCAGGGCAATATGAGTCGGGTGATTGGTGGACTGGTTGTGTCCGATTCTGACAATCCGTTTCTGCTCATCTCCGGCACAGCCTGTCAGCAGGCTTCCCGCAAGCGCCGCTGCGCAGAAAACAGCCGTCACTTTTTTAAACCCTTTCATAAATAGAAATCCCTCCTTTTCCTGAAAGTAACTGCATCCCATCTGTTAAAATGAGATAGCTTAATCATATCCGCTGACTCGGTTATTGTCAATTATTTTGTTATGATCCCATAATATTTTTGATTAATTGTGTTACAAAATTGTTAATTTTAGATAGAAATTTACTTTTTCACCTCTTTTCCGTCCTCTGCAAATATTCCATAACCGCCTGCATTTCCGGTGAAACCCATTTTTCCCGGTGATAAAGCATCTGCTTCCAAATACACACAGAAATCTCCGGTACCGAAAAACGAATCATCCGTCCAGCCCTGACAGACGCCTCTGTTACAAAATCCGGCAGAAAGGAAATTCCCATTCCAGCCTCTACCATACTGCAAATCAGGCTGGTATCCCCGATTTCCAGGTAAGGCAGCAGCTCCAGAGAATGGCTTGCCAGATATTCATCCAAAAGCTTCCGGTAGCTGACATTCTTTTCTGTCAGAATCGCCGGACAGGAAATCAGCTCTTCTGCTGAAACTTGTTTTCTGGCAGCCAGAGGACTCTCTGATGATGCTACAAAGTGAACCGACACCTCTTCTTCCGATGCAGTTATATAGTTTCTGTCATAAATATGATTGTCCAGAGTATACACCAGATCCACTTCGTTCTGATTCAGCATCCGAAACATTTCCTCCGTTGTTCCTGTCGTCACTGTCAGAGAAATGTCCGGATACCGCCGGCGAAAGCTTGTAAAATCGCGACAGAACAGCTGCGTGCATAGGGAAGCCGCCATGGCAGCCCTTATTGTTCCCTTCAGACATCTGCTCTCCCCCGCAGCCCGTTTCATATCTTCCGCTGCCTGCAGCATCTCATGAGCCAGCCGCTGAACGCTGCGGCCCTTTGCCGTCAGCTTGACTGTATGGTGAATCCGCTCAAACAAAGGCACCCCCAATTCCTCCTCCAACTGCCTGATTTGAAAGGATACGGTGGACTGCGTGTACCCCAGCCGTTTTGCGGCTTTCGTAAAGCTTCCCAATTCTGCCACCTGAATAAAGCTTTCCAGATTTTTCAGTTCCATATTCATTCCCACCTTTTTTATTAATCGAAATTTTCAATAGTAACCAGTCATATAATCAATTTTACAAATATCCCTGTTTATTATATACTATTTACTGTGCTTCTTCAATGCGGTAAATCGATTAAGCGTTCCATTGCCGCAGTGCATGAAAGAAGCTCTTTTTGTACCGGAACAGATGCTTCCGTTACAAAAGAAACCGGACAGACCGGCATATTACACAGGAGGTTTACACTACTATGATTATCAAACTAATTGAGGCAGTCTATGGTTTTCTCTGGGGCGATCTGATTACCATTCCTCTGCCCGGAGGCGGGGGCCTTGGGCTCTCCCTTTTGGTGCTGCTTCTGATACCCACAGGAATTTACTTTACCCTGCGTACACGTTTTCTTCCTATCCGCATGTTCCCGGATATGATTCACGCTATGACCGAGAAAAAAGAACGGGATGGCAGTGCAATTTCTACCTTCCAGGCCCTTGTCGTTTCTACCGCTACCCGAGTAGGCATGGGAAACCTGGTAGGCGTAGTTGCCGCTATTTCAGCCGGAGGTGCAGGCGCTGTGTTCTGGATGTGGCTTACTGCCATTATCGGTTCCTCTACCGCTTTTATTGAAGCTACGCTGGCCCAGCTTTACAAAGAGAAGGATCCTCTCTACGGAGGATATCGGGGCGGCCCTGCTTACTACATCCACCATTACATTGAGAGAAAGCGGGGCGGCGCTCCCCGCCGTTACAGTATACTGGCTGTATTGTTTGCCCTGTCTGGCCTCATCTGCTGGTGCGGCATCAGCCAGGTAATCAGCAACTCTGTAGCATCCTCTTTCCAGAATGCATTTCACATTCCGCCGATTTACAGCACTTTGATTCTGGTGGTTCTGGCAGCTGTGATTGTGCTTCGGAAAAATGCCACTGTCAAGGTGCTTGATGTGCTGGTTCCCATTATGGCAGCCTGCTACTTTATCATGACTGTATTTTTAATTATCCTGAACCTGGATCAGATTCCCGCTGTCTTCTCACGCATCTTTTCTGAGGCTTTTGGTCTTCGTCAGATTGCTGCCGGCGGCTTTGGAGCCGTTGTGATGAACGGTGTCAAGAGAGGATTGTTTTCCAATGAAGCCGGTTCCGGCTCTGCTCCCTGCGCCGCTGCCGCAGCCAATACCAATCATCCGGCTGCTGTAGGTCTTGTACAGGCCCTGGGTGTATTTATTGATACCATTGTTATCTGCAGCTGCACTGCCTTTATTATTTTACTGGTTCCGGAAGAGATTACTGCCGGACTGGCCGGTATGGACCTGATGCAGGCAGCTATGAACTACCATGTAGGCGGATTCGGAGTTGTATTTATTGCCGTCATTCTGTGGCTGTTCAGCTTTTCCACCTTTATTGGAATTCTGTTTTATGCCCGCAGCAATGTAGCCTACCTGTTCGGAGACAACTGGGCTTCCCAGACTGCTTATAAGGTGCTCGCACTGATCATGCTGTTCATCGGCGGACTGGCCGCCTATACCTTTGTATGGGATCTGGGTGATGTCGGCGTTGGACTGATGACCGTCTTCAACCTGGCCATTCTGTTCCCGCTTTCCGGTGAAGCGCTGGCCTCTCTGCGGGATTATGAAAATACCTATAAAAAGAAATAAAAACGAATCTCGCCTGCGGCAAAATGATTTTCATCTGCTGCAGGCGAATTTCTTTTTCCGGATTTATTCTTTTATACGCTCTATAAGCTCCAGGTAGAATTTTCCAATTTCTCCATTCAAAACCCTCCACATATGCTCCTGACTCTCATATAAAAATAACATATCTGACACAGCAAGCTGTTAATTGTAACCAGTCAATCTGTCTTGGGCTCCTTCTCTTCCAAAATATCTGCCTCGTCTGCTGTTTCCCGCATCTGCAATTCTTTCTCTCCAAACTGCTGATACAATGCCACATGATCATAGATACAGCGCCAGCTGCTGGAAGCATCTGCTGTTACACAGATATATTCCTTCCCACTGTGAGATTTGCCGTAGCTGGCTGCACAGCTTCCCGACTGAGCCACATATCCTGTTTTGGCGCTGAGCACCTCTCCACCTGTATCCTTATCCTCAATCCGCCGCAGAAACCAGTTGGAAAGAAGAAGTCCCTCCGGATGCTCCGTAGTCGGTGAGGTTGTATAGGTACGGGCAGAAAGCACCTCTTTACAGAACGGATTGTCCAGAGCCGCTTCCAGAATCATAGCCATATCGTAAACCGTACAATGATGGTTTTCATCATAAAGACCTGCACAGTTGGTAAAATGAGCAGTCTCTGAAAGTCCCAGTTCCTCGGCCTTCTGGTTCATCTGGCTGACAAATGCCTCCACATTTCCTGAAGTATAGGAAGCCAACGCGAAAGCAGCTTCCCCTCCGGATGGAAGAATCGTTCCATAAAACAAATCTCTGACTGTTACGATTTCCCCTGCCTCAAAGCCTGCATTACTGCATTCGTTGATATAGCTGTATTCGGTTGCCTCTTTAGAAACCGTCACTGGTTCATCCAGCCGTTCTTCTCCCAGCTCCTCAGCCGCCACCAAAATAGTCAGAATTTTTGTCATAGAAGCAGGATTGATCACTGTGTCAGCATTACGCTCAGCCAGAATCGTATCTGTTTCCAAATCAATAAAAATGCCGTAATTACTGAACACATCTCCGTTCATAGGCTTTGTCGCCGCTGTGGTTTTTGCAAAATAAGTTTTCTCCTCTATCGCCGGTTCTGTCACTGGTTCTGTTTCCGGTTCTGTTATCGGCTCTGCCGCCGATTCTGTGAGCGGATACTTCCCCTCCTCATTCTTCTGACCGGAGACTGAGGCTGTTTCCTCAAAGTTCCTTTCCTTCCCTCTTCCAATCAGACCTGCAATCCCCACACAGGCAGCCAGTATCGCGACCGTCCCAGCCCCCAGAAGAGTGTATACTCGAATCCTTCTTTTTCTTCTTTTTTCCTGTCTCATCCGCATCATCTGTCTTCGTCGGCGGGCCAGATCCTCCTCCTGAGCTTCTCTTTCCACTGGTAATTTTCTCTCCCTGTGTCCCTCATTATGCCTGTTCATTCTGTTGCTTTGCTTCCCTTCTGATTTTCCCGTTTTTATTTTTCATGCAGGATACCATTTTCTATGATATAAAAATACTGCACAGGTCTTCTTCCCATGCAGTATTTTTCCGGATTTTTTATACAAAACAATCCCTTATCACTTCACACGGTATACATAGTGATCCTTGCGCGGCGCAGCCTCTTTCAGAGGAACTGCCCTGTATCCAAGAACACAGTTTCCGATTCCCTCGTAATCTCCCTCAATTCCCTGTTCCTTCAGAAATTCCTTCCATTCTGGACGATCAAAAGTTTCTTTCGCCCGGTGAATCCAACAGCTGTCTACGCCCAGCGCATGAGCTGCCAGCATAAGATTTCCCATAACAAGACTTCCATCGTACACATAAGTCGGGCGTTTTTTATCTGCCAGCACTACCAGCACTACCGGTGCACCATAAAAGGGATCGGAATCCACTCCCATGATTTCCGCATTCACCTCAGACAGCCTCTGCCGTACTTCTGGGTTCGTAACTGCCAGTATAACCGGAGACTGCTTTCCCATACCTGTTGCAGCGTAGGTTCCTGCCTTTAATATCTCTTCCAGTACATCCTCTGGAATCATGTCTGGCTTATAGCCGCGGCAGCTTCTTCTGGTGATCATATTTTCTATGACAGTATGCATAAAATATCTCTCCTCTCTACCTGCATTTTTGATTCTATCCACTTTATCTTAATCGTTTTTCTCTTAAAAATCAATCTTTTCTTGCATTTTATCCAATGCCCGGTATAATGCCGCCACATGAACTGCCTGAATAAATTCTCCCTCTCTCAGACCATCAATTACCTGCTGTCTGGTCATTTCAAACACCTCCAGAGCCTCCGTTTCATCCAGACTCTGTTTTCCCACAGGTCTTGCATTTCTTGCCAGATAACACCAGGCATAATTGCTGACTGTAGCTGCATTCGGCGCTATTTTACAGAGGAATTCCATAGACTCTGCCTCGTATCCTGTCTCCTCCCGAAGCTCCCTTCTGGCTGCCTCCACCGGTTCTTCTCCTGGCTCAATAGCCCCTGCCGGAGGCTCTGTCATAATCATCTCCGCTCCAGGCCGATACAAGCGTTCCATCAAAAAACTACCATTTTCCGTCACAGCCACTATCACAGTAAAATCATTGGGACAGGTTACATAATAGGGCTCAATGACGGTTCCGTTCGCCAGCTGATAAGACCGGGACTCCAGATGAAGCCACCTTTCATCATAAAGTATCTGCTTTTCCTTCAGTCTCCATACAAGCCGTTCTTCCTGCTGGGAATCATTCTTCATTTCCTTCTCCTTCCCCGGAAACAAGTTCCATCTTCTTCTGAAAATAGACCATATCTGTCAGCAGCTTTCCACATTCATAAATAGGATGATCATAATTCTTCGTAAAAAAATCCGGAATTCTGTGGGATCTGTGAAATCCGCAGGCTTCATAAAAAAGCACGGTTGCAGGCACATCACCTGTTCCCGCCTGGAGAATTCGAAAGGATGAACTATAGGTATTTTCCAGAAAGGCTATCATTCTTCGCCCCCAGCCCTGATGCTGGTATTCCGGCGCTACAGCAATGTTTTTCAGCTCCAGGATCTCATCAGATTCAGCAGTCACTACACAGACTCCAGCCGCTCTGTTCTCCTCTGCACCTTCCTCCTGCAGAACATACATATCCCCCTTTTCCAGATACCTGTCAATCATGCTTTCCTGTTCATCCCCCAAAAGAAGCAGCTCCAGATATTGTTTTTTATCTTTGTCTATTTTTCTGATTTTCATTTTTTTCACCTTTTCCATGTCTTTTTTCTTTCTCCCTGCTCTGTTCAAAACACAGCCTCCATACCTCTTTTTTCAGAACAAGCGTTCCTTTGAAAGAAAAATCGCGCATCCTGAAGCCCCAGATACCAGGCCACAGAACACGCGAAATGTTTTCTCAATTTAACTGTTCAGAACGCAAGCTTTTTCCACCAGTTTTCCCGCCGTTCTGAATCATCACTCTCGGTTAAGCCGTTGTTTTTTCTCTCTTTTTGATAACCGGGAGAATCAGTCCCAGGGCAGTCAGCACAAAAGGAGTAATTACGTTCAGTGCAGTTGAGAACATATCTCCCTTTACATACATACCCATGATACAGCAGGCTGCAGTAACAAAGAAGCACCAGATACCAGCTGTTAAAGCAAGGCCCTGATTCTTAACAAAACGATATTCCGGATGGAAACGTTCTGCTGCCTTTCTCAGAGCAATATATGCTGCAAATACCCACAGATAACGCAGAGGCATGGTTACAGAGTTCAGCTTGTTCAGCTGCGCCAGAACAGATGCTGCGCCCGGAACAACAGACTGAATCAGAATAATACTTCCGGACAGTACAGCTACCATACGAATGCCGTTGCTGTAAGCACCGTATTTATTTTTCTTCAGCAGCTTGGAGGGAATAAACTGTTCTGCATCCTCATTGTCAAGCAGCATCCGAAGCGGTGCATCAATACTCAGAACCAGAGTAGAGAACTGACCAATTGCATTACATGCAGCGTAGATAATCATCAGCAGATTTCCTACATGGTAGTACTCGCCAAGCTTCTGGAATGCCAGATAAGAACCGTTGGAAACATAATGGTTAAAGCTTTCTGTACTCTCATTGATCGCAACCGGATCAAACATCATACCCATAGCAACAGTTCCGAGAATTGCACAGACCATAACCATAACAGCCAGTGCAATCATGCCCTTGGGGAAGCCCTTGGACGGATCCTTTACTTTATTTACATAAGGAGAAATCTTCTCACATCCGCCTACTGCAAATACCAGAATAGACAGAGAAGTAAAGTATCCCAGATTAAACTGAGGAATCAGATTTTTCATAGAAAAATCCATGGAAACATAACCGCCGTTAGGATTAATAACCGGAGCTGCAAACATCATTAAAATGTACAGAATTGACATTACAAACATACTGGTTCCAGCAATGGTTGCCAGCTTCTTTAACGGATTTAAACCGCGGCTTGCAACCCAGCAGAAAAAGAGCAAAACGGCCAGAGTAGCCAGCTGAACCCAGATAGTCGGGAACTTGTCATAGGTGGTTCCGTTCTGGAAAATCATCCAGCTAAGAGCCTTTAATCCGCCGCTTCCCTTGCTTGCAATATAGGTTACATGGCATGCCCAATAGGTCCAGCCTGCATAATATGCAAATTTGGGACTAATGGTTTCATGAATCCAGGAGCTGACACCGCCGCCAGAATGCTTAAATGCAGACCCGAGCTCACCTACCATAAGCGCATAGGGAACAAAGTAGAGGGCAAACATCAGAATCCAGCTGAATATAACCTGGATGCCATTAAAATACACAAAGCCGTTCAGTACATTACCAAAGCCCCATACGGTAGAAAACGCCATAAAGGCCAGGGTGTACCAAGTCATTTTTTTTGAATTGTCCATTCATTTACCTTCCTTTTCTTTTGATCATTCAGCAACTTGTCCATTATATCATATATTTTATTTTTTTGAAGAGACTATTCAAAAATAATTTTTTCCAGCTCTGGAACCTAAAAAACAGTTCTGATTTCATGATTACAGCCTGTGTACATACAAGGCGCGGATTGCATTGAGAACAGCCAGAATCATAACTCCTACATCAGCAAAAATAGCAAACCACATATTGGCAATTCCCACTGCTCCCAGCGCAAGACAGCCAAATTTAATTACAAGAGCAAAGACAATATTCTGATACACAATGCCCAGACATTTACGGGAAATCCGAATTGCCTTTGCAATCTGCATGGGATCATCATCCATCAAAACCACATCTGCTGCCTCAATAGCAGCATCGGAACCCATAGCTCCCATGGCAATTCCAATATCTGCTCTGGAAAGAACTGGGGCATCGTTGATTCCATCGCCTACAAAGGCCAGTCTTGCCCGATCCGGCTTTTCCTGCAAAAGCTTTTCCACCTTAGAAACCTTGTCATCCGGCAAAAGCTCACTGTAAACCTCATCAATTCCCAGTTGAGATGCAACCTGTTCTGCCACCTGTTTCCGGTCTCCAGTCAGCATAACCGTTCTGGAAACACCAGAAGCTTTCAAGCGAGAAACCGCTTCCTTTGCATGAGGCTTCACCACATCAGAAATTACAATATGACCTGCATATTCCCCATCCAGAGCCATGTGAATAATGGTTCCAGTACAGTGGCATTCCCGGTATTCCACCTGCATATTTTTCATCAACCGATCATTTCCTGCCGCAACACGAATCCCGTCCACTGTTGCCAGAATTCCCTGTCCGCTGATTTCCTGAATATCCGTCACCCGGCTTCGATCCAGAGGGGTTTTGCAGGCCCGCTGCAGACTCTTGCTGATTGGGTGAGAGGAGGCACATTCTGCCAGAGCTGCATACTGAAGCAAATGCTCTTCCTCCAGCTTGTTGTGATGGACGCCTGTTACCTGAAAAGCGCCTTCTGTCAGTGTTCCCGTCTTATCGAAAACTACATATTTCGTTTTGGATAAGGTTTCCAGATAGTTGGATCCTTTTATTAAAATTCCCTCTCTGCTGGCCCCTCCGATTCCGGCAAAAAAGCTTAAAGGAATGCTGATGACAAGGGCGCAGGGACAGCTGATAACCAGGAAGGTAAGCGCGCGGTATACCCATACGTTCCACTGAGGCGATGCAGAAAAAAACATTAGATTTATAATCGGCGGAACCACCGCCAAAGCCACGGCTCCATAGCAGACTGCCGGTGTATATACTCTTGCAAACCGGGAAATAAATGCCTCAGATTTTGACTTTCTGGAACTGGAATCTTCTACCAGTTCCAAAATTTTGGACACAGTAGATTCTCCGAATTCCTTTGTTGTCTGAATCTTCAAAACCCCGGTCATATTGATGCAGCCGCTGATAACCTCATCTCCCTCCTTTGCATCTCTGGGAAGGCTCTCACCTGTCAGAGCACTGGTATTTAAAGAAGAGAAACCCTCCAGTACAATGCCGTCAATGGGAATTTTCTCACCTGGCTGAACAATAATTACAGACCCCTTCTCCACCTCATCCGGATCCACCTGAACCAAAGCTCCGTCCTGCTCAATATTGGCATAATCCGGCCGGATATCCATCAACGCACTGATATTTTTTCTGCTTTTACCTACTGCGTAGCTCTGAAACAGCTCGCCAACCTGGTAAAAAAGCATTACTGCAATTGCTTCATTATAGTCGCCGCTTCTGTCATAAATTGCCAGGGCAAAGGCACCTACTGTGGCAACTGCCATAAGAAAATTTTCGTCAAATACGCGGCGGTTTTTTATTCCCTTTCCGGCCTTTTTCAGTATGTCATAGCCTATTACCAAATAGGCTGCAAGAAAAAGTAAAAGCCGGAGAATTCCCGTAACTGGAATCACATTCCATAAAAGAACCATTCCTGCTGAAGCCAGAATACGGTACAGCATTTTTTTCTGCTTTTTCGTCATAATTTCTCCCTCTTTTTCTCCATTTTTTTCATAAAAATAACCCCTTTCTTCGGCCTGCTTATTTAGCTTCTGTTTTTTTAATCAACAATTAAGCACTTGTTTAATTTATGTATTTGCAGTATAATATGTACCAAACAGGAAGTCAAGGCTTCCTGGGAATACTCTCCCAAACGGGAGAAAACCATTTCCAAATGGGTGAATATTAAAACGAAAGGAGATGTGGCCATGCCTGCATCAGCACTGCCTCATCAGTATGAAACTTCAACAGAACTGAATTATCTGGAAAGCCAGCTTTCCAGGATCGACGATTTTCAGATTGTTGCAGAGGTTTTCAAGCAGCTGGGTGACACCAGCCGGATTCGTATTTTCTGGCTGCTGTGCCACTGTGAAGAATGTGTTATCAATATTTCTGCTATGATGAATATGTCAAGCCCTGCCGTATCCCACCATCTGCGCCCCTTAAGAAACCGGGGGCTGATTGTCAGCCGGAGAGTCGGAAAGGAAGTCTATTATAAGGCCGCCGACACACAGCAGAGCCAGCTGCTCCACCATATGATTGAACAGGTTATGGAAATCACCTGTCCGCAATAAAAGGAGATCAATTACATCATGAATCATAGATTTCTGCAGCTTGAAGAAACACTGACCTGCCTCCAAAATGGCAGCCATCTGGAGTCCCATGCCCTCTATCCAGGAATTGAACTGTTTTTCCTGACTCTTCGAGGTGATACTCTATCTCTCTGCCACGAGGCTCTTGATCATGTTCTGGAAATCAGCTACTGTCGTCAGGGGCGCCTTGGCTGGGAAATGGGAAACGGGAACCATGTCTATCTTGGTCAGGGAGACTATGCCATCCAGACTATGAAAACCTGTGCCAACTCATTGCTCACATTGCCTAACGGATATTATGAAGGACTGATTCTCTGTGTGGATCTGGATATTATTACTGCCTGTCCGCCCCATCCTCTGGACGAATCCGGGATTACCGGAAACCTGCTTTATGAAAAATTCTGCCGGGAAAACGGCGCTGTTTCTCTGGCCGGAAACAGCAAAACGGATGCTGTATTTTCTTCCTTTTACGGTCTTCCAAAGGAGCTGGAAACTGCTTTCTGGAAGCTGAAGGTACAGGAGCTTCTTCTCCAGCTTTCCCAGCTACAGTGTTCCTCAAAGGAACAGCTTTCCCAGTACCAGTCCCGTCAGGTAGAACTGATTCGAACTATCCACGATCAGCTGATCAGCCATCTGGATCAAAGAATCACCATCGAGGATCTGGCCCGTCGGTACCTGATGAATCCAACCACCTTAAAGACACTCTTTAAAGCTGTTTACGGCAATTCCATTGCTTCCCATATTAAAGAACACCGAATGGAGGCCGCCGCATCCATGCTGCTTCAGACTGATCGAAGCATAGCACAGATTGCCCATTCCGTAGGTTATGAAAATCAAAGCAAGTTTGCCACTGCATTTAAAGAATTTTATCAGGTTCTTCCTACAGAATACCGTAAATTTACAGGAATCAGCCAACAGCCTCCTTGCCATTCCTGTGTCCTGAACAAAAGCCATAAAAAAAATTCATGAAAAGAAGCCATGATAAGTCTATTTCAGACTATTCATGGCTTCCCGTGCATGTTCGGCAAATAAAAAGCGGATTTTTTCCAGCTCTCCCAGCCCCTTGAGCAGGCAAATCACCTGGTATCCTTCTCTGGAAAACACACTCCTCCAGCTATCCTCTTCATCACCGGCCATATCGTTATTTGCATGATCACCTGCAACCAGCATAAAAGGGGCCAGAACTACCCTGCTGTAATTTCCAGCTTTTACTGCTTCTGCCACCTCCTCCACTCCGGGATTCGCCTCCACAGTCCCAATGTAATAGTGTTGGTGTCCAGCTTTTCTCATCTTTTCCTGTATTTTTTCATAAACCTGATTCGCTTTATCCTCTGTCCCGTGTCCCATCAGACAGACAGCTGTTTTTCCATCATCATAAGGCGCCAATTCCTCTGTAACTGCTTCTATGACAATCTGAAAATCCCGCTCAGATGCCAAAAGAGGTTCTCCCAAAACTATTTCATCAAAAGCTGCCCTGTGAGCTGCCGCCTGTTTGGCCAGCTTCTGGTATTCCAGTCCGTGCATCAGATGAGTGGGCTGAATCACCAGCCTTTTGACCCCGTTTTCCTCCGCTCTTTTCAGCGCCTGCTCGGTATCATCAATCAAGAGTCCGTCGCGTTTTTTCAACCGTTCAATAATTCTTCTGCTGGTAAAGCCACGGCGCACTGCGTAATCAGGAAATTCTCTTTCCAGAACCTCCTCTACTGCGCCTATAGTGAGGCGCCGGCTGTCATAATAGCTGGTGCCAAAGCTCACAACAAGAAGCTCTTTTTCGCCAATTCCGTTTTGATTTCTGGAAGATTCCATTTTTTATCTCCTGTATTTTTATCTCTTAATTCTGCTTCCATTTTTAGCTGCAGTGTCCCTTGCAGCGGCTGCAGTCACCGCCGCAGGAAAGGGATTTTCCATTTCTTTTATCTCGCGCCAGCTTTCTCACCGCCACAACCACCAGTCCTGC
The DNA here is from genome assembly GCA_900538475.1 of uncultured Clostridium sp. Lineage (GTDB taxonomy): Bacteria > Bacillota > Clostridia > Lachnospirales > Lachnospiraceae > Brotaphodocola. Next base: position 61,761 of record UPYT01000006.1, on the reverse strand, counting down.
TACTGCTGCGCCAACAATCAAAGTCGCCATCATATCCTCCTCCTTTTCTTTCTGATTTTTCAGATTATGGCAATTATATGTGATTTTACCTGTATTTGCAAGTCCCTTCTCTATTCTGCCAAGCTTCTGTCAACGCACTGCCGTTCCAAACTTCTGCCAAGCCTCTGTCAACGTGTTCTGTCATTTAAGGCCTCTGCCAGCCCCCTGTCAACACGTTCTTCCAAAACCTTGCTGTTAATCCTCTGCCTCCTCGCTGTCAGGCCGCCACCGTAAGCTGCCCCACCGTTCTTCCCTCTTTCCAAAGACGCCCATAGGTATCCTTGCATTTTCTGTATTTTTCAAATGTCCGTACAGCCGTTCCTGCATCCGTATATACCTTCCACAGTCCTCTGCACTTATAATTCTTTCCTCCATTTACCATAAACCCAATCACATCTCCCAGGGGATATCCAAGAAACAGACCAATTTCATGCGGAAATTCTTCCTGGCTTTCCAGCCTATTTCGCAGCTGACCAAGAGCATGAACCGGATCTGTCTCTTGGTATCCGCACTGCCTGAGAAATTCTGCCGCTCCCGGCTGCTTCATATCCCTTGCCAAACTAGAAAATCGGCAGACATAAATCAAAGCCATAGTGCCTCGGATTCGCATCACCGAAAGAAAAATACCTTTTTCTGCCAGCTGACGATTCCAGTCATCCACGCTTTCCCAAAGAATCTCCTCCTTTTCAAAGGAACATGTAAACATATTTGCAGTCTTGATTGAAGCCAGTGTTGGTGAGCAATACTCAATTAGTTGTCTTTCCAGCATTCTGTTTTATCCCCCTCTGTCCATTTTAATTTTGCGCAAAAGTTAGTTTCTACTAATCTCTCTTTGTTAGTATAAACTAACTGCAAGGTATCTGTCAAGATGGAATATAAGAAAGATGCTCGCTCGCGAGCTTCTTCGCCTGCGGCGGGTCGTCTCATCAGCCCAATTCTCTTCCAACCCATGGCGATCCTCGCGGAGCGTTTTTATGTCATAGGATCTAATTTCCTATGACATAAAAAAACGCTGTCCAGACAGTCTCTGCTCAACTGGCAGCTTCTGTCTGGACAGCCCTGTTCTTCCTTTATTCTCTGCAGCTTAGAACATCCTTGTAAAACAAATCCATCTCTTCCTTTGTATCAAATAACGCCACAAACATCTGATTTCCCATAGCTCCGGCTAACACCTCCGGAATCCTCTGGTTCATCTTCAGCCGGTTCCCATATTTCTCTGCCACCTGGCTGTCATTAAGAAGGAATTTCTTTCCATCCCTCCGCCCTGCATAAGCACAATAAGCATGAGGCCCTGACTCAATCTCCGTTTTATCAAAAGCAACCATATCAGCCCAGATTTTATAAACATTGGTGCTGTGGGCAAAATCAATCATATCCGGAGTAAATCCGCCGCAGGGACGCATATTAACCTCCAGCGCAATAATACTGCCCTTTGTGCCCAGTCCCTTCTGATCCCTAAGAAGACGGAAAAACTCGAAATGGACAAAACGGCTTTTCACCCCAAAGCTTTTCACTGTGGCCCGTCCTGCCTGACGGGTATCGCTGGGAAGCTCCTTCAAAATATAGTAAATAGAATTGTCCTGATTATTAACAATATCCATAATCGACATCGGTGTTACATTCCCGGTCTCAAACAGCGGTTCTCCATGAGAATCAATAATCGCATCATAGGAATTTACCTCTGCATATACAAACTCTTCCATAATGTAAGAAACTCCCGGCGTCTTCTTTTGCAGGAAATCATCCAGTTCTTCGTCTGACGACAGCTTATAAGTCTGAGAAGCGCCTACTCCATTGTCCGGCTTTACTACAACCGGATATCCTACCTTATCGATAAATTCCAGGCAGCCCTCTCGATCCTCTACCAAATAATAACGTGCTGTGGAAATTCCCACATTCCGATAATATTCCTTCATTTTAGATTTGTATTTGATCCGGGGAATATCCTCCTCCTGAAAGCCACTGGTAATGTGAAAGGCTGTCCGCAGTCTGGCATCCCGCTCCAGCCAGTATTCATTGTTTGACTCCAGCCAGTCGATGGGGCCGTACTTGAAAATCAAAAATGCCACCCCGCGATAGACCTCATCATAATTTTCCAGATTACTTACCTTATAGTATTCATGAAGATTTTCCTTTAATTCCGGATTCAGCTCCTCATAAGGCTGATCTCCTATTCCAAGCACATTCATACCGTTCTTTTTCAGTTCCCGGCAGAATTGCCAGTAATTGGTCGGAAAATTGGGGGAAATAAACACCACATTTTTCATAATCTTTCTCCTCCTCACCTTTTATCCATACTCCCTAAAATGCTCCTCGCCCCTAACCCAAAAGCCAGGGAACAAAGTACGCAGTCTGTTTATGCCACCAGGGCCAGTCATGGGAACAGTCATAGCCCCAGTAGTCCACCCAGGCGTCAATGTGCTTCCATTTTAAAATGGCATCCAGCTTTCTGGTAGAATCCGGCAGCTCCCATGGTCCCTGCCCCACACAGATAACGGCCTTTTTCCTGTTGTAAAGGTCAATAAATGGATGATTTTCCGGCATATTGGACAGATAATGGATGGGAGAATTCCGATAAACCACCTCATCCATATAGGAACCAAATCCAAATTCTGCCGAGTATACACCGCTGAGAGCCATCAGCCGGTCAAACAGATCCGGCCTTCTAAAATAAAGATTCGCTGCATGGGTGGCTCCCAGGCTGCAGCCTGCTGCCATAATTCCAGGATAACCGCTCCAGCCATTTCTCTCATTCACCATGCTTCTCATAAAAGGAACCATTTCATCTGTAATATAATCAAGCCACTGTTCATAGCGTCGTATCCGCCAGTAAGGATCTCCGCTTTGATTGGACCAGGTTTCCTGATCCAGAGTATCAATGGAAAAAATCATCACCTGTCCGGTATCAATCCAGGGTGCCCATGTTTTCGTCATATGAAAGTTCTCAAAATCATAGAACCTGCCGTCCTGACAGGGAATAAAAAGCACCGGCCGCCCCTTATGGCCATATACCTTGCACTCCATATCCCGTCCCAGAACAGGACTGTACATTTTGTAATAATTCATTTCCATAGATATCCTCCCTTCTGCTACTCCAGTCCGTACATCAGCGTCGGAATCAAAAAGGGCAGCTGTCGTTCCCAGCATGCCTCACAGTGGGTTCCTCCCGGAACAATCCTCCTTGTCACCATCACATCTCTGCTCTCCAAAATATTTGCCAGCTTAGAAAGCTGTCCGGCAACCTTCGGACGCTGCCTTCCCTCCTCAGAACCATAATCTGTATAAATCACAGTATCCCTTCCCAGCTCTGCTTCTCTTGCCAGCTTAGAAAGCTTTCCAGGCGCCACCCATACAGAGGGCGACAAGGCTCCTGCCCTGGAAAATACATGATTAAACTCCATGACTCCGTAAAGGCTCATCAGACCGCCCATAGAGCTGCCTGCCAGAAAAGTATGCTCCCTATCCGGCAAAGTACGGTACTGTCTGTCAATCTCCGACTTAAAATCATGAATCAGCCACTCCATCGTTTCTCTTCCCAGCCCTCGGAACCGTCCAAGCTGGGGATCTGCAAAATCATAAGGCGAATACTCCGAAAGCCGTCCGTTGTCCGGGCTGTGGCTGCACTCCACTGCCGCCACAATCAGCTGGGTCTGGGTTTGATCCAGATATTCCTTCATCCCCCAGCTTTTTCCATAGGTGGCATCCTGATCAAAAAAAACATTGTGCCCATCAAACATATACAGCACCGGATATCTCCGGCACTCATCCCATCCATAAGATTCTGGAAGATACACATACGCACTGCGCAGCCTTTCTCCCGCAAGCTCTGGAAGCCTAACCTGCCATTTTAAAACCATGATGTCTCTTCCCTTTTCTTCTTAATCGTTTCCAGTTTTCTTACTTTATCGTTTCTTCAGTTTACCATATCACAGTGTAAAACACAATTATTTTTCCAGCTCGAAATAAAAAATATACTGCTGCATTACCCCTTGAATTCCCCGGTATCTTCGGTTGGGAAACCCTCTTTTATAATGGGCATCCAGAACCTGGCGAATATGGGTATCCACAGGAAATGCCTGCAGTTGGTGAAGGGCAAACAAACAAATACAGTCCGCTACCTTTTCCCCTACACCAAACAGAGTCATCAGGCAGGGCTTCGCCTTAGAATACGACATATGTTTCACTGCCTCCAGATCAAATTCTCCTGAAGCAATCATTTTCGCAGTCCGCACCACATATTTGCTCCGATATCCCAGATTGCACTCCATCAGTGCATCCTCTTCCAGCCCTGCCAGGGCCTGAGGCTCTGGAAATCCATAATACACAATGCCATTTTCATCCTCACACCGCTGTCCATATTTTTCACAGATGTTTTCCACACATCGGCGGATTCTTGTAATATTGTTCTGCTGAGAAATAAGAAATGTCACAATCATTTCCCACAAATCCTGATGCAGAATCCGAATGCCCCATCCAACCTCCGCAGCCTGAACCAGATAAATATCCCTGGGATTGATCCGTTCCAGGTACTGGCTGTAATCCGTGTCCAGATCAAAATAATCCCTCCAGAAATTATCAAATTCCTCCTGTTCACAGTCAAACCTGCACCATTCTCCATCCTGACTTACCTCCAGACGCCGATTCCCTGCAATCACCTCAAAAACGCCTTTCCGATATTCTCTCATGCGAAAGCACTGACCGGAACGGCAAATCTGGGCAAAGGACAGGTTGGCCACCTGTTGTTCTACCATATTTTATTTTCTCCTTTCTGGGCCTTTCCAGAAAATTCGTATCAGATTTCTTACATATTTTCTGTCATATATCTGGACAATGCGAGTTCTACTGCACCATCAATAGCCTCCTTTTCCGGCAGACAGATTCTGGCATCCGGAAAATCTCTTGAAATTTCGTTTTTTAGTTCTTCAAAAATCTGCGGAGATTTTAAAATGCAGCTTCCCCAAAGGCCCAGCTTAAAATCTGGTTCTGTCTCTTTTAAATCCAATGCATATCCAATATCGCGAATCAGTGCCGCCAGATGATGTGCTGCCTCAGCCAGGATTTCCTTTGCATACGGATCCCCTTCCTCTGCCGCCTCATTCACAAGTTTCCCCAGCTGCGGAAGATTAGCCGGATTGATTCCGCTCTCAAGAGCCATGGCGATCAAATCCTCTCTCTCCCGGATTCCCAGAAGATCACAGATTCGCTCTGTCATCACTGTTTTTTCTACCGCCTCGTCCAGCCACCTTCCCACATGACGCAGAGCCATTTTTGTCACCCAGGTGCCAGAACCCTCATCTCCCAGAATGGCCAGCGGCCATCCTCCTGCACGTGCGGTTTTCCCGTTCTTATTTTTTCCCGTCACAATCGAACCGGTTCCCGAAATCAGAAGAACTCCTTCTCCTCCTGTCACCGTATAGTGGGCCAGTTCTGCATCATTCATTAAAATTACAGGACAGCTGCTGCCTCCAATTCCGGTATAGAGTTCCATCAGCCGTCTGTAGTCTTCCTTGCTGTCAATTCCCGTAGTTCCACAGACCAGCATGCATAAATTCTCTATTCTGCCTCCAAACTGTCCCAGACAATCTGTAAGGCTACTCTCAATTCTCAGTTTCATTTCCTCCGGATTCAGATAATGATGATTTGCAGGAGCTCCTTCTGTATATCCAAGGCATTTTCCGGATAAATCACAAGCCTTGATGCGATAATGAGTACCTCCGCTGTCTACTCCTATAACAAATTTCATATCTTTAAATTTTGTCATTTTTTTCTCCTTTTATATACTTATTTTTCAATCGATTTACAGGTATCCATGCTTTTTTGACACTCTTTATAAATTATGTTAAAATTGTGTTATGCAACTATACTGTTGTAGTTTATCATAAATTATGGAGATCGTCATGAAACATTTACCCTTTTCTCTACATAGCTTCAAAATAAAACTTTTAGTATCCCTGCTTGCTGTCGGACTTCTTCCGCTGGCCACCATTTCCGTATTTTACCAGTATATTCTGGATGTCCGTATCACCAAAGATATCGAATCCGCCAGCATCGACCGGCTTCGCTATACCAGCTTTAATATTCAGAGGCAGAAAGAAATTGCAGATCAGCTCTTAGGGTGGATTACCTATAACCGCCAGCTTCAGAATATTCTGACCTCCGATTATTCCAAAATCTACGAAAAACAGCTGGATATAATCCAGTTCAGCTCCTACGCTATGGAATACGCTGTCAATGCCAATATCGAAAGCAATATTTTTAAAATCTTGATCCTGGAAGACAACGGATCCTCCTTCCAGATTGGAAACGGTATGTCCCTTTTAGACGAAAAGGCTATCCGCGATGCCAAATGGGCAGAAACCTATGAACACAGCAGTCCGGAACGCCTCACACTCAGTAAGGATGTCTATATCAAAGATACTTATATTTTTCCAGTCAGCAGCCGAATTTATAACGATCTGACCGGAACTCCTGTTGGATGGTGCCTGATTGCATTTCGAAATGATATGTATTCGCAAAGCCTGGTAAACGGATCCAACAATCAGAATATCTACCTGATTAATCAGGAGGGGCAGTGCATCGGACATACTGATCCTGCATGGCTTGGAACAGATATGGCAAGCAATCCCATCATTCAGAAAATTTTAAATACCTCCGAGTCTCTTGGGCACTTTATGAATTTCCATTCTGAAACACCAACCATAGTCCACTACTATCGTGTTCCAGACAGCCATCTCATCGAAATACAGGAAACCCCTCTGAATTCATTTTTAAAAGAAAAAGAGGAGAGCTTCCGGCTTTCTGCTGCGCTGATCCTTTTTTCCGTCATACTGGTTTTCTGCATTACTATATACCTGCGCAATGTATTAACACGCCCGATTAACACGATCAACAACTATATCAAAAATGTTTCCAAGGGTGACTTCAAAGGCTCTCTGACACTATCATGCGATGATGAATTTCAGAGCATCGCAGAGTCCATTAACAACATGGAACGAGAAATTCATGAGCTGATGGAAAAACAAAAAGAAGAGGCAGAGATTAAAAAAGAACTGGAATTCCGTGTTCTTCAGAATCAAATTAATCCTCATTTTCTTTATAATACCCTGAATACCATCAAATGGATGGCCTCGCTTCAGCATGCAGATACTATCCGTGATATGACCGCTGCTCTGGGGCGTCTTCTCCAGAATATTTCCAAGGGCTCTGACAAAATATCCATTTACGAAGAAATGTCTCTTCTGGATGATTATGTGCTGATCCAGGATATCAAGTACAATGGTCAGTTAAAGGTTAACTATCACATTGGAGATCCAACCATCACCCAGGCCTCGATCCTGAAATTTCTTCTGCAGCCCATTGTAGAAAACGCCATTTTCCACGGAATCGAACCAAAAGGTGAGGATGGCGGGACGATTGATATTTATCTGAACCGGACAGACGAAGATATCCATATTCACATTGTCGATCATGGTATCGGTATGACACCAGATCAGATTTATATACTTTTGCATCCCCATGAGAATCCAAGGAATAAACGAGGATTGAACGGAATTGGTGTTCACAACATTAACCAGAGAATCAAAATAACCTATGGTAAGAACTACGGAATCACCATTACCAGTGAACCTGGACTCTATACCGATGTTTTAATCTGTATTCCCTATGAAAGGAGCTCCTCCCTATGACCAGTATCCTAATTGTAGATGATGAGGCACTGATCCGCCGCGGCCTGGAAAGCATGATCCCGTGGGAGCGTTTGGACTGCTTCCTGGTGGATCAGGCATCAAATGGCGAAGACGGACTTGAAAAAATCAGACTTCATCGCCCCGATATTGTTTTTACCGATATTAAAATGCCAAAAATGGATGGACTTCAAATGATAGAAGAAGCTGTTCGAGAGCCCGATCATCCTATTTTCATTATACTGAGCGGCTATAATGATTTTGATCTGGTTCGCTCTGCCATGCGGCTTGGCGCCATTGACTATCTCATTAAGCTGAATCTTGAGGAAAATGAACTGATTTCTCTGATTCAGTCAGCCCAGTCCATGATTCGAAAACGTCCAGAATACCAGACTCCATCCTCTCCCGCCAAAGACTTCAAAAAAGGCTTTATCCGGGAGCTTATCCGAAAAAAGCCTGATAAAAGTATTTACACACAGCAGCTTCCGGAAAATTTTGCACTCAGTGATAACTGTTTTTATCGTATTTTATATTTCAGCATATCCGGTCAGGAAACCTCTCTGTCCTCTGACAATGATTTTCCTCAGAATTTTCTGGATAACCTCTGTATGGAACAGTTCCCGGAAAGCACTGATATTTCCGTTCACCACCTAAATCAAGATACCATGGCACTCTATATAGAATACCGGGATTCTATGAGTACAGAGGAGCTGCAAAATAAATGCTGCAATATCCTCAGCAACGCGAAACGCTATCTGAACCGTCAGTTTTTGATCGGGATCAGCCCGCCCCACCGCAATCTGATTCACCTGCCTGCAGCCCGTGAAGAAGCAATGGAAAGCCTTACCTTTCAGGTCAATGGCATTGACACACCGATTCATTTCTATACGAATCTTTTAAATGCTGATTCCCTGAAAAAACAGCTGAATCTGCTGAATACGGAAAGTGTTTTTTTTGAAGCTGCTGAAAACCTGATGCTTCAGGTACAAAAATTCATGACTCAGAGCAATGTCAATTTGGAAGATGCCCGCCAGATCTGTTTTTTACTGATCTCCCGTCTTTACAGCTTTGATCCGAAAAGCAGAGAGTTTTTCGTTTCCTGGTTTGGTAAAGAATATTCCTCCCCCTCTCAATTTGATCCTGTGGGAAAGGAAGATATGATTTCCTGGCTTCTTCATCTGTCTCAGGGCATTGAACACTACAGCCATCAATATATGACTGAAATCTATCGCTACAAGGTAAAAAAAGCCCGGGAATATATTTATCAGAACCGTTTTCAGAAAATCACACTGAATGAAGTAGCCTCTGTCCTGGAAATTACTCCAAGCTATCTGAGCCGGATTTTTAAGAAAGTGACCCAACAATCTTTTTCTGATTATGTTGCCGAAGTGAAAATAGAAGAAGCGAAATCGCTTCTTCTAAAAGATAATAATCGGATTTATGAAGTTTCCAGCATGCTGGGATACGACGATCCCTACTATTTCAGCAAAGTTTTTAAAAAAATTGCTCAAATGACTCCCAGCGAATTTATCGCTCGCAATTGATCAACCCTTCAAACCACTGGTTGCCACGCCCTCGATAAAGAATCGCTGCATACTTAAAAACAGAACCCCTACTGGGATTAATGAAATCAGTGCTGCTGCCATAATCAGGTTGTAATCTGCAGAATACTGGGTAATAAACATACGAAGTCCAAGCTGAATGGTTTTCAATTCTGTGGAGTTCAGGTAAATCATTGGTCCCATGTAGTCGTTCCAGACATTGACAAAGCTGAAGATAATCAAAGTTGCAATGGCCGATTTTGAAAGCGGAAGCATCACCTTCCGGTAGATTCCAAATTCGCTCAGTCCATCAATACGTGCTGCCTCCGAAAGCTCATTCGGTACCGACAGGTAGGACTGTCTCATTAAGAATACTCCAAACGCCGTAAATGCCTGCATCAGAATCAGGGACAAATGCGTATCTGCCAGCTGCATTTTCCGGATCAGGATAAATTGAGGAACCATATAAACCTGCCAAGGAACAGCAATGGTTGCAATGTAACACAGAAAAATCAGGTCTTTGCCAGGAAATTTCATTTTTGCAAAGGGATATGCTGCAAAGCTGCTGGTGAGAACCTGCAGAGCAGTAATGATAATTGCCAGCTTAAAGCTGTTCTTAAAAAACAGCAGCAGCGGAATTTTTGTCCAAATCTCCTGAAAGTTCTTCCATACAGGATTTTCCGGCAGCCATTTCATTGGCACAGAAAACACCTCCTGACTTGTTTTCAGAGAGGATGACACCATCCATAAAAACGGAAGAAGAATGGTGATGCTTAAAAGCAAAAGAAGGCCATAGAGGCATATCGACTTTATGCTTATCTTCGATTCTTTCATTTTTTGTCCCCTTTCTACATGTAGCTGACCCATTTTTTCTCTGTCTTAAACTGAATTACAGTAATCGTCAGAACGATAGCAAACAGTACCATAGAAATCGCACTGGCATATCCAAATTCGTAGTTAATAAATGCTGTATTATAGATATGATATACCAATACGTTCGTAGCACGGCCTGGACCGCCATTGGTCATAACAGAAATCAAATCAAATACCTTAAAGCAGGCAATGGTCAGCATAATACTTACAAAAAACGTGGTCGGTGTCAGCATTGGTAATGTAATACTTTTAAATCTCTGGAATGCATTGGCTCCGTCTACCTTTGCCGCCTCGTAAAGTTCTCTTGGAATCGCCTGAAGACCAGATAAATATAAGATCATATAGTATCCCATGCTCTTCCAGATACTTACGATAATGATAACCGGCATTGCCCAGTCAATTGTAGAAGTCCATCCCGGAGGATTTGCAATACCAATGGCTCTTAAAATATTATTAATCGGTCCTAAAGTCGGATGGAACAGCAGGTTCCATACAACTGCAACGGCTACCAGGGATGCTACATGAGGAAAGAAAAAGACTGTTCGGAAAATATTAATTCCCTTCAGCTTCTGATTCAAAATCATAGCCAGTCCGAGGGCTGCAGCCATCGTAAGCGGTACTGTAAGCACGGAATAATACACCGTATTTTTCAAGGAAATGATAAAGGTTTCATCCTTAAAAAGCCTTGCAAAATTCTCCAGCCCAACAAATTTCATTGGATTTGCCGAATCCCATTCCATTACGCTCAGTCCCATAGAGCAAACAATCGGAATCAGAGTAAACAGCAAAAATCCTACGAAGTTCGGCAAAAGAAATGTATATGCAGTCACAAGATTTTTTACTTTTCTTTTTGACATATCTCTGCGCTGTAAAACAGCCCCTCCTTCTTTTTACTTTAGGAAAGTCCCCTGAACCGGAATTCAGAGGACTTTATCAGCTCGCGAGCGAGCTTCTTTTTTATTTCTTCAGCAATTCTTTCACACGCTCAGCCATTTTTGCAAGTCCGTCATCAACAGAATTTGCACCCAGCATAATCAAATCATGCTCTTCAGAAATAATCTGCTCCAGTGCACCTGCCTCAGGAATCATCTGACACTCTAATACGAATTTATCAGCAGCGATTGCATCACGGAATCCTTCCGGCATTCCCTCTACACTTACCAGGGTATCAATGGTTTTTTCGTTCTGATATGCAGGCAATGTTCCAAGGCTTGCCAGAATGTCTGCACCCGGCTCGGTACACATAAACTGAACAAATCTCCATGCCTCTTCCGGATGTGCGGCATTCTTGTTGATTGCAATCGGAGTCGGGTTGCTGACAGCTGTACCAGGCTCCTGACCTTCGAAATGCGGAGCTCTTACAGCACCCCACTCAACAGCAGTTTCGCCTTTGTTCTTGGTATTGATGATCATGTTAGCAAACCAGGTTCCCATTAATTCCATAGCCACCTGTTCTTTATAGAAAGGACCGCTGTAATGTACATTTCCTGTTTTCAGAGTGCCGTAATCCATAGCAGATTTGTCCTCGTTCTGCATACCCAGGAACATCTCATAAACCGGCTTCAGGAATGCGTAGTCTCCGTCTGCCATGCTGTGCTCTTCGCTCAGACCCCAGCGATATAAGGAACCCGGCCATGTATGGCAATAGCCGCCGTAAATCTTGTCATTTCCCTCTCCGCTGGTCATCTTTTTAGCCAATTCTCTATACTCATCCCATGTCATATCATGCTTTGGATATTCGACACCAGCTTTGTCAAACAGGGTTTTGTTATAATACAGAACATAGTAGTCATTTCTGAACGGAAGACCGTACAGCTGATCTCCGATTCTGATTCCTTCATCAGAACCCTGATACGGAGCCATATCAATTCCGCTTTCTTTTACCATATCGTCCAGAGGCATCAGCTGGTTCTTTTCCACCAGGCTGGTATAAATATTCATACTCTTAATGGTAATTACATCAGAGGTATCACCAGAAGAGAGCAATACCGGAATTTTCGTATCGTAATCGGTTGCTCCGATATCCATTACTTTTACCTTGATGTCCGGATTTTCTGCTTCAAACGCCTCTACCAGCTTTTTCCAATAGTCTGTTGTCTCATAATCCCATACAGTAAAAGTAATTTCAGTCTGTCCTTCAGCTGCGCCGCTCTCCCCCTGAGCTTCGCTCTGTGCTGCAGAATTTTCTGCCGGCTTCTGAGCAGATTCCTTAGAACCACAGCCTGCCAGGGTTGTCGCCGCACATGCTGCTGCACAAGTCAGAGCCATTGCTTTTTTCCATAATCTTGTTTTTTTCATGATATCCTCCTTATTTTGTTTCGTTGTTTTTATGGCTTAATTATAGTTAATAATGTGTTTTTTCTGAATGGAATATCTGTCATTTTATCGTTTTTATATAAACTCCCTCCTCTTTTTTGTGCATTTAACCAGTAAAATTATATACTATCCTGTATTTTTTTGCACTGTCCAGCATTTCTCTGTATAAAATGTTACGTGATACAAGATTTTTCTCCATTTCCTTTATGTATTTTATCTTATATAATTTAACTGAAAATCAAATCGCCAATTGGAGGAGGTCTTTTTTATGATTATGAAAGAATCAGAAATCAACAACATCTATGAAAACCTGGAAAAAAAGATAGAAGCTGAATGTAAGCGAATGGAAAACAAAATTCCTTACTGGACCGAAGACGGAATCTATCAGCAGGATTACGCAGAAAAAGATATCTACTGGTGGACAAATGGTTTCTGGAGCGGAATTCTCTGGCAGCTCTATCACGCAACACAAAAGGAGCTGTATCTGAATACAGCCAGAAAAAATGAGGAGCTGTTAGACAAGGCACTTCACGGCTTTACCGGACTTCACCATGACACAGGCTTTATGTGGCTCCACAGCGCTGTGGCTGACTACCGCCTTACTGGTTCACAGGAAGCTCTGGTGCGCGGACTCACTGCTGCCAGCGTTCTCGCAGGAAGATATAATCCTGTTGGAAAATTTATTCGTGCCTGGAATCCTGACTGCGTCGAAGAGGGGGAAGATTGCACCGGCTGGATTATCGTAGATTCTATGATGAATATCCCGCTTTTATACTGGGCCAGCCAGATAACCGGAGATCCCAGATTCAGTCAGATTGCAGTCAACCACGCTGACACCGTAGCTTCCTGTCTGGTACGTGACGATGGTTCCTGCGGACACATTGCCTGCATCAATCCAGAAACAGGAGAGCTTGAGCAAATTCTTGCCGGCCAGGGATATTCCGAAACCTCTTCCTGGTCTCGCGGCCAGTCCTGGATCCTTTATGGATTTGCGCTTTCCTATCGCTATACAAAAAACAATGCTTACCTGGACATCGCTAAAAAAACTGCCCATTACTTTATTGCAAATATTGGATTAACCGGATATGTTCCGCTCTGCGATTTCCGCCAACCCGCTTCCTCTTCCTATCTTGATGCTTCTGCCGGACTGTGTGCAGCCTGCGGACTTCTGGAAATTGCTGAACATGTAGACGAACCTGATAAAAACCTGTACCGCTCCTATGCCGAACTGATTATTCAAAATACTGCAGAAACCTGCTGCAACTGGGATCCGGAAACAGACAGCATTGTGCAGAACTGCAAGGTTGCCTTCCACAATGACAGAAGAGAACAGACTGATTTGATCTATGCTGATTATTTCCTTACGGAAGCCATTCTCCGGCTGAAAGGAAAGGATTTTCTCATCTGGTAAATCCAGAAGATAGGAGACTGATATTATGAGAGAACATGCTAAAGAACTTCTCGTAAAGCTTTTAAAACCTACAATTCCTCATTTTTCTCCAAACCAGGCACGCTTCTGCCCCGGAAGTTCTGCTGCTGTCTATGATCAGGCAGCAGCAGGGGTCGAAGGGTTTTCCCGACCTTTGTGGGCATTGGTTCCATTTTGGGCGGGAGGCGGAAACTGGCCAGAAATGGAGAATCTCTACCTGAATGGACTTACCGCCGGAACGAATCCAGAAAATCCGGAATATTGGGGTGGATTCCAGGATATCGATCAGCGATTTGTAGAAATGGCCGCCATTGCCTATGGAATTTTGATGGTTCCAGAAAAGCTCTGGCATCCCCTTTCTCCTGAAGCCAAAAAAAATCTGACAGTATGGCTTGATGGAATTAACCACTATGCCTGCCCGCCCTGTAATTGGATGTTTTTCGGAATTCTGGTAAATATCGCCTTGAAATCTATCGGCGCCCCATACTCTTCCGACATTTTATCCCAGTATCTGGATTATATCGAAAGCTGCTATGAGGGAGACGGCTGGTATCTTGACGGACAGAATGGAGAAAAGGATTATTATATCTCCTTTGCCTTTCATTACTATAGCCTGATTTACTGTCGCTTTATGAAAACAGAGGATCCTAAACGCTGTATCAACTATGAAAACAGAGCCAGACTTTTTGCAAAAGATTTTATCAGCTGGTTTGCCGAAGACGGCTCCTCTCTGGCTTATGGACGTTCCCTGACCTACCGTTTTGCCCAGGTTTCCTTCTTTTCCATGTGTGTGGCCTGCGAACTGGAGGTCGTTCCTTACGCTGTTATGAAGGGGCTGATTGCACGTCATCTGGATTTCTGGATGAAGTATCCGATTTTTGATACCAGCGGACTTTTAACAATCGGCTATGGATATTCCAACCTTCTGATGTCAGAGCAGTACAATGCTCCCGGCTCTCCTTACTGGGCTATGAAAGCATTTGCCTTCCTCTCTCTTCCAAAGGATCATCCCTTCTGGCAGGAGGAACCTGCTCCTCTTCCTGCATTGCCTAGTCTAAGCTCTCAAAAATATGGCGGACTTCTGATTCAGCGAATTCACGGAGATGTTACCGCCTACTGCGGAGGACGGACACTGCCTCACCATCATGTTCACACCGAGGAAAAATATTCCAAATTCGCTTATTCAAGCCGATTTGCTTTCAGCGTTCCCCGGTCTATGAGAAGCCTTGCAGAGGCCGCCCCTGACAGTATGCTGGCATTTGAAATCAATCACCTGTTCTTTGTCCGCGGAATGGCAGATAGCAAAGAGCTTTCTGAAGATAGGATTTCTTCTAAATGGTCACCCTATGAAGGAATTCAGGTAAAAACCACTCTTATTCCTGATTCTAACGGACACCGGCGGATTCATACCATTCACAGCAATCGAAGCTGTACTGTCTATGACTGTGGCTTTGCATTCCCTGACACATTCACAGCTTCTATAGAATCCGAGTGTATCCGTATTCAGGCGCCTGACGGAAGAACCTATTTTGCATCTGCTTCCGGAGATTTTGAACAGGCAAAAAAAGGAAAGGCCATGTATATTCAGGCCTCTCCCAATACAAATTTATTACATCCTAAAACAGGAATTCCCTGCATCTGCTATCCAATCCACGAGGGAACCCAGGTAATCGAAACAAGATTCTGGGAAGAGTAGATAAGCTTACTATATCTATGCCAGATTCGTGTATCCCATCAGATGACAGTCAATCTGTCTGGCAGCCTCACGGCCTTCGCGAATCGCCCATACCACCAGGGACTGCCCCCGGTGCATGTCACCGGCAGTAAAAATATTCTCTGCCGTTGTAGCATAGCTTCCCGTTTCCGTTTCCACATTGGTGCGGGCATTTAAGTCCACACCAAAGGCTTCTGCCACATAGTTCTGGGCTCCCAGAAATCCGGCGGCAATCAGTACCAGATCAGCGGCGACCTCTCTTTCGCTGCCCTCAACCGGCACCATAGAGGTCCGCCCTGTCTCCGGATCCTTCTGAGATGCAAGAGAAATCAGGACTGCACGACAGATCTTTCCGCTCTCATCCTTGATAAATTCTTTTACTGTAGTCTCATATACCCGCGGATCCTTTCCAAAAACTGCCGCAGCCTCCTCCTGACCGTAATCGGTTTTGCATACTCTGGGCCACTCTGGCCAGGTGTTGTTTTCTGCCCGTTTATCCGGCAGCTTCGGCATCATTTCCAACTGAATCACTGACGCACAGCCATGGCGGACAGCTGTTCCCACACAGTCATTTCCCGTGTCTCCGCCACCGATTACAAGGACATTTTTATCCTTTGCCGAAATATAATTACCATCCTCCAGACCAGAATTCAGGAGGCTTTTTGTCGTAGCTTTTAAAAAATCCACAGCAAAATAAATTCCCTGCGCATCCCTTCCCGGAACCTGAATATCCCTCGGGTTAGATGCTCCGCAGGCCAGAACCACACAGTCAAAATCCTTCTTGAGGCGGCTGGCCTTATAGCCATTCCCTACATCTGCTCCAGTTACAAAGGAGATCCCCTCCTCCCTCATCACCTGGATTTTCCGGTCAATAATATGCTTTTCCAGCTTCATATTGGGAATTCCATACATGAGAAGACCGCCGATGCGATCCTCCCTCTCAAATACTGTTACATTGTGTCCTCTCTTATTCAGCTGATCTGCTGCTGCCAGTCCGGCCGGACCAGAGCCTACTACGGCAATCTTTTTTCCAGTTCGGATTCTCGGCGGACGGGGGCCTGCCTTTCCTGTTTCATAAGCCTTCTCAATGATAGCCCTCTCATTCTCCTTAATGGCAACCGGATCCCCATTCAGGCCGCAGGTGCAGGCAGCCTCACAGGGTGCAGGACACACACGGCTGGTAAATTCCGGAAAGCTGTTTGTCTTTTTTAGGCGGTTATAGGCCTGAGACCAGTTTCCTGTATATACCAGATCATTCCATTCTGGAATCAGATTGTTCAAAGGACATCCCGAAACCATTCCTCCAATCATCATGCCGGACTGGCAGAAGGGAACGCCGCACTCCATGCAGCGTGCTCCCTGCTTTTTCTGCTGTTCCTCTGTTAAAGGAGTATGAAACTCATTAAAATGACCGATCCGGCTCAGAGGCTCCTGCGCTTTGCCAGTCTTTCTTTCATATTCTAAAAATCCCGTTGGCTTTCCCATGGCTTCCTCCTCACCCTTTCTTATTGGCATAAAATGCTTCAATCTGTGCCTGCTCGCTGCTGAGTCCCTTTTCCTCCATCTGTACAATGGTGTTCATCATACGCCGGTAATCATGGGGCATAATCTTTTTAAACTTGGGCAGATACTCTCCAAAATGCTCCAGAATCTCTTTTCCGCGGGCAGAATTGGTGTATGCCACATGCTCCTGAATCATCTCCTTGAGCTCCTGCACATCGTATTTTCCCGTTACCTCTTCCAAAGAGACAAGAGCCTTATTGACACGCTTGTACAGATCCCGCTTTTCATCCAGAACATAGGCAATTCCGCCGCTCATTCCCGCTGCAAAATTCTTTCCTGTAGGGCCAAGCACCGCTACGCGGCCGCCGGTCATATACTCACAGCCATGATCTCCCACGCCTTCTACCACTGCCATAGCTCCGGAGTTGCGGACGCAGAACCGTTCTCCTGCTACGCCATTAATAAATGCCTTTCCCGAGGTTGCCCCATACAGAGCTACGTTTCCAATAATAATATTATCCTCTGCTTTGAATCTGGCAGACTTTGGCGGATATACAACAAGCTTTCCACCTGACAAACCTTTTCCAAAATAATCGTTGCTGTCACCTATAAGCTCCAGTGTCAAGCCTCTGGGAATAAAAGCACCAAAGCTCTGTCCACCACTTCCGCTGCACTGAATGGTAAAGGTATCCTCTGAGAGTCCCTCCGGATACTGGCGTGTAATCTCAGATCCCAGGATCGTTCCCAGTGCCCGATCCACATTGGATACATCAATCTGCAGGCTCTTCTTCTGTCCGTTTGCCAAGGCCGATTTCAGCTTCTTTAACAGTACACGTTCATCCTGTGTCTCCTCCAGTTTAAAGTCATATTCCTGCTTATTTTCATATCCCCGGAAGTGCTCTCCTGCATATTGGTTTTCCAAAATATTGGATAAATCAACCTTTCTGGCTCTGGGATTTTCAATATCATCCTTCTTTTTCAAAAGGTCTGTTCTTCCCACCAGCTCATCTACAGTACGGATTCCCAGCTTTGCCATATACTCCCGCAGTTCCTGGGCAACAAAATACATAAAATTCACTACATATTCTGGTTTTCCTTTAAAGCGCTTCCTCAGCTGAGGATTCTGAGTTGCAATTCCCACCGGGCAGGTATCCAGATTGCAGACACGCATCATAACACATCCCATAGTTACCAGCGGCGCGGTTGCAAAACCAAACTCCTCTGCCCCCAGCATACAGGCAATCGCCACATCACGACCGGTCATCAGCTTTCCATCTGTCTCCAGAATTACCTTATCTCTAAGTCCGTTCATAATCAAGGTCTGATGAGCTTCGGCTACTCCCAGCTCCCAGGGAAGTCCTGCATTATAAATAGAATTCCGGGGCGCTGCTCCTGTACCTCCGTCAAAAGAAGAGACCAAAATCACCTGAGCACCGGCTTTTGCCACACCAGCTGCCACCGTTCCTACCCCTGCCTCAGATACCAATTTGACAGAAATCCGCGCCCTGGTATTGGAATTTTTCAAATCGTAAATCAGCTGAGCCAGATCCTCAATGGAATAAATATCATGATGAGGAGGCGGAGAAATGAGTCCTACCCCTGTGGTAGAATGACGCGTCTTTGCCACCCACGGATACACCTTTCCTCCCGGCAGCTGACCGCCTTCTCCCGGTTTTGCCCCCTGAGCCATTTTGATCTGAATTTCCTGGGCACTGACAAGATATCTGGATGTAACGCCGAATCTTCCTGATGCCACCTGCTTAATTGCAGAACAGCGATTGTTGTTTTTCGGCCCCGGAGTCAAACGATCCAGGCTCTCGCCTCCCTCACCTGTATTGGACTTACCGCCCAGACGGTTCATCGCAATCGCCAGTGTCTCGTGCGCTTCCTGAGAAATAGAACCATAGGACATGGCGCCCGTCTTAAACCGCTTTACAATAGACTCTGCACTTTCCACCTCTTCAATGGGAATGCCTCCATTTTCATCATACTTAAAATCCATAAGGCTGCGGAGATTTACGGTCTGCCCCTCTTCATTCAAAGCATGACTGTACTCTTTGAAAACATTGTAGTCCCCTGTTCTCGATGCCTCCTGAAGCAGATGAATGGTGCGGGGATTGTACAGATGCTCCTCCTGCCCTGCCCGTTCCTTATGGCTTCCTACACTTTCCAGAGTCAGATCCACATCCAGTCCCAGGGGATCAAAAGCAGAGGAATGAAGTGCGTCCACATCACTGGCAATATCCTCCAGCGTAATACCTCCTACCCGGCTGACCGTATTAGTAAAATACTGGTCAATCACCTCTTTTGAAACACCGATTGCCTCAAAAATCTGCGCGCCCTGATAAGACTGAATCGTAGAAATTCCCATTTTTGACGCAATTTTTACAATTCCATGGAGAACTGCTGAATTATAGTCATTCACAGCCGCATAGTAATCCTTATCCAGCATTCCCGAATCAATCAAATAGCGAATGGATTCCTGTGCCAGATAGGGATTGATGGCGCATGCGCCGTAACCAAGGAGAGCTGCAAA
Source organism: uncultured Clostridium sp. (assembly GCA_900538475.1). GTDB lineage: Bacteria > Bacillota > Clostridia > Lachnospirales > Lachnospiraceae > Brotaphodocola. The sequence goes on along the minus strand of UPYT01000006.1, from coordinate 42,128 downwards.
GTGGTGTACCTCTCTGGGCTCTCCGCTTTCCAGAATCAGCGCCATAGCGGTCCGCTTCTTTGTCTTTACCAGATGCTGCTGCAGCGCAGAAACAGCAAGGAGAGACGGAATCGGCACATGATTTTCATCAATATCTCTGTCAGACAGAATGATAATATTCGCACCCTCTCTGTGAGCCCGGTCAACCTCAAGAAAAAGACGATCAATTGCCTTTTCCAGAGAAGTATTCTTATAATAAGTAATCGGAACAACCTCTACACGAAAACCAGGCTTTTTCATGTGTTTGATCTTCAGCAGGTCTGTACAGGTAAGAATCGGATTATCCACCTTAAGAATCTTACAGTTGTCTGGATGTTCCTCCAGAACATTTCCCTCCTCGCCTACATAAACCGTAGTAGACGTTACAATTTCTTCCCGAATAGAATCAATCGGAGGATTTGTTACCTGAGCAAAAAGCTGTTTAAAATAATTAAACAGTGGCTGATGCTTCTTCGACAGAACTGCCAGCGGACTGTCTGCTCCCATAGCAGAAACCGGTTCAATTCCATTTAAGGCCATAGGCAGAATCATGGTTTTATACTGCTCATACGTATAACCGTAGGTTTTCTGCAGCCTTGCCCGCTCAGCCTTTGTCATAGACAGAACCCCTTTATTCGGAATCGGAAGCTTGTCCAGCTCTACCAGGTTGGAATCCAGCCACTCTCCATAAGGACGACGGGAGGCGTAACGCATTTTCAAAGCCTCATCGCTGACCAGTTCCCCTTTTACCGTATCAATCAAAAGCATCCGTCCCGGACGGAGACGTTCCTTTTTCACAACATGGGAAGGATCCACCTCAATCGCACCTACCTCGGACGCCAAAATCACCTGATCATCATCTGTAATGTAATAACGGGAGGGGCGAAGTCCGTTTCTGTCCAACACTGCCCCCATCACATCACCGTCACTGAATACGATCGAGGCAGGGCCATCCCATGGCTCCATCATAGTTGCATAATACTGGTAAAAATCCTTTACCTCCTGAGGCATAGACTTGTCATGAGCCCAGGGAGCCGGAATGGTAATCATCACTGCTAACGGAAGCTCCATACCGCTCATCATCATAAACTCCAGAGCATTATCCAGCATGGCAGAATCCGAGCCCTCCTGATTAATAATCGGAAGAACCTTGTGCATCTCTGACTTGAAAAACTCCGATTCCATCGTTTCCTCACGGGCCATCATCTTATCGACATTTCCACGGATGGTATTGATCTCTCCATTGTGAACAATCAGGCGGTTTGGATGCGCTCTCATCCAGCTCGGATTCGTATTGGTGCTGAATCGGGAGTGAACTACAGCAATCGCAGATTCATAATCCGGATCCTGCAAATCCTCAAAAAACTTTCTCAGTTCTTTTACCAGAAACATTCCTTTGTATACAATAGTTCTGCTGCTCAGCGACACCACATACGTATTGTCATTGCTCTGTTCAAACACACGACGAGCCACATACAGTCTGCGATCAAACTCCAGCCCCTTTTCCACTCCTGACGGCTTGCCGATAAAGCCCTGAACAATATGAGGCATCTTTTCTACTGCCCTGTCTCCAATCTGCTCCGGATGGATGGGCAGATCTCTCCATCCCAGGAACTCAAGCCCTTCCTTTTTTACAATAATCTCAAACATCTTTTTGGCTTGATTTCTTGCAAGCTCATCCTGAGGAAAGAAAAACATACCAACACCATAGGTTCTCTCCTCTCCCAGCTCGATACCAAGAAGCTGTGTCACCTTCTTAAAAAAACGGTGAGAAATCTGAAGCATAATTCCTACGCCGTCTCCTGTCTTGCCCTCTGCATCCTTTCCTGCCCGGTGCTCCAGATTCTCTACAATGTGCAAAGCCTGGTCCACGGTTTTATGACTTTTTATGCCTTTAATATTAGCAACCGCACCAATTCCGCAGTTATCATGCTCAAATCTGGGATCGTACAGTCCGAAACGTTCATCATTTCTTTCAGCCTGCTGGGCAGCAGCGGCCCCTGTAATTCTCTGAACATCTTCCATATCTGTTTCCTTTCCAAAATACTGTTTTGGGGTTTCCCTTTCCATCATTTGTTCCTTGGTTGCTTTCGCACAGCAATTCATTAAAGTTAAGTGTTTAAAAAGAAATTGCGCGCAGAGCGCCTTGCTCTGCATCACGCAATTCCTATCCATAACTTTTTGATTAGCTGTCTGCCAGTAACATGATAATGATAATACTACATTTTACCCAGTTTGTAAACAGGTTTTTTGAGGAAGTTTTCAGATTATTTGTTATTTCATTTTGTATTGTATAATTGTCAGACTATATGATTCACAACTATACTTAGACAGTTATTTTAACTTTTTCTGACTTCGTAAATCATTTCTTCTTTCCCAGTGCAGCAAACATACTGCGTTTATATTCTTCCACCCCTTCCTGGTCAAAGGGATTTACGCCCATTAAGGTTCCTGATACAGCACAGGCCATCATAAAATAGTAATACAACTCTCCAAAGCTTTCTTCCGTTATCTCGTCTGCCTGAAATCGGATACAGGGAACTCCTCCCCTGGCATGAGCATCCCAGGTTGCCTTCTCTGCCGCTTTATTAATCTGGTCAAAATCCATTCCATCCAGGTAGTCAAACCTGTCACCAAACTCCGGATCCGGTTCAATCACAACCGTTGCCTTTGGATTTTGCACTGACACAAAGGTTTCTATCAGATTTCTTCTTCCATCCTGCATGTACTGTCCGATCGAATGAAGATCCTCTGAATAAATCGCCGCTGCAGGGAAGATTCCTTTCTTTTCCTTCCCTTCACTTTCTCCAAATAGCTGAACCCACCATTTTGTAAAATATTCATATTGTGGTTCAAACGATACCAGCATTTCAATATCATAGCCTTTTTCATAAAGTAAATGACGTGCTGCTCCATACCTCACTGCCGGGTTGTTTTCTGGATTCTCACGGCAATCATCCATAGCCGACTGAACGCCCTTCAAAAATCCATCTGCATCCAGCCCCGCTGCCAAAGCAGGAAATAACCCTACCGGTGTAAATGCTGAATACCTTCCTCCAACTGATTCTGGAAAAGAAAGAAACAGGAATCCATTCTCTTTAGCAATCTCCTCTAATCTGGATCCATATGTTCCTGTCACGATGACCCTCTTTGCCATCTCTTCTTTTGTATAATGCTTCCTCATCCATTGACGCAATATGCGGAAATGGCTTCCTGGCTCTAGCGTTTCAAAATTTTTTGCAATTACGTCAATATAAATACTTTTTCCTTCGATCTGTGCCAGAACATGTCTGATATAATAAGGAGACAGCGTATTGCCAAGATAAAGAACTTCTGGCCCGTTCCGATCCTTCAGAGCTTCTATCATTGCCCGTGCCGCTTGATTCGACCCGCCCACACCTACAATAACAAATACATCCGCATTTTCTCGAATTTCCCGAGCCTTTTCTCTCATGACATCCAGCTGAACCGCTGATTGCTCCAAAGTTCTCCACCCAAGCACATTCTCAGTATCTTCTTTCTCCAGAATCTCCCTGCAAATTTCTCCTGCTATCTTTTGATGCAGCTGCAACTCCTCTTCATTTAAAAATAAATTTAGTTTGCTTAAATCAAGACTGACATTCATAATTTCCGCCTCCTCCTTCTTTCTCATTTCCAAACAATCGAATACAAAACAGTTTTATTTATTACTTTAATTATCTATATGAGCATTATCACATATTCCAGTCATTATATCCAGCTTTTTGTACACTCTTATTATAACTTCAAAAAAGATGCTTGCTCGCGGCCTTCTCCGCCTTCAACGGATCACTTCTGCGACAAAATTCTCTTCCGCCGCATAGAGATCCTCGCGAAGTGTTTTTATGTCATAGGACTCAATTTCCTATGACAATTAGGGTGTCAAAAGGATAATTTTAATAAAAACACGCTTTCCCTCAATAAAGTGCATGGGCATGTAGGGTGAAAATAGATATTTTTTTGCTGTATTTCTCCCACTTGCTGTTCTAATAAGCACAGTTTTTTTGGATTCATACTTTTCTCATGTCTCATTCCTTTTTAAAATGACCTTTTGACACCCTAATCCTATGACACAAAAAAATGCCGGAGTGCACGATCATTCAATCATACACTCCGGCATATATAATAGAGCTAAAATAAAATTACATCTCGCCCAGTCCGCTTTCAATTGCCTTGCTGATGGTCTCCATAGCTGCTGCCTCGTCCTCTCCATCGCAGATCAGAGTAATCTGGGTACCGGACTTGATGCCCGCTGCCATTACATTCAGAACACTCTTAGCAACGATTCTCTTCTCACCGCACTCGATCAGAACATCACATTTAAACTTCATAGCGGTCTGAGACAGAACTCCTGCGGGTCTTAAATGTAATCCAGACGGATTTACTACTGTTAAGGTTTTACTAAGCATATCTCATTCTCCTTTTTTTAAATTATAATTCCCCAAATCCGTGTCCCATTCACACGAATCATTCATTAAAATTTTATTACAAATTAAGATATGTGTCAAGTTAAAGTCTCAAATTCCCGTCATTATTCACATTTTTATTCTGTGTTTTTTCGTGAGTTTTCACAAGCGGCTTCCCGTTCCCGCTTCGAAAAAATACAGCCGCAGTAATCCTGACGGTATAATCCATACTCTGCTGAAAGCTCCACGGAACGCTTATAACCGTTTTTCTTCTTAAAATCGGAGGGTAGATGCTTGATTGCATAGATTTCTTCCAATTCCTCTCCAATTTCATTCAGCTTCTCTGCATTTTTCAAAGGGCTGATCGTAAGAGTTGTGGTAAAATAATCATACTCGCCCCTTTGCGCTATTCTGGCAGCTTCCTCCAGGCGGAGCCGGTAACAGGAAAAGCAGCGCTCTCCGCCTTCCGGATCCTGCTCGTGCCCCCGGCTTGCCTGATAAAAGCGTTCTGGCTCATAAGGGCCTGCCTCCAGACGAATCGGATGAACAGACGGCAGCGCCTCAATCAGACGCCTTTGCTCCTCCACCCGCTTTTCATATTCTTCTTTGGGAGAAATATTAGGATTATAATAAAATACCGTTATTTCAAAATACTGAGACAGATATTCCAGCACATAACTGCTGCAGGGAGCGCAGCAGCTATGCAGCAAGAGCCGGGGTACCCGGCTCTCATCTGTCTGTCGCTCTATGATTTTTTCCAGTTCCTTCTGGTAATTTCTGCGATTCATATAAAATCCTTCCTTTACAGGAAATCACGAATTCTCTTACTGCGGACCGGATTGCGAAGCTTTCTCAGAGCCTTGGCCTCAATCTGGCGGATACGCTCTCTGGTAACATTAAACTCCTTGCCAACCTCTTCCAGAGTTCTGGGATGACCATCCTCCAAACCAAAACGAAGCACAATAACCTGACGCTCCCTCTCCTTCAGATCTCCTAAAAGTGCATCAATATGCTCTCTCAACATTACAGATTCCACATTGCCCTCAGGGGTCAATACGTTATTGTCTGCCACGAAATCACCCAGGTTGGAATCATCCTCCTCACCAATTGGTGTTTCCAGGGAAGCGGGCTCTCTGGCAATCTGCATAATCTCCATAACCTTGTCCTCTGACATCTCCAGTGCCTCAGCTAACTCCGTCACAGACGGCTCATAGCCCAGCTCCAAAGTCAGCTTACGCTGCATCTTGGACATCTTATTAATCGTCTCAACCATATGCACCGGTACACGAATCGTCCGCGCCTGATCCGCCAGCGCTCTGGTTACAGACTGTCTGATCCACCAAGTAGCATATGTACTCAGCTTATATCCTTTTGTATAGTCAAACTTTTCTACACCTTTAATCAGGCCCAGATTTCCCTCCTGAACCAGATCCAGAAAGCTCATTCCCCGTCCTGTATAACGCTTTGCAATGCTGACAACCAGCCTTAAGTTAGCCTCAATCAGTCTTTCCTTGGCGGACTCATCGCCTTCTGCTTTGCGCTTGGCCAGAACCAGCTCCTCATCTGCACTTAAAAGCGGTACCGTTCCAATCTCCTTTAAGTACATACGCACCGGATCCTCAGTTCCGATACCTTCAAGAAGATCTACAGCGTCCAGCTCGATATCTTCCGCATCCTTCAAAAAACTGTCATCTACATCCAGATCATCATCATCCAGAAGCAGGGGGTCCTCTGCCAGAATGTTGTCATCAATAACGGGAACCACATCAATATGCTTTTCTTCCAGGAAATTATATATCTGCTCCATCTGATCCGGACCCAGATTATCTCCTATGAAAAAGTCATTGATCTCCGTTACATCCAATGCATTATGCTTTGACTTGGCAACTTCTAACAGCTTATTCAGCTTTACTAAAAAATTGTCTTTTTCCACAGTAACGTCCTTTCAACCAAAGGTATCTAAAAATACTTACACATCTATTCATTATATAACAGCAAGCGCTATATTTCAACACATTTCTTCTAAAGTTTTATTTATTTCTTTTGATTTCCAGGCATTTGTTCAGATTCTCTACAAAAACCTCTGTTTTCGTTCCGCCAAATTCTCCATCCAGCACCCAGTCCACCGGCTCTGAAGAACGGAAGCGAATGGATCTTGTTTTAAATTTGTACACCTGATCGTTTTCCTTTTCTTCCTTCTGTAGAAGACCTGCGACAAGATTGCTGATATCCGCCGGATTCTTGGGCTTACGAATCAGCAGTACCTCAAAATAACCGTCATTCAGCTCCACATCCTGTCCCACCAGCCCCTTAAAGCCACCAACACTGATGGTATTTGTCACCACTCCAAAAACAAATTCCCCTTCCAGGAAATTGCCGTCCCATTCCACCTCCATAAAATAAGATCTCAGAGAAGCCAGGCTTCGAACACTCTCCAGCATATACGCCTGATGCCCCAGAATGTTTTTCTTATCCTGAGGAGTCAGGTAGGAAACCTCTGTAAAAGCACCAAAGCCTGCCACATAGACAAAATACCTCTCCTGACAGAACAGCCCCACATCCACTGCATAAGGTTCCCCCAAAGCTGCCGCCCGGGCTGCTGCCAGCATCTGCCTGGGGATTTTCAGGCTGGCAGCAAAATCATTGGTAGATCCGGCCGGAATATATCCCAGAGTAACCTTTTTGGGAAGCTCCAAAACTCCGCATATGGTTTCATTTAAGGTTCCGTCTCCGCCGGTACAGACAATCAGATCCTTTCTGCCTCCGCAGCAAAGAACCGCCTCCTTTGCATCCATTGCCTTCTGAGTTACGTGAACCTGCACCCGATACCCTGCCTTTATAAAAACATCCAGTATATCCAGCAGCTTTGTCCTGATCTGCCCTTTGCCGGATCTAGGATTAATAATCAGAAGCATTTGTTTCTTCTTTGCCATATATCAGCACCTGCCTCACTTTCATTATCCTCATTTTATCAGCTTTGTATACCTTCCAAATGCACCAGGTAGCGCATAGACGGATTTCAGTTCTTCTTTTCCAGCTGAAATATAGGACTCCGGTATCCCGCCCGACAGACGTATCCGATATCCCTTCATATGCCATTCCACATGGGAAAAAATATGCTTTGCCTGCGGAAGCGGCTCAATCTGTACCATCAGCTCCGGCATAATTCCAAAGGCCTCTCCAAGTTCCTCCTCAGAAAGAAACCCCTCTGCATTGGGAAGCTCATAAAGAGATGCCAAAAGCCCCTCATCCTCCCTTTTTTTCAGCGCCACCTGATGTCCGCACTCTAAAATACAGACAGTTTTCTCTTCTATTCTGCGCTTTTTCGGAGGTGTTTTTACAGGAATTTCCTGCCAAAGCTCCTGCTGTCTGGAAAGGCACACCGATGCAAGGGGACACTGACCGCATTTAGGCTGACCGTTGGGGACACAGACAATGGCTCCAATTTCAATCAAACCCTGATTAAAATCACTGGCTTCTGACTGAGGCATAGTTTCCCTCAGCCTGTCCTCCATCCACTTTTTAGTTGAAGCCTTTAAAATATCCCGGCGGCTGGCTGTTACCCTTGAAATCACACGAAGCACATTTCCATCTACTGCCGGAACCGGTTTTCCAAATGCAATCGAGGCAATCGCACCTGCTGTATAGCTTCCTATCCCCGGAAGCTTTAACAGCTCCTGATACTCTGACGGCATCCTGCCTTCATACTCATGAACAATCACCTGCGCCGCCTTCTTTAAATTTCTGGCTCTGTTATAATATCCCAGCCCTTCCCACAGCTTCATCAGGCGGTCGTCCTCCACTGCCGCCAAAGCCGAAATATCGGGCAGCGCTTCCAAAAACCGTTCAAAATACGGCTTTACTGCCTCAACCCGTGTCTGCTGCAGCATAATCTCTGAAATCCACACATGGTAGGGCTTTGGATCTTCTCGCCAGGGAAGAATCCTGGCATGATTTCGGTACCAGTCAAGAAGCGGTCTGTTTATGGCTCTCAGACGCGCTTCCAGACTTAATTCACCTGGTTTTTCCTCTGCTACCTGCAGACTGTCATAGGCATGACGAATCTCATACATAGCCATAAACCCCTCTCACAGAAACTTCTCCTGATACAACCGGCTCAATGCTTCCGTCCGGTTTTTCTACAAGGAGCTGTCCCTCCCGGTCAATTCCAAGAGACACGCCTGTCCACACCCCCTGGGGCGCAAGGATCTGTACCTGACGGCCATTGTTAACCAGGCAGGCATTATACTCCTTCTTCAGATTCTGAAAATCCAGGGTTTTTAAAAACTCTGTATAATATTCTTCCCAGGCTCTCAGCACCTGATCCACCAGGACTGCCCTCCTGACCGGATGTCCTGATTCCAAAAGCAGAGAGGTTGCCGTGCTGCTGATCTCCTCCGGAAACTCTCTGATATTCACATTGATTCCAATTCCTACTACTACGTAGCGGATCTGATTGTCCTCCGTGCTCATCTCTGTGAGAATCCCGCAGAGCTTTTTTCCGTTTATTACAATATCATTGGGCCATTTAATCTGGCAATCCAGTCCTGTCGTCCTTCGAATACCCTGAGCTACAGCCATAGCGGCTGTCAGCGTCAGCATCGATGCATGAGACGGCTCAAATTCCGGACGAAGCAGAAAACTCATCCAGATTCCTGTTCCCCGGGGAGACTCCCAATTTCGCCCCCGGCGCCCTTTTCCCGCAGTCTGACGGGCAGCCAGAATCACGGTGCCCTCCAAAGCGCCTTTTTCTGCCATTCGCCTGGCCTCATTATTGGTGGAATCTACCTCGTCAAATACCACCAGGTTCTTTCCCAGCCATCTGGTGGAAAGGAGCCTGCCCAGCTCCTGTTCAGACAGCACATCTCCGGAATCTGCCAGACGATAACCTCTGTTTCTGACTGCTTCAATCACATATCCCTCGTCCTCCAGCTGTCGGATACACTTCCATACAGCCGTCCGGGAAACCCCCAGGCTTTCACATAATTCCTGACCGGAAATATACCCATCCGTCTCCCTGAGACGCTTTAAAATCTCTGCTTTCAATGTTCTACCTCCAGATACTGACGGCGCTGAGAAGGCCAATTACAAATAGCAATGCAGCTGCTGCCCACAAAACGGCTGCACCGGCTTTTTTCCGTTTTTCTCTTCCTCCGTTTTGAAAACGGCTCCAGCCGTTCACCCCGTTTAGCAGGGCTGCAAGCCAGAAAATCACCGGAAAAAGAAAACTGTTTCTTTCCGGATTAACAAATGCCAGTACCGTACAGGCCACTACAAGAACCCCCACCACGATGTGGAGCATATCCAGCATCATGGCAGTATTGCGGGGATTCTTTTTTTTCTCCTGACTGTGCATTCCCTATTCTCCTAACGTAGCCACCATAACTGCCTTAATGGTATGCATCCGGTTCTCTGCCTCATCAAATACCTTAGAGCATGGCGCCTCAAATACTTCGTCTGTTACTTCCATATCAGTAATTCCAAAACGTTCTCCCATTTCCTTGCCAATCTTGGTCTTCAGGTCATGGAAGGATGGCAGACAGTGAAGGAAAATGGCCTCTTTTCCTGCATTTCTCATAACATCCATCGTTACCTTATAGGGAGTCAGATCATGAATTCTCTCCTCCCATACTTCATCGGGCTCACCCATAGAAACCCACACATCCGTGCAGATAACGTCAGCCCCCTTTGTTCCAGCTTTCACATCTTCTGTAAGAGTAATATCTCCGCCAGACTCCTTTGCATACTCCCGGCACTGTTCAACCAGCTCCTGATTGGGGAAATATTTCTTAGGGGCGCAGGCCACAAAATGAAGCCCCAGCTTTGCACAGACAATCATCAGAGAATTGCCCATGTTATAGCGGGCATCTCCCATGTAAACCAGCTTTACCCCTTTCAGACGGCCCAGGTGTTCCCGGACTGTCAGCATATCTGCCAGCATCTGTGTAGGATGGTACTCATTGGTCAGACCATTCCAGACAGGAACTCCTGCATGCTTTGCCAGCTCCTCCACAATCTCCTGACCAAAGCCCCGGTACTCAATTCCGTCGTAAATTCTTCCCAGCACCCGCGCCGTATCGGCAATACTCTCTTTCTTTCCAATCTGAGAGCTGGAAGGCTCCAGATATGTGGTTCCCATTCCCATATCATGGGCAGCCACTTCAAAGGAGCATCTTGTTCTGGTACTGGTTTTCTCAAAAATCAGAGCCACATTTTTGCCTCTGTAATGATCCACCGGAATTCCTTCTTTTTTCTTTCTCTTTAACTCTGCCGCCAAATCCAGAAGATAGAGAATTTCCTCTGGTGTATAATCCTTTAATGTAAGAAAACTTCTGCCTTTTAAATTCATAATTGTCTCTCCTCCTCTTCCGTCAAAACGGATTTTTATTATCTATAACTTACTATAAGGCGAATTTCATGTCAAGTTTCTTATGCAGGAAAGAGAGCGATCGCTCGCTCTCTCTACATCTCTGTAATCTTTTGTATATCCTCTCTTCTTTTAACAGCAGTTCCACTTAGCTGTCCTTGGCCACTTCCGTAATCGACTTAACCAGTCCTGCCATATTCTGAATATCAGACGGAATAATAATCTTGGTAGCCTTTCCGTCTGCCGCTGCCATAAAGGCTTCCAGACTTTTCAGCTGAAGAACTGCCGCATCTGCACCGGCCTCCTTCAGGAAACGAATACCGTCTGCGTTAGCCTGCTGCACCTTCAGAATCGCTGCAGCTTCACCCTCCGCCTCCTTAATCCGCTTCTCCTTCTCTGCCTCTGCATGGAGAATCGCTGCCTGCTTATCTGCCTCTGCATCAAGAATTGCAGATTCCTTCTTTCCTTCTGCCACAAGAATCGTAGACTTTTTCTCACCCTCTGCCCGGAGAATGGCCTCACGGCGTTCCCGTTCTGCCTTCATCTGCTTCTCCATGGCATCCTGAATCGCTGCCGGAGGGATAATATTCTTCAGTTCCACCCGGTTGACCTTAATGCCCCAGGGATCCGTTGCTATATCCAGGGAGGCTCGCATTTTCGTGTTGATCGTTTCTCTGGAGGTCAGAGTCTGATCCAGCTCCAGATCACCGATAATATTACGAAGCGTGGTTGCCGTCAGGTTTTCAATCGCCATAATGGGATTCTCCACACCGTATGCAAACAGCTTGGGATCCGTAATCTGGAAGAAAACCACAGTATCAATCCGCATAGTTACGTTATCTTTTGTAATCACCGGCTGGGGCGCAAAATCCACAACCTGCTCTTTTAAAATCACCCGCTTAGCTACCCGATCCACAAAAGGAACCAGGAAATGAACGCCTACAGACCAGGTACCCAGATAGGCTCCCAGACGCTCTACCACCAGAGCCTGAGCCTGGGGAACAATCTTCACACAGGATACCAGCATCAGCGCAATCACAATCAGAAACAGAAGAAAAATAATAATTCCTGTTAAACCGGCAAATGTATTCATTCTTCGCCCTCCTTACATGTAGCTACAATTAGTTTCACTCCCTGAATATCCAGAATCCGGACTACCGTACCGGCAGGATAAATCTCATGGCTGTCCCTGGCTCTGGCCGTCCACTCCTGTCCGCCTACCACCGCAGAGCCTGTTCCCTGTTCATTGTCAATCTCTGAAGTAACCCGCGCCTCCCGGCCAATAAGCCCCTCTGCATTGGTCTTTACCGTACCGCTGTTGATGAATCTGGAAGCAAACGGTCTGGTAAAAAACAGCAGGAGAAAGGATACTGCCACAAAAGCTATCAGTTGAACCTCCACAGACAGTCCAAACAGGGAAAGCAGAAATGCCACAAGAGCACCGCCTGCAAACCATATGGTAGTCAGCGCCATAGTTGCCACCTCGATACCAACTAAAATCACAAATGCAATCAGCCAATAGATGGAACTCATCTGCAACCTCCTTTTTTCTTAGATACATCATACTATATTTTCAGACATTTCACAAGAAAAAACGCATATTGTGCCACTTAAGTTTTTCTGAATATCTTGTAAAAAAACCGTAAACTTTTACTGGCGCCGCTGTCTCGCTGCCTCGAACATCAGCACCGAAGCCGCTACTGCCGCATTCAGGGATTCTACACGTCCAGCCATAGGAATCCGGATATAAGTATCCGCCAAAGAAGCCGCTTCATCGCTGAGTCCATTGGCCTCATTTCCAATCAAAAATCCTGTACTCTGGCAGTAATTTTCCTGTTCATAGGAATTCTTTCCCTTCAAATGAGCTGCAAACAGACGAACATCCTGCTTTTTCAGCCACTGAAGTGTCCCGCACAGATCTTCTGTATATACAAAGGGAACCCGCAGCACAGAGCCCATAGTAGATCGGATCACCTTGGGGTTGTAAATATCTGCTGTTGAAGCGTCCATAATCACCCCTGTCACTCCTGCTCCCTCTCCAGCCCTGATAATCGTTCCCAGATTTCCCGGATCCTGAAGATGCTCCAGAATCATCAAAAGTGCCGGTTTGCCGTCCTTTGTTCCTGCTGCCTGCTCTAAAGTGTAATGATACTGTCTGACCAGAGCCAGTACCCCCTGAGGAGTCTGAGTATCTGATAAAGCCTTAAAAACCTCGTCTGCCACCACCTCAACACGACGGCCCCGCTCCGACAGAATACGGCCCTCCTTCTGCTTGAGAAAGCTCTCCGAAACATAAAGCGTATGGATCCGCTCCTCTGGAATCTCCTGACAGATGCGAAGCCCCTCTGCCACAAACAGATCCTCCTCCCGGCGTGCCTTTGGCTTTTTAATCAGACTGCTGACGTATTTTACCTGTTTATTGGTTGTACTCGTTATCACAGTTTTTTCCTCTCATTATCACTATTTCTGAAGCTGCTCCAAATCCTCCATCCAGATCTGTCTGGACGCATCGCTGGGCATTCTCAAATCTCCGCGGGGAGATACTGCAACGCTTCCTACCTTGGGACCGTCCGGCAGACAGGAGCGCTTAAACTGCTGGGCAAAAAAGCGGCGGTAAAAGACATTCAGCCATTTCCAGATGGTTTCCCCGTCATATTCTCCCTGGAAAGCCCGAAGAGCCAGCCGGTAAATCTTAGATGGCATAAAGCCAAATCGAAGCACATAATACAGGAAGAAATCGTGAAGCTCATAGGGGCCTACCAGATCCTCTGTCTTCTGGGAAATCACTCCGTCCTCCGGCGGCAAAAGTTCCGGGCTCACCGGCGTATCCAGCACATCAAGAAGAACTTCTGCAAGGCTTTCCTCTCCGCAGGTATCTGCATAATACTGAACCAGATGACGCACCAGAGTCTTGGGAACCGATGCATTTACCCCATACATGGACATATGATCTCCATTGTAGGTCGCCCACCCAAGAGCCAGCTCTGACATATCTCCAGTGCCCACTACCAGACCGCCTGTCTGATTTGCAATATCCATGAGAACCTGGGTTCTCTCTCTGGCCTGACCGTTTTCGTAGGTCACATCGTGGCAGCCCATATCCTGTCCAATGTCCTCAAAATGCTGGGTCACAGACTTTTTGATATCTACCTCCTGCAAAGAAGCCCCCAGCTTCTCTGTCATCCGACAGGCATTCTGATAAGTTCTGTCTGTGGTTCCAAAGCAGGGCATGGTCACCGCATGAATCTGCTCCCTTGGTATTTCCAGCATATCAAAGGCCCGCGCCGTCACCAGCAAGGCCAGCGTAGAATCAAGACCTCCGGAAATTCCCAAAACCACATGACGCACGCCCGTATGCTCCAGACGCTTTTTCAGTCCCATCGCCTGAATCGTAAAAATTTCCTCGCACCGTCTGTTTCTCTCCCGGTCATCCCCCGGAACAAAGGGACGGCTGTCAATTCGCCGCAGAAGCTTCTCCTCCTGCTTTTTCTCCATAGCGTCTGTATTCAGAGAAAACTCCACAGTCCGGTAACCCTCCCGACACGCTGCCGGATGAGTCGTTGTCCTGCGCCGCTCTGCAGCCAGACGCTCCAGATCCAGATCTGCATAAATGACCTCCGGAGCAAATCTCCGGGACTCTGCCAGCAGGGTTCCGTTTTCCCCAATCAGATTATGTCCGCCAAATACCAGATCCTGAGTAGACTCTCCCTCTCCGGCATTGGCATACACATATCCGCAGATAAGACGGGCTGACTGTCCGCCAATCAGGGATCTCCGATAGGAATCCTTTCCAACCACCTCATCGCTGGCAGAACAGTTTGCAATCACCGTAGCGCCTGCCAGCACATGACCAATACTGGGAGGGCAGGGAACCCACAGGTCCTCACAGATTTCCGCAGCAATGACCAGAGAGGGAATCTCTCTGCAGGCAAACAAAAGCCTGGTTCCCATAGGAATCTTCTCTCCCTCCCAGGAAACCTCCACCGGCTCCTCCATTCCTACAGCGAAATACCGCTGTTCATAAAACTCTCCGTAGTTTGGCAGATTGAGCTTGGGAACAAGACCCAGAAGTCTTCCGCCACAGACAAAAGCCGCCACATTAAAAATCCGTCCGCCATACTCCCAGGGAAGACCTACCACAGCCACCATCTGCTTTCCCTCTGTAAAATCCACAATCTCCTTCAGGCCTGCTCTCGCCTGACGAAGCAGCGCTTCCTGCAAAAACAGATCATTGCAGGTATATGAAGTAATGCAGAGCTCCGGAAATACCATAAGCCCTGCGCCTTCCCGCTCTCCTTCTTCTATTATTCTGCAGATTTCCCGGCAGTTATACCTGGTATCTGCAACACGCCCTTTCAGGGTTGCTGCTGCTGTACGGAAAAAACCATCCTTCATTCCTTCCTGTCCTCCTTGCCTCTATCACATTAAATAAGAAGTATTGCCAATAACAATTACAACAGTTCAGCCTTGCATCTTCTTGCCCGCTTACAGCGTACAAGAAGCTTTAGGCGTCCGCCTTATGTGGATTCGGTCAGAAAAATCCTTATGAAAGCAAGCTTTCAACGAGTTTTTCTGACCGGATCCCCGCAAGGCTGAACTGTTACTCAAAATTATACCTGTTCCCCTGTCATAAGTCAATTCAGGATATCACTTTACATTTTCTGTTTCATTTTGTACAATAACTGTAAATCCTATTATTTTACTAAGGTATAAGGAGGAACTTTATGAAAATTTCTACAAAAGGACGATATGCCCTGCGTATGATGATAGAATTCGGGATGAACCCGGATACATGTACAAAAATCAGTCAGGTAGCCGCCAACCAGGGCATCTCCGACAAATATCTGGAACAGATTGTTACTCTGCTTCACAGAGCCGGATATGTCCGCAGCATCCGCGGCGCTCAGGGCGGCTATATGCTGACTATGCCGCCCGAAAACTATACGGTCGGCATGATTCTGCGGCAGACAGAGGGCAGCCTGTCACCGGTTTCCTGTCTGGATAAGGATGCCCCGCCCTGTGAACGGGCCGGACAGTGTGTAACCTTAAGCGTCTGGCAAAAAATCAAGGACGCGGTAGATCAGGTAGTCGATCATGTGACTCTGGCTGATCTGATTGAGGAGCAGCGGTGCCATCCCAATGACAACCTGCTGTAGAGAGGAGCGATTCATGAACGAATTTTCCAGAACCGGCCTTCTGATTGGTGAAGAAGGCCAAAACCAGCTGTCCGTCTCTACCATAGCCGTCTTTGGCGTTGGGGGCGTTGGCTCCCATTGTATTGAAGCTCTGGCCAGATGCGGCGTAGGAAGACTGATCCTGATTGATAATGACACCGTTTCTTTAACCAACATAAACCGCCAGAGCATTGCCTACCACAGCACTGTTGGACAATACAAAACACAGGTTATGAAGAAACGGATCCTGGACATCAATCCCCAGGCTCAGATTCTCACCTATGAAACCTTTGTGCTCCCGGATAATCTGTCTCCCCTTTTAGACTCCATTCCCTGTCTTCCTGGGGCAGACAGGCCTATTGATTATATCATAGATGCCATTGATACTGTCACAGCCAAGCTGGCCATCGTCCAGTATGCAAAAGACCACGAGATTCCTCTGATCTCCTCCATGGGCACTGGAAACAAGCTGCACGGAGAACTGTTTGAAATCACAGATATTACAAAAACCTCTGTCTGCCCCCTGTGCCGGGTTATGCGCAGAGAGCTGAAAAAAAGAGGCATTGCTCATCTAAAGGTACTCTATTCTAAGGAGGAACCCCTTACTCCGGTTATGGAATCAGAAGAAGCCGGAAACAGACGCTCTGTTCCCGGCAGTATTTCCTTCGTTCCACCTGTAGCCGGACTGTTGATTGCCGGAGAAGCCATCCGGGAGCTTCTGAAGGAGCATCTCTATTCATAGCGCAAAGCATCAATGGGATCCTTTTTTGCTGCCTTGGAGGCAGGATAAATTCCAAAAAATACGCCTACCAGGGCAGAAAAGCCCACTGCCATCACCACTACAGACGGACGGATCACCGCTGTTACGCCGAGAGCCATTCCTCCTGCCGATACAAGTCCCACGCCCAGAAGAATTCCAATAATTCCGCCGCAGGCTGACAATATAGCAGATTCGGTAAGGAACTGAATCAGAATATCCCGGGTTCTGGCTCCCAGACTTTTTCGGATTCCGATTTCCCTCGTCCGCTCTGTTACAGAAACCAGCATAATATTCATAATTCCAATTCCTCCTACCAGCAGGGAAATGGCCGCAATGCCTCCCACAGCTGCAGAAAGACCTCCCATCATGCTGTCCATCATTCCCATTTCCTCCACCGCCGTCTGCATATAATAATCCTCCGGATTTCTTCCCTTCAGCCGTCCAATATAAGACTTCAGCTGTCCGAAAAACACATCCAGATTTACATCATCCTTTGCAAACACACGAATGGAATAAAAATAGTCATTGGGCCAGGCCAGAAGCGTGTAGGGAATCAAGGCCGTCCCTCCCTCACTGGTTCCCATCATCATGGCCTGAAATGGACTGATTTCCTTCCGGTATACGCCTGCCACCGTATATTCATCCGTTGTTCCGTAAATTGTTGTGCGAAAGGTCTTTCCCACAGCATTTTCCACGCCAAAGAGAAGCATGGCGCTGTCTGTATCCATTACCACATTTTTTTTGCGGCCCTTTACGTCTGCTTCATTCAAATACCTTCCGTATACAATATTCACCGGCTGTACGTCCTGATAATTCCAGTCAATCCCCTCATAATTAAACTTTACCTGGGTTCTCCCGTTCTGGGCATTGGCAGAAACGCCGGAGGAGCAGTCCATATAGGCAATTTCCTCCCCAAAAACGTCCCGAATCCGCTCCATATCGTCCAATGTAAAATAATCACTCTGACGAACCTCCTCCAGCCAATATCCAATGGATATATAAGCCTGGGTCAGCCCGACCTCCTTATACAGATCCGCAAACATACTCCGCATGGTATCTCCAATAGATACAATAGAAATCACCGAACCGATTCCGATGATGATTCCCAGCATGGTCAGAAAAGAGCGCATCTTGTTTATCCGAATGGCAGAAAATGCCATTTTCATATTTTCAATCAGCATGGAAACTCCTTTCCGCCGGAAACCTCCTCCGGTTCAAAATCCGTATTCCGCTCTACATGGCGGCTAAACTCCGGCTCATGGGGTATATTCGTCTCATCACTGATGATTTCCCCGTCCCGAAACCGGATAATCCGCTCTGTAAAGGCTGCAATTTCTTCCTCATGAGTAACCAGCACCACCGTGGTTCCCTCCTTGTGGAGACGGCTGAACAGCTCCATAATCTCTACAGAAGCCGCCGTATCCAGATTTCCCGTAGGCTCATCAGCTAAAAGCAGAGGCGGGTTGTTGGCAAGCGCCCGGGCAATCGCCACCCGCTGTCTCTGACCGCCAGAGAGCTCATTGGGCTGGTGATGCATTCGTTTTCCCAGGCCCACCCGCTTTAAAAGCTCCTCTGCCCGCTCTGTCCGCTGCCGCTTTCCCAGGTGGGCATAGATCATGGGAAGCTCCACATTTTTCAGCGCCGACATCCGGGAAATCAGATTAAAGGACTGAAAAACAAAACCGATTTTTTTATTGCGAATAGACGAAAGCTCATCCGAGGTCATTCCTGCCACATCTGCTCCGTCCAGATAATAATGTCCCAGAGAAGGCCGATCCAGACAGCCCAGAATATTCATCAATGTTGATTTTCCTGAACCAGACTGTCCCATAATCGCCACAAACTCTCCCTGGCGAATAGTCAGATTGATCCGTTTCAGTCCCAGAACCTTTAAAGCTCCTGTATCATACACCTTAGCCATATTCTCAATCCGAATCAGCTCCTCGCCGTATTCCTTCATTTCCAGCCCCCCTTATTCCTGGGAAACCGCAGTCACTGCAGTCCCATCCTGTAAGGCCGGATCCGGAGTAACCAGATAGTTCAGCCCCTCTGAAAGACCATCACCGGAAATCTCTGCAGACACATCGCCTTCTACGCCTTTCTCCACAGGAATCAATCTTGCCTTTCCTGCCTCCGCAGCCGCCAGCCATGTACCGTCCTCTCTCTCTATAATCGCAGATACAGGAACAACCCAGACATTCTCTGCCCGGTTTAGGACAATTCTGGCCCGGGCCGTAATTCCTGCAATCAGGGCCGTATCTGTATTCTGAATCCGGATTGTTGTTGGAATTACCCGCTCTGTAGAGCCTCCGCCTTTTTCCTCTCCTGTGGGAGAAATGGCCGTAATTACTCCCCGTTCCGTCTGTCCATTTAAAATATCTGCGGTAATCTCTGCCTCCTGGCCCAGCTTCACCTTACCAATGGAATATTCGCTGACACTGATTTTCATTTCCAGATTATCCAGGTTATCTATAACAAAAAGCGGCTTGTCATCATCCACCATATCGGCAAAACGGCCAACCCGGGAATTCACTCGAACCACAGTTCCGTCAATAGGGCTCGTGACCTCTGTCTCCTCCAGGCGCTCCTTCTTCTGCTCCAGCTCAAATTCTGCATTTTTCACCTGCAGGCGGAAAGAGGGCTCTGCCGCCGGCTCTCCGTTTTCCATATAGAAAGAGGCTGTTTTTCGTTTCGCGCTGTTTAAAGAATCCGCAGCTGCCTCCATCTCTGCCTGAGAAATATCTCCTCCTGCAAACAGCACTGCCTTTCTGTCATAATCCCTTTGTGCAGCCTGCTGCTCCTGCAGTGCCTCTGCATAGCCCTTTTTCGCCTCTCTCTGAGCCTCATCCAGATTGGCTGATGCCAGATCATAGGCATTTTGAGCGATTTCCACCTCCTTTTGAACATCATCGGGATCCAGTCTGGCCAACACCTGACCAGCCTTCACCCGGTCGCCTTCCTTCACCAGAATTTCCAGAATCTCTGCATGAAGGCTGGACACCACCTCTGCACTGTCCGTTCCGGATACAGGCCCGCTGACCGATAAAATCTCCTCTACAGTTCCCCGTGTAAGAGCCTGTGTCATCACCGGGACTCCCGTCTGTCCTCCAGAGCCGGATATTTTGAAACATACAAGCAAAGCGACGGCTACTGCCGCCGCCCCGGTTATCAGTTTACGCCTCCTGCTCCAGGAACCAATAGCCTTAAATGCTCTGCGAATTCTTCCTTTCTTATGCTTTTTCTCATCAGACGGAGCAGAATTCATCAGCTCCGCCAGCTCCTTCTCATATTCCTGATCTGTCATAGAACCCTTTCCCTCTTCTATGTTTTCCTGTACTGCCAAATTCTTTCCGCAATACAGAATTACCTTCTATGCGTCAAAAAATGTCTTTTATCCTGTTGCTGTACCTGATTTTCTCAGGGAAGCGGCTGCATCCTCTCCAGTACAAAGTCCGGAATCTGATCCTTTGGAAATACTGCATAATGACTATACTGCTCACCGTTCCTGTTATAGAAAACAACATCCAGATCCGACTGGAGATACATACTGTTATAATACTGTACCCCCGGCACTGATATCACCTTCTTCAGCCTTTCAATCTCCTCCGGCTTATCAAATACTGCCTGCTCCTGAACCTGTTTCTTGTCATTCCACCTGCTTACGGTCACTGCATAGAGATCCAGGCTGTCGTAATACTCTCCTGGCATAATTCCGTACTTTCTCAGAAGCGCACAGGTTTCTTTGAAGGAAAGATAGACCGGATAATAATCCTTTTCTGCAAAATTATAGGAATGATAGGAATAGTAATCCTCCGAATCCCTTACTTTCTGAAAATGCTCCCAATCCAGAGCAGCTACATCCTGCTCTGAGGTAAACCGAATCAGACCTGCAGGAAGCTCATATTTCATCTGCTCAATGGTCATTTCAGAAAATTCCTTCTGATAGGTTTCCAGAAGCTCCTTTTTTTCTGCTTTTCCCAGGGTGTCAAGCCGCACCTCCGATGATTCGCCGCCGCAGCGCCAACGGATATCCGCCACCTCGTCTGCCGTCTTTTTCATTAGAGGAAAACTGGCCTTCTGGTATGCCTCGCTGGCATACAGCTTTTCAAACAGAGGCAGATTTTTGTCCATATCCATGTAATAGCTTCTGTATACCTTCCGTCCACTGTTCATAGTGTAACAGATTTTTACCCGGCTGAAAGTGCCCTCCTCCTCACGTACAGAGGTATCCTGCGTTCTCTCCCCAAGCTGCTCCACTCCGGCTGCCGCAATATTACAGATCGTTTCCACATCCTCTGATTCCATCATATCCAGAAGCCAGTCATCCTCCAGATATTTCCACTGGTAGGAGCCGTCCTCCTTTTTCAGCACATATCCCCGGGAAACCCAGGAATCCAGCCGATCTACGGAAACAGCTGCACATTTCACTTTCCCTGCATCCGGAATATAGGTATCATAGCCAAACCAGTCATAGCGGAAGGCAAACAGCACTGCCACTGATACCAGGATACAGCCCACCAGCTGAACCGGATGGGCAAACAGCTTTTTAAAATCAAAATGATAAATGATTTCAATGGTGCAGTGACAAATCACAGCGCCGCAGATAAGTCCAAACACAGCCCAGCCGGTAGAGGAACGCAGTCCCCAGAAAAAGACGCCCAGACCAAAAGCTGACAAAAGCACCAGAATAATCCGTATCACCGGCATGGTTACAGGAAACGCCATAGCCTTTCCTGCCGCCTCCGAGGGACGCTTCTTATACAGAAAGCAGCCCACCACGGTAAAGAGAAGCGATGCTGCAAGAGCAATCATCACATAAGAAGCCATGCTTTCTCCGTTTATATAGGCATCATAGCTGCTGATGTACTCGCAGACCGGAGAAAAACGGATTCCCGTTTCCATAAAATTCTGCCAGCTCTCCCACATTCCAGTGCGGAAAAACACCATAAAATATCCCTGAATCAAACTGACTGCCAGAGGAACTGCAGAAGAAAATACCACGCAGCCCAGAAAGGCCACAACCATGTTGCCAGTCAGCATCACTGCCACAACCACCATGGTATACATCAAAATAAAGTAAGTCAGGTGCAGTCCGCAGGCCGCAAAAACCACCGGCCACAGCTTCGTGCCGTCCACTCCGTAGCCCACTGCAATACAGGCAGCCGCAATCATAGAAATCACATAAGGAACTGCCATAATCAGAATTCCATTGACAAAATCAACGGCAAAAAGCACCTCTCTGCGTACAGGAATACTATGATAAAAATCTACCTTGCTTTTTGCATTCAGCCACGCAAAGCCGCTGATTCCGCATACCAGAGCAGCTGCCATCATCACAAATGCTGTCATGCCATTTTCAAAGGACAGCCATTCCATAATCTGATCACTGTAACGGATCAGCCCCAGCTTCAGATCCTCATAACGCTCGATCTCTCCTGCACTCACCGCCGCCGTCACAGGGTAGGCAAAAAAGCAGCCCATTCCTATCAGCGCCACGGCCCAGAGTCTCTGCCCCAAATCCTTTCTCATCAGCTTAAAAAATAAGTTTTTTGATGTCATAGCCGACTACCTCCGTTTCACTGATAAAGATTTCCTCCAGAGAAAGAGGAATCGTCTCGTAAAAGACCGGATCCGCTTTCTGCATTACAAACTCTACCCGGCTCAGATCCCCGCGAACCGTCAGAGTCATCAGTTTTCCTCTCCTCTCGATTTTCAGGATTTCCAGGCCCTCCAGACTCTCCGGCTCCACTCCGGGCTTCAATACACACTGAACCTTGTGAATCTTCATTTTCATCTCATCCAGATCCCGGCTTAGAAGAATCCCGCCCTTATGCAGAAGTCCCACATGATCGCAGATATCCTCCAGCTCTCTTAAATTGTGAGAAGCAATAATCGGAGTCAGCTGCCGCTGGGCCATATCGCTGGCAAAAATACTCTTTACAGCCTGACGCATCACCGGATCCAGTCCGTCAAAGGTCTCGTCACAGAACAGGTACTCTGTACCAGAACAGATTCCGCAAATAACAGAAAGCTGCTTTTTCATACCCTTGGAAAATGTATTGATCTTGCGCTTCTCATCCAATCCAAAATTCTTCATCAGACTATGGAACCGGCTTTCATCATATCCAGGATAAACAATCCGGTAATATTCCATCATCTCTACAGGAGTGGCATTGCTGAAAAAATACTGCTCATCAGAAATATAGAAAAATTTCCTTTTTGCCTCCTCATTTTCAAAAACCGCCATTCCGTCTACCGTAACCGTTCCCTCATCCGGCTTGAGAACACCTGCCGCCATCCTCAAAAAGGTACTCTTTCCCGCTCCATTCGTTCCAATCAGGCCAAACACACTTCCTGTGCGGATCGTTGCGCTGATATGATCCACAGCAAGAATGCTGTCAAACCTCTTTGTCAAATTTACTGCCTCTATCATACCGACTGCTCCTCCCTGCTCTCTTCCGCCGTCCGGCCATACTCCTCTCTGGCCAGGTTTACAAATGTCTCACAGTCCATATCAAGACTTACGGCCTCCCTGGCCAGCTCTCTCATGCTTCCTGCCAGCTTTTGTCTTCTGGCCTCTTTGAGACGCCTGATGCTTCCCATAAAGCTTCCCCGTCCCTTTACCATATAAATGTATCCCTGACGTTCCAGCTCTCCGTAGGCACGCTGTATCGTATTGGGATTGATAGAAAGCTCCATAGCCAGACTCCGCACAGAGGGCATCTGGTCATCCTCTTCCAGAACCCCCAGAAGCATCAGCTCCTGCAGCTTTTCCACTACCTGCTCATATATAGGGCGGCTGTCTTTATAATCCAGCAGAATCATCGATCGTCTGTCTCCTTTCCCCTACGTACCCTGTGTGTACTAGGACTATTAATACACTTATATCATAAAAATCCCAGCAGCACAACTGGAAAAATCTTACATTTTTCTGAATTCAGCAGGTGGATTTTGTCCTCCTGTCTACAAACATTTCACCGCCATGAATCCGGTAAGTAAATTCCAGACACTCAAGGGCCTCTGTTCCTTCCGGCCTACTCATGAAGCTCCAGCGGAAGTCCATCCGGATCTGCAAAAAAGGTCATCCGCTTTCCGGTAAATTCATCCACACGGACCGGTTCCACCTCAATTCCCATTTCTGTCAGCTCTGCAATCATTCCGTCCAGATCCTCTGCATAAAAAGCCAGGTGGCGAAGCCCTGCCGCCTCCGGTCCAGTCACACGCTTCGGCGGGTTCTTTACCCCAAAGATCTCCAGTTCCGTTGTTTCATTGATTCTAAGATCCAGCTTCCAGTCATCTCTGGCTGGACGGTAATTTTCCCGAATCACAGAAAATCCAAGCTTATTCACATAAAAATCCCTGGATTTCTCATAATCCGAAACAATAATTGCAATATGATGAATGGTATTCAGTTTCATAACTTGCTTTCCTCCTGATCAAATAAATGTAAAAACCCCGAAAAAGCCTATGCAGTTTCACATACTCTGCGTCCATCTGCAGTCTGTGTCCACACTTCTTCCGGGGTTTTCTTAATCAACTCTATTCTGCTGTCTCTTCTATTCCCTTTGCTTCCTGTACAGAATCATTCATTATTCTACAGTCACCGACTTGGCCAGATTTCTCGGCTTATCCACATCCAGTCCTCTGGCTACGCTCACATAATACCCCAGAAGCTGCAGAGGAATCACCGCAAGACTGGCTGCAAAATGCTCATCTATTCTCGGTACATAGACTGCAAAATTCACAGCATCCTCAATATCATACCTTCCATAAGAAGTCAGCCCCATCAGATAAGCGCCGCGGCTTCTGCATTCCGCCATATTGGAAAGCGTCTTTTCATACAGCTGCTCCTGAGTCAAAACGCCAATCACCAGAGTGCCGTTTTCAATCAGACTAATCGTTCCGTGCTTCAGTTCACCGGCTGCATAAGCCTCTGAGTGAATATAGGAAATCTCCTTCAGCTTCAGGCTTCCCTCCAGAGAAACGGCATAGTCAACGCCTCTTCCAATAAAGAACACATCCTTTGCCATGGAATTCTTTGCAGCAAACCACTGGATTCGCTCCTTATCCTCCAGAATCTTCCCAATCTTTTCCGGAATGGTCTGAAGCTCCTCCAACAGAGTGGAATACCGCTTCTCATCCATCTTTCCTCTTACCAGCGCAAACTGCAGCGCCAGACAGTACACTGCAATCAGCTGAGTGCTGTAGGCCTTCGTTGTTGCCACTGCAATCTCAGGACCTGCCATAGTATAAAAGACATTGTCTGCCTCTCTGGCAATAGAAGAACCAACCACATTGACAATAGCCAATGTCTTCACTCCGCACTGCTTTGCCTCCCGAAGGGCTGCCAGACTGTCTGCCGTCTCTCCGGACTGGCTGATCACAATCACCAGGCTTTTGGGATCTAACAGAGGCTTTCTGTAACGAAACTCCGAAGCCACATCAATCCGAACCGGAATCTCTGCCAGATCCTCCATCACATACTGAGCTACAGCCCCCACATGATAAGCAGATCCGCAGGCCACAATATGAATCTGGGAAATGCCCTGAATCTCCTCCCCTGTCACCCCTACGCCAGACAAATCCAGTCTGCCGTCCCGGATCACAGAAGAAAGGGTATCCGCCACAGCCTTGGGCTGCTCGTGGATTTCCTTCATCATAAAATGCTCAAAGCCGCCCTTCTCTGCCGCCTCAGCATCCCACTCAATCTCAGTCAGTTCCCTGGAAATCTCATCCCCATCCAGGTTGTAAAACGTAACTGCTCCATCTGCCAGACGGGCCATCTCCATATTTCCAATATAATATACCTGACGGGTATATTTCAAAATAGCAGGAACATCAGAAGCCACATAGCATTCGCCGTCAGTCACTCCCAAAATCATGGGGCTGTCCTTTCTTGCCACATAAATCTCCCCGGGATAATCACGGAACATCACTGCCAGGGCATAGGAACCACGGATACGCACCATGGCATGATTGATAGCATCTACCGGAGTTCCTTCATATTTTTTGTAATAATAATCAATCAGCTTAATTGCCGCCTCTGTGTCTGTAGAAGAATAAAAGGTATAACCCTTTCTCACCAGCTTATCCTTCAATTCCTGATAATTCTCAATAATGCCATTATGAACGCCCACAACATTTCCATCATCCGAGCAATGAGGATGCGCATTCGTTTCTGATGGTTCTCCGTGAGTAGCCCATCTAGTGTGACCAATGCCGCAGGTTCCCTTTAAGGTTTCTCCGTTGTTTGTCTTCTCCGCAAGCGCCTTCAACCGTCCCTTTGCCTTCACAATCTGAACCGGGGCATCACCGTCCCGGACAGCCAGTCCCGCCGAGTCATATCCTCGGTACTCCAGCTTTGACAGCCCGTCTAAAAGAATCGGCGCTGCCTGATGACTTCCAATAAATCCGACAATTCCGCACATACTGTAATCTCCTTATTAATTTGTAGTGTAAGCCGCTCCCCCATACACACAAACTACCTCATTATTAAAACACAATTCCTGAATTTCTGCAAATAAAAAAAATCGGATTTTCGTAAAAGAAGCTCGCTCCTCTTTCCTATCTCTGAGTTTTCATACCTGCCATCATTCTCCAAACTCTTTCTCCATTGTTTTCTGAATCTGCTTCACTCGATCCACTCCGCAGCTGCAAATTTGGGCAATCTGCTCTACTGGAAGATTCAATGCCAAAGCAGATTGTATTACTGAGCGGGTTGCCTCAACCCTTCCAAGCTCTTTGCCTTCAGCCCTTCCAATTTCTTTGCCTTCGGCTCTTCCAATCTCTTTGCCTTCAACCCTTCCAATCTCTTTGCCTTCGGCTCTTCCTCGCTCCAAAAATTCATCCTCATACATCTGAAATCCTGTTTTCATATTGAATCTCTCTCCTTCCCTTACAGCCTCTTTCCACTTTGACAGCTCCCTGAGCCCTACATAGGACGATGCAAAATCAAAGGCATCCTCCTCCAGCTTCCCGTAGGCCGGCTCCTGTTCAATCAAATCTCTCAGCCTTTCCCGATTCCCGGAAAAGCGAATCAAATCAAATACCTGACGCAAATCGGTCTGAAACAAATCGGTTCGTTCCATCCTCCGCACATCAATCACATGAATCCGATAATTCTGCACATACTGGCGAATCTGCTCCGGAATATCCTGAAAATCAAGAATCCCATACAAATCTCTGGATCCGTTCCACTCCTCTTCCCCATAATACAAGATAATCGTAATCACAGGGTGAAGGCGGTCACTCTTGCGAAAGCCGTACAAATATTCTCCGGAACTCAGCTCTGTATCGAAATTCCTTCCGCTTCGCCGAATCTCTCTGTAAATTTCCGCTGCCTGATGTTCATACGCTCCGACTTCATATCCCAGAACACGAAGCGGAAGTCTGTAATCAAGCTTTTCCTGATTTTCCAGTCCCATGACAGCAAAATTCACACCGAATACTGCCTTCCGCACCAGATCCCGACGTTTTCCCTGGCCGTTTTCCGTGTCCATCTCCGACAAATCCTCCTGCTTCACAATCGGAATGCCGTTACAAACAATGCCATTGATCAAATCTGCAAAACGCCTGTTATCTGAATAATAGCGTTTGGCCAAAAGATCCTGTTTCATCCAAATCCCTCCCGTCACATAATGGCAGAAGGTCTTTTTCCGATCTTCTGCTTTTGTTAAATAATGGAATTCAAGCATAGACCGTTTCACTGATTCTAAGAAAGAACCGATAGGCAAATGCCCTGAGAAAAATAGAACTATGGTATGCTTACAAAAAGTCTAACACAAAGCCATTGGAAGGACAAGAAAAAGAATATTAAATTTTATAAAAAAAGGGTGAAAAGCTTAAAACTTCCAGCCTTTCACCCTTGTCTTCTTTCTGCTTTTCTTTGTCAGACTTCCCGTCTGTCAGCTGTATTTCCTCAAAATCTCATACATCCGTTCAAACTGCTCTTCCATCTCCTTCACCAAACGGAACTGGGTTCTGGCCCGCACCAGATTGTGCTCCGGATAAGCCGTCTTAAAATATACATCTCCCTGAAGATAATCTGCCAGGAAACGCATTCTGCACTCCAGTGTCATCAGTCTTGCCCCCCAGGGCAGACTGTCAATTTCCGCCGGAGTCAGCACATCCCTTGCCATTTCCAGATAGCCCTTTACATAAAGCTCATACAGATGAAGGTCAAAATGAACCTTATTGAGATCCGGCTCGTCCTCCTCTGCCGTAGACGCGCCAAAACGAATGGAATCGCCAAAATCATTGGCCGCCAGCCCCGGCATAATGGTATCAAGATCAATGATGCACAGCCCCTGATCCGTATCTGCATCAAACAAAATATTGTTTAATTTCGTATCATTGTGAGTAACCCGAAGAGGCAGAATCCCCTCCTGCAGCTGGTTCATCAAAACACCACAGTCCGCCTCTCTTGCCAGAGCAAAATCAATCTCCTCCCGACACTGGCTGGCCCGGTTCTTCACATCCTTTCGCACCGCCTCAGCAAAATCCTGAAACCGCTTCACCGTATCATGGAACCGGGGAATAGTCTCATACAGATGCTCCGCCGGATAATCTCCCAGCTGCTTTAAGAAATGACCAAAGCTTCTTGCAGACTGATAAAACTGCTGGGGCTCCTCCACTATCTGATGGCAGATGGAATTTGGCACATAATGAAGACAGCGCCAGGGCTGACCGTCGGCATCCTCAAAATAGGTATCTCCGCTTTTTGTCTTAATGTAAGACAGGGTTTCCCGATCCAGATCCCCTCCTTCTTTTCGAATCACTTCCCGGAGATATTCTGTGACAGAGAAAATATTTTCCATCACCTGAGCCGGATTCTTAAACACATGAATATTTACCCGCTGCAGCACATAGCGGGGCACATCCACTCCCTCTGATCCGGGCATATAAACGGCATAGGTTTCATTGATATGACCCTCACCAAAGGGCTTTACATAGCTGCAGCTGGGGCCAAAGCCAAAGGCATAGACTGCATCCTCCAGACTACGGCTGTCTGCCCCCTCAATCTTCCGTCTGGTGGAGAAAATCACCTCACCGGCCTCCACCTTTCTGCCAGATTCAATGGTACAGTTTGCCTTCACAATACTTCCCAGTCCCACATGAGCCCCGGCGCATACCACAGAATCATGATCCACCACAGCTCCGCTGTTAATCAGGGCCGCCCGCTCTAATCTCGTATGGGTATTAACCACTGCCCTCTGCATGACAAAGCAGCCAGACTCTAAAACAGCGCTGGGACTTACCACTGCAGACGGATGCACCAGGGTAGGCACCTGATATCCTGCTGCTAAAAGCTTGTCTGTCCAGTATAATCTTGTTTTATTATTTCCAAAGGCAGCTACAGCCACCGGGTATTCCTCATGGCGAAGGATATAATCACAGCATCGACCAATGACATCCTCCCCAACTGCCACATCATCCAGAAATACCACCTGTTCATAGCCCAGCTCTAAGGCTGTCTCCTTTGCCATCTGGCCAAAGCCTCCGGCGCCTAAAATTAGCAAGCGTTTCATAAGTAGCTCCATTTCTCTCATATTTTTACTATTTTACCACCAGTTTCAGATCCTGCTCGTCCTCTTCCAGTCGAAACCCCAAATCAGCTAAAATCTCCAAAATCATGGGCTACAAAAAACTGCCATAATCGTAATGTCTATAGATTTTTACTTTTAGAATATTTTTTCAATACATTTTGTTTATCATATGCTTGACTATGAATGCATGCTTTAAAAAATGGTTTTATTCTATCTAATCTAAAAATTCATTTTTTCTTTTTTTACATACTATCTTTTGCTTTTTATTATAAGTCGGAAAACAAATCAGCCTGATAAAGCCCCTTATTTAACATTTCTTTAAAGCTTTCTTTTACAGCTACTACATCTTCCTTGTAAGTCATCCCATACCAGGTATCATTGGTACGCAGTACCTTTACAGCAATTTTTCCCTGTTCCAATAATTCTCCAATAAAAGATGGAATCAAATATTCACATTTTAACGGATTTTCTGGAACTTCCTTCTCAAAGAATTCCTGAAATCCCATCTCTAATGTTTCTAAAAAATCAGGTGTCAGTCCCCACATATTCATAGAGACCAAAGAATCTATATCAATTCTAATTCCATTCGCTTCCGCGCCAGAAACTGTTTTCACAATATTCTTTGTCTCTACTACTTCCGTCAGATTATTTTCTCCATCCATTTTGCAAATACCGCGGGTTACTCCACCATTATCTGATAAGGTGTTTTTCAGAACAAATCCTGCCATACAGGACTGGCCGCCGTTTACCAGATATTCATGAACAGCCTTAAAGCCTTCTTTTCCGTAATAATCATCCGCATTAATAACAACAAAGGGAGTTTTTAAAACCTTCTTTGCTGCCAGAACTGCCTGACCGGTTCCCCACGGTTTTATCCGTCCTTGCGGAAGTTCTCCCGGAATATCATGAATATCCTGGAATGCATAGTCTACAGTCACACCATAGTTTTTGCATATGGTTTCTATTCGATCCCCAATTACTTCCTTGAATTCATTTTCAATATCTTTGCGGATAATAAATACTACATGATTAAAGCCTGCTTCCATTGCATCATGAATGGAATAATCCATGATAATGTGGCCGTTGCTGTCCACTGGTTCTAACTGCTTGATTCCGCCTCCAAAACGAGAACCAATTCCTGCTGCCATAATTAATAATGTTGTTTTCATAATCTACCCCTTCCTTTTACATTGGCTTTTTCCTTTACCCTTAATTTTTATGCAAATCCAATAAATCAGCCCACCCAGACATCCTCCTAATGTATTATAAGTAAGATCGGATATCTGAAACGTACCTATATGAAACAGTACCTGAAGAAATTCTATGGTCAATGATATAGAACTAACCACTTTCACAGATCTCCACAGAACTTTCTTTAAGGTAAATCCTTCGTCAAAAATATTTTTTTCAAATGCCCATAATAACAATATGGTAAAGGGCACAAACAGCATGAAATTCTCGATTGCTTCGGTGGTTAATTTTCCATCTCCATCATATAAACCCCATCCTTCCATGATTTTTCCTAAAGGATCAAACCAAATCTGGCGATTGATTAAAGTTCTAAATAAAATCATAGCTGCATAAAATGCTAATAGAAATACCCGGCGAAAATCTGATGAATTTAAAAATTCATTGACCCAGGAATTAATAGGCTGAATAAAAAGATTTATTCCTTTCCATCCATGTTCTTTACTATAAAGGTACAAAAACATAGACATAAAAGCCATTAAAATAGCTCCCCAAAATGGCTGATATAAAGCCGTAAGTACATTTCTAATAATTTTTTCCACAATTTGTTGAAACATTTTTATCCAATAAATTATAAATTTTAGTTTAATTATATTATCTCTGAACTTTTTTCTTGATTGAGGTTGCTGGTACTCCAGCAACAATATCTCCAGCTTCTACATCATGCTTTACAACAGATCCCGCACCTATAAATGCTCCATCATTTATAACTACATTTCCAATCACTATTGAACCTACTGTAATGGTTACATCATTTCCAATCACTGGTGCATCTTTCCCATTATAACCGATAGTAACTTGCTGATTAATAGAGCAATTGTTTCCAATTTCTTTTGCTGCTACAATTGTTGAAAATCCATGTTGAAAATATAATCCCCCCCCGATTTTTTCGGGCGGCATATTAATATACAAACTTTCCAGTGGTTTGAACAGCATTCTTGAAATTACATAACCAATCTTATTGCGATGCAATCTATTTAACATAACATTTCTAAATTCAATCATATTCATCGCAAAATATCCAAATTGAAATAATTCCGAATACTCATTTAATTCTTTGTTTTTCCTTTTCCACATTGCAATATCTAAACCAACTTTATCCTTGTGCTTGCAATGTTTACAAATTATATAGAATGGAAGTATTCGCCACATATTTACATATACTTTAATATATCTATGATTCATATACTTCTTGTCCCCACTATTTTTTTAAATATTGTTTTATTTTTTGCTTTATGGGAGATAGTTTTCTTCTAATTTTTTCAGATAATTTCATCGTTCCATACTTTTTCAGACAATAATCAAATCCCTTTTCTAAACAATCTTTTTGAAATTCCTCATATCGTTCCGGACGAGATGAAGGATGATTTAAATTGGGCTGATTAATATCATTCAAGGAGCATTCTATTACTTCAAAGTTATTCTTTAAACTCTCGAATAAATCTTCTCCCTTTTTCGTATTAATAATAATAGAAGATACTCCTAATTTATCCTCAAATCCACTATTTACATTTTTTATATTCCAAAAATCTCCAATTGTAATATCTCCTTGTCTTTCCATATTTGCAAATTTGCATGTATAGCAAGAATCTCTTAATATAAAATTGCTAGTAAATAGTCGATAAAAATTATCTCCCCATATTGGTGCGTGATAAATAGTTCCATTTTTTAATTTAATATAAAGTTCTTGATTTCTCCATCCATACTCTTTATCACGAAATCTTATTTCCTCTACTTTTGAAATCTTTTCCTTTTCTTTCAAACATGCCTGAAATAATTTCATGCTTGGAACTCCATGACAAATTAGATCCAAAGTATATAAATTATCATATTCTCTTCTCAAAAACTGCTTTAATCCTGCCACCTCACACGGAGTTCCTGTAAATAAAACTGGTTTTCCTGTTTTCAAATCATTTTGAATCCGCCGAAAAACATCATTTTTATCACTTTGAACATACTTAGAACCTTGAAATTTCCTCACAGCTGTAAATAAGTCTGCTCGTTCATGCCTTACTTGAAAATCTGGAGTTAATTCGACGCCATATACCGCACCATTCTTATCTAAAACATATTTTGCAACTTCAATAAATACGCTACCTGAACTACTCTTCATTCGTTCCTCTCGATTTATATTTTTTACACCATATGCTTTTTTTTCAAAACTATTTTCTCTTTTATTTTCTTTTAAGGGGCATACCTTTTTACATAATCCGCATTCTACACATAGTTCTTTTGCGATAACTGGATATAAATATCCTTTTTCATCTTGTTCCATATGAATTGCATGTTTATGGCATATATTAGCACATGCAGAACATCCACAACATTCTTCTTTTCTTGTATATAACTCTATCACTTTATTTTTCCTTTCATGTTTTGTATTCTCACTAATATCTTTTTAAAATTTTCTCTTTCAAATATTATATGAAAAATACTAATTAATGCTAAGCAATATATACTAACACAGGCCGCATAAACAACCCATGTAATAAGACTTACAGGATGAAATTTTATTATTTCTGGTGCAGTAAAATAAGATACAATAATCATTGAAATTGTAATAATAATATTTTTCAATGTATCTTTTCTTTCCATATGAGTTACCATTTTGGGTATAAAAAAATATAAATCAATGCAGCGATATAAATTTGACAGACATGATGCAAACATAATTCCTGTCAATCCATTTCTTGCACCAAAAATGATACCTCCTACAACTAAAATAGCTGCTTGAATTGTACTCTGAATTCTTGTTTCCCTATATAATCCAGCTGCTATTACCAGCATGCCTTGAGGTGTTTTTAAATTATATAAAATTCCATTGGAAACAAATAAAATTGCAAATGTAAAACTCGTATATTGAATATCATTAACACCTTTGGTGTAAACCTCTATAAAAGGTAAAATTGTGACTAATGTAATGGAATATATCACACTAACCATGAAATAATAAATATATTCAAAATCTCCATATGCTTTTTTAAATACCATTTTATCGCCTTTTACAAGCAGTTCGCCAAATCCTGCAGATACACCTGTAGAGAATACTGACATAACTCCATTAATACCGGACATAACCATATTATAGACAGAATAAACACTTACCATTTTCAAGGAAGAAAAAATAGTAATTAAAACAGCCGGCGATGCATTTTGCACTGTTTGTACAATTTGTAAATACAATGCACTCCATCGTTTATCCATAGCAGCATAATCAGGCTCTACATCATAGCGAATAAAACGATAATTTACTCTTACATATACATACAATATTATTGTTCTCACGAATATTGAAAATAACGCAATAATTCTTAATAATACAATATTAATACGCATTGTAGATAAAACCACAACAATAATTGTATTTAAAATAGTATATACTATAGATGCCAAAGAAATCACATATGTTTTTTGATCCGCTGTAAGTAATGCTCTGTACTTTGCTAAAGTAAAAAACTCTAAAGAACCATTAACACCTAATACAAGAACAAGCACAAAAATACTTGTTTGATCTAATACCGTTGAACTGGCAATAAAAGGATAACATAAAGCTAATAATGCAACTAAACCAACAAATATAAATCCTGATTTTATATAAAAATGCTTTGCTGCTGTTACAATTCTATTAATTTTATCATGATCTTTATCTGCAATCGGCTTATACAGGGAATATACAGCTGCACTTGATAACCCTGCCTCTACTAAATTAAAATAACTAATAAATTGTAAAATGGATGATACCAAACCATTAATTTCAGAGCCATATGCCGTTAGCATAAATCTTGGTGTAATAAAACCTGCTACCATTGTTACAACTTGCAATAATGCCGTTGTAATGGAATTATACATAAATTTTTTTGATCGACCCATAATTTACCTCTTTTTTATACCAATAATTCCCAATACATAATATATTCTTTCCTTCATCCCATTTCCATTAACTTGCTTCAACTGTTCATAATATTTTTTTAAATCCTGCTTCATACCATATTTATTAGCCAAACGCAGATAAAAACGATGAAAATGGATATATAATTTATTTTTATAAACTTTCTCATCATTTTCATCACAAATACTTTTTATAAGAATATATAATGTTTCTTCCTGCTTTTTAAAACGTTGGATCGTCTTCTCATATTGATTATTATCTTTATTAGAATGACTATTTTTGTGTAAAATGTACTTGTACAATGTTTTATCAATATAGCCATACTTATCATGATATGCTATTGGTAATAAAATTTGATAATTTTGACCTATCCGGCTTTCATTAATTTGCCCATTGGGTACATATTTAAAAAATTTTTCTGTTCTCATGATATAAATACCCGGACAAAATACAACATTTTTGCTTAACAATAAATCTTCAAAAAAATTATCATTATCTTGCTGTTTCCTCTGTAAATGATCTATTATATTACCACTCTCATCTACATAATCAGCTCCAGACATTGCCAATGCAATATCTGGATGCTGCTCCATATATTTTACTTTTTCACTAATATTATTTGAATAAAGTTCATCGTCAGAATCTGGCCAAATAAAATATTTTCCTTGAATATATGGAAAACCTAAATTCATAGCTTTTGCTTGTCCACCATTATTTTGTTTTAAATAAACAAAACGAACGTTCTTTTTTTCAAACAATTCCTTATATTTATTTACAATATCCTCTGTATCATCGGTCGATCCATCATTAATAAAAATAATTTCATAATTTTGATAATCTTGATTTAAAATCGAAGAAAAATATGCATCTAAATATTTTCCCGAGTTATATGACGGAGTAATAATACTTACTAATGGCTCCATTTTGCCACCTCCATTCAAGCTAAAATTTTCCATTTAATTGATTTTCCAATCTGATAAGATACTTCTCTTATTTTTTTCACATTAGAAATAAGTAAGATAGATACTATCAAAATAATCAATTGGCACGGATAATAAAGTGTATTTCCTGTAAGACTATAAATTCCAAATAACATTATCCAATAAACTAAAAGTACATCCCAAAAATTAGATGTGCTTTTGGCTAATGATATGGCTTTAATTATCAAAATAATAATCAGTATAATGATGACTCCACATCCTATAATACCAGTTTCTCCCAAAAGCTGAATATATACATTATGTGCTTGATAATTCCATCTTTCTCCATAATAACGAAATCCTTGATTAAATACGAAATCATTAAATGACATAAACCCTCTTCCAAAAAATGGATTTTGATGAAACATATCCATAGCATAATTCCAAAAATTTTCTCTTCCAGATAAAACATCTCCTCCGCTATTAATAATTCTATCAATAATTAAAGACGCTTCTGGAATTATCGTATATGCTATTATAATAAATGCTGATATTCCTAATCCAACTCCAGCTAATTTTATAAACTTATTATTTTTACTAAATAACATTACATAAATTAATAAAGCAACAATTGGGATAATAAACAATGTGCGCTTACCTGTCATCATTAATGCTATCATTACAAGTATGCTTTGAATAACATATTTATATGATCTTTGAGCAACAAATTCTGCAAAAATAACACCAAGCCCTAAATTACAAATAAATGCTGCATATGCCTTTTCAAAAGCTAAACCTGCAATTGCCCCACCAGATGTAAGAGCTCGCATTTCTGCATCTCCAAATGAAGCAAATCCAAATATTAAAAAAAACACATTCGGTAACAATGCCTCTAAAAACATTGAAAATATAAATACCCAAAATAAGATCTTAAATATTTTCATAAAATAATAGTAGAATGTCTTTGAAAAATCAGAAAAAATAACACATACTCCTGAAATTAAATATAAACTATAATCCCAAATAACATTTGTATTGCTAACCCAAAAACAACTAACCATTATCATTATCACAAATAAAGAATACATAAGTTTATATTTATTTATTTTCAATATATAATTCCTGTTTAAAATAAACATTCCTAAGCAAAGGATAATTACCAATAATGATAAATGTTTTGTATATATCATCAATTTATTATTTGCAGAAAATATTATTAAATTAATCACAGCTGCAATTATTAGTTCTAGTATTCTTTTATCTTTCCAGTCAGAACATTCTCTAATTTTCATTCATAATCCTTTCAAGATATTGTTTTGCTTCCGCACATTTTTTATTGATTTGTTCATCTGCCATACTGAAGTCTCTATTAATATCTAATACGCAATCCTCTAAAGTTTTTATTTTACATACATTCAAATCTGTTAAATTTAATAATGATTCTACTCTATCATTAGGCTTAAAATCTTTTTGTAAAGCCTCTACATAAAGATTTTTATGGAAAATAATAGAAAATGCAGTTCCATGAAATGAATTTGTTACAACATAATCTGCATACTTAAAATATCCTAAAAATTCTTCGATTGATGTTGAAAATAATCCTTTTATATCTGGTGTTTTCATCTGATCAACAATATCAAAGTTCAATGCAACAATTTTTGTATTTGTCATCTTAGCTAATTTTCTTGCAAAATCAAACAATAAATTTGATGTATTCAATTTATATATCAATATATAATGTTCTATTTTCGGTTTCTTAGCTAATCGCTCCCAATCTTCCCTGCCTAATAAAAAAACCGGATCCATTGATAATTCTGTTTCTTTTCCAACCAATGTTTTTACTATTTGTTGTCCATCTGTTTCACGAATTGACAACTCATGAAATGTTGAAAGTAACTTTTTATATTCCTCTGCATATTCACACGGAACTTCTTTCATACCAAATGAAGCCGCATAAGAATATTTCTTATCATAATTTTTAACAAACTCTAAAAAATAATTTTTATCAAATTGTGAACATGCATAATTAAATACCTGGTCACTCCCTGTAATAAACTTATCATATTCATTATTTGATTCACCAATATTTGATTTATCATAAATCTTTGAACTTATTTTTACATTCTGATCTAAAAAACCATAAAATCTACTTTTCTTTTTATATACATATATAAAATTTAAAAGGCCTCTAATAACCTGCTTAATGGATTTATTTTTTACACTTAAAATCTTATAAAAATTCTCCATGTGATCACAGCGATAATCAATAACTTCTGCATCATATCCGCTATCATTCAAATATTTTTGTAAAGCATATGTCTGTAAAACAGCTCCATAATTAATAGCTCTATGAAATGTCATAATACCAATTTTCATTATTCTACTCTCCTAAAATTTAATTTCTTTAAAAGAACATATAAAACATTCCCAGCATTTTCCATTTAATTAAATAGTATATAACAAAATTTTTCAAATTATTTGGTTTATATGTCACAACAATTCCCATTAATTTTTTATTTTCAAAAATCATTTTATAAAACTTTTTAACATCTCTTGATTTTGAAACTTTTTTAATATTAAATCGTAGTGTAAAAAAGGTTCGATTAACTAATCTTTCTTTTAAATTAAATTCCTGTAAAAACTCTTCAAATCTTAAAATAATTTCATCATACAAATTAGTAATTCTATTTAATACCGATTCACTAATTCTATTTGTAAATGATGTATCATTTACGCGATATAAATATGTAATATCATTGCAAAAAGTTATTTTTCGAGAGCATGACATAACCATTAGTTTATATAGTAAATCCTCTGAATATATATCCCTTTCAGACAAAAATTGAATATTATTATCTATAAGCAACTGCTTTTTAAAAATACTATCCCAAACAGCTATACATCCATCATATCCTTCTTTTTTCTCATATGAAATTAAATCAGCCATTACTTTTTTTATTTTTTCAGTACTATCTAAAATTCTATTTCCTAATAGATGTTCCTTTATAATTTCATGGTTACATACATCTGCATACCCACCGGAAACCATATCTGCATTAGTTTCCATAGCTTTCTGATATAATCGTTCTAGTGCATCTTCTTTATATTGATCATCTGAATCTAAAAAAGCAATATATTCTCCTGCGGCTTTTTTGACTCCAAAATTTCTCTCTAATCCCTGACCAACATTCTTATTACGGAACACCTGAACTCTGTTATCCTTTTTACTATATTCTTCACAGATTCTAAATGATCCATCTGTAGAACCATCATCAATTAATAATAATTCAATATCTCTTAATGTTTGATTCAATACTGAATGAATACATTCTTCAAGATAAAGTTCCGCATTGTATATTGGTACAATTACGCTTATCTTCGGATTCATATAATCCCCCCATCAAAATTACAATTTATCTTGCACTAACATCCCATAAAATGTTTTTTCCCCATTTTTTTCAATAGGATATTGATATTTCCAACTTAACTTGAATAATGCTGTTTCAGATTTCATAAGATCCCACTTTTTCTGATTAAATGGTTCACCCATAACTTTATATAATTCATCACATTCGGGATTATTTGGCTCAATATTCTGAAATATTTTTGCAATTCTTTGATCATATTTTTGCGTTAACACAATAAGATAATCTAAAAATAAGTAATCACTCATAACATCATTATTCTTCCAATATTCTAAAACAAAATCTAAAATTGTCTTAAAAATCCATCTATGAGCAGCATCACATGCAAGTGAGTAATTTGCAAAATACCCAGATGCAACAGACGCATGAAAATAATCAGGTCTCTTTATTGACCATAAAGGCTGCTGAAAATAATCATCTAATACTGGCTGTGTACAGAAAAATGTAGAATCAATCCACATTCCACCATATTCTGATAACAATGATAATCTTAAAATATCTGAATAATGAGTTCTACTTATAATTCCCTTATTTTTCTTTTCCTCTACCCATTCCGGAATATCTACATAATCCTTATAATTGTCATCCGTTAAAATAATTACTCTATGATTTCCTGCATTTTTCTTAATTGAATTCACGCATACTTTTACAAGCTCTGGTGCCTGTTCCAATCCCTGCCACCAACAAATCCATATACAATCTGCATATTCTGATTTGAACAATATTTGATTTCCATGATTATAATCATAGGTTTTCAAAAAATCACCAAACGTCTTTTCATAATATCGAATCATAATATCATGCTTTCTAAGCAAATGTTTCTTTCTTGATTTATTTTCATAATATCCATTACGATTCATAATTTGAATATCTACTTTTGCACGAAATGTTTCCAATCCTTCCTTTAAAGAAGTTACCTGTGCAATTCTTCGAGTTGCATCTAACTCTTCCATACAACGATGCACAACTCTTTTTATACTCTTATGCCCTGCCATAATATACTCACTCTCTGGTTTCTAAATTTAAATAATAATTTTCTAACAATGCATGTGCTTTTTTTATATTATAAAAACTGTTTTCTAATTCACCTAACAATTGTTCTCTGCTATCATTCTTATATTTCTCTATAGTTTTGGTCCATATTTCTAACGGCTCATCTAACCCTAGAAAGTCTGTTTTTTGATTAAATTTAACTTCTTTAGGTACTTTATCTGAAAAAATACAAGGTAATCCAGCAAACTGAGCTTCTATACCAACAACGGGAACCCCTTCAAAAAAAGACGGCATTACAAAAATATCCATTACTTGATATAACTCATTTACATCTGTGCGATTACCCAGAAATTTTACTTTTTCGCCTAGTCCAAATCCCTCAACCTGTTTTTTTATCTCTTCTTCCTTTTCCCCTACACCTATTAACAGCAGCATAGAATTAGGATTCTGAACAACAAATTTATTGAAAATTTGAACTAAAAATTTATGATTTTTTTGGTATGATAATCTTCCCACATGACCAATTACAAATTCATTTTTAATATTCAATTCTTCGCGTTTTTTTCTTCTTATTTCAGGGTCAAATAAAAATTTTGAAATATCAATCGCATTTGGAATAATCGTGTATCTTACATCCCCGAATAAAAATTTTCCTGCTTCTTCTCCACAGGCACAAAAATCTGTCGTAACTGAATTAATTCTAGAGCGAAAATACTGTTTCAATATATACTTAAAATCTTTATCGATAGAAGTATTATGACTATGCGCTATTCTTACAGGTACACCTGCCCTTTTTGCCGCTTTTAATGGCAAATAACTCATGGCATCAATGTGACTATGGACAATTTTATATTCTGGATGTTCTTTAAAAAACTGTTCCATCCATTTAAAATACTTTGAATAATTTTGCGGATAAAGCCTAGGGGCATAATACACCTTGCCACCTAAGCTGATTATCTCATCATCATAATCGCTTTTATAGGGCCGATGTGTCAGAAAATCAAATTGAATTTTTGATCTATCAATATTTCTATAATAGTTCATCAACATCGTCTCTAATCCTGCACGATGCATATCATTTACACACTGTAATACTCGAATCATGATTTACGTCCCCTATATAAATCTAATGTTCTCTCTACAACCTCATCCCAGTTATACTTACTGCAGATAAAGTCCGATGCCTGTCGTTTCATTCCTTCTACCATATCAACTTCATCACAGGCTTTTTGCAGTTTTTCTCTCAAATCATCTACATTTGACTTTTCAAAAATCAAAGCCTTATCTTCTACCACTTCTGCACATTCCGCAATATCTGATACCAGACAGCAGTTTCCATAGCTCATCGCTTCCAAAAGGCTCAAAGGCATACCTTCCAAATCACTGGGAAGTGTATAGACATACGCATTGCTGTACAGTTCTTCTAAGGCCTGTCCTTGGACAAAACCGGTAAAAAGGATTCTTTCATCCCCCTTTGCCAGCTCCTTCAGTTCCTTTGCAAATTCATCTGTATCAGAGCTTCCACCTGCTATCACAAGCTTTTTATCTGTCTTTACCTGTTTAAAGGCCTCGATTAAATATCGGATTCCCTTTTCCGGCACCAATCTTCCTAAGAATAAAATATAGGAATCCTTTGTTAATCCGTATTTTTCATGAATCAATTCTGCAGACTTGATTTCCGGACGATTAACTCCATTGGGAATAAACCGTGTCTCTCTTCCATAGGTATCCATAAAATACTTCTGAACCCCTTCGCTTAATACAATAATTTCATCTGCGTACTTTACTGCATGCTTTTCACCCTGTCGGATAAATTTAGAACCAAATCCTGATTTCCATTTTTCTCTCTGCCAGTCAATTCCATGAACCGTAACAATAACCCTTTTGCCAAACATCTTAGGCAGAAATGAAAAAAAAGCTGGTCCTTCTGCATGAATATGAACAACATGATAGTTTCCAAAAGCACTGCATAAGCCTGCAAAAAAAGACGCACTCACAGCAGCCAATCCCTTTTTCTCAATTGTAGGCACATATTTCTGTCTGATTCCTGCATATTCCTGCTTTTCTGCAGCATCAAATTCATTACCGCTCACATGATGTCCGGAACGGTTATAGCAGGTAACCTGATTTCCCATCTGGGCCATCCTTGTCGAAAGCTCTTTTACGACAATTTCAATTCCGCCTTCTCTGCTCAGTCTTTTCTGCCCAAACATAGCAATCTTTAATCCCTTGTTCATAACCTATATCTCCATTTTCATACCATAAAAAATTTCTTTTCTACGATTTGTATCCCTTTTATTTAAAAAAGAAGCTCTCTCGCGAGCTTCTCCGCCTGCGGCGGGTCGCTTCTGCGACAAAATTCTCT
>UPYT01000005.1 GCA_900538475.1 uncultured Clostridium sp. | reverse complement strand
TTTTGTCGCAGAAGCGACCCGCCGCAGGCGGAGAAGCTCGCGAGCGAGCTTCTTTCTTGTTTTTCTATATTATTTAAAGGCTCATTCGACAGATACAGCCCCTTTCAGGACGCGTAAAAAGGAGGAAATCTATGAGAGAATACACAACACAGATGGACGCTGCAAGAAAGGGAATCGTTACAAAGGAAATGGAAGCAGCAGCAAAAAAGGAGCAGATAGCGCCAGAAAAGCTGAGGGCTCTGATTGCAGAGGGAAAGGCAATTATCCCCTGCAACAAGCTGCATACAAGTATTGTCCCCAATGCCATTGGTTCTATGCTGAAGACAAAAATTAACGTGAATCTCGGCACTTCCAGAGACTGGAAGGATA
Organism: uncultured Clostridium sp.; assembly: GCA_900538475.1. Classification (GTDB taxonomy): domain Bacteria; phylum Bacillota; class Clostridia; order Lachnospirales; family Lachnospiraceae; genus Brotaphodocola. The sequence continues at coordinate 131,071 of UPYT01000005.1, read as the reverse complement.
TTGATATGGAGCTGGAAAAGGTGAGAGATGCGGTAAATATGGGGGCAGAATCCATTATGGATCTCAGCTCCTTTGGTGATACACAGAAGTTCCGCAGAAAGCTGACCGCAGAGTGTCCTGCCATGATTGGAACCGTTCCGATTTATGATGCTGTTGTTTATTATCATAAGCCGCTTAAAGAAATTACCTCAGAGGAATGGATTAAGATTGTGGAAATGCATGCCCAGGACGGTGTGGATTTTATGACCATTCATGTGGGAATCAATCGGAATACAGCAAAGCGTTTTAAGGATGCGAAGCGTCTGACTAACATTGTTTCCCGCGGCGGCTCTATTATTTTTGCCTGGATGGAAATGACAGGGGAGGAGAATCCTTTCTATGAGCATTATGAGAGAATTCTCGATATCTGCAGAGAGTATGATGTGACGCTGAGTCTGGGAGATGCGTGCCGTCCGGGATGTCTGGAGGACGCCTCTGATATTTCCCAGATGGAGGAGTTAATTACTTTGGCAGAGCTGACAAGACGGGCCTGGGAAAAGGATGTACAGGTTATGATTGAAGGGCCGGGACATATGCCTTTGGATCAGATTGCTGCCAATATGAAGATTCAGCAGACAGTCTGCAAGGGTGCTCCTTTCTATGTACTGGGACCTCTGGTAACGGACATTGCACCGGGATATGATCACATTACAGCAGCGATTGGCGGAGCGATTGCAGCCGCAGCAGGAGCCTCTTTCCTCTGCTATGTAACTCCGGCAGAGCACCTGCGTCTTCCGGATGTCAATGACGTGAAAGAGGGAATTATTGCATCAAAAATTGCAGCCCATGCAGCAGATATTGCAAAAGGAATCAAGGGCGCAAAGGAATGGGATAAGGCTATGAGTACGGCACGGAAGAAGCTGGACTGGGAAGAAATGTTCCGGCTTTCTATTGATCCGGAAAAGGCCAGGGCTTACCGGGCATCTGCAAAGCCGGAAAAAGAGGACACCTGTTCCATGTGTGGAAATTTCTGTGCAGTGAAAAATATGAACCGGATTCTGGATGGAGAAATTGTTAATATTTATGATGAATGATAAAGTTTTCAGCTTGAAAGGGCAGAAAATTTGAATGAAAAATGGAGAGAAGATATGAAGCTGGATTTGAGGGTGTATGCAGTAACAGATCGGACCTGGACAGGAGAAAAATCTCTGTTCTGTCAGCTGGAGGAGGCTTTGCAGGCAGGGGTCACTCTGGTGCAGTTAAGAGAAAAGAAGCTGGATGACGATGCATTTTTAGAAGAGGCAAGGCAGATAAAGGCTTTGACAGATTCCTATGGGGTTCCTCTGATTATTAACGATAATGTGAAGGTAGCTCTCGCCTGTGATGCAGCGGGAGTTCACATTGGTCAGGAGGACATGGATGCAGCCTGTGTACGCCGCCTTCTGGGCCCTGACAAAATCCTGGGTGTCACTGCAAAGACAGTGGAGCAGGCAAGGAGGGCAGAGAAGGCCGGGGCAGATTATCTTGGATCCGGCGCAGTTTTTGGCTCCTCCACAAAGAGGGAGGCCCTTCCTATGACTATGGAGAGGCTGAAGGAGATCACTGCTTCTGTATCGATTCCTGTAGTGGCAATCGGAGGAATTCACAAGGGGAATATCCGTCAGCTGAAGGGAACCGGCATTGCAGGAGCCGCTGTAGTATCTGGTATTTTTGGAGCAGAGGATATTAAAAAAGCAACAGCTGAATTGAGAAGTGCAGTAGAGGAAATTTTGTAACAGTTCAGGACGGGGCATCTTCTTGTCCGGCAAAGCCGAACAAGAAGCATCGGAGATTCCTCCGATGTGAGAACTGGAAGAAAGACCCGCTTACAAGCAAGCTTGACACGGATTTTTCTTCCAGTTCTTACGCCGTCCGGAATAGTTACGGGCAGATTACGAAATAGAGGAGGAAGAAAAATGACCAGAAAAACTGTGCTGACTATCGCTGGATCAGATTCCAGCGGAGGAGCCGGAATTCAGGCTGATTTAAAGACTATGACGGCCCTGGGGCTTTATGGAATGAGCGTTATCACAGCATTAACAGCGCAGAATACCATGGGTGTGTCCGGTATTTTCGACGTGGATCCTGCATTTACAGCCAGTCAGATGGACTGTGTTTTTCAGGATATTTTTCCGGATGCAGTTAAAATCGGAATGGTTTCCCAGAAAAAAATGATAGGGGTAATTGGCGATAAACTGGAGGAATATCAGGCGAAAAATATTGTCCTGGATCCAGTCATGGTATCTACCAGTGGAAGTCGTCTTCTGGCGGAGGATGCCATGGATGCGCTGGCGGAAAGGCTGCTTCCTCTGGCAGCTGTTATGACACCGAATATTCCGGAGGCAGAAATTCTCTGGGGAAGAAGCATTGAAAATGAAAAGCAGATGGAGGAGGCAGCCCGGGGCATTGGAGAGAAGTACGGCGGCGCAGTTCTTGTAAAGGGAGGACATCAGGTGGCAGAGGCCAACGATGTGCTTTATCAGAATGGAAGGCTTATCTGGTTCCGAGAAAAGCGTATTGACAGCATGAATACCCATGGAACAGGCTGTACCCTTTCCAGCGCGATTGCATGCGGGCTCGCCATGGGAAAAAGTGTTGAGGAGAGTGTCCGCGCGGCAAAAACATATTTGACAGGAGCTCTTGCATCCGGGCTGGATCTGGGAAAGGGAAACGGCCCCCTGGATCATTGCTTTATGGTGAATTCTGCGGTATACTCATAGACAGATTGGAAAAGCGGAATCCAGTGGAAAAAGAGCAGAAATGCGGAGCAAAACTCTAAATGCCTGACAGGATGGAATCCGCAGAAAGAAGAGGTCTTGATATGAGTGAAAAATATGTGGTAGACAGTCTGGGGGATAAGTGCCCTGTGCCGGTTGTAAAAGCGAAAAAGGCTTTGGACAAAGCCATGCCAGGAGACGTGATTGAGGTTCATGTAGACAATGATATTGCGGTTCAGAATCTGCGAAAGCTGGCATCTAATATGCAGTGCAGCTCTGTAGACAGACAGCTGGAGGCAAAGCATTTTGTAGTGGAAATTACAGCAGGAGAAGCAGGAGGCGGTCGTGAAACAACAGGGGCGCTGGCTGGAGATACTGGTGTTTCTCAGGCCGGCACTGCAGATCCGTTTCACGGAATCTTCTGTGGAATTGGAGGCAGTCCGGCAGAAAAATCTTATCTGGTGGCTGTCGCATCGGATACGATGGGAGAAGGGGATCCGGCACTGGGGAAGATTTTAATGAAGGGATTTCTGTATGCCCTCAGTCAGATGGATACCCTTCCTGAGACCATTCTTTTCTACAATGGAGGCGTAATGCTGACAACAGAAGGCTCGGAATCTCTGGAAGATTTAAAGGCAATGGAAGAACAGGGCGTAAAGATTTACTCCTGCGGAACCTGTCTTGATTTTTATGACAGAAAAGATCTTCTGAAGGTGGGCGAAGTAACGAATATGTACACCATTGTGGAGCTGATGGCAAAGGCAGAAAAGATTCTTAAGCCATAAGAAGAGGAGGGCAGACAGATGATTTCTATTTTATGTTTTGGAGATTCGAATACCTTTGGTTCCAACCCGGCAGGCGGACGTCACAGAAGAAATGTCCGATGGACCGGCGTTTTGCAAGAACTGTTGGGAGAACAATATTATGTGATAGAAGAAGGCATGGGAGGACGCACAACGGTTCACGACGATCCCTTTGAGCCAAACCGCTGTGGAAAAATGGCGCTTCCGATTGCCCTTCAAAGCCATATGCCGCTGGATTTGGTGATTGTAAGCCTGGGAACCAATGACTGTAAGCTGAACTTTCATCTGTCTCCGGAGTTGGTTGCCAAAGGGGCAGAGTGTCTCTGCCGCATGATCAAGGAATACGATTACCGGGGCGGGAAGGCGCCGAAAATTCTTCTGGTATCGCCGATTTTAATTGGAGAAGATCTGGAAAATTGTCCCTTTGAGAGCTTTGATCAGACATCTGTGGAGCTGGCTTCTCAGCTGGCCCCCTGCTTTCGGGCAGTGGCAGAGCGCCAGGGCTGCCTGTATCTGGATGCGGCCTCCGTTGCCTCACCAGGCTCTGATCAGCTTCATATGGATGCGGCTTCTCACCGGGCTCTGGCTGAAAAACTGTGTGAGATGGTGCGGGCGGAATTTGAGTGAGGGAAAACCCTTGACATTTCCTCCTCCCGCCGCTATAATTTCCCGTAACAGCAGATCTATTTATATGCTATCAGGCGATGAAGGGAAGAAGTAGCAGTCTGAGACCCCACACAGAAAGCAGCCGGAAGATGAGAGGCGCGTGGAGGACAGCTTGTGAATACATCCTGGAGCTTCACACCGAACAGAGGCAGGACTTGCAGAGATTTTGCCAATCAGTAGGCTGTGACGGTCAGAGGCATCCGTTATTGTGCCGGAACATATCCGCGAGGAAGCGGTCAGCAGAGCTCATTTCAGAAGCTGCAGAGGCTGGCGGTTTTCTGATGGAGTGCTCCATGAGGCAGTCGGTGAAAACCGTCTGCGAATAAAGGTGGTAACACGGGGAACAGTGTCCTCGTCCTTTTGAAACAGCAAAGGGACGGGGACTTTTTCAGTTCATAGGAAATTACGTCCTACTTGTTTCACCATTAAGAAGACCCTGATCCCGCAAGAACAATATAGATACGAAATGAAAGAGAGGAAACAAACATGAATTGTTATGACGAGCTGGTAGCCCGTGGTCTGATTGCCCAGGTTACAAATGAAGAAGAAATCAAAAAAATGGTAAATGAGGGAAAGGCAACCTTCTATATCGGCTTTGATCCGACAGCAGACAGCCTGCATGTTGGTCATTTCATGGCTCTTTGTCTGATGAAGCGTCTGCAGATGGCAGGAAATAAGCCGATCGCTCTGATTGGCGGCGGAACTGGAATGATTGGAGATCCTTCCGGACGTACCGATATGCGTCAGATGATGACTCCGGAAATGATTCAGCACAACTGCGACTGCTTTAAGGTACAGATGAGCAAATTTATTGATTTCAGTGATGACAAGGCTCTGATGGTAAACAATGCAGATTGGCTGCTGAAGCTGAATTATGTGGAGCTGCTTCGCGAGGTAGGCGCATGCTTTTCTGTAAATAACATGTTGAGGGCAGAGTGCTACAAGCAGCGTATGGAAAAGGGACTGAGCTTCTTAGAGTTTAACTACATGATCATGCAGAGCTATGACTTCTATATGCTGTTCCAGAAATACGGCTGTAATATGCAGTTCGGCGGTGATGATCAGTGGAGCAACATGCTGGGCGGTACAGAGCTGATTCGCCGCAAGCTGGGCAAGGATGCTCATGCGATGACCATTACCCTGCTTTTAAATTCCGAAGGCAAGAAGATGGGCAAGACTCAGTCCGGCGCTGTATGGCTGGATCCCAATAAGACAAGTCCTTTCGAGTTCTACCAGTACTGGAGAAATGTAGCAGATGCAGACGTTCTGAAATGCCTGCGGATGCTGACCTTCCTTCCGCTGGAACAGATTGATGAAATGGATAAATGGGAAGGAAGCCAGTTAAACACTGCAAAAGAGATTCTGGCTTACGAGCTGACCAAGCTGGTACACAGTGAAGAAGAAGCTGAGAAAGCACAGTCAGCTGCCCGTGCTCTGTTCAGCGGTCAGGGAAGCCTGGAGAATATGCCGAGCTTTGCATTAAAGGATGAGGATTTCACAGACGGAGCCATCGATCTTCTGGCAGTTCTGCAGAAATCCGGTCTGGCAGCAAGCCGTTCTGAGGCAAGAAGAAATGTGGAGCAGGGCGGTGTTTCCGTAAACGGACAGCAGATTAAGGATATTAAGGCATCCTTTGGCAAGGATGATTTTGCCGGTGAGGGAATGGTTGTAAAACGCGGCAAAAAGAATTTTATGAAGGTGACAGTAGAGTAAAGAGCGTACTGTGACTGCAAACGGCGGCAGAGAACTGCTGCCGTTTTGTATGTCAGAAAACGATAAAACGGAGGTTTCATAGGGCAGACACTGGATGCCTCCTGTCCGCTGGAGGCGGGCAGGAAGATGCATGGTTGAACGGTTGCGATAAAACAGCAAAGAGGATAGGAATGGAACGATTTTCAGATAAGTACCAGGTACTGAAGCAGGTTTTTGGATATGACAGCTTCCGGCAGGGGCAGGAGGAGCTGATTGACAGCATATTAGAGGGAAGGGACACGCTGGGGATCATGCCTACAGGGGCGGGAAAATCCCTTGTTTACCAGGTTCCGGCACTAATGCTTGAAGGAATTACCCTGGTAATTTCTCCCCTGATTTCTCTGATGAAGGATCAGGTAGAGGGACTGAATCAGGCCGGGATTCATGCGGCTTATTTAAACAGCTCGCTCACAGCGCGGCAGTATTATAAGGCTTTGGAATTTGCCCGAATGGGGCGTTATCCGATCATTTATGTGGCGCCGGAACGGCTTTTGACGGATAGCTTTCTGGATTTTGCCCTTCATACAAAAATTTCTATGGTGGCAGTAGATGAGGCTCACTGCGTTTCTCAGTGGGGGCAGGATTTCAGGCCCAGCTATCTGAAGATTGTGGATTTTATAAACCGCCTTCCCAAAAGACCAGTGGTTGGAGCTTTTACGGCAACAGCTACAAAGGATGTACGGGACGATATGATTGATATTCTGCAGCTGCAGAAGCCAGTGGTGGTGACAACAGGGTTTAATCGGGAAAATCTTTATTTCGGTGTGGCGGCTCCGAAGGATCGGTATGGAGCTGTCCGCAATTATCTGGAAACCCATCCAGGAGACAGCGGCATTATTTACTGCCTTACAAGAAAGCAGGTAGAGGAGGTCTGTGAGCGCCTGAGAGCAGACGGATTTTCTGTGACCCGATACCATGCTGGACTTTCAGACGATGAGAGGAGACGCAATCAGGAGGACTTTCTCTATGATCGGGCGCAGATTCTTGTGGGAAGCAATGCCTTTGGCATGGGAATTGACAAATCCAATGTCCGTTTTGTACTCCATTACGGAATGCCGAAAAATCTGGAATCCTACTATCAGGAGGCCGGACGAGCAGGGCGGGATGGAGAGCCAGCAGAATGTATCTTGTATTACAGCGGGCAGGATGTGATTACCAACCAGTTTTTTATTGAAAACAATCAGGATAATCAGGAGCTGGATCCCATGACACGGATGCTGGTGCAGGAACGAGATCGGGAACGTCTGCGGAAGATGACTTTTTATTGTTATACCAGAGAGTGTCTGCGGGATTATATTCTGCGGTATTTTGGAGAATATGGCTCCAATTATTGCGGAAATTGTCAGAACTGCCTGACTCAGTTTGAAACAGTAGATGTGACGGCAGAGGCCCGGGCTTTAGCAGGATGTGTGTCTGCCTGCAGACAGCGCTATGGGATCAATGTAATTCTGGATACGGTTCACGGCGCAAATACGGCAAAAATCCGTCAGTACCATATGGAGGAGAATCCTTTTTACGGAAGTCTTTTCAAAGTGCCTATGCCACGCCTCAGGCAGATTATGAATCATCTGCTTTTGCAGGAATATCTGACAGTTACGAATGATTCCTATGCGATTGTGCAGCTGACGGAAAAGTCAGAGGTCCTGCTTTCCGGACAGGCCTCGAAGGAAACGATCATGATGAAGCTGGTCAGAGAGCAGGAAGGAACTGCCGGACAGGCGAAAGCGGCCGGAGAGCGGAAGAAAAAACGGAAAACGGCTGGAGCTGTGGTACTGACAGAGGAGGAGGAGCACCTGTTTGAGAACCTGTGGGGACTGCGGGCGGAGATTGCCAGAGAAGAAAAGGTTCCGCCGTATATTGTGTTTTCTGATAAGACTCTGGTATTTATGAGCAGAATAAAGCCGAAAAACAGGGAAGAAATGCTGCAGGTGACAGGAGTAGGCGAGTATAAGCTGGAACGGTATGGTCTGCGTTTTTTGGAAACGATCAGGAAAACCATATGTTGACAGGCCAGTGCCCCTGAGTATAATGAAAAGTAACGGTTCAGGACGGAAAGGCGAGGTAAAATGTTGAAAAAGAGACTGGCTGCAGCAGCTTTGGTAGCAGCTGTATTGAGCGGAGGATGTCAGGGAGAGCCCGCAGGAAGAAAAGTACCGACAGTAACGCTGACGCTGGCGAATAATCTGTCCTCAGGCAGCTGTACCAGCAGAGCAATCGACTGGTTTGCCGCTCAGGTGGAAAAGCGCAGTGACGGTCGAATCCAGATTGAGGTTTATCACGATGGCGTTTTGGGAGATTCTCCGTCCTGCCTGGAGCAGCTCCGGTATGGAGGGATTGATATGGTAAAGACAGATGAGCCGACCATGTCCAACTATGTGTCAGATTATTATGCCTTTGCCATGCCTTATATTTACCGGGATACGGAGCATTTCCGGCAGGTACACAGGGAAGCTGTGGGCATGGAGCTCCTTCGCGGAGAGGCCATGGCGGAGCAGCATATGTATGGCCTGACTTATTACGACGGCGGAGCCAGGGGATTTTACAGCAAAAAGCCCATTCACAGCCCTGAGGATATGGAGGGAATGCTGGTGAGGGTGCAGAATTCCCGTCTGATGATGGATATGGTAGAGGCCCTGGGCGCCAGCCCGGTTGCTCTGGATTACGGGGAGATTCCGGGAGAACTGCAGAAGGGCGGCGTTACTGCGGCGGAAAATTCCATTGTCAATTATGTGCAGGATGGATATGATGAAATAGCGCCGTATTTTGTGGAGGACAATCACACAAGGAATGCCGATGTTCTTGTGATGAGTACGGTGATTCGTTCAAAGTTAAGTCCTGAGGATCTGGAAATGATTGACCAGACAGCTCTGGAATCCTGGGAGTACCAGAAAAAGCTCTGGGATCAGGCGGAGAAAACAGCCAGAGAGGAGCTTAAGCTGCATCAGGCGGTTATTTATCAGCCGAACGAGGAAGAGATGGAGGCATTTCGACGGGCCTGTGAAGAAGTCTGGTCTGATTATGAGGGAGGCGCTTATCTGGACTTGATTGATCGGATTGTGGCAGAAGGACGGATGCAGACTTCAGGAAGAGAGAATGAAGAAGAAGGAGAAATTTATGGAAGAGAATAAGGAACAAACGACACTGCCTCACAAGCGCCGTGTCCGCTACAAGGGAACTCATCCGAAAAGGTTTGAAGAAAAATACAAGGAGCTGAACCCGGAAAAATACGGGGATACCATTGAGCATGTGATTCAGAAAGGCGGTACGCCGGCTGGAATGCATATTTCGATTATGGTAAAGGAAATTCTTGATTTTCTTCAGATACAGCCGGGACAAAAGGGGCTGGATGCGACTTTGGGGTATGGAGGACACACCAGAGCCATGCTGGAACAGTTAAAGGGGCAGGGCCATATGCATGGGCTGGATGTGGATCCAATAGAATCTGTGAAAACAAAGAAACGTCTGGCAGATCTGGGGTATGGAGAAGAGATTATGACAGTCCGCCAGATGAATTTTGCAGATATTGACAAGCTGGCTGAGGAAACAGGGCCTTTTGATTTTGTGCTGGCGGATTTGGGAGTATCCTCGATGCAGATTGACAATCCCGAGAGGGGATTTTCCTACAAGGCAGACGGGCCTCTTGATCTGCGTCTGAATCCTGAGGCTGGAATTTCGGCGGCAGAACGGCTGAAAGCCATAGATCGGGAGGAACTGGCCGGGATGCTGATAGAAAACTCAGACGAGCCCTATGCAGAGGAAATTGCCAGAACTATTACAGGAGCCATCCGCCGGGGCGAAAAGGCAGAAACCACCCTTCAGGTTCGGGCTCTGATTGAAAAGGCTCTGAGCTTCCTTCCGGAAAAGGAGAGGAAGGAGGCAGTGAAAAAAGCATGTGCCAGAACTTTTCAGGCTCTTCGGATTGATGTAAACAGCGAGTTTGAGGTGCTGTATGCGTTTCTTGATAAGCTGCCTCATATTCTGGCTCCGGGGGGAAGGGCTGCGATTCTCACCTTCCATTCCGGAGAGGACAGAATGGTGAAAAAATCCTTCCGCCAGTATCAGAAGGCAGGGCTGTACAGTCAGGTTGCAGAGGAAGTAATCCGCCCATCGGCCGAGGAATGTGTCCGCAACAGCAGAGCCCGCTCTACCAAGCTGCGGTGGGCGATTCGGGCAGAATATCAGGATGACTGAGTCTGGAAAGAGGGAAAGAAAGGCGGTTTGTAAAACATGGAAAAAGAGTTGAGTCCGGCAGGAAAGCTGGCGAAAAAAATCTGGCCGGTTGTTCTGGTTGTGGCGGGAAATGCCATGTATGCCCTTGCAGTGCGGCTGTTTTTGATGCCGGCCGGACTGGTAACGGGAGGAACCACGGGAATTGCCCTTGCAGTGAACCATTTCTTTGGCATTCCGGTATCCGGCTTTGTACTGGTATTTAATGTCATTATGCTGATAGCAGGATATCTGATTCTGGGCAGACAGTTTGCAGCAACTACGGTGATCAGTACCTTTGCTTATCCGGCTGCATTGGGAATGTTCCAGAAGCTGTTTGGCGATCTGGTGCTGACAGAGGATATTTTGCTATGCACAGTGTTTTCCGGACTTGGTATTGGAATCAGCCTGGGAATCGTTATTCGCGCAGGCGCTTCCACGGGAGGAATGGATATTCCCCCTTTGGCGCTGAACCATTTTTTCCGGATTCCAGTATCAGTCAGTATGTATGTGTTTGATTTTTGCATTCTTCTGGCCCAGGCTGTCTATAACCCGCCGGAGAAGGTTCTGTATGGAATTCTGCTGGTACTGACGTATACTCTTGTGCTGGATAAGGTTATGCTGATGGGAACAACAAGAACAGAGGTAAAGGTGGTAAGCGAGAAGGCGGAGGAGATTCGGGAGGCAATTCTGAAAAAGCTGGATCGGGGGGTGACCATGCTTTCGGCAGAAAGCGGATATCTGAGACAGGATACCCAGCTGCTGCTCAGTGTGATTTCTGATCGGGAGTTGCCCCGGGTAGAAAAGCTGATTCACAACATTGATCCGGAAAGCTTTATGGTAGTCAGCCGTGTCAGTGAAGTGCGCGGTCGGGGCTTTTCTATGAGTAAGCGCTATCGATAGAAAGAGACAGGGGCGAATGCTTCTTCTAAGGGAAAACGTGTATAAAATCACAGCTGCAGATAAAATGAGGCGTGGTTTTATACGCGTTTTTTTATTTTTATAGGAAATTACGTCCTGTAAAACAGGAATTGTCAGACCGTTCTGAAAGGGCAGATTTCCTCTGCATTCCAGGGACAAGCGGCATTGCCGGAAAATAAAACGCAATCTATGCAAAAAATTGCATAAAAGAACATGGGGAAGGCGTTTGAAACATGGATTTTGAGTAAAACTGTTAAAACATTAGTGAAAACAGATAAAAATATGGAGCTGTATTTGTTGTAAATGCAGAAAATAGAAAAAAATAGGAAAAAACTATTGCAATTTTTGTGCAACAGATCTATATTTAATGCAATGAAGCACGCAAATTAAATGCAAACAAATGCAAACAACACCAAAACGAAAACAAGGGGGATTTCACAATGGAGAGTAACAGGGAAGGAAAGCATAGGAAAATTAATTTTGATTTTCTTCAGAAACTGGGCAAGGTATTAATGACAGTGATTGCGGTCATGCCGGCGGCGGGACTGATGATCAGTCTGGGCAAGCTTGTACAGATGGCCGGCGCAGATGCGTCATTTCTTTTGACTGTGGGAAGCACAATGGAGAATATCGGATGGGCTGTTATTAACAATCTGCATATTCTGTTTGCTGTAGCAATTGGCGGTTCCTGGGCAAAGGAGCGGGCCGGCGGAGCATTTGCAGCAGTGATTTCTTTTATTTTGATTAATCAGATTACAGGCTCTGTCTTTGGCGTAACAGCAGATATGTTAAATGATCCGGCGGCGGTGACGCATACGCTGTTCGGCCAGGAAATTCTGGTAAACGGATATTTTACTTCTGTTCTGGGGGCTCCGGCATTAAATATGGGCGTGTTTGTGGGAATTATTTCCGGATTTGCAGGAGGCGTCATTTATAATAAGTACTATAATTTCCGCAAGCTTCCGGATGCCCTGGCATTTTTTAATGGAAAGCGGTTTGTGCCTATGGTCTGTATTGCCTGGTCTGTAGTGATTTCTCTGGTGCTGGCAGTAGTCTGGCCGGCGGTTCAGTCTGGAATCAATGCATTTGGCGTGTGGATTGCCAGTTCCTCTTCGACCTCTCCGGTACTGGCGCCGTTTGTGTATGGAACTCTGGAACGTCTGCTTCTGCCATTTGGGCTTCATCATATGCTGACGATTCCCATGAACTATACTTCTTTTGGAGGAACCTATACCATTGCTACAGGAATCAATGCAGGAACTCAGGTATTTGGACAGGATCCGCTCTGGCTGGCATGGGTAACAGATTTGATTAATTTTAAAGATGCAGGGGACATGGCAGCCTATACAAATCTTCTGACAACGGTAACACCTGCCCGGTTTAAAGTGGGACAGATGATTGGAGCTACGGGGCTTTTACTGGGGATTGCCCTGGCTATGTATCGGAGTGTAGAGCCGGATAAACGGCAGAATTACCGTTCCATGTTTGTATCTACAGTGCTGGCTGTATTTTTAACTGGTGTAACAGAGCCGCTGGAATTTATGTTTATGTTCTGCGCGCTGCCGCTGTATATCGTTTATGCGGTTCTGCAGGGCTGTGCCTTCGCAATGGCGGGAATTGTGGATCTGAGGCTTCACTCCTTTGGAAATCTGGAATTTATCACAAGAATTCCCATGTCTTTAAAGGCTGGTCTTGCAGGTGATTTGATTCACTTTGTTATTTGTGTCATCGTATTTTTTGCAGTCGGGTATTTTGTAGCTTATGTGATGATTGGAAAATTCCGTTTTGCCACTCCGGGACGTCTGGGAAATTACACAGATGAAAATGGAGAGGAGGACGCAGGACAGAGTTCTTTTGCAGATGCGGCACAAAAGGAGGCATCAAATGCTGAGGATGGAAGCAAAAAGAGTCAGAGTCAGGCAGAACGGATCATTGGGCTCTTAGGAGGCCGTGAGAATATTGTTTTAGTTGACGCCTGTATGACAAGGCTTCGAGTAACTGTAAAGGATTTGTCCAGAGTGGCGGAGCTTCCGGCATGGAAGGCAGAGGGTGCCCTGGGATTGATTCGGAAGGACAACGGAATTCAGGCAGTTTACGGACCCAAGGCAGATGTGTTAAAATCGGATATTAATGATATTTTGTAAAGAAAGGTCTGAAATTATGAAGCTGATGACCATGAATGTCCATAGTCTTGTAGAAAAGGATTATGAGAGGAAGCTTGTGGAATTTGCAGATGTGGCAGCCAGGGAAAAGCCGGATATTCTGGCACTTCAGGAGGTTAGCCAGCTCATGTCAGAGGCTGTGTGGCCGGATGAAGAGCTGGAGGGCTTTGTCCGGTGCCGGGAGGTATCTATGCCGGTGCGGCGAGGCAATTATGCAGCCAAACTTGCCGGTCTTTTAAAGGAGCGGGGCTTTGGCTGCTCCTGGACCTGGATAGGGGCAAAGGTTGGATACGGATTCTATGATGAAGGTTTGGCGCTTTTTAGCAGGACGCCTATTGCAGAAACCGATCAGTTTTTTATCAGCCGCAGCCAGGATTATCAGAACTGGAAAACAAGAAAGGTTCTGGGAATCCGGACAGAAGCCATGAAGCATACCTGGTTTTACACCGTACATATGGGCTGGTGGGATGACAGAGAGGAATCTTTTTTGAACCAGTGGACATTGCTGAATGAAACCCTGGAGAAAACGGGGAAAAAGAAGCATACAGTCTGGCTGATGGGGGATTTTAACAGCCCTGCAGAGGTTCGCGATCAGGGATATGACCTGGTGTGCTGCAGCGGATGGAAGGACAGCTATGCCAGGGCAGCAAAAAAGGACGAAGGAATCACGGCTTGTCTGGAGATTGACGGGTGGAGGGAAAGAAAGCCTTGCGACGCTGAAAAAAAGGAAACAGGGATGCGCCTGGATTATCTGTTCTGCAGCCGCCCTGTTCAAGTGGCGGAAAGTCGGGTAATCTGCAGCGGAAAGGGAGAACCGGTGGTTTCCGATCATTATGGAGTAATCATTGAGACAGAGAATGGGGAGGATGGAGAATGAACCGATCAGCAGGAATCTTATTGCCAATTACCAGTCTGCCTTCTAGGTATGGAATTGGATGTTTTTCAAAAAGCGCGTTTATGTTTATTGACTGGCTGAAGGGGGCGGGACAGAGCTTCTGGCAGATTCTTCCCCTGGGGCCGACCAGCTACGGGGATTCCCCCTATCAGTCTTTTTCCACCTTTGCTGGAAATCCCTATTTTATCAGTCTGGAGGCGCTGATTGAGGAAGGGGTGCTGACAGAGGAGGAATGCAGCGCTGTGGATTTTGGGAAACGTGAGGACAGCGTGGATTATGAGAAGATGTATCTGGGACGATATCCTCTGTTGAGAAAGGCCTATGAGCGCAGCAATATCAGCCAGAATCAGGACTATCAAAGCTTTGTAGAAGAAAATGCCTGCTGGTTGGCAGATTATGCCCTGTTTATGGCAGTTAAGGAGCGGTTTGGGGGAATTCCCTGGACTGAGTGGGCGGAGGATATCCGCTTGCGGTGGAATAATGCCATGGATTATTATCGGCGGGAATTATATTTTGATATAGAATTTCAACAGTATCTTCAATTTAAATTTTATGAACAGTGGATGCAATTGAAACAATACGCCAACAGCCAGGGGATTCAGCTGATTGGAGATATTCCGATTTATGTGGCTATGGACAGCGCAGACACCTGGGCTCATCCGGAGCTGTTTCAGTTGGATGAAAATAACCTGCCGATCGCAGTGGCAGGCTGTCCGCCGGATGGATTTTCTGCAGATGGGCAGCTGTGGGGAAATCCCCTTTACCGATGGGATTATCACAGAAATACAGGGTATCAGTGGTGGATATCCAGGCTTGGCTATTGCTTTCATCTTTACGATGTGGTGCGGATTGATCATTTTCGCGGCTTTGACGAGTATTATTCAATTCCCTTTGGCGAAGAATCGGCTGTGAATGGACACTGGGAAAAGGGGCCGGGAATTGGACTGTTTGAAGCGGTGAAGCAGGCCCTGGGAGAGAAGCAGGTAATTGCAGAGGATCTGGGATATGTGACAGATTCGGTTCGCCGTCTGGTGCAGGAAAGTGGTTTTCCTGGAATGAAGGTTCTGGAGTTTGCCTTTGATTCCAGGGATTCGGGATGTGCCAATGATTACCTTCCTCATAATTATACAGAGAATTCTGTAGCTTATACGGGAACCCATGACAATGAGACTCTGGCCGGCTGGTGGAAGAATATCACTTCGGAGGAACAGCGGCTGGCGCGGGATTATCTCTGTGATTATGCAACGCCTGGGAAACGGCTTCCCCGTTCCTTTATCAGCCTGATTATGCGAAGCCGCGCACAGCTGTGCATGGTGCCGATGCAGGATTATATGGGGCTGGATAACCGGTGCCGGATGAATCAGCCTTCTACGGTGGGAATCAACTGGAAATGGCGTCTGAGAGACGGGGATTTAACTGAGGAACTGCAGAAGGATATTTATGCTGTGACTCTGCGCTACGGCAGGATGAACTGGAACTAAAAGAAGGGGCAATCTGCCCTGAAGGAAATAAAGCAGAAAAACTGAAAGCGGGGTGAGAGCAAACCAGATGGAAAAATGGTTTGCTCCCGCTCCTTTTTTGGTTCTCCAGCCAGGCCGGAGGGAAAAATTTACATAACAATCAATTCATAGTCGCGGCTTCCCAGACCAATCTTTTCTGCATGCTCCAGACAGGATTTCCATTCAGACTCCGGCGTGGAGTTTTTGAAATGATCGTGGTGATCGTGGAAATGAGGATCAGCCAGATGATCGGAGAGCTGGCTTCCCGGCATGGGGTCTGCGGCCAGACAGGCATCGGCACAGGCCTGATCCAGAGCCAGGGGATCAAAGGAGGCAAACATTCCCAGGTTGGGGAGAATCGGCGCATCGTTTTCTCCGTGGCAGTCGCAGTTGGGGGAGACATCTACTACCAGAGAAATATGGAAGCAGGGGCGTCCGTCTACAACAGCCTTGGCATACTCTGCCATGCGGTAATTTAAAAGCTCTACGGCATCATCGCTGTCAAAAACAATGGCGTCGAAATTGCAGGCGCCCAGACAACGTCCGCAGCCAACGCAGTGTTCCTGATCTACGTGCATTTTCCGGGAAGCTTCATCAAAAATCAGGCCGCCGTTGGCGCATTCCTTCTGGCACTTACGGCATCCGCGGCACATAGGCTCTTCAATATGGGGCTTTCCGCTGCAGTGCTGCTCGGTCTTACCGGCACGGGAGCCGCAGCCCATTCCGATGTTTTTGATGGCGCCGCCGAAGCCGGTCATTTCATGGCCCTTAAAATGGGTCAGGCTGATAAATACATCTGCATCCATAACAGCACGGCCGATTTTGGCATTTTTTACATATTCGCCGCCGTTTACAGGAACATCAATATCATCAGTTCCCTTTAAGCCGTCTCCAATGAGAATAGGACAGCCTACAGAAAGGGGAGTAAAGCCGTTCTCCCAGGCACATTCCAGGTGCTCCAGCGCGTTTTTGCGGCTGCCGGGATACATGGTGTTGCAGTCTGTCAGGAAGGGCTTTCCGCCCAGCTCCTTGACAACGTCAGCAACAGCCTTGGCGTAGTTGGGACGGAGATAGCTGATATTGCCCAGTTCTCCAAAATGCATCTTAATGGCAACAAATTTGCCATCCATATCGATCTGCTCAATTCCGGCTTTTTTAATAAGCTTTTTTAATTTGGTTGGAAGTCCGTCACCGAAGGCAACAGTGCGGAAATTGGTAAAATAAACTTTTGATTTTTCCATAGTAAAAGCTCCTTTGCTTATCAGTAATGTCTTTGGAAAAAATTAACTGTACTAAATTTTATTACAAATGAGAAAAAATATCAATCACAGTTTTCATTCCGGTAATAAATCTGTAAGAGAAAATTCTGTAAATTTCAATAGTAATTAGAGGGCGGTTTTGCTATACTGTGGGCATAGAGAAAGGAGCGATATCAAGATGAGAAGAGAGACAAAAAAAGCAGCTGCAGCAGTTTGCATGATAGGATTATTGACAGCAGCAGGAAGTATCTGCGCATTTGCCCAGTCCCAAACCCTGACCGTGGGCAGTTCCGCAGTGGAGCTGAATGCCGGAGGACCGGCCGGTGAGGAAGAGATGACCGCTCCGGAGAGGATCCGCATCTGGGGAACCGTGACATCAGTGGAAGAGAACAGAATCGTTCTGAACAATCAGTCTGGTGTTTCCTTTGAAGGTGAGATGGTGCTTCATATTTCAGATGAGGTGACAAAGGTACTGGGAGCAGTGGACGGTCTTCCCGTGGGCCTTTCTGATATCCATGTGGGAGATACCATTTATGCCTACATTGGACCGGCTATGACATTGAGTCTTCCGCCGCAGACTACTGCAGAGATGATTCTTGCAGGAATTCCGGCAGATTTTAAGGCGCCGGAGTATATTACCGTAGATTCCATGACCTGGAATGAGGATACCAGCTGGACTCTGGTTTCCAGTGAGGGAACCACTTACCAGATTCCGGGAGAGTGCCCGGTGATTCCATATCTGACCCGCCAGATGGTGTATCTGCCGGATGTAGCAGAGGGACGGGAGCTGTTGATCTGGAGCAATGCAGAGAATGTGGGACAGAAGCTGGTTCTGTTTAACGAATAGGAAAAAGGCGCTTGTGGAAGGTGGCTGCTGACGCAGCCCCATCCCGGTGCAAATGTGCCTCGGTATGCATGGCTGAATTGATATCTGGGCACATTCTTTTTTGTCCAGTACTTGACAATACATAGTAGCTGGTATAATATAGTATTATAAGAATAAGGATACTCAGGAAGGACATGGTACGCAGATGAACGCACAGTTGAAAAAGGGAGTTCTGGAGCTGATTGTACTGGAGTCAGTCCGTCAGAAGGATATGTATGGCTATGAACTGGTGGAAGAGGTTTCGAAGGTCGTGGATGTGAATGAAGGCACGATTTATCCGCTTTTAAAGAGGATGACCAATGAACACTATTTTGAAACCTATCTGCGGGAATCGACAGAAGGGCCGCCGAGAAAATATTATCACCTGACGGCAGCAGGCGTTCTTTACAGGGACAGCCTGGAGCAGGAGTGGAATCAGCTGACAGAAAAGGTTGGAGCGTTTTTAAAGGAGTGCAGGCATGGATAAGAAGACATTTATCAGCGAGCTGGAACAGGCTCTTTCCGTTCTTCAGGAGGAAGAGCTGCGTGACATTATGGAAGAATATGAACAGCATATTGATATGAAGGTGCAGAGAGGGCTGACTGAGGAGGAAGCAATTGCAGATTTTGGAAATTTAAAGGAGCTGACTGCAGAGATTCTGGAGGCCTATCATGTACGGAGAGATTACGCGTCGGTTCGGGAAGACACTGGGAAGAAGCGGTACACCCTGATGGGAGCAGAGAAGGGAAGCTCCGGGGAAGCTGTGAAACGGGGACCGGATATTCGGAAGGCGGGAGTAAGCTTTCGGAATTTTTGTGCAAATCAGGGAAGAAAAGCAGGAGACTGCTTCCGCAGCTTTGCAGGAAAGAAAACTGGAGAAAAGGAATATGGAGAGGAAACCACGGAGGATAAAGCAGAGAGGGGCGGAAATCTATCTGGCGCTGGAAGGTTTCCCGGAGGGTCCCGTCTTGAGATGATTTGGAAGGCCTTTGGCAGGGGCGCTGAGAGGCTGCGATATTTTATAGTTTCATGTTTCAAATGGGGCTGGAGAACGGCGGGACGCCTTTTGCGTGCCGGATGGCATCTGGCGCTTGACTGGGGCGGACGTCTTTGGTCAGGTCTCTCCTGGTGCATAAGACATGGCACACAGATTGCTTTTGCCTGTGCCCGTATTGTCTGGAACTGCGGCTGGATTTTCTTTGCAGCTTTATGTGCAGCAGCCGGTATCGGAACTCTTTTTGGTCTGGGTATGCTGGCAGTGTTGCTGGCTCAAGGGTATCCTATGGCTGGAATTACCCTGGGGCTTTTGGGGCTGAATGTAAGTCTGTTTTCTGCAGCAGGACTGGGACTGAGCTTTATATGGCGAAAGAGAACATCCAGAAATCTTTTGGAAACGGGAACAAGAGAAACGGAGCTCAGCCTGTATAGGGACTGCAGCTGGGAAGGGGAGGAAGATCATGCGTAAGATACAGAAGATTCTTTTGGGAAGCTTTCTGACCGGTGTTCTTATCTGCGGTGTTGGAGCGGGGACAGCCATAGGAGAGTATTCCTCTCTGACTTATTTGGGAGAGAGAACCCTTGGAGAAGAGGAACTGGTAACAGAGAATTTTGACTATACATTTGATCCGGAGCTTGGGGCAATTCGCCTTCATCCCTCCTGGTACGGGGGTCGGAAAACAGCAGAGGTTCAGACTGATGACTCAGTTCCGGAAAATGTGATCCGCTATGAGATCACCTACCTGCCGGAAACCATAGAGCCGGAGCTGATATTCCGGCCTGGGAAAGCGGAAGAGATTTTTAGTGAAGAGATTGTGACAGGGGAGAGCGAAGCAGAAATAGCTGAGACAGAAGCGGCTGCGACAGAGGAAAGCGAAACAGAAACAGCTGAGACAGAAGAGAGTGAAATAGAAGAAACTGTGGCGAAGGAGGAAGAGACTGGAGAAGAGAAAGAAAGTTCAGAAATCTTGAAGCCGCAAATTCAGGGAGATCTTCTTCTGGAAACATGGTATCAGGGCGATATGGGAATCTGGATGGAAGCCAAGGATCAGATTCTTGCTGATTTGAAGGACGGCAAAATTGCTGGGTATCAGGTTCCCCATATTAAGGAAATTACAATCAAGGTAAATCCCGCTACAGAGTCTTATGTGATTTTTGATTTTCAGGAATAACCGGATAAAGGGGAGAAGGCGGCAGGAGTACATAGACCGCTGGCATCGAAAGGAGAAAAATTATGAATCTGAGAGCAGATTTCCACACGCATACAACCTTCTGCGATGGAAAAAACACACCGCGCCAGATGGTAGAGTCCGCTTTTCGGAAAGGACTGACGGACTTCGGTATCTCTGGACACGGAGATTATTCCTTTTGTGAGCCTGGCTTTGGAATGAATGACAGAATTCTGGAGGAATACCAGAGAGAATTGGAGCAGCTTCGTGACGAATACAGGGGGAGAATGAATCTTTATATTGGAATCGAACTGGACTGCCTGGGACCGGTTCAAAAGGCAGAGTATTCCATAGGCTCTGCCCACTGCGTAAAGAAAAACGGAGAATATATTTCCGTAGATGATACGGAGGAGAAGCTGACAGAGGCAGTAGAGCGTCTCTGGAAAGGCGACTGGTACGCCTTTATCCGTGATTACTACGAGCTGGAGGCTACGGTATGGGACAGAACCAGGTGTACCTGGATTGGACATTTTGATCTGCTGACAAAATTTAACGAGGGCGGAAAGTATTTTGATGAAACCAGCGATGCCTATCTGGAGCCGGCTCTGGCAGCTATGAAATATCTGCAGCAGGCAGAGGTCCCCTTTGAAATCAATACCGGGGCTATAGGACGGAAATACAGAACAGCGCCCTATCCGTCGTCGGTTCTTCTGCGGGAGCTTTGTCAAATGGGGGGACGGATTATCATTAATTCTGACAGTCACAGCACAGAGCATATCTGCGGCAGCTTTGAACTGGCGCAGAAGCTTGCCTGGGACTGCGGATTCCGCCGGGTAAGTGTATTGAAGCCGGGGGGAGGTTTTCGAGAGATAGCGTTGTAAAAAAATCGGGCATCTGTCAGAAAAACAGATGCTCGATTAATATTTTACAGCCCATAAGAATCAGAATAGTTCCGCCAAAAATCTCAGCTTTTGCCTTATATCGGCATCCGAAAACGGTTCCTACTTTTACACCGATTCCAGACAGGAGAAATGTAGTACATCCGATAAAGGAGATAGCCGGAAGAATTTCTACCTGAAGAAATGCAAAGGTAACGCCAACGGCCAGGGCATCAATGCTGGTGGCAACAGCTAGAACCAGCATATCGCCAATGGCCAGAGAGGCATTGCAGGACTCTTCTTCTCCGGACAGAGCCTCCCGTATCATGCTGATTCCGATGATTCCCAGAAGAATAAAGGCAATCCAGTGGTCATAGGAAGTGATGGCCTGCTGGAAATGAATGCCAAGAAAATAGCCAATCAGCGGCATCAGCCCCTGAAAACCGCCGAAATAAAGGCCTACAATCACAGCATTTTTCAGGCTCATAGTTCGCATGGACAGTCCCTTGCAGATTGAGACAGCAAAGGCGTCCATAGAAAGTCCTACGGCAATGATGAAAAGTTCAATTAGTGACATGTAAATCCCTCCGTTCTGAATTGCTATATATTATGTAACAGAACTGTTACTACATTATTCCAGAACCTTGATTTTTTTGTTATAAATCCGTTTGAACAGAATCGATGTCAGCAGGGTGGAAATAATCTCTGCCATGGGGAAGGCAAACCATACTGCATGAAGTCCCCAGACATGAGAAAAAATGTAGGCCAGGGGCAGAATGCAGAGAAGCTGTCTTGCAACAGAAATAATCAGGCTGTATACACCGTTTCCCAGAGCCTGAAATACGGAACCGGTAATGATGCAGTAGCCGGCAAACAGGAAGCTGAGGCTGATGGTGCGCAGGGCAGGAATCCCTATTTCCAGCAGACTGTCTGACGCATTGAAAAGCATGAGAAGCTGAGGGGTGAATACCTGGAAAATAACCAGTCCCAGAAGCATAATGCCGATAGCAATGGCTATGCTTAACTTGGCTGTATCCATAATTCTTTTTTTGCTGCGGGAGCCGTAATTGTATGCGATAATCGGAATCATGCCATTGTTCAGGCCGAAAATCGGCATGAAGATAAAACTCTGCAGCTTGAAATAAATACCAAGAACGGTTACAGCGGTAGCGGAAAAGCTGATAAGAATCAGATTCATTCCGTAGGTCATAACAGAGGTAATGGACTGCATAATAATAGACGGAAGTCCGACAGAGTAAATAATCCGGATGATCCTCGCATTAGGACGGAAGCCGCGCATGTCAATGCTGACATCATGGTTTTTCTTTAAATTGAAATACAGCGCCAGGAACATGGCAACAATCTGGCCGATAACGGTTGCAGCTGCAGCGCCGCTGATTCCCATAGCCGGACATCCAAACAGACCAAATATCATAATGGGATCCAGAACGATATTGATAATTGCTCCTGCGCCTTGAGAGTACATATTGTAGATGGTTCGTCCGGTAGACTGAAGAATTCGCTCCAGGATGATTTCGCCAAAGATTCCGAAGGAGAACACCGTACAGATTTCCAGATACTGTGTACCGTATTCGATAATAAGCGGATCGGAGGTCTGGCTGGAAAAATAGGTATGAGCTCCGAAAAGTCCAAACAGAAGGAAGGACAAAGCCCCCAGGATTGCCAGGAAAATACCGTTTACTGCAGTAAGACGGGCTTCTTCTGGTTTTCCTTCACCGAGAGAGCGGGACAGAAGGGCGTTGACACCGACACAGGTACCGGTGGAAACGGCTATCATCAGACTCTGAACAGGGAAGGCCATGGATACGGCTGCCAGGGCCGCTTCACTGATCTGCGCCACAAATACGCTGTCAATAATATTGTAGAGCGCCTGCACCAGCATGGAAATAATCATGGGCAGGGACATGGAAATAAGCAGCCGGTTAACGGGCATGGTACCCATTTTATTTTGCTCCGGCTGCCTTGAAATAGTTGTACTTGACATATTTTATCACCTTTCTTTCCTGCACATTCTACTATATTTTTGAGAAATGTGTCAATAGATGGAAGGAAAGAAATTGCTTTGTGAAATAATTCCAAAATCGCCATGTAAAACAGAGGCGGACAAATGTTTTTTTACGAAAAACACTTTTTTTTCAAAAATAGATTGTAAAACAGGAAAATTTCGTGTAAAATCAATCACTGAACCTGATATATGTAAAGGGTGACGAGAAGAATAACGAGAACGAAGGTGGAAACCCGTATGAGGAGGAAGAAAAAGATGCAGCCATACGCAGAGATGAGCAATGAAGAACTGCAGGCACTCAGAAAGCAGCTGTCTGCACAGTATAAGGAATATCAGGGTAAGGATTTGAGACTGGATATGTCCCGGGGCAAGCCCAGTGTAGAGCAGCTGGATCTGTCTATGGGAATGATGGATGTTCTAAGCAGCAATGACGACCTGACCTGTGAGGATGGCACAGACTGCCGTAACTACGGTGTGTTGACAGGTATCAAGGAAGCGAAAGAGCTGATTGGAGATATGATGGAGGTATCCCCTGAGAATATTATTATTTATGGGAACTCCAGCCTGAATGTTATGTTTGATACCGTATCACGTTCTATGACTCACGGCGTGATGGGAAGCACTCCCTGGTGCAAGCTGGACAAGGTAAAGTTCCTCTGTCCCGTACCGGGCTATGACCGCCATTTTGCAATTACAGAGTATTTTGGCATTGAGATGATCAATGTGCCGCTTCTTGGAAATGGTCCGGATATGGATCTGGTAGAAAAGATGGTGGCTGAGGATGAAAGCATTAAGGGAATCTGGTGTGTACCCAAATATTCCAATCCGACCGGAAACAGCTATTCTGATGAGACTGTACGCCGTATGGCACGTCTGAAGCCGGCAGCGCCTGATTTCCGTATTTACTGGGATAATGCTTATGGACTTCATCATCTGTACGATCACGATCAGGATCACCTGATTGAGATTCTGGCTGAGTGTAAGCGTGCAGGAAATCCGGATATGGTTTACAAATTCTCATCTACATCAAAAATCAGCTTCCCGGGTTCCGGAATTGCAGCGATTGCAGCTTCCCGGAATAATCTGGAAGATATTGAAAAGCAGTTAAAGTTCCAGACCATTGGACATGATAAGGTAAATCAGCTGCGTCATGTTCGCTATTTTAAAGATATACACGGTATGGTGGAGCATATGCGCCTCCATGCAGATGTGATGCGTCCTAAATTTGAGGCGGTGATCCGGATTCTGGAACAGGAACTGGGAGGACTGAATATTGGAACATGGACAGAGCCAAAGGGAGGATATTTTATCTCCTTTGATTCTCTGGACGGCTGTGCCAAGGCCATTGTTGCCCGCTGCAAAAAGGCAGGACTGGTGATGACCAGCGCAGGCGCAACCTATCCATATGGAAAGGATCCTCATGACAGCAATATCAGAATCGCGCCTTCTTATCCGCCGTTAGCAGATTTGGAGCTGGCTATGGAGCTGTTTTCCCTGTGCGTGAAGATTGTCAGCATTGACAAGATTCTGGAGAACCGGAGAAGCGGCGAAGAAGTGAAAGTAGAGGCGTAAGCAGAAGCAAAGCAAAAGTGCAGGTAAAAGCACAGGCAGGAGCAGAGGGATACGCAGACAAAATACAGAAAATAACAGAGAATGCCTTTTTTGGAAGAGGGGATGAAGAATCTATTCTTTCAAAGAGGGCATTTTTACGTTATACTGACAGAAGACAGAGCCTGCCTTAGGAGGGAGGCGCGGAGGGATGAGCCTGACAGAAAAAGGAGATGGATAATGGATATTCGGGATTATGAGTATATTGTGGCGATTGCAGAAAAAGGGGGAATTTCTAAAGCAGCAGATCACCTGTTTATAACTCAGTCTGCTTTAACAAAATTTCTTCAGCGTACAGAACAAAAGCTGGGAATGGAGCTGTTTGTCCGGAAGGGAAAGCAGTTCCTTCTGACAGAAGCCGGACAGCGATATGTGGAGATTGGGCGGGCAATTATGAACATGGATCATCAGCTGGCAGAACAGCTGCAGCGTCAGTCTGTAATGGAAAAATCCAGAATCCGTTTTGGCTTCAGTATGGGGCGAACCAGTGAAATGGTGGAAAATATTTTTCCTGAATTTTATAAGAGATACCCAGAGATTATGATTTATGCAAAGGGAGAGACCAGCAGAAAGCTGATGATGGGTCTGCAAAATAATGAACAAGATCTGGTGCTGGTGACCAATGTGGAGCGGCTTCCAGGATATACATATCTGCCTATGGGAAAAAGCCAGCTGGTAGTGGCTGTGCCAGAGGGCTCTCCACTGCTTGAAAAAGCTTATGAAGATGAGAACTGCAGCTATCCGGTGATTGAACCGGAATACTTAAATGGCATAGACATGGTAACCTTGCCTGTATCTACAAATTCCGGAGTGCTGACAAAGGAACTTTGTGAACGGTATGGGTTAAATCCGAAGATGGTTCTGCAGGTGAGTGATGTTCGAAGTCTGATGGATGCAGTGGAATGCGGTCTGGGGGCAGCGATGTTTATGTCCGTGCCTGTTGGCAAGAAAAAAATCCGCTATCTCTCCTTAAAAAAGGTGGAACTTATGGAGCAGACAGTTATGATGGTGTTCCGCAGTGACAAAAATCTGTCTGCGGCTATGAAGTATCTGATGCTGCTAATTCTTCAGTCTTCTGGACAGACGATGGATAATTCCACAAAGGAATTATTATTTGACAATAATGAATTTGAGTAATGTATATTCCTGTGTTATACTGAATTTAACAGAAGTGAAACAAAAGAAGGAGGGAATGTGATGGCAGAGCCATATGCAGAGGAAATGATTTCTCAGGCTTTAAGATTGAGATGGATTTCTGTGCAGTGTTACGAGATGGTATTGCCGGGAGGCAAGGTACTGGTAACAGATCCTTTTTATTGGGATGCCAGTCATTTTGATGGAATGACAGAGCTGACCAGAAACCAGAAGCTGGAAAAGGAAATCTATGCCCAACGTGGATTTTCAGCAGAAGATTTTACAGGAGCAGATTATATTTTGCTGAATCATGTTCATGGGGATCACAGTAATCTGGTGGGAGAACTTTGGAATCGTTTTTATGGACGTGTCCTTGTTCCGGCAGAATGTGCTATGGAGGTAGCCAAGGCCTACGATATTCCGTATGGGGCGATTTATCCGCTGTATCCTGGAAACACCTATTATTTTGATGATTTTACGCTGAAGGTTTATCCTGGGGCTCATGATAACCGGGCATTCCGAGAGGGAAAATTCCAGAGGCCCAGTGATCCCAGAAGCCTTTACGATGGTTCAGAGGGATTTGGAATTTCATGCCCCAGTAATTTAGGGCCTTTAGGTTCCATGTATAATTTTAACTACTTGATTGAGACAAAAAATAACTATCGGATCGACTTTAGTGCAGGCAGGGATTTTGAAGAGCATCTGCAGCATGTGCAGAAGGAACGGCCAAATCTGATGCTGCGTCACCGGATCAGGAGCTACACACCGGAACAGTATGCAGATATGATTGAGCAAATGGGGGCTCAGCTGATGCTTCCTCTTCATCATAACAATGCAAGGGCATCAGGGGAGGATCTGAATGAATATATGAGAAAGGTAAATGAGATTCTGATTTCCAGAAACTGTTCCGGCAGGACATTCAATCCGGAACCTTATCGCTGGTATCAGATCTGTACATCGATTCTGGCAGAATAGAATCGTTTTATACAAAAGAAGAACTGTACCTGGAGAAGCAGTTTTGGCAGGGCTTTCTTTTTTTGCGCTTTTTTTGGGGGAAATTTATTATTTTTTGGAGGTGTTTATGAGTCAGCTAACTATATGTCTGATAATTTTTGCAATTACCGTTATTGGGTATTGCAGCGGAAAACTCAGTCTGGCAACCTTTGCTATCAGTTCTTTGACAGCTCTGTCTCTGACCGGCTGTCTGGATGCAAAGACAGCTGTCGGGTATTTTGCCAATGGCAATGTCATTATGATTGCAGGTATGTGTATCGTAGCTGCAGGCTTTAACAGAACAGCATTCTGCATGAAGGTTGCAGATAAAATTTCCAGTATGTCTAAGGGAAATATGGCCAAGATGGTTTTTGGGTATGTGCTGATCGGAATGATTCTCAGCCAGTTTGTGCAGAGCCCGGTGGCAGTATTCGGTATTGTTGCTCCCATGCTGGCTGCTTCTGCAGAAAGTATGGGGCTGAAATCCAGTAAAGTAATGTTTTCTTTGGGCGTAACTACGATTGTTACCTGCTGTACGCTTCCGGTTGGCGCAGGTGCGACGATTGCAGCAGAATTAAACGGATATCTGGAAAGCTATGGATATCTGGATTATACGGTAGGACTTCTGGATCCAATGAAAGCCCGCCTTCCCATGTTGATTATCTGTGTTCTGTACTGCGGTTTTATTGCTACCAGATTTGCTCCGGATGAGCCTGTTATAGGCGGAGATATGAAGGAAGTAAAAAAGGCAGCTGCCAAGGCTCCTTTGAACAATTTCCAGGAATATGCCGGAATTCTGATTTTCTTCGGAGATGCCATTGCTTTGATGTTTGCAAAACAGCTGGGACTGGAGAACTGGCAGGTTACAGTAATCGGCGCCCTGCTGATGGTTTGGTGCGGAGTTTTAAAGCCGAAGGAGGCTACAGCAGCCATTCCGGTAAGTATGCTGCTTTTGATTGTTGGAGCTTTGGGAATTGCAGGAGCATTGTCTTCAACAGGAGCAGGTGAGTTAATCGGAGGAATGATTGCTAACGTAGTTCAGATGGTAGGAGGAAATTCCTATATTATTGGTTTGATTTTCTTCATTGTACCGTTCATGCTGACACAGGTAATGTCAAACCGGGGATGCATGATGATTTTCCATCCGATTGCAATTGCAACCTGTGCATCTATCGGAGCAAATCCGGTAGGACTGATGATTCTGATTCAGGCAGCCTGTCTGTCTGCCTATATGACACCGATGGCAACAGCGGCTGTTCCGTATTTGATGAGCTATGGAGGATATGATCAGAAATCTATGATTAAGCAGTCTCTTCCGTTGGCAATCATCTGCTGTATCGTGTCGGTAGGCTGGATTATGACACTTTATCCATTACAGTAAAAAAACTGGTAAGAAACACGCGATTTGTGTTTCTTGCCAGTTTTTTTGTTGGCAATTCTTTTGTTTTGTTAAGAAGTTGAAAAGAATCTTTATTATAGAAGAAACAGAACTACCCAGAGCAGTCAGGAACATGCTATACTATGCAAAACAGAGTGCGCAGGAGGAAGTATATGGGAAAATATGGGTTTTCGTTGGAGAAAAAAGTAAAGCGGATCGCTGCATGTGCCGGAGCAGTGGTCTTTTTTTCTATGAGTGCGAATCTGTTGATAACCTGGTTTGGACTAGGAGGCTTTGGTGCAATTTTAGAAAGTAACGCAGAAAGTCTGGCTTTCTGGTCAGCCATAGACGCGGAAAGTCTGGCCTTTGAGCATTATGTCAGCACCTCGATGCCAGAGGATCGAAAACGCTTTTTGGAGACCAGGGAAAATACGCAGGCATGTCTGGAGGCTCTTCCATTTGATTATCAAAAGGTTGGGGAGGAGCGGTATGCCTGGATCTGGTCTATCCGAAATATGTATGATACTTATGAAAAAGAACTGGAAATTTTTGAACATACAGAAAGACAGGAGCCGGAATATGTGGAACGTCTGTATCGCATCTACCGGGTTCAGACATATATGAAAGATCGGGCTGGCCAGCTGGAGCAGATGACTGTGAAGGATGGAAATGAAGAGTACGAGAAAAATCGATTCTTATTTTCGATGCTTCCGGCGGTTGGCATTCTCTGGGGAGCAGGAGTCCTCTGGATGGTCTGGCAGTTAAGCAGAACCGTCCGCCGAAAGATTGTAGAGCCGGTGGTGATGTTGGCCGGAGAGGCAGAACGGATTGGAAAGAATGACTTTTCCGGTCCAGAACTTAAGGAAACGGGAGAGGGTGAAATTGGACTGCTGATTCGCTCTTTCAATAAAATGAAGGCAGCTACGAAGGGGTATATAGAGACACTGAAGGAAAATCATGAAAAGGAACGACAGCTGGAAGCGGTTCGACTGCAGATGCTGAAAAGTCAGATCAATCCGCATTTCCTTTTTAATACATTAAATATGATTGCGGGGACAGCTCAAATTGAAGATGCAGCTGCAACAGAGAAAATGATTCACGCATTAAGCCGGTTGTTTCGCTACAATTTGAAATCAGCAGCCTCTGTTATGCCTCTGGAACGGGAACTGCGGGTGGTTCAGGACTATATGTATTTGCAGCAGATGCGATTTGGAAAACGAATACAGTATTTCACAGACTGTTCGCCGGAAACATTGGAAATTCTGGTGCCGTCTTTTATGCTGCAGCCATTGGTGGAAAACGCGGTGAAACATGGTCTTTCAACCAGAAGCAAAGGAGGAAAAATTCTTGTAAGAAGCTGGAAGGATAAACAAAGACTATGGATTTCTGTAGCGGATACAGGGGAGGGAATGGAATCCGAGAAGCTGGAGGCGATCAAAAGGGCATTAACAGAAGGGGATGAGCAGGGAACAGGGATTGGAGTCGGTAATATTTACCGAAGAATTCACACCATGTACCGGGATGGGGAAATGTTCCTTTACAGCAGGCGTGGGTGTGGAACTGTAGTGCAGCTAGTATTTACACCGGAACACTATAAGGAGGAAAACAGTGAATCAGGAAAATGAAAAAAAAGAGAGCTATAAGGTACTGCTGGCAGATGATGAGCAGATAGAGAGGATGGCTCTTGCCAGAAGGCTTTTGAAGCGTTTTGGAGAGAATTTAGTGATTCTGCAGGCTGTGGACGGAACGGAAGCAATTAAACTCTGTTCGCAGGAACGGTGCCAGATTGTGATTATGGATATTTCCATGCCAGAGATGAATGGTGTGGAGGCTGCAGAGCAGATCCGAAGGCTGGACGAGGGCTGCGAAATTATTTTTCTGACTGCTTATGATGAATTCTCTTATGCCAAGCGGGCCATTGCGATCCACGCATTGGATTATCTTTTGAAGCCCTGTGAGGAGGAGGAGCTGACTGCTGTTATGGAGGAGGCCATGCGGCGAATTCAGAGGAGACGGCAGTTTGAAGAACTGAACAGGAGCTGTGAATGCCTTGGGGAAGAGTCCCGGAAAGAGGAGGTTTATGGAGCGGAGTTTAAGGATGAGGCAGATATGGAGGAACCGGATCGTCTGGGACAGGCGGCAGAGAAAATTCGTCGATATATTCAGAAAAACTATATGCGGGATATTTCTATGCAGGATGCGGCACGGATGATGAATTACTCCGATGCCTATTTCTGTAAGCTGTTTAAGCAGTGCTTTGATCAGAATTTTACAGCCTATTTGACTGCCTTTCGAATTCATGAGGCAAGGAGACTTCTTCGGGAGAAAAATGTCAGTGTCCGTGAGGTCAGTATGCTGGTTGGATATTATGATGCAAATTATTTTGCCAAGGTATTTAAGCGGATTACGGGAATGAATCCTTCCGAGTACAGAGACAGCGTGTGAAGGCAGCTTTGAAATTCAGTCCTGGTGTATGCAGGACGCCCTGATTTCCTGCTCTGGCAGACGCAGACAGTATGACAAAATTTTCTTCCTGCATGTCAAATATTTACGGTATCAATCCGGCGGTCCTTTCTTTATACTGAGTTTATCAATAACTTATGGGAAGATAGAAAGGAAGTAGTGACGTGAGGAAGATAATGAAAAAGCTGACACTTCTTGCTCTTAGTGCAGCAGCAGTGGGATTGACTGGCTGTGCTTCTCTGACCGGAGGCAAGAGGATTGTCCGTATTTCTCATGCTCAGGCAGAAACCCACCCGGAACATCTGGGACTTCTGGCTTTTAAAGAGTATGTAGAAGAAAATCTAGGGGATAAATATGAAATTCAGATTTTTCCCAATGAGCTGTTAGGTTCTGCACAGAAAGCCATTGAGCTGACACAGACAGGAGCCATTGATTTTGTAGTGGCAGGCACGGCCAATTTGGAAACCTTTGCGGATGTTTATGAGATTTTCAGTATGCCGTATTTGTTTGATTCCGAAGAGGTGTACAAGGCGGTTATGCAGGATACAGACTACATGGAAAGAATTTATGAATCTACAGATGAGGCTGGTTTCCGTGTGGTAACCTGGTACAATGCAGGGACCAGAAATTTTTACGGTAAGAGTCCGATTAAAACACCAGAGGATCTGAAAGGCAAAAAAATCCGTGTGCAGCAGAGTCCGGCCAGTGTTGCAATGGTGAAGGCATTTGATGCGGCTGCTGCACCAATGGGATTTGGAGAAGTATACACAGCGATTCAGCAGGGAGTCATTGACGGAGCTGAGAATAATGAACTGGCTTTGACCAATAACAAGCATGGAGAGGTAGCGAAATATTATTCCTACAACAAACATCAGATGGTTCCGGACATGCTGGTAGCAAATCTGAAATTCTTAAACAGTCTGAGTGATGAGGATTATCAGATTTTTAAAGAGGCCGCTGCTCTTTCAACAGAGGTAGAACTGGAGGAGTGGGAAAAAAGTGCAGAAGAGGCAAAACGGATTGCGGCAGAAGATATGGGTGTGGAGTTTATCGATGTAGATGTAGATGCATTTAAACAGAAGGTTCTCCCGCTTCATGATACGATGCTTCAGGAAAATGAGAAAATTCGTGATTTTTATGATCATATTCAGGAAGTGAATCAAAAAGTAAAGGGGGGAGAATAAAATGGAAGCAATGCATAAGGCAAAAGCGGGAATTATGAAGGGTCTGGGAATTGTGATTATTGCACTGTTTGTTTTTATGACACTGATTGGAAGTTACCAGATTGTAACCCGCTATTTTTTCAATAAACCGAGTACGGTATCGGAGGAGCTTCTGACCTATTCCTTTACTTGGATGGCGTTGCTGGCATCAGCTTATGTATTTGGAAAGCGGGATCATATGCGAATGGGATTTCTGGCAGATCAGCTGACGGGAGCGCCAAGAAAATATCTGGAAATTGGAATTGACCTTCTTTCTTTCCTTTTGGCAGCAGTTGTCATGGTATACGGCGGTATCGCTATTACCAAATTGACTATGATTCAGAAAACGGCCTCCTTACAGGTACCGATGGCATATATTTATGTGATTGTACCGGTGACAGGAGCTCTGATTATGATTTTTAGCCTCATGAATGCCATAGATGTGGCTCACATGGAATTTAAGGAGAAGGGGGAAGTGAGATTATGACAATCGCAGTTGCCTGCGGGCTGATTATTTTAGTGCTTTTGGTAATAATGCTTCTGGCTGGTGTGCCGATTGCAGTTGCTCTGGCTGTGTCCTCGATTGGAGCAATTCTTCCAGTTCTTGATATGGGAGCATCCGTTCTTACGGGCGCTCAGAGAATTTTTTCTGGTATTTCAGTTTTCAGTCTTCTGGCGATTCCGTTTTTTATTCTGGCTGGAAATCTGATGAACAAGGGCGGAATTGCCATTCGTCTGATTAATTTTGCTAAAATTTTTACAGGAAGTATTCCCGGTGCACTGGCTCATACCAATGCAGTTGCCAATATGCTTTTTGGTGCGATTTCCGGTTCCGGTACAGCGGCAGCTTCTGCTATGGGATCCATTATTGGACCGATTGAGGAAGAAGAAGGGTATGACAGAGCTTTCTCCGCGGCAGCCAATATTGCAACAGCGCCTACGGGACTTTTGATTCCTCCCAGCAATGTAATGATTACGTATTCTCTTGTCAGCGGTGGAACTTCGGTTGCAGCTCTCTTTATGGCAGGATATATTCCCGGTATTCTCTGGGGACTGGCATGTATGATTGTAATCTATGTTTTTGCAAAAAAGAAGGGTTATCGCAGTACGAAAAAGTTTACCTTAAGTGAAAAAATGAAGGTATTTTTGCAAGCAATTCCCTGTCTGTTTATGATAGTTGTGGTTATTGGAGGCATTATTTCCGGTATTTTTACAGCAACAGAGGGAAGTGTTGTAGCAGTTGTGTACAGTATGGTATTGTCTGTTTTCTTTTATAAATCGATTAAGCCGTCTGAGCTTCCGAAAATCTTTTTGGACAGTGCGGAAATGACTGGAATTATTATTTTCCTGATAGGCGTTTCCAGTATTATGAGCTGGGTAATGGCATTTACAGGCATTCCGACTGCGGTTTCTGAGGCTATGCTTGGAATCAGTGACAACAGATATGTCATTTTGTTTATTATTAATATTCTGCTGCTGATTGTGGGAACCTTTATGGATATGACGCCGGCTTGCCTGATTTTTACACCGATTTTCCTTCCAATTTGTCAGACACTGGGCATGAATACCATTCATTTCGGTATTATGATTATCTTTAACCTGTGTATCGGAACCATTACGCCTCCGGTAGGAACGACACTGTTTGTCGGTGTAAAGGTAGGAAAAACGAAGATTGAAGAAGTGATTCGACCATTACTGGCATATTTTGCAGCAATTTTCATTGTTCTTTTGATGGTATCCTACATTCCGGCATTGTCCATGTGGCTGCCTGGCCTGCTGGGATATGTATAAATGTTAGAAAATCAGATAAGGATAAAGGAAAGAAGGACATCAGACAGTATCATCTGATGTCCTTTTTACAGTTACCAGGTTGCAACTACGGTTTCACCGGCAGAAGCGGTCATACCGGTCTTAAAGTCCAGAGCCGGGAGAGCCGGATTATCCAGTGCGATCAGGATTACATCGGAGCACAGACCTTTGGATTCAACCAGAGCCTTGTCGAAAGTGATCAGTTTATCGCCGGCTTTTACCTTCTGTCCCATGGAAATATGGGAGGTAAAGCCCTCACCGTTTAAGGATACGGTATCAAGACCGATGTGAATCAGCAGATCAAAGCCTTCGGCAATACGGATACCCACAGCATGATTGGTTCCCTCCATGGTAACGGAAATTTCTCCGTCAACGGGGGCGACTACAACACCGTCCGTGGGATGGATGGCAATGCCTTTGCCTAACATACAGGAGGAGAATACATCATCCTTTACTTCAGTAACAGAAATTACTTCGCCATTGACCATGGCTTTTAATTCTTTGGGTTCACTTTTCTTTTTAAAAAATCCAAACATGGCACTTCTCCTTGTATTTATTTTCAAAAATTACTACAATTATTTTACCACATCAGAATGGGAGTTACAAGGCACATTCCCTTTACTTTTTGCTTTTCCTGCCCTATAATACAATAGACTACATGCAGGGAGAAAAGGTATGATAGAGAAATTATGGAGAAAGCTTGTAAACAGAGAAACAGTTTCCTATCTGTTTTTTGGGGTTCTGACCACGCTTGTAGACTGGCTTAGCTACTGGTATATGCGCCAGGGTGGTATAGATTACCGGCTTGCAACAGCACTGTCCTGGGCGGCGGCGGTTTTGTTTGCTTTTATAACAAATAAGCTGTTTGTCTTTGCCAGCCTGGATCTTCATCCGAAGAAGATATGGAGCGAGTTTGTTCCTTTTGTAATCTGCCGGGCGGCAACTGGAGTCTTTACCATGATAGCGATGATTGTTTTGGTGGATGGTTTGGAAATTCATCAGGATTTTATCTGCAAGATTGTGGTTTCAGCCATTTCACTGGTGCTTAACTATCTGTTCAGTAAGCTGTTCATTTTTAAATCAGAGAAGAATCGGGAAAAGCATAAATAAGGAGAAACCGGTTATGAGGGACAGGAAAATCACCCGAACGACGAAAGAATTGGAAGATTTACTTATGGTAAATGAAAAAAAGCAGAGAAGCTCTATGGAGGAGCTGTTGGCTGAGATGGAGTCGGCAGTAGCAAGGGTGGAGAAGCGGGAAAAGGGAGCCGGAAGGGAAAATGAGGCCGACAAAGTCTGGAAATCAGAGGGAGAACGCCATGTTGCCTGGAAGACAAAAACTGCTGGAGATTCGTATTTAGATGAAGATATACCGGAAGGATATTTTGATGAGGATCTGGAACGGGCGTTATCGGAAGGTTATTCTGATGAGGCAGATGAGATCCTTTTGGAGGGATTTCCGGAAGAAAATGGAAGTGATTTTCTGGACGAATTTGAGGAAGAGGAAAGAAACAGAGCAGGAAGCCTGATAGAAAGGGCGCAGGAAGAGTGTGATTCGGAGCAGAAGAGAGCAGAATTTTTGTCGGAAGAATATGATGGAGACAGCTTAACACAACAGGAGCATGACAGCTGCAGCAAAAAGGACGAGTCTCTGGAGTGGACGATACAGACAGAGGCGCCGGGAGGCAGTTTCTATCAAAACATTCCTCATGAAAAGAATCAGGAGAAGGGACCGGAACTGATTTCTCCAAAGCCGGTGAAAAAAAATGCGCCTGTCCGAAAAGCAGCAGGAGGCCGGACGGCCAGACAGGGGATGATACGTCCGGGAGACGGGCTTTTGGCAGCGTTTTTTGTGCCGGTTATGGTTCTTCTGATTATTTTTATTCAGAGAGGGATTTTTCCCTTTGGAGAAGAATCCTTTTTGCGGACAGATATGTATCACCAGTATGCCCCGTTTTTCTCTGAGTTCCAGTATAAGCTGACGCATGGAGGAAGCCTGCTTTACAGCTGGGATGTGGGGATGGGAGTGAATTTTTCAGCGCTGTACGCTTATTATCTGGCAAGCCCTTTAAACTGGCTGCTGATTTTATGCCCGAAGAGTCTTGTAATCGAATTTATGACATATTCTATTGTCATAAAGACAGGACTTTCTGGTCTGGCTATGGCCTGGTATTTAAGAAAGCATTGCCATACCCGTGATTTTGGGATTGCCTTTTTCGGAATTTTTTATGCTCTGTCCGGGTATATGGCGGCCTACAGCTGGAATATTATGTGGCTGGACTGCATTATTTTATTCCCTCTGATTGTTTTTGGCCTGGAACGGCTGGTTCGAGAGGGAAAGGGCCTTATGTATTGTATAGCTCTGGGCCTTTCGATTCTGTCCAACTACTATATTTCGATTATGACCTGCATTTTCATGGTTCTGTATTTTGGAGCACTTCTGGTTTTGGACGAGGATATGAACTGGGAGAAGTTCATAGGAAGAACCTTCCGGTTTACGGTGTATTCTCTTTTGGCCGGGGGGCTGGCAGCGGCAGTGCTTCTGCCGGAAATCTATGTGCTGCAGACAACAGCATCTGGAGATGTGAATTTTCCGAAAACCTTCAGTGAGTATTTTCCTATTTTTGATATGCTTGCCCGTCATATTGGAAATGTGGAAACGGAGATTGGACTGGATCATTGGCCGAATCTCTACTGCGGCGTTGCAGTCCTGATGTTTTTTGCATTATATCTGGCCTGCAGGCAGATTCGGGCAAAGGAAAAGGTTGTGACCTGTACGCTACTGCTGTTTTTCCTGGCCAGTTTCTCTATCAATGTTCTGAATTTTATCTGGCATGGCTTTCATTATCCCAACAGTCTGCCCTGCCGCCAG
Source organism: uncultured Clostridium sp. (assembly GCA_900538475.1). Classification (GTDB taxonomy): domain Bacteria; phylum Bacillota; class Clostridia; order Lachnospirales; family Lachnospiraceae; genus Brotaphodocola. The sequence goes on along the minus strand of UPYT01000005.1, from coordinate 94,779 downwards.
TCTTATATTTATATTTTCCTGGTGCTGTCGGCCTGTTATCGGGCGTATACGCATCTGGAGCAGATTCCCTGGAAACAGATTACCGGGGCGTTTGCAGGAGCTGTAGTTTTTGTACTTCTGGCACAGAAGCTGACAACAGAATCGCATTTTCATTTTATTGTGTTCTATGTGGCGATTCTATTCCTGGCTCTTTATCTGGGAGTGATTTATTTATATAAGAAGGGAATCAAATATCAGAACCTGGCAGCTCTTCTGGCGCTGACGGTGGTTTCGATTGAGGCAGCAGTCAATATGACTGTGACCAGTGTGACAACTACCAGCAGAACTGCCTATAAAGCAGATAATCATGCCGTAGAACGACTGGTGGATTCTGTGCAGCCTAACAAAACCTTTTTCCGTATGGAGAAGGTAACGAGAAAAACGAAAAATGACGGAGCCTGGATGCATTTTCCTTCAGTCTCTCTGTTTTCTTCAACAGCAAATGCAGACTTGTCGAAGCTGTTTAAGAAGTTGGGATGTGAAAGCTCTACTAATGCTTACAGCATTACCGGAGGAACCCCTCTGGTGGATTCGCTGTTTTCTGTGAAATACGGGCTGTATTCGGAGCAGCCGGATCCATCGGAACTGAGAACTGTGGAAGCAGAGGATGAGGGGGTATGGCTTTGTGAAAACAGCTATTCGCTTCCTCTGGGCTTTTGGGTAGGGGCTGATTTTGAAGAGCAGTGGGATGTGGATACAGGAAAACCTGCAGATGTCCAGAATAATCTGACTTCAGCTCTGAATACGGAGCCGGTGCTTGTTACTGTGCTGGATACAGTTTCAGATGGGAAAAAAGTGACTTTTACTCCGGAAATCGGGGGAGAGTATTACGCCTACACTGGAGGAAAGTCGGTAAAAAAGGTGAAGGCCACTACCTGGAAGGGAAGCAAAACCTTTGATAATACGGACAGAGGGTATCTGGTGGAGCTGGGATACTGCGAGGCTGGTGAAGAAGTGGTTCTGGAGGCAGAAGAGGGCAGCGATTTCTGGGCGGATGTATACCGGTTTTCAGAAAGCGGCCTGAAGGCTGTGTATGAGAAGCTGTCTGCTAAGCCATGGGTTCTGAGCAGCTGGACGGATACCTCTTTGGAGGGAACCATTTCCTGCGAGGAAAGCGGTTTGATGATGACAACTATTCCTTATGATGAGGGATGGAGAGTAAATGTGGACGGTGTGGAGCAGCCGCCGGAAAAGATGCTGGATGCATTTATCGGTGTGAGGCTGACGCCGGGAAGCCATACGATTTCCATGAAATACAATCCCAAAGGACTGACGTCTGGATGGATGATTTCTCTTGGAAGTGTGGCTGTGCTTTTCCTGATTGCAGCAGGAGGAAGATACTGGAGGCGGTATCAGGAAGAGTTTGAATACGAAGAGCGGGCGGAAAAGAAACGGCCGACAAGATAAAAACGGAAAATAAAGGAGACTAGATTATGAAGCTGTGGGGAGGACGTTTTACAAAGGAAGAGAATCAGCTGGTACACAATTTTAATGAATCTCTGTCCTTTGATCAGAAGTTTTACCATCAGGATATTCAGGGAAGCATTGCTCATGTGACCATGCTGGCGAAGCAGGGAATTGTATCAGAAGAGGATCGGGAGGCCATTATTGGAGGTCTGAAGGGAATTCTGGCAGATATTGAGTCCGGAAAGCTGGAATTTACAAAAGAGCATGAGGATATTCATTCTTTTGTAGAGGCCAATTTGATTGAGCGTATTGGAGATGCAGGAAAACGGCTGCACACGGGCCGGAGCCGCAATGACCAGGTAGCTCTTGATATGAAGCTTTACTGCCGTGATGAAATTGATGAACTGGACGGACTGGTTCGGAAGCTTTTAGAGGAGCTTCTGGCAATTATGGAGGCTAATACAGATACCTTTATGCCTGGTTTTACCCATCTGCAGAAGGCACAGCCGGTAACGCTGGCCCATTATGTAGGCGCGTATTTTGAAATGTTTTCCAGGGATCGGGGACGCCTTCATGATATCCGGGAGCGGATGAATTACTGCCCGCTGGGCTCCGGCGCCCTGGCAGGAACCACCTATCCTCTGGATCGGGAATATACGGCAGAGCTTCTTGGATTTTATGGTCCTACTTTAAACAGTATGGATTCTGTTTCCGATCGCGATTATGTGATTGAGCTTTTATCTGCTCTGTCTATGATTGCCATGCATTTAAGCCGTTTCAGCGAGGAAATTATTATCTGGAACAGCAATGAATATCGTTTTGTGGAGCTGGATGATGCCTATAGCACAGGCAGCAGTATTATGCCCCAGAAAAAGAATCCGGATATTGCAGAGCTGGTTCGAGGAAAGGCAGGACGGGTGTATGGGGCTTTGATGTCCATGCTTACTGTAATGAAGGGTATTCCGCTGGCTTATGATAAGGATATGCAGGAGGATAAGGAGCTGACCTTTGATGCCATTGATACGGTGAAGGGGAGTCTGGCTTTGTTTACGGGCATGATCTCTACAATGACCTTTAATAAAGAAGTCATGGAAAACAGCGCGAAAAACGGCTTTACCAACGCGACAGATGCTGCCGATTATCTGGTGAATCATGGAGTTCCCTTCCGGGATGCTCATGGAATTGTAGGCCAGCTGGTGCTGTTTTGTATTGAACGGGGAATTGCTCTGGATGATATGACTCTGGAGGAGTTCCAGGCTATCAGTCCTGTGTTTGAGGCGGATATCTACGAGGCTATCAGCATGAAGACCTGTGTAGAAAAGCGCGTAACCATCGGCGCCCCCGGGCAGGAAGCTATGAAGAAGGTAATTGAGATTTACAGAAAACGGCTGGAGGAAGAGGTGTAAAACAAAAACAGACATAGAACGGGAAGCGGAGGTTTTATGGAAGTTTAATGGAAGATTAGAGGAAACTCTATGAAAGCTTAGTGGAAGTTCAGTGGAGGTTTAGCGGAAGCTCAGTGGGGGGAGCGGAAGCACCGTGAAAGTTTAGTGGAATCTTCGAGGAAGTTTACTGGATGCAGAATACCGGAGAGAGAATACGTACTCTGTTGAGAAAAGCTTAAAAATAAGAAAAGATAAGAAACAAAAGTCAGACTGCAGGTTCTTTCATGGATCTGGTCTGGCTTTTTTTTGTATCATAAGAATGTTCATCCTGTGGTACAAAAATGCTTTGCGGGGATGTGCCAAGGTATATTCTTTTTCTCCATTTGTGAAAGCTTCCAGGCGGAATTTTGTGGATTGAAAGACTGCAGGGTTTATGTTTGCATGAAATCAGAAGGAATATGTGGATTCTGAATCTGTATAGTTATATTAGTTCTGAAATGTGAAGATTCAGACAGAAAAAGGTGTTGAAGGATTGTGCATTTTCAAAGGAAAAAGCCGGATTCTGCACAAACAGGGGAGAAGATTGTGCATTTTCAGAGGAAAAAGCCGAATCCTGCACAAACCGAAGTCAAGATTTTGCATTATGAAGAAGAAAAGTCAGGTTTTGCACAATTCCAGAGAAAGAAATTTTAGACTAAACTCAAAAAGGGGAACAGGCTTCTGAATTTTTATATCTGTCATGGGAGGGAGCAGACCTGTACCAGGGAAAAAAGCAAGAGATCGATGATATGAAAGCATTCCAGATACTACAAACAAAACAGTACCGCTGAGAAGCCTGTATGAAACAGACTATTAGCGGTACTTTCTCTTCTATTTGTTATTGATTTTCAGACTACTGTACCAGGAATACCTCCTGCATAAAGGAGCCGTGCTGGCGGGTCTGGGCATGGGTGTCATAAAAAATGTCAATGTGATTTCCTTTGACACCGCCTCCCCGGTCTTCAGCTGTATAAATCACATCGCCAATCATAACCTTAGAGCCCATAGGAATTACTCGAGGATCTACAGCAATGGTATGACGGGCGTGAGCGGTGGCACCGCTGGAGGTGTGGCGTCCCCAGCCCTCAGAGCATTTGTAGCAGGGACAGTAGGCTGTGGTTCGAAACAGACCCAGAGAACGCATTCCAGAATTCTGCTGAGGCTCTTCTGCTGCCGGGGCAGCTTCCTCCGCCGGAGCAGTCTCACCTTTTACATAGGTTTTTGTATTTTCAAATTCCTGGCCTTCAATCCAGCCCTGAATTACATAGGAGCCGTCGGGAAGACTGTCCCAATCCATGGAAATGCGGAAGCCGTGGTTTCCGTTGCCAATTCCATTTTCCTTTAAGTCCTGACGGAAGGTACCGGCTGTAGGTTTGAAATCACCGACTACTTCTCCGGAGTCTTTATTTGTTACAGTCACATGTACCGGAACTGCAGTATTGGGAGTGGAAGAATCCCAGCCCCAGCCTACAATGGTATTTCCTTCAAAGGCATCGAAAAAGCCGTTGGCCGGCTGGCTGCCATAAGCAGTAAAAGCACCTCCGAAGAGAAGACAGAAGGCAAGTCCAATAGTTGCAAAGATCGTGTTGGTTTTCAACATAATATTCAATCCTTTCCTGCTCAAATTGCAACAGCTCAAAGGGGTATCTTGCCTGTTTACAGCAGACAAGAAGCGCTGAACGGTTGCCTCAAATTGTTACAGTATTCTGCAGCTGGAAGCCGCAAAACAAAAAATCAACAAAAGTTTCATACAATCTAAATATATGTAACAAATTTGTAATATATGAGCGACAAGTCCATATTTTACATATTTTTTTTCATTTGTCAACAAAATGCGTAAAAAAGGAGCGGAAAACCTATATATGGTATCCGCTCATGCTATATCTTGTGTATTTTTGGAAAGAGATGGGAATTGTTTCATCAGAAAGCAAGTGCAAAAACCTCCTGAAGCTGCATGCCATGGGCCTCGGCATCCTGGTGGCAGTCATAAAAAATATCGATTTTATTGCCATTTACAGAGGAACCCATATCTTCAACTGTGTAGATAATGCCATCTACCATAAGCTGTGTACCAATAGGAAAGAGATTCAGATCAGCAGAAAGCGTGTGCTCTGCCTGGGGCACTGTGCCGGCATAGGTGAGGCTGTGACCGCCAGAGCATTGTTCACAATTGCAGTAACCAGTTGTGGTAAACATGCCAAGAGACACAAATTCATCGGCTGTGTCCTGAATATCTTCTGGAGTTTCGTTTAAAATAATTTCATCTTCCTCTTTAGAAGTTTCTGAACCGCATATAACAATAGAAGAAGTTTCGGTGGAAGCCCAAGCGGAAACGCTCAGGGACAGGGTGCATACGACAATGGCGGAAAGCCGGAACAGATTCTGAAATGTATTTTTTTTCATTGCTCACTTACCTCTTAAACATATAAAAATGTGATTGTCAATGAGTTGCTGCACAGGTTTCATTATATATTACAAAAATATTAAATGTCAACAATTTATTACAAAAATATGACACATTTTGTAACAGCTCAGTCATGGGAAAATTCAGACAGAAAAAAGCGTTTTCCAAAGTTTTTTTTGAAAAACCCTTGACAAATGTGCTGGGTTAAAGTATATTAAACACAGATGTTAGCACTCCTCATCTATGAGTGCTAATAACCTAAAAGAGAGGAGGCCGCCAGAATGGAGCTGGATGAGAGAAAGATTACTATATTAAAAGCAATCATCAAAACCTATCTGGAGACGGGAGAGCCAGTCGGCTCCAGAACCATTTCCAAGTATACGGATTTGAAGCTGAGTTCTGCGACCATCCGCAATGAGATGTCTGATTTGGAGGAGATGGGATATATCCTGCAGCCTCATACATCAGCAGGGCGTATTCCTTCAGATAAAGGATATCGCTTCTATGTAGATCAGATCATGCAGGAAAAAGAACAGGAAGTGACAGAGATCAAGGAGCTGATGATTCAGCGGGTTGACCGGGTGGAACTGGTATTGAAGAAGCTGGCCCAGCTTTTGGCGACCAACACCAATTATGCGGCCTTGATCAGTGGTCCCCAGTACCACAGGAACAAATTGAAGTTTATCCAGCTTTCCATGATGGATGACAGGAAGCTTCTGATTGTTACGGTAGTGGAGGGAAATCTGATTAAGAATACCATGGTAGATGTTCCAAGGAACATCAGCCGGGAAGAACTGCTGAATTTGAATATTCTGCTGAACAGCGCCTTAAATGGACTGACGATTGAGGAAATCAACCTGGATGTAATCAGCAGACTGAAGGAGCAGGCAGGGGTTCACAGCAGTCTGGTGGATACGGTGCTGACAGAGGTTGCACGTGCCATTCGGGCTGATGAAGAGGATTTGCAGATTTATACCAGCGGAGCTACCAATATTTTCAAGTACCCGGAGTTAAGCGATGGAGATCGGGCAAGCGAGCTTTTAAAGGCTTTTGAGCAGAAGGATGTGCTTCAGGAGCTGATTACAGATGTGAATGAGGCCTCCGATGAGACAGGAATTCAGGTTTATATCGGAAATGAAACTCCGGTTCAGACTATGAAGGACTGCAGCGTAGTTACAGCAAATTATGATTTGGGCGAGGGAATCCGGGGAACCATTGGTATCATCGGTCCTAAGCGGATGGACTACGAGAAGGTGCTCGGCACTCTGAAGAATTTGATGAAGCAGCTGGATGCCACGTTTAAAAATGAGGAAAGGTGATAGACCATGAATCAGGATAATATGAATGAAGAAAAGAAATCCTGTCAGCAGGAGCCGGAAACAGCAGAGGATGCGGTAAAGGCGCCGGAGACAGAAGAACATATGGAAAATCAGGAAGCGCAGGACGCCGCAGAGGAGAAGGCAGATGGTTATGCATCCCAGTCCGACAGCAAAAAGGATCCCAAGGATGTACAGATAGAGGAACTGCAGGATCGCCTGAAACGGCAGATGGCCGAGTTTGATAACTTCCGTAAGAGGACAGAAAAAGAAAAGTCCTCTATGTATGAGATTGGAGCCAGAGACATTATCGAAAAGATTTTGCCGGTGCTTGACAATTTCGAGCGGGGACTGGCAGCCGTGCCGGAGGATGTGAAGGGTTCTTCCTTTGCCGAAGGCGTGGAAATGATTTATAAGCAGTTTGTGAAAACTCTGGAGGATGCCGGAGTAGAAGCAATCGAGGCAGTGGGACAGCAGTTTGACCCGAATATTCACAATGCAGTGATGCATGTGGATGATGAGAATTTCGGGGAGAATGAGATTTCACAGGAACTGTTAAAGGGCTACAAGTACCGTGGCACCGTGGTGCGCCACAGTATGGTACAGGTAGCAAACTGATTTGGAGCATTTATTTCATTTAGCATAGCAGGAGGAAAAAACTATGAGCAAAATTATTGGTATTGACCTTGGTACAACAAACAGCTGTGTAGCTGTTATGGAAGGCGGCAAGCCGGTTGTAATCCCGAACCAGGAAGGTTCCCGTACAACCCCGTCTGTAGTAGCATTTACAAAGACAGGAGAGAGACTGGTAGGTGAGCCGGCAAAACGTCAGGCTGTTACCAATGCTGATCGGACTATCTCTTCCATTAAACGTCATATGGGTACCGATTACAAAGTAAACATCGACGGCAAGAATTACACTCCGCAGGAGATTTCCGCTATGATTCTGCAGAAGCTGAAAGCAGACGCAGAGGCATATCTGGGTGAGAAGGTAAGCGAGGCTGTTATTACTGTTCCCGCATATTTCAACGATGCACAGCGTCAGGCAACCAAGGATGCAGGTAAGATTGCAGGCCTTGAGGTAAAGCGTATTATCAACGAGCCGACTGCCGCAGCTCTGGCTTACGGTCTGGACAATGAGAAAGAGCAGAAGATCATGGTATACGACCTGGGCGGCGGTACCTTCGATGTATCTCTGATTGAGATTGGCGACGGTGTTATTGAGGTTCTTTCTACCAACGGTGATACCCACCTGGGCGGCGATGATTTTGATAACCGTATTACCCAGTGGCTGGTAGATGAGTTCAAGAAGGCTGAGGGTGTTGACCTGTCTGGCGATAAGATGGCAATGCAGAGACTGAAAGAGGCTGCAGAGAAGGCAAAGAAGGAGCTGTCCACTGCAACCACAACCAACATTAACCTGCCGTTCATTACTGCAACTCAGGACGGACCGAAGCATCTGGATATGAACCTGACCAGAGCAAAATTTGATGAGCTGACACATGACCTGATTGAGAGAACTGCAGTTCCGGTACAGAACGCTCTGAGAGACGGTGGCGTTACCACCAGCGAGCTGGGCAAGGTGCTGTTAGTCGGCGGTTCTACCCGTATGCTGGCAGCTCAGGAAAAAGTAAAACAGATGACCGGCAAGGAGCCGAACAAGTCTCTGAACCCGGATGAGTGCGTTGCAATCGGTGCAGCAATCCAGGGTGGTAAGCTGGCAGGCGATGCAGGCGCAGGCGATATCCTGCTTCTGGATGTAACTCCTCTGTCTCTGTCTATCGAGACCATGGGTGGTGTTGCAACCAGACTGATTGAGAGAAATACCACTATCCCCACCAAGAAGAGCCAGATCTTCTCTACTGCAGCAGATAATCAGACAGCAGTTGATATCCATGTAGTACAGGGTGAGCGTGAGTTTGCACGGGATAATAAGAGCCTTGGCCAGTTCCGTCTGGATGGTATTCCGCCCGCAAGAAGAGGCGTTCCGCAGATTGAGGTTACCTTTGATATTGATGCCAACGGTATTGTAAATGTATCTGCAAAGGATCTGGGAACAGGAAAAGAGCAGCACATTACCATTACCTCCGGCTCCAATATGTCTGAAGCAGATATCGACAAGGCAGTGAGAGAGGCTGCTGAGTTTGAGGCACAGGATAAGAAGAAGAAAGAGGGCATTGACGCAAGAAACGAAGCAGATTCCATGGTATTCCAGACAGAAAAAGCTCTGGAAGAGGTTGGCGATAAGATCAGCGCCGACGACAAATCTGCAGTAGAGGCAGATCTGAATGCTCTGAAAGAAGCAATTAACCGTGCTCCTATCGACCAGATGACCGATGCTCAGGTAGAGGACATTAAGGCTGGTAAGGAGAAGCTGATGGCCAGCGCACAGGCTCTGTTTGCCAAGGTTTATGAGGCAGCTCAGCAGGCTGGAGCAGGCGCTCAGGGCGCAGGTCCTGACATGGGCGGTGCAGGAAATGCTTCTGCCGGACAGGATGACGATGTAATCGATGGTGATTTTAAAGAAGTATAATCAGGCATGACGAGAACCTGCCCGGAGGGAACCGGGCGGGGGATTTCTGCCGGGAAAGGCTGGCGCTTTTCCGGGGCCGCTCCTGGCAGCCCGGGAAAGGCGACAGCCGTTTCGGCGTATAAAGGAAAAGGCCGCCAGAGCGGCAGCCCTATGATGCGGGAAGGCAATTTGACAGAAAAAGAGGAAGGAAACCATCATGGCAGAGAGTAAGAGAGATTATTATGAGGTGCTGGGAGTTCCGAAGAATGCGGACGAAGCCGCTTTGAAAAAAGCATACCGTACCCTTGCCAAGAAATATCATCCCGACAGTAATCCGGGAGATGCAGAGGCAGAAAAAAAGTTTAAAGAGGCATCCGAGGCCTACAGTGTATTAAGTGATCCGGAAAAGAGAAGACAGTATGATCAGTTCGGCCATGCAGCCTTTGAAGGCGGCGCAGGCGGAGGAGCAGGCTTCGGTGGCTTTGATTTCAGCGGCGCAGATATGGGCGATATTTTCGGTGATATTTTCGGCGATATTTTCGGTGGAGGAAGAAGCCGCAGCAGTCAGTACAACGGTCCCATGCGGGGCGCCAATGTAAGAGCTGCCATCCGTCTTACTTTTGAGGAGGCCGTATTTGGCTGTGAAAAAGAAATTGAGATCAATTTTAAAGAAGAGTGCAGCAAGTGTCATGGAACCGGAGCGAAACCGGGAACCTCTCCGGAAACCTGTCCCAAGTGTAACGGAAAAGGTAAAATCATGTATACCCAGCAGTCCTTCTTTGGACAGGTACAGAATGTGCAGACCTGTCCGGAGTGCGGCGGCAAGGGAAAAGTTATCAAGGAGAAATGTCCGGACTGTTATGGAAGCGGATATGTTACCAAGAAGAAGAAAATCAAGGTTACCATTCCTGCCGGTATTGATAATGGACAGAGTGTTCGCTGTGCAGGCGGCGGAGAGCCTGGTGTCAATGGCGGAGAGCGGGGCGATCTGCTGGTAGAGGCAGTAGTATCCCAGCATCCGGTATTTAAGCGCCAGGATACCAGTATTTTCTCCACAGTTCCGATTTCCTTTGCTACAGCGGCACTGGGCGGTCCTATTCGCATCCGCACTGTAGACGGAGAAGTAGAATACGAGGTGAAGGCAGGAACCCAGACAGATACCCGTGTCCGCCTGAGAGGAAAAGGCGTTCCATCTCTGAGAAACCGCAATGTTCGCGGCGATCACTATGTAACTCTGGTCGTTCAGGTGCCGGAGCGGCTGAACGAAGAGCAGAAGGAAGCCCTGCGCCGGTTTGATGCGGCTATGAAGGGAGAGCATCTGGAGCCGGAAGAAAAAAAGCGGAAAGGAAAATTCTTTAAATAAATAAAATGGAAAAGAAGAGAGACTTATTCGCATCCCGGTGGGGATTTATCCTGGCCTGCATTGGCTCTGCTGTTGGAATGGGAAATATCTGGATGTTTCCTACCCGGGTATCCAAATACGGAGGCGGTTCCTTTCTGATTTGGTATTTTGTTTTTGTGGCTCTGATTGGATCTACAGGTGTGATTGGAGAAATGAGCTTCGGCCGCGCTACCCGATCTGGTCCGGTAGATGCTTTCGGAGCAGCCTGTGAGAAAAAGGGACTGAGAAAAGCCGGAGAGGCGATTGGCCTGATTCCGGTTCTCGGTTCTATGGCTCTTGCCATTGGATATACAGTGGTTATGGGCTGGATTTTTAAATATACCGCAGGAGTATTTACAGGCTCTGCCCTGGAACCGGCGGATATTGACGGCTTCAGCTCTGCCTTTGGCGGTATGGCCAGTTCTTTTGGAAACAATGGCTGGCAGATGGCGGCTCTGGCAGCGGCTATTGCTATTTTGATGTTTGGCATTGGCGGCGGCATTGAAAAGGTGAATAAGATTCTGATGCCCCTGTTTTTCTTTTTGTTTTTGGGGCTGGGGATATACATTGCATTTCAGCCGGGGGCAATATCGGGATATCGCTATATTTTCCGCATTGATCCGGCGGCCTTTTTCAACCCTCAGGTAATTATTTATGCTATGGGACAGGCCTTTTTCTCCCTGTCTGTAGCTGGAAATGGAACCTTGATTTACGGCTCTTATCTGGATGATCAGGAAGATATTCCTGCATCAGCCAGAAATGTGGCATTTTTTGACACTCTGGCAGCTATACTGGCGGCGCTGGTGCTGATTCCTGCCATGGCTACGGTGGGGGCCCAGCTGGATCAGGGCGGCCCGGGGCTGATGTTTATTTTCCTGCCAAATCTGTTTAAGGGGATGGCAGGAGGACGTATCATCGCCATGATCTTTTTTGTGGCTGTGACCTTTGCGGGAATCACATCTCTGATCAACCTGTATGAGGCTCCGATTGCCACAGTTCAGGAAAAGTTTCATATAGGCAGAAAATCCGCCTGCGCAGCAGTTGGACTGACTGGAGCAGCAGTTTCTCTCTGCATTCAGGGTATCGTATCAGACTGGATGGATGTAGTATCCATCTATATCTGTCCTTTGGGGGCGGGAATTGCTGGAATCATGTTTTTCTGGGTTCTGGGAAAAGCCTTTGTAGAGAAAGAAGTAAACAAAGGACGAAAAGAGCCCCTGGGCGGATGGTTTTATCCCCTTGGAAAATACGGATTTTGCGGAATCTGTATTCTGGTACTGTTAGTCGGTGCGGCAGTAGGCGGAATCGGCTGATAAAGAAGCAAAATAAAATAGACAAGCAGAAAATCAGACTGGAATATGATTTCTGCCGTCAGTCAGAACGGAAGTATCCGTTCAGGACTGGCGGCAGTTTTGCTACAGTTTGGAAATGGTATCCCAGGCTTCCTCATCAAATTCCAGATCCCGGAAATAGTACCGCTTATCCTCTTCCGTTATTTTTCTCAGTACCCGACAGGGATTGCCTGCTGCCAGAGACCAGTCGGGAATATCTTTTGTCACTACGCTTCCTGCACCGATTACTACATTGCTGCCAATGTTGACACCGGGAAGAATAACGACATTTCCTCCAATCCATACATTGTCCCCAATGGTAACGGGAATTCCGTATTCGTATAGAGAATTGCGGGATACCGGGTGGAGGGGATGGCCTGCTGTATAGATGGCTACGTTAGGAGCCAGCATGCAGTTGTCTCCGATAGTTACTTTTGCTACATCAAGAATAGTACAATTGTAATTGGCATAGAAGTTTTTGCCCACTTCAATATGCTTTCCGTAGTCACAGAAAAAGGGTGGGTTAATAAAGGCGTGATCGGATTTACCGAGAAGCTCTTTTGTGATGGTGGCTAGACCTTCAAAGTCAGAGCGATCGGCAAAATTAAACCGCTGAAGAATCCTGCGGCACTGGCGCTGCTCTTCCATGACAGCGTCATCGCTGATATAGGCCATAGATGCATCGCGGCGTTCTGGTTGAGTCATAGAAATACCTCCCTGTATGGTTTCGTGGTTTTAATTTTTCTATTTTATCACGTTTTTCTGTTTTGAGGAGAGTATAAAAAAGAAGCGGGATTTTTCACAGTTTGTTGAGCTGTGGGAAATCCTGCTTCTTTTGGTTGCAACCCTAATTTTTAAGGTTTTTTGAAAAGGAGTCTGCCCCTGTACAGGAGCTGCGGCGGTGTGTGATAGAGTGTAATGCATCAAGGGATCTCGTAAATGTTCTTGATAGGTTTTTTGCCGCATGTTCTGCTTCAGAGCGTTCCTCTTTTCATCCGTTCAATTAGTTAATGCAGAGGCAGTGAGTTTTATTGCACTTCTTTCAAAAAAATTGAAAAAATTTTTTAAATGAAAATAAATAAGCAAAACTTATTAATATAAATAAGAAAAAACAATAAATTTAAAATTTTCATAAAAAACGCTAAAAATGAACAAAAATTTCACAATCTGACAGCCGCAGGAAATCAGCTCTCCTGTCAGTTTTTTCCTCATTTCACCCTTTTTCTTGAATCATTGGAATTCATAAAAAATAAATTGTTTTTTTAGAAAAACATAATAAATACAAAAACAGAAAAACTTGTTTTTTTATTAACAAAAAATAGTCGAAAACTACTTAGAAATGAGACAAAATGGTCGAGAAATGTATTATATACACAGTATACAAGGAGAAAAATGGAATTGAATGGCCTGTTTAATTATGTTATACTGATATGGATGACAAGGTGAGAGATTTTGTCAATAAAATGCAAGAAAAAAGTAGAGAAAGAGGGTAAGGATTCATGGGATTGGCTACATTTAAAGGCGGCGTTCATCCTTATGAAGGAAAAGAATTGTCCGAGCACAAGCCGGTACAGATCCTGATGCCGAAGGGAGATCTGGTTTATCCAATGTCTCAGCACATCGGCGCTCCGGCGATTCCGCTGGTGAAAAAGGGTGACAAGGTTCTGGCAGGCCAGAAAATCGGCGAAGCCAGCGGCTTCATTTCTGCAAATGTTATCTGTTCTGTTTCCGGAACGGTCAAAGCAGTTGAGCCGAGGCGTGTTGCAAACGGTGCAATGGTAAACTCCATTGTGGTGGAAAATGATGGTGAGTACACTGCCGTAGAGGGGCTGGGAGCAGACCGCGATCCGGCAAAGCTGTCAAAGCAGGAGATCCGCGATATTGTGAAGGAGGCCGGAATTGTAGGTCTGGGCGGAGCTGGATTCCCCACACATGTAAAGCTGGCACCAAAGGATGAGAGTAAAATCGAATATATTCTGGTGAATGGTGCAGAGTGTGAGCCATATCTGACATCTGACTACCGTTTGATGATGGAAGAGCCGGAGAAGTTAGTAGGCGGTCTGAAGGTGATCCTTCAGCTGTTTGACAACGCCAAGGGTGTAATCGGCATTGAGAATAACAAGCCGGAGGCAATTAAAAAGCTTCAGGAGCTGGTAAAGGACGAGTCCCGGATTGAGGTATGTCCTTTGCAGACCAAGTATCCTCAGGGCGGTGAGCGTTCTCTGATTTATGCAGTAACTGGAAGAAAGGTGAATTCCTCCATGCTTCCTGCGGACGCTGGCTGTATTGTAGATAACGTTGACACGGTTATTTCCGTATATAATGCTGTATGTAAGACAACGCCGCTGATGCGCCGCGTAGTTACCGTGACGGGTGATGCGATTGCAAATCCCCAGAACTTCCAGGTGAAGATCGGTACCAATATGCAGGAGCTGATCGAGGCAGCAGGCGGCTTTAAAACAGAGCCGGAGAAGCTGATTGCAGGCGGCCCTATGATGGGTATGGCTTTATTTGGAACGGATATTCCGGTGACAAAGACTAACTCCGCTCTGCTGTGCATGAGCAAGGACGAGGTTGCTGCCAATGCAGAGACGCCCTGTATCCGCTGTGGCAAGTGCGTAAGCGTATGTCCCAGCCATATTGTGCCGGTAAAGATGATGAAGGCAGCCTTAAAGGGCGACTGTAAGGCCTTTGAAAAGGTTGGCGGCATGGAATGTATGGAGTGCGGAAGCTGTACCTTTATCTGTCCGGCTAAGCGTCCTCTGACCCAGGCCTTCAAGGAAATGAGAAAAACGGTTGCAGCAAACCGCAGAAAGAAAGCGTAGGAGGGGAAGATAAGACATGAGTAAATTATTAAACGTATCCTCATCCCCGCACGTTCGGAGCAATGAGACGACCCAGAGCATTATGGTGGATGTGGCGATTGCCATGCTTCCGGCTACAGCCTTTGGTGTATTTCAGTTTGGGCTTCACGCGCTGCTGGTTCTGATTGTAACCATTGCGGCCTGCGTGCTGAGTGAGTATGTATTTGAAAAGATTACAAAAAGACCCTGTACCATCAGTGATTTCAGTGCCGTTGTTACCGGTATGATTCTGGCGCTTAATATGCCGCCGGAGATTGCCCTGTGGATTCCGGCTCTGGGCGGTGTGTTCGCCATTATTGTAGTAAAGCAGCTTTACGGCGGTCTGGGACAGAACTTTATGAACCCGGCTCTGGCAGCAAGATGCTTCCTGCTGATTTCCTTTACCGGCCAGATGTCTGCATTTACTCTGGACGGCTGGACGGGAGCAACTCCTCTGGCAGTATTAAAGGCAGGCGAGAGTGTAGATGTAGCAGCGATGTTTATTGGTAAGATTCCGGGAACCATTGGTGAGGTTTCTGTGATTGCCCTGTTAATCGGTGCAGCTTACCTGGTTGTGAAAAAAGTGATTTCCCTGAGAATTCCGGTTACCTATATTCTGACCACCGCTGTTTTCGTATTTATTTTTGGACAGCAGGATCTGAATTATGTACTGGCTCACCTTTGCGGCGGCGGTCTGATTTTCGGTGCCTTTTTTATGGCAACGGACTATGTGACCAGCCCGATCACACCAAAGGGCCAGATTGTGTTCGGTATTCTTTTAGGTATTCTGACAGGACTGTTCCGTATTTTCGGCGGTTCTGCGGAGGGTGTTTCCTACGCAATTATCATCAGCAACCTGCTGGTTCCGCTGATTGAGCGCTTCACTCTTCCGACACCATTTGGAAAGGAGGGCAAAAAATCATGAGTAAAGGCGGATTTATGAAAGATGCCATGATCCTGTTTGCCATCACACTGGTGTCCGGTGCATGTCTGGGCGGTGTTTATGAGATTACAAAGGCTCCCATTGCTGCGGCTGAGATGGCTGCCAAGGCAGAGGCTTATAAGACAGTTCTTCCGGCAGCAGAGACCTTTGAGGAAGCTGGTTCTGCAGATGCTCTGGCAGCAGCCAATACGGAGATTTCAGGCCTGGGCTATGGCAATGTAACTGTGGACGAGGCGGTAAGCGGCAAGGACGCTTCCGGCGCAGAGGTGGGATATGTTGTTACCTCTACCTCCAAAGACGGATATGGCGGCGCAATTACTGTTTCTGTAGGTATTGAAGCAGACGGCACAGTTTCTGGCATTGAGTTTTTAACTCTGGCTGAGACAGCAGGTCTTGGTATGAATGCAGACAAGCCGGAATGGAAAGGCCAGTATGCAGGCAAGAATGTAGATTCATTTACTGTTACCAAAAACGGCGCTTCCGCAGAGAATGAGATCAATGCAATCAGCGGTGCGACCATTACTTCAAATGCAGTAACTGGTGCAGTAAACGGGGCAGTTTACTATGTAAAGAACTGCCTGGCACAGTAGGAGGTAGGAAGTCATGAATAAATGTGTAGAACGTTTATATAACGGTATTATTAAAGAAAACCCGACCTTCGTCCTGATGCTTGGTATGTGTCCGACTCTGGCAGTTACCACAACCGCCATCAACGGCGTCGGCATGGGACTGTCCACAACGGCAGTTCTGGTTTTCTCTAACTTATTTATTTCCGCATTGCGGAAAATTATTCCGGATCGGGTACGTATTCCGGCATATATTGTAATTGTTGCTTCTCTGGTTACTATTGTACAGCTGCTTCTGCAGGCATATATTCCGAGCCTGTATGAGTCACTGGGTATTTTTATTCCGCTGATCGTAGTAAACTGTATTATCCTTGGCCGCGCTGAGGCATATGCAGCAAAGAACGGTCCTGTGGAATCCGCTTTTGATGGTATTGGTATGGGTCTTGGATTTACTGTAGGTCTGACCTGTATTGCTATTTTCCGTGAGATCCTTGGTTCTGGCTCCATTTTCGGTATTGAGCTAATTCCGGAAAATTACCGTATTGCTATTTTCGGTCTGGCACCCGGAGCATTCTTTGTACTGGCTGGCCTGACTGCCCTTCAGAACAAATTTAAGGCTCCCTCTGCTACTAATGGCTCTGTGGCTCCTTCCAAGCTGGCCTGCGGCGGCAACTGCTTAACCTGCAGCGGCTCTGCATGTCAGGCAAACCATGAGGCTCTGGAAGAAATTCGCAGAAAGAAAGAAGAAGAGGCTCTGGCAGCAAAGAAAGCAGCCGCTGAGAAGGCAGCTGCAGCAAAAAAAGCAGCCGCTGAAAAAGCAGCTGCAGAGAAAACGGCAGAATAGGAGGGGCTGAGTAGATGAAAGAATTAATTTTAGTAATTGTGGGCGCTGCTCTGGTGAATAACATCATCCTGAGCCAGTTCCAGGGACTCTGCCCGTTCCTTGGTGTATCCAAGAAGGTAGACACCTCTCTGGGTATGGGCGCAGCCGTTATTTTCGTAATTGTGCTGGCCTCTATTGTGACAAACCTGATTTATACCTTTGTACTGGTACCGACAGGTCTTACCTATCTGCAGACCATTGCATTTATCCTGGTTATTGCAGCTCTGGTACAGCTGGTTGAGATGTTCCTGAAGAAAAATATGCAGTCCCTGTATCAGGCGCTGGGCGTGTTCCTGCCTCTGATTACCACCAACTGCGCAGTTCTGGGTTCCGCTCTGACCAACGTACAGAAGGAGTACAACTTTATTTTCAGCGTGGCCAACGGTTTTGGTACTGCAGTAGGCTTTACCATTGCAATTGTACTGCTGGCAAGTATCCGTGAAAGCATTGAAGACAATGATATTCCATTTAACTTTAAGGGATCACCCATTGTGCTGATCACCTCCGGTCTGATGGCGATTGCCTTCATGGGCTTTTCCGGTCTGATTTAACGGGAGGGATCGAAGGATGAATATGATGGGATTGCTCATGGCAGCAGGAATCATCGGTGCTATCGGTATTATTATCGGTGTACTCCTGGGACTGGCCAGTGAGAAGTTAAAAGTAGAGGTAGATGAAAAAGAAATCCTGGTTCGAGCAGAGCTGCCGGGAAATAACTGCGGCGGCTGCGGATTCCCGGGATGTGACGGTCTGGCAAGCGCGATTGCCGCCGGAACTGCAGCTGTCAATGCCTGTCCGGTAGGCGGTCCGGCTGTAGCTGATAAGATTGCCGCAATTATGGGCGTAGAAGGCGGAGCTTCTGAGAAGAAGGTTGCTTTTGTTAAATGTAAAGGTACCTGTGATAAAACCCGTGTACAGTACAATTACTTTGGTATTGATGACTGTGCCAAGGTTGCTGTAGTTCCCGGTGCTGGTGAAAAAGCCTGCTCCTATGGATGTATGGGTTACGGCTCCTGCGTAAAGGCCTGTGCTTTTGATGCGATTCATGTTGTGGATGGTGTTGCTGTTGTAGACAAGGAAAAATGTGTTGCCTGCGGCAAATGTGTGGCTGCTTGCCCCAATCATCTGATTGAGCTGGTTCCCTACTCTGCAAAGCATCTGGTACAGTGTGCTTCCCACGATAAGGGCAAGGACGTAAAGGCCAAATGTGACAATGGCTGTATTGGCTGTACCCTGTGTACCAAGCAGTGTGAGTTTGATGCGATTCACATGGATAACAACGTAGCAGTCATTGATTATGCGAAGTGTACAAACTGCGGCAAGTGCGCAGAAAAGTGTCCTTCCAAGATTATTCTGTAAAAGTAAGCTTCATAAAGGTGCTGTCCGATCGTCGGTTGATGGTTGGGCAGTATCTTTTTTTATGTTATGGGAAGGTACATTTTGTGATATAAAAACGAACTGTGAGAATGGGCAATGTACTCTAGAGAAAAATGGCTGCTAACACAGCTGGGAAAGGGGAGATGAACAAGGCAGATTCTTTTTCAGAAGCTTGTAGAAGGTTTTTAAATGTGCTAAGATACAGGTAAAATTCCTGTTTTTGTCAACAGGCGACAGGATAGAAAAACAGTGTAATTCAGGGGTGTAAGAGGAATGCAGGGAAAACATGTGGAAAAAGGCGAAAGCGCTCAGGAGCAGTTTGACAAAATGACAAAAACTCCGGTTCATCAGCTGGTTTTGACATTGGGACTTCCCACTACGATCAGTATGCTGGTGACAAATGTGTATAATATGGCGGATACTTTTTTTGTAAGCCGCCTGGGAACCAGTGCCAGTGGAGCTACCGGCGTAGTATTTGCTCTGATGGCGATTATTCAGGCTTTCGGATTTATGCTGGGTCACGGGGCAGGAAGCAATATCAGCAGAAAACTGGGCGGAAGAGATGTGGAGAGTGCCAGAATCTTTGCCTCTACCAGCTTCTTTCTTTCGCTTTTGTGCGGCAGTTTGATGGGGATTTTGGGACTGGTTTTACAGGAGCCGCTGATGCGTCTTCTGGGAAGTACGGATTCCATTTTGCCTTATGCAAAGGAATACAGTACCTGGATTCTTTTAGCAGCGCCTGCCATGGCCTCCAGCTGTGTGATGAACAATATTCTGCGGTATGAGGGAAAAGCGGTGTTTGCCATGATGGGACTGGCTTTCGGCGGAATTTTGAATATTTTTGGGGATGCGGTTCTGATTTTCGGATTGGATATGGGGGTCAGGGGAGCAGGAATTTCCACCGCAGTTTCTCAGTATGTGGGAGCGGCGATTCTGATCAGCCCCTTTCTCAGGGAAAAGATTCAGAGCCGAATCAGCATAAAATATTTCACTCACAGCAGGAAGGATATTACCAATATTATAGCAGTGGGTTTTCCCAGCCTGATGCGTCAGGGACTCAACAGCGTTTCTGTGATGGTGTTGAACCTGTGCTCTGCTGTATATGGGGATGCAGCAATCGCAGCTATGAGTATTGTATCCAGGGTAATTAACTTTCTGTTCTGTGTGGCATTGGGAATTGGGCAGGGATTTCAGCCGGTCAGTGCCTTCAACTACGGAGCAGGAAAATACAGCCGCGTGCGGGAGGGCTTCTGGTTCAGTATCCGCAGCAGTCTGGTTGTGTTAAGTATTTCAGCAGTAGCAGGATTTTTCTGTTCTGGATGGATTATTGCTCTTTTCCGGGATGATCCGGAGGTGATCCGCGTGGGTGTTCGGGCGCTTAGGGCTCAGTGTCTCTCTTTGTTTTTTCTTCCGATCTCTCTGTGCGGAAATATGCTGTTTCAGAGTATTGGAAGAAGCGGAATGGCAACTTTTTTGTCGATGATACGAAGCGGCATTGTATTTATCCCTATTTTGTGGATCTTCAGCCATGTATTTGGTCTGCTTGGAATTCAGATTTCCCAGGTGACGGCAGATATTATATCAGCAGCAATTACGCTTCCTTTCGTTGTATCTTTTTTTCGTTCCATGCCGGAGGACAGTGCAGAGAACTCATAACTGTTCACAGAACGTCTGGTTTTCTCAAATTTTACTTGTGATGGTCTGAAAATTTATAGTAAAATAGTAACTGTTCAGGACGGTCATTCTTTCATAAGAAATTGCGTCCTATGAAAGAAAAACGCTCCGCGAGGATTGCCATGCAGCGTCAGAGAATTTTGCCGCAGAAGCGACCCGCCGCAGGCGGATAAACTCGCGAGCTTTTTTCTTATCTGGCAAGACCGAACAAGAAGAATGGGGGATTCATAAGGGTGAGAATCAGAGGAGAGATAAATGCATGAAGAAAAGAAAATGGACATTCTGGTCATTTGAGACAAATGAGATGGGCGCTTTGTCCATGTATCTGGAACAGATGGCAGAAAAAGGATGGTTTCCAGAT
Organism: uncultured Clostridium sp.; assembly: GCA_900538475.1. GTDB lineage: Bacteria > Bacillota > Clostridia > Lachnospirales > Lachnospiraceae > Brotaphodocola. Next base: position 74,318 of record UPYT01000005.1, on the reverse strand, counting down.
AAGATAGAGGAGTGGGGAATTGTATTTTATGAGGGAGAACCGGAACAAAGGCGTTATGCGGCAGCCTTTGTTCCCGGCGGTTCCTTTATAACAGGGCCTGACAGCTACGAGGCGCGGAAGATGAGAGAACAGTGCGGGAAGGCCGGATGGAGATTTCAGTGCGGAGGTCCTGGTATTCAGATTTTTTATGCCAGAAGCTGGGAGCTTCCACTGGCAGAGCCTTTAAAGGAGAATATCCAGTTTTCGATTCAGAAAAAAAGGCTTATGACATCCTGGTTTACAGTAGCCCTGCTGCTTGTTTTTTTTGTCTGGGCCATGAGAGATGTATTGGAAAATCCAGGAAAGAGCCTGGCAGATCCAGAGAGACTGGCAGACGGACTTTTGCTGGTGATTCTGTCAGTATTTTTTGGAGGGAGAATTTTAGAAGGCATTTTCTGGTTTGTGCGGGGAAGCCGTCAGATGAAAGAGACAGGAATACTCTTGCAGCACAGTTTGGGATATGTGAAAGCAAAGACTCTGGCAACGGTATTTTTAGGGGGATTTTTGCTTGCCGGATATCTTGGTATATCTGGACTTTCCAGCAGAAATTCGGTGATATTTTTTGCAATTATGGCGCTCTTTTTTATATTGTTGGGAATGCAGTCCTGGATTCGTCTGCACGGGAGCGGAGATACCAGAGTAAAAAAGGGAAAATATGCTGTCTGCAGTGCGGCAGTCAGTATGATTTTTTGGGGAACAGCTGTATTTCTTATGGAAAAAAACATTCCGGAAAACAGAGCCTTGCAGGAAGATACATGGGAATGGATGTATCCTCTGGAAAAGATAGCCCCGGAATATGATACGGTTGAAAATTATCTTTTGGAAAATTTAAAAAGTCCGGCAGCTGTTTATCAGAGTCAAATAGGAAGAAGCAGCAAGACCGGGGCCAGAATGATGATCGAGTATTTTGAAAGTCCCATTCCTGCTGCGCTGCGCTTCAGCAAATCCGTCTATCCTAAGGATCGGGGTGATAAATGGCGGATTACCCGGACAGAGCTTTCGGCCGAGGATCCCTCGATAACTGTGGTAAGGTTTCATTATAGTTTGGAGATTCCGGGGATGTCTGTTCGGGAGGATTCCGGGGATGCCTTTGATACGTATGTGATTACGGATGAAAGCAGGCTTTTAGTGCTGAATTTTTCAGAGGCTATGGAACCGGAAGCTATAAAAGCGGCAGAAGAGGCTTTTCAAAGCCAAAAAGAGTCGGCAGAATCGGAAATGAAAAAACGTTAGCCTGCAGGGGGCTTCTTTCCAGAAGAGGACCAGAACACTTATGATCCTCTTCGAAAGAAACATGCAGAGAGCCGAAAATCAGGAAAGCTTCTGAAGCGCCTTTAAAAAGGCGTCAACGGCTTCCGGTTTTGTAGCCCAGGAGGTCACCAGACGGATGCAGGTGTGTGTGTCATCAATTACAGTCTGGACGGAGAAAAGGAAATCCCTGGAAAGAGCTTCCATAACCGTGTTTGGAAGTACGGGAAACAGCTGGTTTGTTGTGGATGCCCAGTGGAAGGAATATCCGCAGTCTTCAATGCCGCGGCGAAGCTTGCCTGCCATTTCATTGGCATGGGAAGCCATGTCATAGAAGAGGCGGTTCTGAAACAGCTCTTCAAACTGGATACCAAGAAGCCATCCTTTTGCCAGCATGGCGCCCTTCTGTTTGATGAGGAAACGGAAATCCTGCTTTAAATCCGGGTTTAGGATGATCAGGGCTTCTCCGAAAAGGGCGCCGTTTTTTGTACCTCCAATGTAAAATAAATCCGTCAGGCGGGCAATGTCCGCAAGTGTCAGATCGCCTGCAGGGCTGGTAAGGGCAGAACCCAGTCTGGCTCCGTCTAAAAACAGGTAAAGCCCTTTCTGGCGGCAGAAAGCGGAAAGCGCCTCCAACTGAGCCTTGGTATACTGGGTGCCTACTTCAGTGGCATTGGAAATATAGACCATTTTTGGCTGTACCATATGTTCGTCAGTGTGCCAGTCCAGAGCCTTCTGGATCAGGGCAGGGGTCATAAGTCCATCTGGGGTGGGCTGTCCCAGAACCTTGTGTCCGGTGGCTTCGATGGCTCCCGTTTCGTGGACATTGATATGACCGGTTTCTGCACAGATGACAGCCTGGTAGGGCTTTAGGGCACAGGAAATGGCAAGAAGATTTGTCTGGGTTCCTCCGGTAATCATATGGATATCTGCATCTTCTCTGCCAATTTCCTGGCGAATCAGTTCCTTTGCATGGTCTGTATGGAGATCCAGGCTGTAACCATTATTCTGTTCCAGGTTGGTTTCCATCATAGCCTGCAGAATCCTCGGATGGGCGCCTTCACTGTAATCGTTGTTAAAGCTGTAAATCATGGTATTCCTCCTTGTGTTTGAATAGCTGCCAATACTGAATGCCATCATATAACAGAATCGGGGAAAATGCAAGAAAAGAGAGAAAGGATTAAAGTGTGATTGTTATGATAGGAGAATGGATTCAGCAGGCAGATGTGTGGATTTTACTGCTGATACAGGAATATCTCCGGGCAGATTGGATGACGGGATTTTGGAAGGCTGTGACTTTTTTGGGAAATGCAGGCTGGTTCTGGATTGTGACAGCTGTGGTTTTTGCTCTGATCCCCAAAACCAGGAGAGCGGGATTGACAGCCGGTTTTTCTCTGGCTGTGGGAGCGTTGATTACTAATGCATTTCTGAAAAATGCTGTTGCCAGGATACGGCCCTATGATTTGTATCCTGTTATTGAGCTTCTGGTGGAGAAGCAGACAGATTTTTCCTTTCCTTCAGGCCATACCTGTGCGTCCTTTGCAGCGGCTCTTGTCTATCTGCGGATGTTTCCGGAGAGGAAGGGGCTGGGATTTGTGATTTTGGCTGTTCTCATTGGTTTTTCCCGGCTTTATGTGGGCGTTCATTATCCTACGGATGTGCTGGGCGGTTTTTTGGCAGGGTGGTTTTCCAGTATCCTGGCTTTGAAGGCAGAGGCAGCATGGGAACGGTACAGGAAAGCAGAGAGAGAAAGGGGGTGAGATGTGAGTGGTTAAAGAAAGCAGAGAGACACAGGAAAATAGAATTTTAAGCAGGCTCTTTTCCCTTCAGGATCAGGAATATGGGGATTTTCAGGCCCGTCTGATGCCGGGAATAAGCAGAGAGCGGATTATTGGCGTAAGAACTCCGGACTTGAGACGTCTGGCCCGGGAACTGGCGGGAACAGATGAGGCAGGACGGTTTTTGCAGGAGGAAGTTCACAGCTATTATGAGGAAAATAATCTTCATGGAATTCTGATTTCCGGAATCAGGGATTATAAAGACTGCGTGGCTCAGCTGGAGCGTTTTCTGCCTCAGGTGGACAACTGGGCTACCTGCGATCTGATTCGTCCGGCAGTAGTAAAAAAGCGCCTTCCGGAATTTCTGAAAGAGATCCGCCGGTGGCTTTGTTCTGACCATACATATACCATCCGATTTGCTGCGGAAATGCTGATGTGCTATTATCTGGATGAGGAGTTTGAACCGGAATATCTGGAGCTTGTATGCGGTTTGCATTCAGAAGAGTATTATGTGAAAATGATGATTGCCTGGTATTTTGCAACAGCGCTGGCAAAACAGTATGAAAAGGCGCTGCCCTTTTTGGAGGAGCAGCGCCTGGATGCGTGGACGCACAATAAAACGATTCAAAAATCTGTGGAAAGCTTCCGGATTAAACCGGAGCAGAGGGAGTACCTCAAGCGTTTAAGACGTCCTTCTTCCCGCTGATGCTCTCCAGCGCTTTTTTAAACTGTTTCCGGAACAGGAAGACAGTAAAGGAAACGGCAAAGAAATCAGCAACGGGTTCGGCCATGTATACAGCAGAGACCTGATCTCCTGTCCAGAAATGTGGGATAATGTAAATCAGCGGAATCAGGAGAACGAATTTTCTCATAACTGCTACCATAATGGATTCCTTGGCATAGCCGATGGAATTGAAGGCCATCTGACAGGAAATCTGAATTCCGAACAGGAACAGACATGCCAGGTAAATCCGAAGTGCCCGTTTGGTAAAGTCCAGAAGGGCTGCGTCCGTGGTGAACAGTCCAGCAAAGCCTCTGGGGAATATCATGATAAACAGCCACAGAAGCGTTGCATAGGCCATGCTGACTTTAAGCAGAAGCCAGAAAGCCTTTTTCACCCGTTCCGGGTTTCTGGCACCGTAGTTATAGCTGATAATTGGTTGAGCGCCCTGTCCCAGTCCCTGCAGAGGCAGCATAGCAAACATCATTACGCTGGTCAGAATGGTCATGGCGCCTACGGCAATATCGCCTCCATATTTCAGAAGAGAGGAGTTAAAGCATACAGAAATAATGCCCTCGCTGCTCTGCATAATGAAAGTGGAGGTACCCAGTCCAACGCAGGGAAGGATGATGGCTTTCTGGAGGCCGAACTGATTTGGCCGCAGCCGCAGCTGTGTTTTTTTGCCCATTAAAAAGGTTAGAACCCAGATACAGGAAAGCGCCTGAGAAAGAACCGTAGCGAGAGCTCCGCCGCGGACGCCCATATTCAGACCGAAGATAAAAATCGGATCCAGAATGATATTGGTTACTGCGCCAATCAGTACGGAGAGCATTCCTGTTTTTGCAAAGCCTTGGGCAGTAATAAATGCATTCATGCCAAGGGTAAGCTGTACGAAGATGGTGCCTATGGCGTAGATATTCATATAGCTGACGCTGTACTCAATGGTATTTTCACTGGCGCCGAAGGCCATAAGCAGCGTTCGGTTGAACAAAAGCAGAATTCCTGTGAGAACTACGGAAATTATCAGCTGAAGAGTAAAGCAGTTGTTCAGTATTTTTTCTGCATCTTCATACTTGCCTTTGCCCATAAAGATAGAGGCTCGGGGCGCTCCGCCGTTGCCTACCAGCATGGCAAAGGCAGACACAATCATAATTAACGGCATACAGACGCCGACACCGGTCAGAGCCAGGGCGCCTGTTTCCGGAATATGGCCGATATAAATCCGGTCTACAATGTTGTAGAGCATATTAATAATCTGGGCGGCAATGGTAGGAAGGGATAAGGTCCACAGCAGCTTGACGATAGGTTCCCTTCCAAGAAAATCTTTGTTGTCTGTCATAGATATTTCCTTCTTTCTAGCATGTTTTTTGTGTTGTTAATGATTCTCTGGTTAAATGCAAAGAACTGGTTCTGCTCATCTTCTGTAAAACCGGAAAAAAGTTCCTGAAAAAACAGCTCTTGGACTGCCTGAATAGAGTCTGTCACAGGCGCGCTGGCAGGCAGCAGGGATAAGTGTTGTCTGCGCCGATCGTGAGGATCGGCAGTCCGGGCCAGCATGGATTTTTGGATCAGAGATTCTACGGCCTGAGAAACATGGCTTTTAGCCAGCATTTTATATTCTACAATGTCTGCTGCTGTATCCAGCTGTGGATTGTTTTTCAGAAAACAAATGATGGACGCTTCTGTCATGGTCAGATGATAGGTTTCGCAGAGATCCCGCAGAAAAGACTCGTGAAGCTTATTGGTGCGGCGGGTAGTCTCCAGAAGCTCAGTGATCCAGGATGACATGGGAATACCTCCTTTCAAATGGTCTTGAAGAAAATAGATTTTCAGCAAACAGTTCTATTTTGAACAGTTCGAAATAGAACTAACTAGAGGGACATTATACAGGAAACAGAGGAAAAGTCAAGGAAATTGTGAATTATTGCTTGACAAATAAGACCATGTGACGTACAATACGCCACATAGAGAACTTCTGTTTTACCATATCAGGGAAGAAGAGAGGAAGCTGTTATGACTCAGATTACAACCATGCAGATGAATATGGCAATGATGTGCGGCATGATGATGGACATGTGCCGTATGTTTGCGTATTCAAAAAACAGGATATGATTTGCATGGATGCTGAGAGACAATAGGGATAGTACCGGGGAACCGGAGATACAGCCGCAGGTCTTTACAGGCCTGCGGTTTTTTGTTTCATAGGACGCAATTTCCTGTGAAACAAAAACGCTCCGCAAGGATCGCCATGGGTTGGAAGAGAATTGGGCTGATGAGACGATCTGCCGCAGGCGGAGAAGCTCGCTCGCGAGCTTCGTTTTTGAGCACAGGGAAATGGAAGGAGGAAATATGGCAAACGAAGAGACGATTATCCAGTTAAAGGGAATGGGAAAGGAATTTAAGACGGCTAACGGCCCGGTAGTGGCGTTAAACGACATTAATCTGGATATTTACAGAGGTGAGATTTTTGGAATTATTGGCCTTTCCGGAGCAGGAAAGAGCACACTGGTAAGATGTATCAATATGCTGGAGGTTCCCACATCTGGACAGGTGCTGTTTGAAGGGGAAAATCTGGCGGCTATGAGCGAGGCAGAGCGGAGAATGGCAAGGCAGTCCATGGGAATGATTTTTCAGCAGTTTAATCTGCTGTCCCAGAGAACCGTTCTGAAAAATATCTGTTTTCCCATGGAAATTGCAAAGAACCATTCTTACACTAAGGCAGAGGCAAAGAACAGGGCCATGGAGCTGCTGAAGCTGGTAGGTCTGGAGGAAAGGGCAGGAGCTTATCCAGCCCAGCTGTCCGGCGGTCAGAAGCAGCGAGTGGCGATTGCAAGAGCGATTGCCACGAATCCCAAGGTGCTTCTCTGTGATGAGGCAACCAGCGCCCTGGATCCCAACACAACCAAGTCGATCCTGCAGCTGCTCAAGCAGATTAACCGGGAGCTGGGAATTACCGTGATTGTGATTACTCATGAAATGGCAGTGATTGAGGCCATCTGCGATCGGGTAGCAATTATTGACAAAAGCCATATTGCAGAGGTAGGAAAGGTTGCCGAGATTTTCTCAGAGCCTAAGTCAAAAATTGGACGCCAGCTGATTCTGGGAGATGCGATTACCAATGTGAAGATCAGCCATTCCCGAAAAATCAGAATCATCTTTGACGGACGGGAATCCATGGAGCCGGTGCTGGCCAACATGATTCTTGCCTGCAAGGTACCGGTGAATATTATGTATGCTTCAACGAGAGATGTAGGAGGAAAGGCGATGGGGCAGATGATTATTCAGCTTCCGGAAGATGAAGCTGATGCTGCAAGAGCCCTTCACTATCTGAAAACTGTAAAAATTCCATTTGAGGAGGTAAGAGAAAATGACCTTTAGTCCGCAGATTATGGAGCTGATTCAAAATGGAATCGGAGAGACGCTTTGCATGGTATTGATTTCAACAGTGCTGTCCTATATGCTCGGAATTCCCTTAGGCATTATTCTTGTGGTGACAGATAAAGAGGGAATCCATCCGATTCCCATGCTTCAGAAGATACTGGGCGTTGCCATTAACCTGCTTCGCTCCGTTCCATTTTTGATTTTGTTGATTATGATGATTCCCCTGACCAGAAAGCTGGTGGGAACCAGTCTGGGCTGGAAGGCAGTGGTGCCGCCTCTGGTGGCGTCTGCAGCTCCTTACATTGCCAGAATGGTAGAGTCTTCTTTTAAGGAGATAGATGCCGGAGTGATTGAAGCGGCCAAGTCCATGGGCGCTACTACCTTTCAGATTATATGGAAGGTGCTGCTTCCGGAGTCAAAGCCATCTTTGTTAGTGGGAGCAGCTATTTCCACCACCACGATTCTGGGATATTCCGCTATTGCCGGAGCAGTAGGCGGCGGCGGACTGGGAGGTATTGCCATTAACTACGGCTATTACCGGTATGAGTCAGATATGATGTTTCTGACGGTAGCAATTCTGGTAATTATTGTTCAGATTATTCAGGAGATTGGCATGAAGCTGGCCAGAGTCAGCGATAAGAGAATCCGGTAAGAAAACGGGATTTTCAAAGAAAACGGATTTAGCAGCCAGGGGAAAAACCTCAGACTGTCAGCCGAAAGGGCTTTATAAATCAGGGCAGAAGAACTGTCCGGTATCTATTCATTATTATCTATGAGGAGGATAAGAATTATGAAGAGAAGAATCAGTGTAATTACGGCAGCATTTCTGGCAGCGGCAGCATTAACTGCATGCGGCAGCAAGACTGAGGAGACGGCAGCAGCATCAACACAGGCAGCTGCAGCAGAGAGCAAGGAGACTGAGGCAGAGGCAGAGGAGAGCAAGGCACCTGCAGAGCTGAAAGAGCTGGTGGTAGGTGCAAGTCCGGCGCCTCATGCAGAGATTCTGGAAGCAGCCCGTCCGGTTCTGGAGGAGAAGGGATACAGTTTAAAGATTGTAGAATATACAGACTATGTACAGCCGAATCTGGCTCTGGATACCGGTGACCTGGATGCAAACTATTTCCAGCACTTCCCTTACCTGGAGCAGTTTAATGCAGAAAGAGGAACAAAGCTGGTAAGCGCAGGCGCTGTTCATTATGAGCCCTTTGGCATTTATGCAGGAAAGACAGCTTCTCTGGAGGAACTGGCAGACGGAGCAAAGGTTGCAGTTCCCAATGATGCAACGAACGAGGCACGCGCACTGCTGCTTCTGGAGGCGCAGGGCCTGATTAAGTTAAAGGAAGGCGTTGGCCTGAAGGCAACCAAGATGGATATTGTTGAGAATCCGAAGAATCTGGAACTGTTTGAGGTTGAGGCAGCGCAGATTCCCCGTTCTCTGCCAGATGTAGATATTGCTGTTATCAACGGAAACTATGCCATCGAAGCAGGTATGAAGGTAACAGATGCTCTGGCTGTAGAGTCTTCTGATTCTGAGGCAGCAGTTACTTATGGAAATGTTGTAGCTGTTCAGGAAGGAAAGGAAAATGAGGAGGGCACAAAGGCGCTGATGGAGGCTCTTACCAGTGACACCGTAAAGGAATTTATGGAGACAACTTATGAGGGCGCTGTTGTTCCGCTGTTTTAAGCAATAGCAGAGGATCCAGCCGTCTGCCAGAATAAAAATTTCGGGCAGGGGCGGCAAAACAAGGGAGGGTGAAATGGAAAACCAGGATCAGAGAGAGAACAATTCGTATCCCGTGTATCAGAATCTCCAGGCAGAGTCTTACTCTGCCCCATCCCACCAGAATAGGCAGTCACCAAATGGTCTGGCGACTGCTTCTCTGGTTATGGGAATCCTGGCAGTTGTGATGACGTGCTGCTGCTACGGGGGACTTATTTTCGGCGGACTGGGAATTTTATTTGCCCTTCTGTCAAAAGGAAACGAACCGATGAGCGGACGGGCCAAGGCAGGGCTGGGGCTGTCCCTGGGAGGTTTGATTTTAACTGTTTTTATGTGGGGACTTTTTCTGTTTGTAGGAATTTCAGGATACGGAGGAGGATTTGAAATCGGTATTCCTGAGGTTCCTCAGATGCCGGAGCCGGAATTTGATTTGCCGGAGAATCTGGTTGCAGGGCTGCAGCAGTTTTTCTTTGGTAAAGAGCTGTTTCGGTAATGATTTCCGGATGGAACCATATGATCAAGATGCGCATAGAATATACCAGGAAGAAATGGGGTGGTTCTGTGCGCATTTTTGATTTAAAAAAAAAGAAGTGATTAATATCTGCGACTGCAGACGTCTGGGATATGTGGGAGATGTGGAGTTTGATCCGGAAACTGGCTGTATTACTCACCTGATTGTACCGGGGCCGGGCTGTCTGTGCGGGATTTTCGGAAGGGAAAAGGAGTATGTGATTTCCTTTCGCGATGTCAGGCAGATTGGCTCAGACATTATTCTTGTGGAAATCAGACGTCTGAAGGATGTGGAAAAGGCATGCAGCGGTGTGTGAGAAAAGGGGGGAGTATGGCGGCCGGGGGATTGCAGTGAAAACTGCTTGCGGATCTTGGTTATGTCATGTAAAATAAATGTAATATTTACAGACAAAACCCCATGGGTTTTTACAGAGAATGAGGAGGAAAGAGGAAGTGAAATGTCCATACTGCAATGCACAGGATACAAAGGTAATCGACTCCAGACCTGCTGATGATAACAGCTCCATACGCCGACGCCGTCAGTGTGAAAAGTGCGGAAAGCGGTTTACTACCTATGAGAAACTGGAAACAATGCCCCTGATGGTAATTAAAAAGGATCGGTCCAGGGAAACCTATGATCGCTCCAAGATTGAGTCAGGAATTATTCATTCCTGTCACAAGCGGCCGGTGTCCACACAGCAGATCAATGCCATGATTGATGAGATTGAAAATCAGATTTTCAACATGGAGGAAAAGGAAGTGGAGACTACGGTAATCGGTGAATTGGTGATGCGCAAGCTGAAGCAGTTAGACGAGGTGGCTTATGTGCGTTTTGCATCTGTTTACCGGGAGTTTAAGGATGTGAACACCTTTATGGAGGAGCTGGGAAAGCTTCTTCAGAACAAATAAACAGGAGAAAAAGCATTGATACTGGAACAGTTTTATCCCCGTGAATGGCTCAACAGCACCTATGAGATTCCATGGGAGCAGTGGCAAAAAAAGGGTATTCGGGGCGTGATTTTTGACATTGACAATACTCTGGTGGAGCATGGTGCTCCGGCAGATAAAAGGGCGGTGGAGCTGTTTGAACGGCTTCGGGGACTGGGCATAAAAACCTGCCTTTTGTCCAACAATAAGGAACCTCGGGTGGCGTCCTTTGCAGCTGCCGTACATTCTCCTTATATTTATAAGGCAGGAAAGCCGGGAAGAAAAAATTATCTCCGGGCGATGGAGCTGATGGGAACAGACAGAAAGACAACCCTGTTTGTGGGAGATCAGCTGTTTACAGATGTTTACGGGGCCAATCGCTGTGGGATTTACGGGATTTTAGTGAAGCCCATTAACCCCAGAGAGGAGATCCAGATTGTATTGAAACGATATTTGGAGGCTCCTATTTTACATTGCTATAAAAAATCTCATTCCAGCCAGAAAAAATGACGGGAGCTGTTTGGGCGCGAGGTTTGGGCCTGGAAACGTTTTGTGAAAAGGTTTGAGTTTGGGGGCGTTTTGCTGGGAGATTTGAGCCAGGGGAGCGTTTTTGCCGGAAGTTTTGAGCCAGGGGAATATGCTGTCAAAAGTAGGCGCCGGAAGGCACGCATGGACTGGGAAGAGAGAAAAATATTTACATGGGAGATGGGAGTATGAGCAGAGAAAATGTGATTTTTATTGGATTTATGGGAGCAGGCAAGACCAGTGTGGGACGGGCCTATGCCCAGACAGCAGGAATTCCGTTAGTGGATACGGATCAGATGATAGAAGAGGAAGCGGGCATGACCATCTCTGATATTTTCCGGTTGAAGGGGGAGGAATTTTTCCGGGAAACGGAGACTGCTGTATTAAAAAAGCTGCAGAAGGAAACGGAGCCGAAGGTAATTTCAGTGGGAGGAGGACTGCCTCTCAGGGAGGAAAACAGAGCTCTTTTAAGGGAACTGGGACAGGTGATTTTTCTTCAGGTAAAAGCAGAAACGGTGATAGAACGGTTAAAGGGAGACACCACCAGACCTCTTCTTCAGGGAACTGATGTGAAGCAGCGGGCGGAAGAACTTTTGGCCTACCGGAATCCTATTTATCGTCAGGCAGCTCATCAGATTGTAGATGTGGACGGGAAAACCGTGGAAGAGATTGTGCATCTGATAAGAGAGAAAGAGGGGAAGAATTAATGAAGCTTCTTGTTTTAAACGGACCAAATTTGAATTTCCTGGGCATTCGGGAAAAGGGAATTTACGGAACCAGGGATTATGAATGGCTGGTGAAGCATCTGGAGGAAAAGGCTGCCGCTGAGGGACATGAGCTGGAGGTTTTTCAGAGCAACTGTGAGGGCGGATTGATTGACAAGATTCAGGAGGCATACCATACAGGTGTAGAGGGAATTATTATTAATCCAGGAGCATTTACCCACTATAGCTACGCCGTGCGGGATGCTCTGGCATCCATTCAGGTGCCGATTATTGAGGTTCATATTTCCAATGTTCATAAGCGGGAAGAGTTCCGCCATACGTCTGTGACTGCTCCGGTCTGCACCGGACAGATTGTGGGGCTTGGACTTCGGGGCTATGATCTGGCGATGGATTATCTAACAGGAGAAGAGGGATAATTTTTTTCCAGCTGAGGATTTCTAACGGTTCTGCCATATATCTTTTTGCCCCTTTACAGGGGAACAAGAGGAAGCGGGCGTCTGCCTTATGAAAATAAGTTTTCAACGCATTTTTCTGTTTGAACCTTTGCAGGGCTGAACTGATACGGGGATTTTTAGGAGACGAAAAAAAAAGGTTGAAAAAACGTATCTTTTATTATATTATAGAATAGATTAATCGCGTAAAACAGTACGTAAATTCAAGGAGGAATATCACATGATTTCAGCAGGTGATTTTAGAAACGGCATTACCCTGGAAATCGAGGGTGCAGTATATCAGATCGTAGAGTTCCAGCACGTTAAGCCGGGCAAGGGTGCTGCATTCGTAAGAACCAAAATCAAAAACGTTATGACCGGTTCCGTAGTAGAGAGAACCTTCCGTCCGACTGAGAAGTTCCCGTCTGCAAGAATTGACCGTGTAGACATGCAGTATCTGTATGCAGATGGTGATTTATTCAACTTCATGAACATGGACAACTACGAGCAGATCGCTCTGACTCCCGATGTGATTGGCGATGCTCTGAAGTTTGTAAAAGAGAACGAAGTTGTTAAGGTTTGCTCTTACAACGGAAAAGTATTCTCTGTTGAGGCTCCGCTGTTCGTTGAGCTGGAGATTACCAGCACAGAGCCGGGCTTCAAGGGCGATACCGCACAGGGCGCAACCAAGCCGGCTGTTGTTGAAACAGGCGCTACCGTATACGTTCCCTTATTTGTGGATAACGGCGATAAGATTAAGATTGATACCCGTACTGGTGAGTATCTTTCCAGAGCATAATTTTAAAGCAGATAAATGCAAAAACCGCTTCGGCCTTGGCCGAGGCGGTTTTTTGCATTTAGAGGCGGAAAAGTTGGATTCTGCACAATTTGAGTATGGGTTTTGGTATTTAGGAGTAGAAAGGCTGGATTCTGCACAATCTGGGTGTGGGATTTTGCATTTTCGACAGGAAAAGCCAAATTCTGCATTCCATGCCAGTGAAGCGTTTGTATTTTGGGGGATAGCGGTTAGTTTCTGTATAAGGCAGAGGGACACCCTTTCTTTGGAGCAGATTCAGAGAATTCAGGAAAACAATCAGGAAATCTATCAGGAAAACAGGGAAATGTAAGTTCTGAATGACTTGAATTTTTTTTGAAATTCCTTTATAATAATAGATCAGTTTCTAAGGAAAAGAGCCGTATGTCTGGAGTTGGATTTCAGTCATCAGAAGACGGCAGGAATGGAATAAAAGGAGACAGGAAACGTGAAAAAATTTCTTGATTTGATTGCTGATGAAATGAAGACGGCATTTGCCGGCTGTGGGTATGAGGAATCTTATGCCAAGGTGGTATTGTCAAACCGCCCGGATCTCTGTGAATATCAGTGCAATGGCGCTATGGCAGCTGCAAAAGCCTATAAAAAGAAACCGATTGATATTGCTTCAGATGTAGTTGCAAAGCTGAAGGAGCAGTGCAGTGTGAGAGCTGCTGCAGGAGAAACTCCTGTTTTTCTGGATGAGGATGTCAATGCAGTAATGCCGGGATTTATCAATCTTCGTGTCAATTCCCTATATCTGGCAGAGTATATGGAAGGTATGACTCAGGCTCCGAAGCTGGGGCTGGATGAAATTGGTCATGGAGAAACCATTATTGTGGATTACGGCGGAGCCAATGTGGCAAAGCCTCTGCATGTGGGACATCTTCGTTCTGCAGTTATTGGAGAAAGCATTCGTCGGATGGGAAATTTCTTGGGATATCATATGGTGGGCGATGTTCATCTGGGAGACTGGGGATTGCAGATGGGACTGATTATCGAGGAACTGCGGGACAGAAAGCCAGAGCTGGTGTATTTTGATGAATCTTATACTGGAGAATACCCGACAGAGCCGCCTTTTACCATCAGTGAGTTAGAGGACATTTATCCTACTGCCAGCAAAAAGGCAAAAGAGGATGAGTGCTTTAAGGAGCGTGCTCAGACTGCAACCTTTAAGCTGCAGAACGGTTACGCACCCTTTACTGCAATTTGGAAACACATTATGAATGTTTCTCTGGCAGATTTAAAGAGAAACTACGGAAATCTGGACGTACATTTTGATTTGTGGAAGGGAGAAAGCGATGCAGAGCCGTATATCCCCTGGCTGATTCAGGATCTGCAGGATAAGGGGCTGGCTTATGAAAGTCAGGGCGCTCTGGTTGTAGATATTGCAGAGCCAACAGATTCTAAGGAACTGCCTCCCTGTATTGTCCGCAAATCAGACGGAGCAGCTCTTTATGCTACTTCAGATTTGGGAACGATTCTGGAGAGAGAAAAGGATTTTGCGCCGGTAAAATATATTTATATTACAGACAAGCGCCAGGAGCTGCATTTTACCCAGGTATTCCGTGTAGCGAAAAAGGCTGGATATGTAAAGCCGGAAACCCCGATGATCCATATTGGCTTTGGTACTATGAACGGCAGAGACGGCAAGCCCTTTAAGACCAGAGACGGCGGCGTTATGCGTCTGGAGCATCTGATTGCAGATATTGATGAGGCTGTTTATGCCAGAATTATGGAAAACCGCACGGTATCTGAGGATGAAGCGAGAGAAACAGCCAAGGTTGTGGGACTGGCTGCATTAAAGTACGGAGATCTTTCCAACCAGGCTGCAAAGGATTATGTATTTGACTTAGAGCGCTTTATTTCTTTTGAGGGAAATACAGGTCCTTATATTCTGTACACGATTGTCCGGATCAAATCCATTTTGGGCAAATATCTGGATCAGAAGCAGGAAGAAGCTGAGGCTTCTGCTGTTCTTGCGCCGTCCGGCAGCGGAGAAAAGGCACTGATGTTAGAACTGGCAAAATATAATGAGGTAATGGAAAATGCTTTTGCAGAGACTGCGCCTCATAAGATCTGTCAGTATATCTTTGATTTATCCAACGCATTCAACAGCTTTTACCACGATACCAGAATTCTCGCAGAGGAAGATAAGGCCCGTCAGGCCAGCTGGATTCGTCTGATCACCCTGGTAAAAGATGTTCTTACCACCTGCATCCAGGTATTAGGCTTCGAAGCCCCCGAACGGATGTGACGTTACAGCCCTGACGTGCAAAAGAAGACCTCCAGCCAGAGCGGAGTGAGCATGCTCACGTAGAGCAGGCCGGAGGTCTTCTTTTATAGGGCGGAGCCCGCGCAGCGAGATGAAGCGAAGCGGAATCGAGCTGGGAGTGCGTCAGGAGCGGGAAGAGCCCAGAGCGGAGTGAGCATGCTCACGTAGAGCAGGCCGGAGGTCTTCTTTTATAGGGCGGAGCCCGCGCAGCGAGATGAAGCGAAGCGGAATCGAGCTGGGAGTGCGTCAGGAGCGGGAAGAGCCCAGAGCGGAGTGAGCATGCTCACGTAGAGCAGGCCGGAGGTCTTCTTTTATAGGGCGGAGCCCGCGCAGCGAGATGAAGCGAAGCGGAATCGAGCTGGGAGTGCGTCAGGAGCGGGAAGAGCCCAGAGCGGAGTGAGCATGCTCACGTAGAGCAGGCCGGAGGTCTTCTTTTATAGGGCGGAGCCCGCGCAGCGAGATGAAGCGAAGCGGAATCGAGCTGGGAGTGCGTCAGGAGCGGGAAGTGACCGGAAAATCAGTAGGAACCGGAGGCGTGTATATGGAAATAACCAATTTCAGAACCAGCACCTTCTGGAAAGGAGAGATGGGGCTGCAGGCATCTGTTGAGGATGAAGGCAGTTCTTATCAGGTGCGCCTTTATGTCAAGGGTAGTCAGATTCGCGACTACTCTTGTTCTTGTGTAAAGGGAAATTCTTTTCACGGAATGTGTGCTCACGCGAAGCTGGTATGGGATAAATGGCAGAAGGAATTGGCAGTAGAAACAGGAAAGCCTGTATCTACATCCCAGGAAATTCGAACTATGATTCGGGAATACACGAATCGTGAGGTGGCTCAGATTATCCGGGAGCAGGAGGAAGGACAGATTCGTCTGATTCCTCGTCTGATTCTAAAAAATAATGAAGTATCTGTTGAGTTTAAGCTGGGCAGATCGCGGTTTTATGTGCTTCGGGATTTGATAGCCTTTGTACAGGCAATCGACAGTGGCGCCAGTGTCTCCTACGGAAAACAGCTGACCTTTCATCACAGCATTTATGCGTTTGCAGAAGAGGACAGACCTCTTTGTATGCTTCTGGCAGAGCTGGTTCATGTGTATCAGGAACATTATGAGCAGTTTCGCAGAAGCACCTTTGCAACAGTACAGGGGCTGAGACAGCTGAATTTAAGCCGTGCTAACCGGGAGCGGTTTTTCAGGCTGATGGAAGGACAGACTCTTGAGGTAGAGTTTTCCTCCGGGGCATCTGCACAGGTGACGGTGAGCCATTCCGGAAAAGAGGGGACAGAGACCCTTCCTTTTGCAGTTTCTGTGGATATCTGCCGTGCAGGCAGAGACGGCATTCAGGTTTCTGTGGATCCGGATACCTATGGTTTTCCGGGAGAAGACTGCTGGTATGTAGGAGACAGAACGCGTTTCGTGTGTCTGGAGGGAGAAGCCTCCAGGCAGATGGGAAGTTTTTTAGAGCAGGTTTTAAAAGACAAAAGAAGTCATACACTGACTGTTCAGGATAGGGATATTCCATTGTTTTATGAGAGAGTGCTTCAGAAAATTCTCCCTTATACCAGTATGAATATTAAGGATGTGGATTTGGAACAGTATCGGCCTCAGGAATTAAAAGCAACTTTTTCATTTGACAGCCCAAGACCGGGAGAAATTACCATGAAGCCGGTGCTTTCTTACGGAGATTTTTCGTTTCAGCCAGTAGAAGATGAGAAGGTGCCAAGAACCATTTGCCGTGACGTTCCGGGAGAATTCAGAATCAGTCAGGCAATTACCAGATATTTTAAATACCGTGATGAAAGCGGGGAAACTCTTCTGATTCGGGATGATGAAGAAGCTATGTACCGGCTCCTTAGCGAGGGTATGGCAGAATTTATGGAGCTGGGAACAGTTTTTGTGTCAGAGGAAGCTGAAAAAATCAGGATTCTTCCGCCGCCGAGGGTGCAGGTGGGGGTTCAGACTATGGGAAACTGGCTGGAGCTTCATGTGGAGGCAGAGGGAATGACGCAGGCCCAGCTTCAGCAGCTTTTAAAAAATTATCAGCCGAAAAAGCCCTATTACCGACTGAAAACGGGAGAATTTCTCCAGCTGGGAGACGCAGGGATTTTTACAGTTGCAAAAATGATCAACGGTATGTCGGCAGAACAGGAGAAGGAGGAGTCCGGCACCTTTCGGATCCCCATGTACCGGGCTTTGTATCTGGACAGTATTTTGAAAGATGGAAATGGGATTACCTTTTACAGGGATAACCTGTTCAAGGCTGTTGTCAGAGGAATGAAGTCTGTGGAGGACGGAGATTTTGAGATTCCTGTGTCTATGCGCAGTGTACTGCGCAGTTATCAGAAAACAGGCTTTTATTGGATGAAAACCCTGGACAGCTATGGCTTTGGCGGAATTCTGGCAGATGACATGGGACTTGGAAAGACCGTTCAGGTGATTGCACTTTTATTGGATGAGGCCCAGAAAAACCAGGCCAGCCGTTTTCTGATTGTCTGTCCGGCTTCTCTGGTGTACAACTGGGAAAATGAGATTAACCGGTTTGCGCCGGAGTTGAAGGTGCAGACTGTGACAGGAGCTGCCGGGGAACGACAGGAAATTCTTGCAGCGGCCCACGCAGGAAATGTCGGGGAGAAGCCGCAGATTTATATTACGTCCTATGATCTTCTGAAACGGGATTTGCCTTTTTATGAAGGGATTTCCTTCCGTTTTCAGATTATTGATGAAGCGCAGTATATTAAAAATCCGTCCACCCAGACGGCCCGTGCAGTCAAGATGATTTCCTCGAGAACCAGGTTTGCCCTGACAGGAACTCCTATTGAGAACAGGCTTAGTGAATTTTGGAGTATTTTTGACTATCTGATGCCGGGATTTCTGTTTTCCTATGGAGAATTTAAAAAGCGTTTTGAGAATCCGGTGGCAAAGGACGGGGATCAGACGGCTGTGGAGACTCTGAAAAGGCTGACGGGGGCGTTTCTCCTGAGACGTCTGAAAAAGGATGTGCTAAAGGATCTGCCGGAGAAGCTGGAAACTGTGGTTTATTCCAGGGCAGAGACAGAGCAGCAGACCCTTTATAATGCACAGGCGCTGCAGCTGAAGCGGTATTTGGAGGATTTGGATGGTGATTTTGGAGGAAGCGAGCGGCTGCAGATTCTGGCGCAGATGACAAGATTGAGACAGATTTGCTGCGATCCTTCCCTCTGCTTTCAGAAGTACAGAGGCGGCTCTGCAAAGCTGGATACCTGTATGGAGCTGATTTCCGGAGGAATTGAGGGCGGCCATAAAATGTTGGTATTTTCTCAGTTCACCTCTATGCTGGAGGTGATTGAAAAACGCCTGAAAAAGGAGGGGATTTCCTATTATCTGCTGACAGGAGGAACCTCCAAGGAGGAAAGAATACGCATGGCAGGGGCCTTTCAGACAGACAGCGTTCCTGTTTTTCTGATTTCTCTGAAGGCGGGAGGAACAGGGCTGAACCTGACAGCGGCAGATATGGTGATTCATTATGATCCCTGGTGGAATGCAGCAGCCCAGAATCAGGCAACCGACAGAACCCATCGAATTGGCCAGGAAAAGCAGGTAACAGTGTTCCAGATGATTATGAAGGATACCATTGAAGAAAATATAATGAAGCTGCAGGCGCAGAAGAAAAATCTGGCAGATCAGATTATTTCCGGGGAAAGGCTTTCCCTGTCCTCTCTTACAAAAGAGGAGCTGTTGAAGCTGCTGTCATAAAACAGTGCCTGGACAGGCAGAAAGGAGAAGAAGCGATGGCACTTTACGATTACACGGGAGCTTTGCGCCAGGGGCGCAAACAGTACCAGGCATCGGTGGCAAAGGGCGAATATCCCTATCTTCCGGTTCTGGATGATATTCTTGCCAATGCAGATATTGTTTCAGAGGTTAATTTAGGGCTGATTGATGTGCCCTTAAGCAAGATTGTGGGAACTAAGACAAAGGGACGGACAGAAGCCTTTGCAGGAAATTTTATGCCTCTTCTGGGAGAAAAGACAGAGTTTGGAGCCAAATGGGCCCGAGTTTATGATTATCAGATTGAAGAGGGGATTCACGATCCGATTCTGGCATATGAATTTATGAATCGCTACTATGTGCAGGAGGGCAATAAGCGGGTCAGTGTTTTGAAGTATGTCAATGCCTACAGCGTGCCTGCCTATGTAACCCGCCTGCTTCCCCGCCGCAGTAAGGAAGCAGACAACCGTTTGTATTATGCCTTTTTGGATTTCTATCAGGTATCCTTTAACTGTGACGTATGGTTCAGCAGAGAGGAAAGCTACAGCCGCCTTCTGAAGGCTATGGGAATGAAGCCGGGACAGGTGTGGGATCAGGATCAGAGAATGTATTTTAAGGGAGCTCATGATCTGTTTGTTCAGATATTTGAAGGAAAGCGGACACCGGATATTGAGATGACGGCATCCGATGCCTTTCTGGTTTATGTAGAGATTTTCGGTTATTCCCAGGTAAAGGAAAAAACAGGAGATCAGATGCGGCGGGATTTGGATAAAATATGGGATGAGCTGCTTTTAAAGGCTCATGGAAACAGGATTGATCTGGTAGAAAATCCCGCAGAGCAGGAAAAGCCTGCAGCAAAGCTGCTTGACTGGCTGAAGGGTTCTGAAAATATTGAGCCGGAAATGTTGAAAATAGCATTTATATATCCGAAGACCAAGGAAAGCTCTGGCTGGGTTTATGCTCATGAGCTGGGACGGATGTATTTGGAGCAGAAATACGAAGGAAAGCTGCAGACAGTGGTATTTAATAATGCCTCTACAGACAGTCAGGTGGTGCAGAATATATCTCTGGCTGTGGCTTCCGGCTGCAATGTGATTTTCACTACATCTCCTCAGATGGCGGCTCAGAGTGTAAAGGCAGCAGTGGAAAATCCTCAGATTCGTGTATTTAACTGCTCTGTGAATGTATCCTACTCCTCTATCTGTACCTATTATGCCAGAACCTATGAGGCAAAATTTTTGATGGGGGCGCTGGCGGCGGCTATGTGTGATGGGGACGAGCTGGGATATATTGCGGATTATCCGATTTATGGCCGGGTATCCAATATCAATGCCTTTGCCCTGGGAGCCAGAATGATCAACCCCAGAGCCAGGGTGCGCCTGACCTGGTCAGGTCTGGAAAATGACAGAAGCAGGGAGGAACTGGAGGAGGCGGGAATTACCTGGATTTCCGGAGATGATACGATTACGCCAAAGAGAGCTTCCCGGGAATTCGGCCTTTATCACTGCCTGCCGGACGGAACGGTGGAAAATCTGGCAACACCCATCTGTGACTGGGGAAAATGTTATGTCCAGCTGGTAGAAATGATTTGCCGCGGTATGCAGGATGCAGAAAGACAGAAGGGAAAAATGGCAGTGAATTACTGGTGGGGAATGTCTGCAGATGTGATTGACGTTATCTGCTCGGAGGCTCTGCCAAGATATACCAAGCGTCTGATCCGTTTCCTGAAATCCTCTATCTGCGGAGGAAGATTCCAGATTTTTGAAGGGGAATTTGAAACTCAGAGTGGAGAAATTATAGGAGAAGAGGGACGCAGTCTGACTCCGGAGGAGATTGTGAAAATGGATTGGCTGGCAGCAAATATTGTGGGAACGATTCCGCCGGTAGAGGCATTTAAGCCGGAGGCACGTCCTATGATTCTGCTGCAGGGGGTCAGAACAGATGCCAAAGATGAAAATGGGGAGGATGAAAAAGGTGAAAATTCTGGTACTGGCGGATCATGAATCGAAGGCGCTCTATGAGTATTTTGAACCGGAAAAGGTAAAGGATGTAGATTTGGTTTTGGCCTGCGGGGATCTGAGAAAAGGGTATCTGGATTTCTTCGCGTCTATGTGCCATGCGCCGGTACTGTATGTGTTGGGAAATCATGATGGCTGGTACAGGAAAAATGAACAATGCGGCTGTATCTGCATTGAGGATGACATTTATGTATACAAGGGAATCAGGATTCTGGGACTGGGCGGCTCCATGCAGTACATTCCCGGAGCGGAGCATCAGTATACGGAGCTGAAAATGAACTGGAGAATTAAAAAGCTCTGGTGGAAGCTGAAACGCCATAAGGGCTTTGATATTCTGGTTGCCCATGCGCCGGCAAGGGGGGTGAATGATCTGGAGGATCTTCCCCACAGGGGCTTTGCCTGCTTTCGTGCTCTGATCGAAAAATACCAGCCAAACCTGTTTGTACACGGGCATGTACATGCCAATTACGGCAATGGATTTAAGCGGGTTGATCAGCTGGGAAACACTGTGGTGGTCAATGCTTATGACCATTATATCCTGGATTTTCCAGATCGCGGATAAAGACAGGAAAAGGAAGAATACAGGAAATCTGTTCACAGAAAAAACACAAAAAAGCGCTTGCATTTTATTGTAAGCGCTTTTATAATCCATAAATGATAAGCTAGCTAACTATTAGGAAGCTAATTATTATAAAGATGCTATCGTTGAAAACGATTCCAGGATCAGGAGGAAACTTTAAGTAATCAAAATCATTGTCAATAGTGATTAAATGTGTTAAAATATACTCATGGAGGATATTGTTATGAACACATCTAATATCACTAATTACAAACCAAAAGATTTTGCTGAATTATTGGGTGTCTCAGTCAAAACGTTACAACGTTGGGATAGAGAAGGGATTCTGAAAGCAAATCGGACTCCAACTGATAGGCGTTATTATACTTATGACCAATATCTTCAGTTTAAGGGTATAAATACTGAAAACGATAATCGTCAGATTGTTATTTATGCCAGAGTATCTACAAGAAACCAAAAAGATGATTTACAAAACCAGGTAACATTTTTACGTCAGTTTTGTAACGCCAGAGGAATGATTGTAGACCAATGCATTGAAGAGTATGGAAGTGGTCTTAATTACAATCGTAAGAAGTGGAATCAATTATTGGATGAAGTGATGGAACAAAAAATCAAGACTATCCTAGTCACACATAAAGATAGATTTGTCAGATTTGGCTATGATTGGTTCGAAAAATTCTGTATGAAGTTCAACACAACCATAGTGGTAGTAAACAACGAAGAACTATCACCGCAAGAAGAACTTGTACAGGATATTGTTTCCATCCTTCCTGTGTTCTCCTGTAGGTTATACGGCCTTCGTAAGTATAAAAAACAAATAGAAGGAGATGGGGAGATTGCTAAAGAGCTTCAAGACGGAAATAAATCCAACCGAGGAGCAAAAGGTTAAGATTCGTAAGACGATAGGAACCTGTAGATTTATCTATAATTTCTATCTTGCTCATAATAAAGAACTTCATGAAAATGGTGAAAAGTTTATGAGCAGTCATCAATTCAGAGTCTGGCTTAACAATGAATATATACCAAATCACCCAGAATATGCATGGATTAAGGAGTCTTATTCAAAAACAGTCACACAGTCAGTAAATCATGGAGAAACCGCATTTAAAAAGTTTTTCAAACATCAAAGTGGTTTTCCTAAGTTTAAAAAGAAGGGAAAATCAGATGTAAAAATGTATTTCGTAAAGAATAATCCAAAGGATTGCCGCTGCGAAAGACATAGAATTAACATTCCATCCCTTGGATGGGTTAGAGTGAAGGAAAAGGGATATATCCCTGTTACAAAAGATGGATATGTCATAAAAAGCGGTTCGGTTTCCATGAAAGCTGGCAGGTTTTATGTTTCAGTTCTGGCAGAAATACCGGATAGCAAGATAACTACCAATGATTACAGTGAAGGAATTGGCATAGACCTTGGGTTAAAGGATTTTGCCATTATTTCAAATGGTAAGACATATAAAAATATTAACAAATCGGCAAGATTAAAAAAACTTGAAAAACGACTGATTCGGGAGCAGAGATGTCTCTCCCGTAAGTATGAAAATTTAAAGAAAGGAGAGTCCACTCAAAAAGCAAATATACAAAAGCAAAAGCTTAAGGTACAGAAGCTTTATCATCGGATAGACAATGTCCGCACGGATTACATGAACAAAACAATCGCTGAGATAGTAAAAACCAAGCCATCTTATATAACGATTGAGGATTTGAATGTATCAGGAATGATGAAGAACAGGCATCTTTCAAAAGCCGTTGCATCACAAAAGTTCTATGAATTTAGAACTAAGCTTAAAGCTAAGTGTGATGAAAATGGGATTGAATTAAGAGTCGTAGACAGATGGTATCCATCATCCAAAATATGTCATTGTTGTGGTGCTATCGAGAAAGATTTGAAGCTTTCAGATAGAATCTACCGTTGTGATTGTGGCTATGTCGAGGATAGGGATTTTAATGCTGCTCTTAATCTAAGAGATGCTTTAACTTACGAAGTTGCATAATGAAAGCAAACGTAAGTATGTACTGCGGGCTATCGCAGGAATTTACGACTGTGGAGTGTACAAGAACTTGTGAGTAGCGTATTGTTTATAATTGCCAAAGCATACACATTGAAGCAGTAAGAAGTATCCGCAAGGACTTCAATTTCTCGATGTGTTTGAGTATATTTCAACACATTTTGAGTGGCAGGTGAAGAACGTGAAAGAGAACAGGAAAGCCCGAAGGGGGGAGGAGGCCTTCTGGCGGGACCTGACAGAAAACTGGATGGATGTAAACCATCTTCACAGAACCATATTGGAGAGAAAGCTGAATCAGAATGGACTGTACCGGAGTCAGCATCAGCTGCTGATGTATATTTCTGATCATCCCAACCAGTCTCAGAAGGAGATTGCAAGGCTCAATCGGATTTCTCCGGCTACAGCGGCAGTGACTCTGAAAAAACTGGAGAAGGGCGGCTATATTCACAGGGTAGCAGATGACCGGGATAATCGGTGCAATCAGATCTGTCTGACAGAAAAGGGGAAGCTGGTGGTAGAATACAGCATTCGGTATTTCAGTCAGGTTCAGCAGAGGATGTTTGCGGGATTTACAGAAGAGGAGCGGACCAGGCTGACAGGGGATCTGGAACGAATTAAGAAAAATCTGACAGAATTTCTGTCTGAGACAGAAAGAGAGGATATATCATGAAGCAATATGTAAAATATGCAAAGCCTTATCTTGGCGCCTTTATCATAGGTCCGTGTCTGATGCTGACAGAGGTGCTTGGTGACATTCTTATGCCGAAGATGATGTCTCTGATTATTAATCATGGAGTAGCTGCCCACGATACAGGCTATATTCTTCGTATGGGGCTTTACATGGTTCTGGTGGCAGCAGTAATGGCAGTCAGCGGAATCGGAGGCGCTTATTTTTCTGCAAAGGCATCGATTAGCTTTACCAGTGATCTGAGAAAGGAGCTGTTTGAAAAGGTACAGCGGTTCTCATTTAAAAATATTGATGATTTCAGCACAGGTTCTCTGGTAACAAGACTGACCAACGATGTACAGCAGGTGCAGCAGGTAATGATGATGGGACTTCGTCTGGCGCTGCGGGCACCAGGAATGCTCGTAGGAGCACTGATTATGGCATTTCTGATGAATCCCAGACTGGCTCTGATTATTCTTGTGGTGATTCCTCTGCTGGCAGCGGCAATCGCGGCTATTATGACAACAGCTTATCCCAGATTCGGCATTATGCAGACTAAGCTGGATAAGATGAATTCAGGCATCCAGGAAGCCTTGACCAATGTGCGGCTGATCAAGTCTTTTGTGCGCGAGGATCATGAAATGGAAAAATTCCGCAGATCCAATGAAGATCTGCAGGAAAACAGCCTGCGGGCCATGAAGATTGTGATTATGACTATGCCCGTGATGATGCTGGCCATGAATATTACAACAGTGGCTGTTGTGTGGTACGGAGGAAATATGATTATCGGCGGCACCATGCAGGTGGGAGATCTGACGGCCTTTACTACCTATATTGTTCAGATCCTGATGTCTCTGATGATGCTTTCCATGGTATTTCTTCAGAGCGCCCGGGCCATGGCATCGATTAAGAGAATCGATGAGTTGATGAATACAGAGGTGGATTTGACAGACGATCAGGCAGGAAGAAAGGAGCTTGAGGTCAAAGAGGGACGGATTGAATTTAAGGATGTATCCTTTAGCTATGACAGGAATGGAGAGGACAAGGTATTAGAGCACATCAGTTTTACTGCGGAGCCGGGACAGGTTGTGGGAATTATCGGTTCTACGGGAAGCGGAAAGACTTCTATGGTTCAGCTGATTCCCCGTCTGTACGACGTGACAGAGGGAGCGGTTCTGGTAGATGGAGTGGATGTGAGAGAATATTCTCTGAAGCATCTGAGAAACGGCGTAGGCATGGTTCTCCAGAAAAATGTGCTGTTTTCCGGAACGATTGAAGAGAATCTTCGCTGGGGCAGTGAGACCGCCTCAGAAGAGGATATCAGGGCAGCAGCAGACGCAGCCCAGGCAGACAGCTTTGTAGCGTCCTTTAAAGATGGCTATGACACAGACATGGGGCAGGGCGGCGTAAATGTATCCGGCGGTCAGAAGCAGCGGCTGTGTATTGCCAGAGCTCTGCTGAAAAAACCGAAGATTCTGATTCTGGATGACTCTACCAGCGCGGTGGATACGGCTACAGAGGCAAAGATCCGAGAAAGCTTTCATACCACGCTGAAGGATACGACAAAGCTGATTATTGCCCAGAGAATCAGTTCGGTAGAAGATGCAGATCAGATTCTGGTGCTGGATGACGGACATCTGATTGGAGTGGGAACTCACAGAGAGCTTCTGGAGCACTGCGAGGCTTATCAGGAAATTTATTATTCCCAGAGAGATAAGGAAGGGGAGGCAAGCGCATAAATGAACGAAAAACAGAAACTGGACAGTCTGAAACGGCGTTATGGACGCCGTCCCTCCCAGAGAGGAGCTGTGGGAGGCGGAGGAATGCGCAGGCATCATGGGCCGGGAGCCCGGATGGCGGCAAAGGGCGGAAGACCCAAAGAGGCCAAAGCAGCGATTCGCCGTCTGATGACCTATTTAAAGGAAGATAAGGCGAAAATGGGATTTGCCTTTGTATGTGTGGTGTTAAACACCTTTGGAACCCTGGCAGGCGCCTATATGCTTCGTCCGATTATCAACACCTATATTGTTCCTATTGACGGAAGCCGCGGTGATGCTGCGGGGCTGGCACGGGCGCTGCTTGTTATGGCGGCAGTTTATGTGATTGGGGTAGGAGCCAACTATGCTCAGGCAAAGATTATGCTGACTGTGGCCCAGAACGCCTTAAAACGAATCCGAAACGATCTGTTTGAGAAGCTGCAGAGTCTTCCTGTGCGGTATTATGATACCAATTCCAACGGAGATCTGATGAGCCGTTTTACAAACGATGTGGATACCATTGGAAATATGCTGAGCAGTACGCTGGTACAGCTGTTTTCTGGAGCTTTGAGCATTGTGGGAACCTTGATTTTGATGATTTACACGAATATCTGGCTGACTTTGGTGACTCTGATTATGATCCCTCTGATGATGAAGGCAGGCGGAGCTGTAGCGCGAAGAAGCCAGAAATACTTTTCGGCCCAGCAGTCTTCTCTGGGAGCCTTGAACGGCTACATTGAGGAAACAGTCACTGGACAGAAGGTGGTAAAGGTATTCTGCCATGAGGATGTGGCTGCGGAAGAATTTGAACTTCTGAACCGTGATTTGCGTGATAATCAGATTCGCGCCCAGTTTTTCGGCGGAATTATGGGCCCGGTTATGGGAAATTTAAGCCAGGTAAACTACGCTCTTACAGCCTGCATTGGCGGCCTGCTATGTGTATTTCGGGGCTTTGACGTAGGCGGTCTGTCTGTATTTTTAAATTTTTCCAGACAGTTCAGCCGTCCGATCAATGAAATTTCCATGCAGGTCAGCAATGTTTTTTCTGCCCTGGCAGGAGCGGAGCGGGTTTTTGCTGTGATGGATGAGGCTCCGGAGCCGGAGGATGACAAGGATGCAGTGACTCTTGCGCCAATGGAAGGCCATGTAATTTTGGATCATGTGACTTTTGGATACAATCCGGACAAGGTGATTTTAAATGATATCAGCCTTTATGCGAAGCCAGGACAGAAGATTGCTTTTGTAGGCTCTACAGGAGCAGGAAAAACAACCATTACCAATCTGATTAACCGGTTTTATGATATTCAGTCAGGAAGCATTACCATTGACGGCGTAGATATCCGGCATATTAAGCGGGAGAACCTGAGAAGCAATATTGCCATGGTACTGCAGGATACGCATTTGTTTACAGGAACCGTGATGGAAAATATCCGTTACGGACGGCTGGATGCTACAGACGAGGAAGTGATTCAGGCTGCAAAAACGGCTTCCGCCCATTCCTTTATTATGCGTCTGCCTCACGGATATCAGACTATGCTGGAGGGAGACGGAGCGAATCTAAGCCAGGGACAGCGGCAGCTTTTAAACATTGCCAGAGCAGCTATTTCCAAAGCGCCGGTGCTGATTCTTGATGAGGCGACCAGCTCTGTGGATACCAGAACAGAACGCCATATTGAGCATGGAATGGACCGGCTGATGGCCGATAGGACCACCTTTGTGATTGCTCACCGGCTCTCTACAGTTCGCAATGCCAATGCTATTATGGTACTGGAAAACGGACGGATTATCGAACGGGGAGATCACGATGAGCTTTTGGCGATGAAAGGGCGGTATTACGAATTGTATACGGGGCTTTCGGAGCTGGAGTAAGAGCAGGGAAACTCTTTATTTGTAACAGTTCAGTCTTGCATCTTCTTGCCTGCTTACAGCGGACAAGAAGCTTTAGGAGTCCGCTTTATGTGGATTCAGTCAGGAAAACTCTTATGAAAGCAAACTTTCAACGAGTTTTCCTGACTGAATCCCGCAAGGTTGAACTGTTACCTTTATTTTGTCAATGAGGGAGCCATATCTGCATCCGTATAACATGCGATGGAAGATAATTCGTAGGCAGTCGGATTCTCCAGGATACCTGCGGAAATATGAAAATATTTGTTATCTGGGGGCAGCTTCATATATTTTGTGTAAATTCTTTTGTTCTAAATTTATGATATAGGCAAATGTGAGTGCCTCTTTTCTTACATTCATCACCTGTTCCTGTTATCTTTAAAATACGACAAGAACAATAAAAAATCAATATCTAGTGTACATATTATACCGCTTTTTGCGTGAATTGTGTAATTTTTATGGAAATAGAACTCCACCAATTTGTTTTCAGGACAGCCCTATGTTCTTTTGGCGCTTGTATTCAGCTGATTGTGCAGAAATCGCCGTTTTTCTTCTAAAATGCAAAATTATGGCCAGAAATTGTGCAGAAACCGCCATTTTTCTTCTAAAATGCAAAATTATGCCCAGAAATTGTGCAGAAATCGCCATTTTTCTTCTAAAATGCAAAATTATGCCCAGAAATTGTGCAGAAATCGCCGTTTTCCCTCCAAAATGCAAAACCAGGCCTTGATATTATGCATAAAACCCATCCCATTAGGCGGACACGTCAAATACGCATTTATATAAAAACAGCGCTGCTCCATAGATGCTTTCTCATCTACTTCGCAGCGCTGTTTTTTCTTCCTTTTAAAGTATTTGCTCTGTCTGGCTGACAGGATGTTACATTGTCATCTTTAATCCGCAGTTAAGTTTTTCTGCGCGGTTGCCAGCATCAGCTTAATCCGGTTCAGCTGGTTCACCTCACTGGCGCCGGGATCGTAGTCTACAGCAATGATGTTGGCGCCGGGATTGGTCCGGCGAAGCTCTTTGATTACGCCTTTTCCGACAATATGGTTGGGCAGACAGCCAAAGGGCTGGGTGCAGACAATATTTTCTACACCAGAGTGAAGCAGCTCCAGCATTTCTCCGGTCAAGAACCAGCCCTCACCGGTTTGATTGCCCAGGGATACATATTCCTTGGCCATGTCAGCCAGTTCCCAGATGCGGGAGGGGGGCGTAAAGTGTTCGCTGGAATCCAGCTCCCTGCGGGCTACTTTCCGGAAATATTCCAGAAGAGCAATACCCAGATTGCACAGGCGGGCAGTGGAGCGTTTTCCTCCCAGATGATCGGCCTTAAAGTTGTTATTGTAGAAACAGTACAGCAGGAAGTCCATTAGATCCGGAACAACGGCTTCAGCGCCTTCGGCTTCCAGCAGCTCTACAATATGGTTGTTGGCCAGAGGAGAGAATTTTACAAGAATCTCGCCTACAATACCTACGCGGGGCTTTTTGACAGTAACCCTTGGAAGACGGTCAAAATCACGGACAATGCCTCGAATGTTTCTTCTAAATTCGATCATGCCGGCTGCCCTGGTAGAAAGACTGGCAATACAGCGTTTTTTCCATTTTTCATGGAGCGCATTGGCAGCGCCCGGTTCCTTTTCATAGGGACGGGTAGCATAGAGAACCCGCATGAAAATATCACCGTAAACCACAGCCTGCATGGCTTTGGTGATCAGTCCCGGCGTCAGGGTAAATCCGGGATTGGTTTCCATGCCGTTGGCATTGACAGAAATAACAGGAATCTGAGGCATTCCTGCTTTTTCCAGCGCCCGTCGGATAAATCCGATGTAATTGGAGGCGCGGCAACCACCTCCGGTCTGAGTCATAAATACAGCTGTTTTATTCAAATCATATTTTCCTGATAAAAGGGCAGACATGATTTGTCCGATTACAATCAGGGAAGGATAGCAGGCGTCATTGTTGACGTACTGCAGCCCAGTATCAATGGATTCCCGGCTGTCATTCTGAAGGATTTCTATGCGATATCCGAATGCCCGGATGGCAGGCTCAATCAAATCAAAGTGAATGGGCGACATCTGAGGACATAACAGGGTATAATCCCGCTTCATTTCCTTGGTAAAGACAACTCGGTTGTAGGCGCTGGAAACCACTCTCTGCTCCAGAGCTTTTTGTCTCCGGACACGAAGCGCCGCAATCAGGGAGCGGATTCGGATCCGGGCAGCTCCCAGATTGTTGACTTCATCGATTTTCAGCACTGTATAAATTTTTCCGGCGCTGGTCAGAATGTCATGAACCTGATCCGTGGTGACTGCGTCCAGGCCGCAGCCAAAGGAGTTCAGCTGGATCAGATCCAGACAGTCGCAGGTTTTTACATAGGAGGCCGCCCGATACAGCCTGGAGTGGTACATCCACTGATCCGTGACAACAAGAGGCCGCTCCACCTGACCTAGGTGACTGACAGAATCCTCAGTGAGAACAGCCAGTCCATAGGACGCGATAAGCTCCGGAATGCCGTGGTGAATCTCCGGATCCACATGGTAGGGACGTCCGGCAAGAACAATGCCGTGGCGGTCATGCTCTTTCAGCCATGCAATGGTTTCCTCACCCTTCTTCTCCATATCCCGTCGGGATGCCAGAAGCTCCTGCCAGCCTGCATGGGCAGCCTTCTGAATCTCGATGGAGGAAATCTCATATTCCCTGCCAAATTCCACAATCAGCTGTTTCGTAAGAATCTCTTCGCTGGTAAAGGCAAAGAAAGGATTCATAAAGTGAATATGGTTTTCAGCCAGCTCCTCTACGTTATTTTTTATGTTTTCTGCATAGGAGGTAACCATGGGGCAGTTGTAATGGTTTCCGGCATCGGGAGTTTCATTCCTCTCGTAGGGAATACAGGGATAGAAAATATCCTGAACGCCCTGCTTAATCAGCCAGGTAATATGGCCGTGAACCAGCTTTGCCGGATAGCACTCAGACTCACTGGGAATAGATTCGATGCCCAGCTCATAAAGCTGTCTGGTGGACTGAGGGGAAAGCAGGACGGAAAAGCCCAGCTCCCTGAAAAATACAGCCCAGAACGGGAAATCCTCATACATATTCAGAACCCTGGGGATGCCGATAACTCCGCGGGGGGCCTGATCAGCTGTAAGTGGTTCGTAGCCGAAAACACGGCGGAACTTGTAGTCAAACAGGTTTGGAACCTCTTTTTTTGATTTTTCCCGGCCGAGACCGCGTTCGCATCGGTTTCCGCTGATAAACTGGCGTCCCCCCTCAAAACGGTTGACGGTGAGGACACAGTGGTTGGTGCAGCCCTTGCACCGGGTCATCGAGGTTTCATATTTTAACTGCATGATCTTGTCCAGAGGCAGCATGGATGAGGTTTTCTGGCTGGTGTACCGTTCTCTGGCAATCAGAGCAGCACCGAAAGCGCCCATGATTCCTGCAATATCAGGACGGATAGCTTCGCAGCCAGATATTTTTTCAAAGCTTCTCAGCACAGCGTCATTATAAAAGGTTCCGCCCTGAACCACCACATGAGAACCCAGATCGGATGGACGGGTAATTTTGATTACCTTAAATAAAGCATTTTTAATGACAGAATAGGCCAGTCCTGCAGAAATATCTGCGACAGAAGCGCCTTCCTTCTGAGCCTGTTTGACATTGGAATTCATAAATACCGTACAGCGAGTGCCCAAATCCGTAGGATTCTTGGCAAACAGCGCTTCTTTGGCAAAATCAACTACGCTGTAGTTCAGGGATTTGGCAAAGGTTTCAATAAAGGAACCGCAGCCGGAGGAGCAGGCCTCGTTTAGCTGAACGCTGTCTACGGTGCTGTCCTTGATTTTAATACATTTCATATCCTGACCGCCAATGTCCAGGATACAGTCTACATCTGGCTCAAAAAATGCAGCGGCATAATAATGGGAGATGGTTTCCACCTCTCCCTCATCCAGCATCAGGGCAGCCTTTAAAAGAGCCTCTCCATAGCCGGTTGAGCAGGACCAGGCGATTTTTGCCGTGTCTGGAAGCTGCTGGCGGATTTCACCGATGGCCCGTATGGCAGTGGCAATAGTGCTGCCGTTGTTGTTGTCATAAAAATGGTAAAGAAGACTTCCATCCTCTGCGACAAGCGCCACCTTGGTTGTAGTGGAACCGGCGTCAATGCCCAGAAAGCAGTTTCCGCTGTAGGTGGAAAGCTCCGCTTTTTTCACACAGCTCTGACGATGACGGCTGCAGAAATCCTCATATTCCTCCTGTGAGGCAAACAGCGGTTCCATACGCTTAACCTCAAACTCCATCTGAATGCCGGAGGAGAGGCGCTTGCTCAGCTCGGTCAGGGAACTGGAGATATCGTTCTTTGCATTCATAGCGGCTCCAGTAGCAGCAAAAAGATGAGAGTGTTCTGGCGCTACAATATGCTCTGCATCAAGATTCAGAGTCCGGATAAAGGCATGTCTTAACTCTGGAAGAAAATGAAGAGGTCCGCCCAGAAAGGCAACCGTACCACGGATAGGCTTTCCGCAGGCCAGTCCGCTGATGGTCTGGTTGACAACAGCCTGAAAAATAGAGGCAGCCAGATCCTCTCTGGTAGCCCCTTCGTTGATCAGCGGCTGTATATCAGATTTTGCAAATACTCCGCACCGGGCTGCAATCGGGTAAATCATCTGATAATGTTTTGCATAATCATTCAGACCGGATGCGTCTGTCTGCAGCAGAGAGGCCATCTGATCAATAAAAGAACCGGTGCCACCAGCACAGATTCCGTTCATTCGCTGGTCAATTCCTCCGGTAAAGTAAATGATCTTTGCATCTTCCCCGCCCAGCTCAATGGCTACATCTGTCTGAGGAGCATACGCCTGAAGCGCAGTGGCTACGGCAACAACCTCCTGGGTAAAGGGAATGTTCAGATGTCTGGAAAGAGTCAGACCGCCGGAACCTGTGATACTGGCCCTGACGGTCATTTCTCCCAGTTTTTCTTTTGCCCGAGACAATAAAAGAGCGAGCGTCTCCTGAATATTGGCGTAGTGACGCTCGTAGTCGGCAAATAATATATGGTTATCGCTGTCTAATACAGCGATTTTGACAGTTGTGGAACCGATGTCGATTCCTAAAGAGTTATGTAACTTCATGTTTTCGGGAATGTTTTTCCCCGCCTCCTTATCTGAAACACGTAAAATAGCATTTTTACACCTCAGTTTAACATAAAACATGAGAAAATACAATTTTCATACCTGTTAAAAAAAAGTTAAGAAACTGTATAAAAACTGTGAGATTTGAAAAATTAGGTCTTTTGGTTTGACAAACAGGCTGGCAGAAACTATAATGATATAGCAGTAATTCTGAAAATATGGAAAAGAAAGGATGGATGGCAGCTATGGATGGTGGCTCGTGTTACCACGCGGAAACAGAAGATGGACGAAAGCGCATACCTGCATTGCATTCTTAAATTCAGAGAGGAATCAGAAAATTTTCTTTCCTGAAGAACCGCGGTGCAGGTATCTCCAGCGCTGTGGCAGACAATAATATTATAAGGAAAGGAATAATCTGACATGGTTCGTATTTTTAAAACAGAGGAAGGCGTAGTTCGCCAGATTGAAGAGATTGAGAGCGGATGCTGGGTTGCACTGACCGACCCGACAGCTACGGAAATTCTTGAGGTGGCAGAACGGTTTGGAATTGATCCGGATGATGTGAAGGCACCGCTGGATGAGGAGGAGCGATCCCGTATTGAGAGCGAGGATACCTACAGCCTGATTGTTGTGGATATTCCGCTGATTGAGGAGCGCAATGAAAAGGACTGGTATGTGACCATCCCTATGGGTATTATTATGACAGAAGAGGCAATCGTGACTGTCTGCCTGGAGGATACCCCGGTGTTGACAGCCTTTATGGACGGCCGGGTGCGGGATTTCCATACCCATATGAAGAGCCGTTTTATTCTGCAGATTCTGTATAAGAATGCTTCCTTGTATCTGCAGTATCTGAGAATTATTGATAAAAAGAGTGAGGTAGTGGAGCGTGAGCTTCACAAATCCCAGAGAAACCAGGAGCTGATTGAGCTGCTGGAGCTGGAAAAGAGCCTTGTGTACTTTACAACCTCCCTCCGCTCCAATGAGATGGTGCTGGAGAAGCTGCTGCGCAGCGAAAAGATCAAGAAGTATCCGGAGGATACGGATCTTCTGGAGGATGTTATCACAGAGAATAAACAGGCCATCGAGATGGCCAATATTTACAGCGGTATTCTGAGCGGAACCATGGATGCCTTTGCATCGGTTATTTCCAATAATCTGAATATCGTAATGAAGTTCCTGGCTACGATTACGATTGTTATGTCGATTCCGACAATGGTAGCCAGCTTTTATGGAATGAACGTCAATTCAGTGGGAATGCCTTTTGCTTCCAGCCCCTATGGTTTTGTGATTGTTCTGGGCTTTGCAGCCCTGCTGTCCGGCCTGGTAGCGCTGATTTTTTCCAAGAAGAATCTGTTTTAATTGTTGGCAAATAGGTTTCAGAAAGGAAGATTCATGGAGTTTTTCAGAAAATTAGAAAGAAAGTATCAAAGATATGCGATACCGAATCTGATGTATTATATTACAATTCTTTATGCAGTTGGACTGGTAATCTGGCTGGTAAATCCGATTCTGTATTTTGAATATCTGAGTCTGGATGTGGGGGAAATTCTCCAAGGACAGGTTTGGCGGATTGTGACATTTTTGCTGTTTCCGCCGGCATTTGGAAACTGGCAGTTTTCTACCGTGTTTTTAGGTGTTTTAGCCCTGTTTGTATACAATAATCTGGGTCAGACGCTGGAAAATGTTTGGGGTTCTTTTCGATTTAATGTATTTTTTTTGATGGGTGTGGTAGCTCAGGTTCTGGCTGCCTTTGTAGGATATTTTATATTTAAGGAAAATTGGATGCTGACAACAGGCTTTCTTAATTCTTCGGTTTTCCTTGCATTTGCCATCTGTTTTCCGGATGCGCAGTTCCTTCTGTTTTTTGTATTGCCGATTAAAGCCAGATGGCTGGCAGTGGCAGAGGGAGCGGTGTATCTGTTTGACTTTATCAACGGCGGAATGAATACAAAAGTGGAGCTGGCAGTTTCTTTGCTGAATATCCTGGTATTCTTTGCTATGACCCGCAACTACAAGCGGTATGCGCCTAAGGAGATAAAGCGGAAGCAGGAATTTAAACGGGAAATGAAAATCATAGCGCCTGGACAGGCAAGACATCGCTGCGCAGTATGCGGCAGGACAGAGCTGGATGGAGAAAATCTGGAATTCCGCTACTGTTCCAAATGCGAGGGAAATTATGAATACTGCCAGGATCACCTGTACACCCATCAGCATGTTACAAAGAATTCTGGACAATAGGCTGTAAAAAACGGAGGACAATTTTTTATGAAAAAGACAAAAATCATATGTACCATGGGACCAAATACCAACGACAGAGATCTGATGAAGGCTCTGGCTCTTCATGGCATGGATGTTGCCAGATTTAACTTCTCTCACGGCGATTACGAGGAACAGAAAATGCGTCTCGATATGTTGAAAAGCATCCGTGAAGAAACTGGGCTTCCCATTGCCGCTCTTCTGGATACGAAGGGACCGGAGATTCGTACCGGACTTCTGAAAGATGGAAAAAAGGTAACTCTGGAAGCTGGACAGACCTATACTCTGACAACCAGAGAGATTGTGGGAGACAATCAGATTGCTCATATTAACTACAGCGGATTAAATGAAGACGTAGCAGAAGGCAACCGGATTCTGATTGATGACGGACTGATTGAGCTGAAGGTACAGGAAGTAAATGACACAGATATTGTTTGTCAGGTTATAAATGGCGGTGAACTGGGAGAGAAAAAAGGAGTTAATGTACCAAATGTAAAAATTAAGCTGCCGGCTCTTACCGATAAGGATAAGGCAGATATTCGTTTTGGTATTGAGCAGGGCTTTGATTTTATTGCTGCATCCTTTGTACGTACAGCAGATGCAGTTCGTGAGATTCGTGAAATTCTGGATGAGGCTGGTTCTTCTATTCAGATCATTGCAAAGATCGAGAATGCAGAGGGAATTGAGAATCTGGATGCGATTATTGAAGCCAGTGACGGTATTATGGTAGCCAGAGGCGATATGGGTGTAGAGATTCCGGCAGAGGAAGTTCCCCACATTCAGAAAATCATTATTTCCAAGTGCAACCAGGCCTGCAAGCCGGTTATTACTGCAACACAGATGCTGGATTCCATGATCCGTAATCCCCGTCCTACCAGAGCAGAGGTAACGGATGTGGCAAATGCCGTATATGACGGAACCGATGCTGTTATGCTGTCCGGTGAGACTGCTATGGGTAAATATCCGGTGGAAGCTCTCAGCATGATGGCTCAGATTTGTGAGTCTACAGAGAAATATCTGGATTACGGCTCCTACCGCAAGAGAAAGGTTTCTGCTGAGAATGAGCAGAACATTTCCAACGCAGTATGCTACTCCTCTGTATCCACAGCTCACGCTCTGAATGCAAAGGCAATTATCGCTCCCTCCATCAGCGGCTTTACAACAAGAATGCTGTCTAAGTGGAGACCGGGCGTACAGATTATTGGTCTGTCTCCCAGCGCTTCCGCTGTGCGTCAGATGCAGATTTACTGGGGAGTTCGTCCTTTCCAGGCAAAGCGTGCTGAATCTACAGACGTGCTGATTTGGTCCTCTCTGGAGCTCCTGAAGAATAAGGGAATTCTGGAGGAAGGCGATGTTACGGTTGTAACTGCAGGCGTTGTCAGCAGAGCAAGCCGTCATGAGCCGGCTGCAAACACGAACATTATGCGTGTAGTTGTTGTTGACTAAGAACAAAATTTAGAAATTGTTATGAGATAACAGAGACAAAGAAGTCTGATATGGCAGAAAAATGTCATTCAGACTTCTTTTTGTATCATAGGAAAGTTCGCTCTATGATACAAAAGCGCTCCGCGAGGATCGCCATGCGGCGGAAGAGAAATTTTTCTTGTTTTAGAAAAAGTCAGTATAGGAGGTTAGTATGGATAAAAAACCATTTGTTACAAAGGAACAGCTGGAAATCATTACAAAGAAATATCCGACCCCTTTTTATCTTTATGATGAAAAGGGCATTCGGGAAAATGCAGAACGTCTGAAAAAGGCTTTTGCCTGGAACTCCGGATACCGGGAATATTTTGCCGTGAAGGCTACGCCGAATCCCTATCTTTTGCAGATTTTGAAGGAGGAGGGCTGCGGAGCTGACTGTTCCTCCGCAACAGAGCTTATGATGGCAGATGCCGTGGGATTTTCCGGTCATGACATTATGTTTTCCTCCAATGAAACTCCTCCGGAGGAGTTTGCTTTGGCAGAAAGACTGGGAGCTGTCATCAATCTGGATGACATTACCCATATTGAATGTCTGGAAAAGACTCTGGGCTATATACCAGAAACCATCAGCTGCCGCTATAATCCAGGCGGTGTATTCAAAATCAGCAACGAGATTATGGATAATCCGGGAGATGCCAAATATGGGATGACAACGGATCAGATTGTTGAGGCATTTCGTATTCTGAAAGCAAAGGGGGCCAGACATTTTGGAATTCATGCCTTTCTTGCCAGCAATACAGTAACCAATGAATATTATCCCATGCTGGCAAGGATTCTGTTTGAGCTGGCTGTAAGGCTGCATCAGGAAACAGGAGCTCATGTGGCCTTTATTAATCTCTCTGGAGGCGTCGGTATTCCTTATCGTCCGGATCAGGAGCCCAATGACATTATGGCTATAGGAGAGGGCGTGAGAAAGGTATACGAGGAGGTGCTGGTTCCGGCGGGGATGGGAGATGTCAGTCTCTGTACGGAGATGGGACGGTTTATGACAGGACCTTATGGGTGTCTGGTTACGAGAGCTATTCATGAAAAACATACCTATAAAGAGTATATCGGCGTAGATTCCTGTGCGGTTAATCTGATGCGTCCGGCTATGTACGGCGCCTACCATCATATTACTGTGGCTGGAAAGGAAACAGCTGTCTGTGCTCACAGATATGATATCGTGGGCTCTCTCTGCGAAAACAACGATAAGTTTGCGATTGATCGGATGCTTCCAGAAATAGAGATGGGAGATCTTTTGGTGATTCACGATACCGGGGCTCACGGATTTTCTATGGGGTATAATTACAATGGAAAGCTGAAATCAGCAGAGCTTCTTCTGAAATCAGATGGAACGGTACAGAAGATACGAAGGGCAGAAACGCCGCAGGATTATTTCGCTACCTTAGATGAGTGTCCTATGATGGAAAAATACAGAAAGCACAGCGAGGTATAGGAGAAGGGAGAGAAAAGCAGGAGAGAAGGGAAAGTTTAGGGAAAAGAGCCTGAAAAAACGGAAAAAATGGAAAAAACGCCGGAAAGCTGCAGAATATCAGCTTTTCCGGCGGGGGATATTAATCGTTCTAATGGAACCTATACGTTAAAGCGGAACAGAATAACGTCTCCGTCCTTTACCACATAATCCTTTCCTTCCAGTCCAACCAGACCCTTTTCCTTTGCCTTGGCATAGGTTCCACAGTCCAGCAGATCCTGATAGTTT
Organism: uncultured Clostridium sp.; assembly: GCA_900538475.1. Taxonomy (GTDB): domain Bacteria; phylum Bacillota; class Clostridia; order Lachnospirales; family Lachnospiraceae; genus Brotaphodocola. The sequence continues at coordinate 35,998 of UPYT01000005.1, read as the reverse complement.
ACAACCTCAGCGCGAATAAATCCGCGTTCAAAGTCAGAGTGGATTTTTCCGGCAGCCTGAGGAGCTTTGGTTCCAACTTTAATGGTCCATGCTCTGGTTTCATCCTCTCCGGAGGTCAGATAACTAATCAGACCCAGAAGTCGGTAGCTGGCAGCAATGAGCTTGTCCAGACCAGATTCGGAAAGACCCAGAGCCTCTAAGTATTCCTGCTTTTCATCATCGTCCAGCTCAGCAATTTCCTGCTCAATCTGAGCGGAAATAATAAATACCTCAGAACCGTTTTCAGCAGCAAACTCTCTTACCGCAGCAACATGGGAATTGGAAGCTCCGTCGTCTGCCAGATCTTCTTCACCTACATTGGCGGCAAAAATAACCGGTTTGCAGGTAAGCAGATTCAGGGAATTAACAAAAGCCATAACATCCTCATCCTCGTTCTCATAGGTGCAGGCCAGCTTGCCATCTTCCAGAATTACCTTCAGCTCTCTTAAAACGTCCAGCTCTTTTGCCAGAGACTTATCATTCATGGCAGAGCGGGCTGTCTTTGCAATCCGGCGTTCCAGAATCTCCAGATCTGAAAAGATCAGCTCCAGATTGATGGTTTCAATATCGCGGAGAGGATCAACACTTCCTTCTACATGAATGACATTTTCATCCTCAAAGCAGCGGACAACGTGTACAATAGCGTCTACCTCACGGATATTGGCCAGAAACTGATTGCCCAGACCTTCGCCCTTGGATGCTCCTTTTACCAGACCGGCAATATCAACGAATTCGATAACAGCTGGAGTTACCTTTTTGGAGTGATACAGATCGCCTAACAGCTTTAAGCGCTTGTCAGGAACAGGAACTACGCCTACGTTGGGATCGATGGTGCAGAAGGGATAGTTTGCAGATTCTGCGCCTGCCTTGGTCAGAGAATTAAACAGTGTACTTTTTCCTACGTTGGGAAGTCCCACGATACCTAATTTCATTTTATCTTTACCTGTCCAGAAACCTTGCAATTTTGCGGGCTTCTGCCTTTCCTTATATTTCTTTTACGCCCTTTTTACGCCTTTTTCGTCGCCATAAAGTATAGCATAAGGAATCTGCTTTTTCAATCGTATCGGGCAAATATGTTTGGAATAATGGTTGACACAGCAAACAGGATATGCGATATTCCTATCTTTGACAGTGAGATTTAGAAAAACACCGTGGAAATGCTTGTTTTATATAGCTTTTCCAGCGGTGCTTTTTCGTTTTATCCTTATCATCCGGGTGCTTGGCAAGGTAGGCAGCGGCAATCGCAGACTGCCGCTGTGTGGGCGGCGGGTATTTAGTCGTAAAGGTTCGGGGGAAGTAATTTAATCATCTCTGAGTGTTATATTATTCCTCTATAAAAGCCTGACTCATAATATAAAATTCGTCTTGGCTTGGAAGGTACTTTTTTTCCATTGGTTCTAATGTGTCATCATAGCGTTCCGCTTCTTCCTTACTGATTGCCATAACAGGACTATCCTGATAAAGCCATTTATGATCATCCAATATATGGGGGATTAGTTCTTTTACCATCATCGCAGCAGGATATTTTCCGTTTTCGATACAAACATTATATTTCTTGCAACATTTAAATCCACGGCTAACATAGTTGGCAGGACTTCCCAAAATAACAATCGTATCATATCCTAACTGTATGGCTGCTTGAAATGAATGCTCCATAAGCATTTTTCCATACCCCATTCTCTGGTAAGCCGGATGGATACTAACCGGACCAAATGTTAAAATCTCTTTTTCAGTTCCATTTTCATCGGTCAATTTTGCTTTTGTATACATGATATTGCCGATCACCTGACCATCCAGTTCTAATACAAAATCCAATTCCGGAATAAAGTCCTCATGTTCCCGCATGATATGAACTAAATAATGTTCCACACATCCCGGTACATAAAGATTATAAAAGGCTTGTCTTGTAATCCTCTCCACAACTGCCCAGTCTTTTTGTTCTTCATTCCTGACAATAACTTTCTGATCCATAAACACGCTTCCTTTCGTTACCGTTTGATTGGCATTTTTTTAATCAGCTTAGAGATTTCCTTTTCCCGCTTTCCTTTTGCAAGCATGTAGCTCTCTTTATCTTCCATATAATCATTTTCTGCTTTAAGCTTCTGATAGGATTGCCAACGGTTAATTTCTAATTTTCCAGTTGTCAATGCTTTCTGAATAGCACATCCCGGCTCATTTGTATGGGTACAGTTGCGGAATTTACACTGAGCAGCCAGTTCTTCAATGTCCATAAAGGTTCTTTCAATTCCGGTATCATTATCCCACATTCCAAATTCACGCATACCCGGAGTATCGATTACCATGCCGCCTGAAGGGAGCAGAAACAATTCTCTGTGTGTAGTGGTATGTCTGCCTTTGTCATCATTGCGAAGTCCGTTTGTTTTTAGGAGTTCTTTCCCCAGCAGGCGATTGATGAGGGTAGATTTCCCTACGCCCGAAGAACCAATGAACGCTATCGTTTTGCCCTCCGAAATAAATGGAAGAAGTTCCTCGTATCCATTTTCTTCTGTTGAAGTAGTAACCAGAACATCCACCCCAAAAGCAATCGTAGATACTTCAGCAAGTTTCTGTTCCAAATCATCACACAAATCCGATTTTGTCAGAACCACAACCGGCATAGCACCGCTATCCCACGCAATCGAAATATATCGCTCCATTCGTCTCAGGTTAAAATCATTGTTCAATGCCATGCACAAAAATACAATGTCAATGTTCGCAGCAACTACCTGCTCCTGCTGTGATCCTCCAGCCGCCTTTCGGATAAAAGCACTTTTTCGTGGCAGCAGCGATTCAATGATTGCACTGTTGCCGGATTCGTTCCAATTTACCAGTACAAAATCGCCAACAGCAGGGTAATCTGATGAAACTGTCGTTTGAAATTGAAACTTTCCAGATACCTCTGCCAATTTCTTTCCTTTGTCGGATATGATTCGATAGAACCCTTTTTCCTGTGAAAGAATACGAGCTGGGGTTAATTGATTATCTTGTAGGATTCCATTTGAAAAGCTTTCGGAGAATCCGTATTTTTTTATGTTAATTAAATTATCCACTACAATTTCCTTTCCAGTGTAAGTTTTATGAAAAATATTTTTGGAAAAAATCGTCGATATAACACTCATAGTTTTTGGCGATTTCTTCTTTTGTTTCTGTACACTCTACTCCATCAGACATGCTGAGCAGAAGAAAAAAGGGAGAATAGAACTCTACTGCCAATACATGGGGAGATGGCAGCTGTTTCTCTTGCTTCTTTGACATTTCACGAAATAGATTTTCGATATAATCCATGGGTCCGCTGACAAGAACTTTTTGATACAAAGCATTCATTTCCGGGGATTTGTATTGTTCCAAAGTAAGCATTTTACGGAAATTACAAGCAATTTCATCTTCACTCCAATAATGGAATTGTGCTTTCATATAACCGCCTAAACTTTCTACCGATACATTAGAAAAAGCTTCAGGCATATCTGAGTAGTCCTGTTCTGGAACACCGCTTTTTCGAGAACGCTCCACATCCAGCTGACAGACATATTCAAAGATGTAGTAGGATCCTTGCATAAGAATCGGGCGATATCTTTAAAGGAACTGCCACGGTTGAGGGAATGCTCAATGTATTTGCGGTCTTCAAGGGAAAGATGTTTCTGGTTACCAGGAATATATTTGCTCATAGAGATCTCCTTCTACTGCTGCCAGAAGATCTTCTTGAGAATAGCACAAATATATGAAAGATTAAATGCTACTCATGCAGGAGTAAATTCCACCGCATAAGCGGAAAGTGGAATTTACTTTTGAAAGTTTTATCGGGCAAATATGTTTGGAATAATGATTGACACAGCAAACAGGATATGCTATATTGGAAACAGTTTCAGGACAGATTCCTGTTCTGTTTTTATCTTTTAGAATGTTTTATTCTATATTCAAAGTTTTATTTTCTTATATTTTCCAGAGAACAAGAAATGAGTAAGGATACGAGGGCTATTTTTTGCGTGCCGTTCTGTTTGTTTTGCTGTTTTTTATTTTATCATTCTTTGATTATTCTTATTTCTTATAGATTCTAAATTTTCATGAGTTCTGAATTTCGTGTAGTCTGCGTCTGATGCAATTTCTGATATATTCTGATTCATCTTAAAATTTCACAGGAAAGGAAATCGATATGGAAAAACGGAAAAAGAGACTATGGGGATACCACCAGGCTGTGATGGTTTATGAGATTATGCTCTGGCTGCTTACAACAGCGGCTGTTATCAGCACAGGAATTTTATTTATTCCGAAACTGGCTGGTGTAAGGCCGTATGTGATTTTATCGTCTTCGATGGAGCCTGCTATCCGCACAGGGAGCCTGATCTTTGTGAATACCAGAGACAGGAAGGCAGAGGAAGGAGATATTGTGACCTTTCTGCTTGGAGAAAGCGGACAGGAGGTTGTTGTAACTCATAGAATTCACTGCGTGACAGATCAGGGATATATAACAAAGGGAGATCACAATGATACTGTTGATCCGGCCCTTCTTACGAAAGAACGCATGATTGGAACCTGTATCGGAGCTTTGCCGGGGGCAGGTTATGCGGCAGCAGCCTTGAGGGGGAAGGGGACTGCCTGGGCGGCAGCTGCACTTTTTGGCATGCATGTATTTGGAATTATGCTGGATATGCCCGAAATCCAAAAGGATTAAAGATAAATGAAAAAGGAGAGACAGATGAAAGGTTCGGGCTTTGATCTGTCGGAAAACAGTATGAAGAACAACAAAACAGAAACCGAAAGAGCAAACAGGAAAAAATCCGAAGCCGTTTCCGGCAAAACCAAAAAGCGGATAGCAGCTGCAGCTGCCTGCGGAATGCTTGCAGCAGTGGGAGCTGGAGCCTCGGCAGCTTATCTGACAGATGGGGAAAGTGTAACCAATACCTTTACTGTGGGAAAAGTCTCCATTGATCTGACAGAGCCGGGATATACACCGGAAAATGAGGTTCCCCGTGTGCCGAATCAGGAAATTCCCAAGGATCCAACTGTGGTAAATACGGGAAATAATGATGAGATTGTATTTGTCAGCTTTGATATTCCCATGAAAACTGTAAAAACGGCAGAGTATGACGGGACAGTTCAGAAAGAGGCTGTGAATCAGGAACTGTTCGATTTTCGTACAGAAAGCGGAACGTATTCCTCTGTCAATGATGGATGGATCCTTTTGGGAACACCGGAAGAGATCGATGAGGATAACAATGGGGTTTCTGATTATAAAACCTATGTTTATGGATATCATCAGGTTGTGAAGGCAGCAGCGGAAGGAAAGGAGGCAGTAGGAGTTCCGGGGGAAGATGACTATCAGGCAGCTGTGGAGGCTGCAGAAGCGACTCAGGTGCCGCCAATTTTTGACTATATTCGTCTGGCTAATCTGGTAGAGGGGCAGCTGGAGAAGGAAAAACTGAGGGTTCCTGTAAGGGCTTATGCTATTCAGGCAGATTTTCTTCAGAGCGCAGACAACAGCGAAGGAAATCACAATATTGAGACAGAGGGAATGATGGATGAGGCAACACTCTCTCAGATTTTTGCAGTGTTTAAAAACCAGAACCAGACAGAGGATCCCAAGACAGGAGCTTTGGCTCCCTGGAAGGGGATTCATGCAGAGGAGGGAAAACAGGCAGGAATGGGAAATGAACTGGATCTGATAGGAAATCCCAAACAGCAGTAAGGACAGGAAGGAGAGGCATTTAAAAAGGGGCACAGAAAAGAAGCTGTGCTCCTGGATATCGGATCTGAAAATAGAAATAATGAAGCAGAAGGGGGATAAAAGACCGGGAGGGAGCGGTGATGAATGAAAAAAAGCAGATTTGCGGCAGTATTCATTGTGCTGTGGCTGACATCAGGAAGCTCTGTGCTGGGGGCTGTGCGTCAGTTTTCAACAGAGGTGGATAATGAAGTTATGACAGGAGATATTTCTATTTCCATTCAGGAGTATCAGTGGAATGAAGAGGGAGAGCGGGTTCCCTATATAGACGGAAAGCGCGTAGTTCCCAATGAGAAGGCGGTAAAGATTGTAACGATTGTGAATGAGGCAGAGCCTGCATGGATTCGGGCAAAAGCAGAATTTTCAGGCTTTGCAGGCACTGCAGGAGGGGAAGCTGTTCTGGAGGGAATCCCGGACGGATGGATCAAATGCGGCGCATATTATTATTGGACTCGTCCAGCGGAAAAGGGAGAGGAGCTTCTCTTTTTTGATCATGTGAGGATTCCTGGTGACTGGAGTGAAGAAGAGGGAGAGAAGAAATTTGCCATAGATGTGACTGCTCAAGCAATTCAGCAGGCGCATTTTATTCCGGATTTTCAATCAGAGGATCCCTGGTTTGGAATTCCTATAGAACAGTGTGTTCACAGTGAACATACCTGGCACCGGGATTGGGAGGATGTCAGGCTGGCCATTATTTTTGAAAATGGAGCAGATGGATTTTTTAAAACAGAACAGGACTTTTTCCATGGATTTTCCACATGGATGCCAGGGGATACCAAGGCATCCTCCTTTCTTTTGGGAAACCGGTCAGAGAGACCAGTTGACATTTATTTTAAGACTCGGGTACCAGGGCAGGCAGAAGACAGCATAAAGCTGCTGGAAACCATGACTTTGACGATTGAGAAGGAAAATATGGTAATTTATGAAGGGCCGCTTCATGGAAAGGTGCTGGAGGAGGGCTTGCTGCTTGCTTCCCTTCAGGGAACGGGACAGGAGGAAACCATTGCTTTCCGCGTAGATATGCCGAAATGGCTTCAGAATCAGAGCGCTATGCAGAAGGCAAGAGTGCAATGGATTTTTTCAGCAGATTACATCAGCTCTTCCTCAGATCACGGAGGAGATGGAGGAGAAAACACGAAGGTGGAAGAGGGGGAGGATGCTTTTCAGGAAAAGGAGATTACATATGGCACGATTTCTGTAGGAAAACGGCTGAGGAGACAGTATTTGGCAGATGATACGCTTGTGTCATTTATGAAGGGCTTGCTTCCAAAAACAGGGGACGGAAGCTGGCAGCAGGAGTTTTTTACAGCCGCTGTTCTGGCAGGAGCTGCTTTGCTGATTCTGACCTTAGTGGGAAAAAAGGCGGGAATGTGGGGAAAGGAGGAGTCTGATGATTCATAAAAGTGTGGGACAATGGGCGGCGGTCATAGGATTTCTGGCAGCAGCCGGAGTTTCTGCCGCATATCTGATTTATCAGAAATCCATTATCAACACAATTCAGGCAGGGGGAAATACGATTTCCATTACTGAGGACTTTGAGCCTCCAAAGAAACAGGAAGTTGGAGATAATATTTTCAAAAAAAGAGTTCAGATTGAAAATATGGATGAAACCGCTTGTTTTGTTCGGGTTTTTATGGAGTTTTCAGACTCAGGTACGAAGAAGCGCGCCCGCATCAGTCCTGATGGAAGAAGCTGGTATCCGGCTGTGGAGTATGGATCTTCTGACTTTGAGAATTTTCCTCAAAACTGGTGTTATCTTTCTCTGGAAGAGGATCCGTTGCTGGGAGGCTTTTATTATTATACAGTTCCAGTGAATCCAGGAGAAAGGACTGTGCCTTTGGCAGAACAGATTCTGGTAAGTTATGAACAGGACAGCCAGATTCGGGATTTTGACATTCTGGTGACAGCAGATTCTATTCAGACCTGCATTTTTGAGGAACAGGAGGATGGGAGCTTTACGGCAGCAGATGTTTCACAACAGGATGAGGGATGGAAAATGGCATGGACGGAATATCTGGAGAGGAGATGAAGAACAGGTGAAGGATTGGTTAAAGAAAAGAAAGCGTGATATGCGCAGGGAATTTTCTGTTTTTCTGGTACTGGTTCTGGCATTGACAGGAATTCCTTTTCCTGTACGGGCAGGAAAAGGGCAGGACACAGCGTCAGACGGATGGAAGGTGGACTGCGCCTGGTCTGTTCTGTCTTATGACGACTTCTGGGAAGCAGAAACTGACAGTATGAAGCAGCCCAAAATGGTTGTAACATACCGTATGGATCATGCTCCCAGAGATTATGTTCCAGGAGAAGTCCAGTTTATAATCCCGGGAATCGGAAATCTGAACCGCTCCTCTATTTTGAAGGCATCAAAGCTGGCCAGCGATGAGGAGGATTCGGAGTGGAGCTGCGACTGGGATCAGGAACAGGATCTTTATACATTTTCCAATCAATTTTCGGTGGAGAAGGGACAGTCGCTTTCCGGCGGTTTTCAGCTGCTCTGGACGATTGAATCCAGACTTTCTGAAAGCGGATATGTTCAGGAGAGAAAACCGGTGTTTCAAATTCAGGGGGAGGAAGCAATGGAGCTGACGCCTCTCACCTACCGATTTTCTTCCTGGAGGGACAGATACCGGATTTCACTGGAAAAGAAAAAGCTTCCTGCTGAAGACTATGAAACAGCGGATCAAAATTATATCTGGTATGAAATGGAAACCAGGTTTGATAAGGACTGGCTGGCCAGAGGCCTGTCTCAATCCAGCTATTCTATCGCAGTGGAGCTTCCGGAGGGAAAGGATTATGGAAGTGTGCTGATAAAGAAAGACGGAAAGCAGTTTCCATTGGAGCAGATTGAAACAGAATCCGGGGAGCGGGTATGGGGCTTTTATCCCTTTCAGAATAGGAAAGGGGATCTGGGCAGTGAATATGAAACTTTTTTTGACTGCTTTCAGATTGGATTTTTGAAGGAGCATTTTGCAGATGGGGAGGAAGCCTATCGTACAGTGACAGTGCGGGGACATCTGGACAGACTGTATCAGGATGAAGAACAGTGGATTACTGCTGCGGGAGAGCTGGAACAGGTAAAGGATGCAGTCAGCTTTACAGTAGCCGATTATTCTTTTGAGTATGCAGGATACCTGTACAATCATAGGAAATGGTGTCCTTCTTATGAAAATTACCCTTACCACCACGGTGCGCCGGAAGATTACTCTTCCCGTATGAATGCCGTGAATATGTACAGCGGAAAGCTGGTACAGTTTCGTTTGGAGACATCTGCAAACCGTGATTATGTTCAGAAAGCCTTCAGGGAGGAAGAAGATTTATATAGAGGCGTTCAGAAATTACAGGCTGCAACTCCGTCAGAGCTGGAATATTCTGGCAATTCACGTATTGACATGACTTTGGAGACTGCGGAAAATGGGATGGAGGACTGGAAGGATCTTCACTGGCGGGAACATGGACTGGACGGGGCGGCTTTGGGAGACAGCAGAATATGGGAGGAAGCTATGACTTACAAAGAACGCCATCCGGAAAAGGCTACAGGCTCAGACTGGATTTTAGAAGAGGAGGAAGGACTAGCTGGGGCAGTGGTAGCGCTGGGAGGAATGTTTTTGAAGGCAGGGCAGTGGCTGATGCCGAAACAGAGGGCTGCGGCAGTTTCCGGAAATGAGGAGAACATAAAAACCGCAGAAGCCGAATCCAAAGAAGGAGAGAAAGCGACACCAGCCACCTCTTCTGATAGCATGTCTGCAGCTGGACGTCCCATACGCCCAGGAGGCAATCTGTCTGGAATGAGCCAGATTGGACAGAATGGCAATTCGGAGGACTACAGTTTGATTGTAGGCGATGATAAGCTGGCGGTATTCCTGACAGACGGTACTGTGCGCTGTCTGGAGGATGATGAGTATGATATGGTTTATGCTGTTATAGCGAAAACTCCAAAGGCCTGTGCATATGAAGTATATGGAGCTCCTGCCCAGGATACGCCGACAGAGGATTATATGTGTCTGGGAGAGGGAACTACAGAAGAGAAAAGCACTGTGTTTCTTCCGAACGGTGTTAAGGCAGTGTTTGTCCGATTTAACGGCCTTCAGGGCAGCTTTGACAGTCTTGTACAGCTGGGGGTAAGGCTGCATCTGGACTGGAAGGAAGAGCAGGAAAAGGCGGCAGCAGGAGAGCCGGTTCCAGATCATGAAAATCATCTGATCAATTTTTCCTATGTTCGTTCTCTTTATGTAGATCAGGACGGATATGAGGTGAATGACTGTGCTGTGGATACAGACAGCTACACAGGAACCTATGGAAGAGAGCTGGCAAAACGGGACAGGGCGGTATATGGGGAGTGTACACTGCGGGCTTATTCCAATGTGTGGCTGAGAAGCCCGGTTACCAACCTGGAATCAAAGACAGCAATGGGGGCTTTTGAGGGAAAGCAGAAGAATGGATTTACCTCAAGGGTTCAAACCGGCGGAAAAATCAGAACAGACGATTCGGCAGCACTGGAGCGTTTTTCCTTATATGTGGAGCTTCCAGAGGGACTGGTTTTGAATCTGAACCCAGACGCTGTTCGTGTGAAGGGGAAAGGAAAGTACCTGTCCGGGGAAGCGGTGTCAGAAGGGGATTTTCAGAATCATGTCAGCTATCAGGTGAGAAGTTACAACAAAAAAACTATGCTGGCGGCAGATTTTGACTTTTCAGGGGCTCCGTTGGAAGGCTTAAAAGGAGTGGAGGCTGTGTTAGATTTTGAGGTGGGATTAAGCTACACAGATTTTATTTCCTTTGGAAATCAGTATCGGACAGTATCTTACCTGATGGTTCATGATGACGGACTGGATAAAATTGCAGGAACCTCTATTATGACAGATGTTTATGATATGGATGACAATGGTTCTGTTTTGGAACAGGCCGCCTATTCCAGTGATCGGGAGGTGGTTCTGGATTCTGCGACAGAGTGGCGGGAGTATGTATCAAAATATGTAAAATCAGATTACTCTGCGGGATATGGGACAGAAGCCGTTGTCCGTGCCGGAGACAGAAGTGCTCAGTCGGGATATTCTTATCGGCTGGATTTTGGACTGGGATCGAATCATGCAAAGAACATCGATTTTTTTGATTCTATTGAGCAAGGGGCGAGACTCGCTTCCCATAAGCCAGGACAGGAGGAACTGTGGATTCCCTCACAGTGGCAAGGACGTTTCCTGTTTGTGGATACTTCTTATGCAGAAAGCATGAAGCTGATTCCCACTGTATATTACAGTACAGATGAAAAACAGGAGCTGCGTGCAGATGCAGATGGGTGGAGGAAGGAGCGGCCGAAGGATCCGGGAGATGTAAAAGCAGTATGGATCCATTTGGATACTTCACAGCTGGAGTATGGCCTTTTACAGACTCGTCAGATGACCTATGTCGAAATTCATATGGAAGCGCCTGAGGCGCAGGATTTGGCGGGAAAAACAGCAGTGAATCAGTATTTCGTAGAGTTCGATGCCTATGGAATCGGTTCTTCTGATACGATGGAGGCACGATACCGGCTTTCTTCTGCAGAAACCAGAGTCAGACTGCTTGATACAATAGGGAGCATAATTTTGCAGAAAACAGATGGAGAGCATAAAATTGGCGTGTATCAGGACGGTACAGCTCGATATGCACCTTTGACAGGGGCTTCCTTTCAGATTTATAATCCGGCAGGAGATCCTATGTTTGGAAAAGATGGGATTCCGGTTAATGCACTGGGGCAGATCAGTCTTTCCAATCTTCCATTTGGAACATACCAGTGGGAGGAACTGATTTCTCCCAAGGGCTACAAAAAAATAGAGGGCAGACATTCTTTTACGGTAGACGGAATTACAAAAATGATTTCCATTCCCAACGAGAGGCTTCGCGGGCAGGTGATTTTAACCAAATATGATCGGGATGATATAAATGTCTGTCCTCTTGAGGGAGCTGAATTTGAGCTTTCTGATTTTCGCGGAGAGACCGTGTATTTGAGCGAGGATGGAAGCTATTCTGAGGATGGAACGGTTTCTGCAGCAGTTACAGGACCAGATGGAACTCTGAAAATTACCAATCTTCCATGGGGAAATTACAGCCTGACAGAGACAAAGGCGCCGGATGGATATGAGCGGATGGATACACCAATTGCATTTTCGATTGGAAAGGAGCAGGTATCCGAAGAAGACGGTTCAGAGGAAAATGCAAAAATTACAGTACAGCTTAGGGCCTATAATGGACAGACACCGGCATCTCTGCGCTTGCGGAAGGTGGATGAAAAGACAGGGCAGGGATTAAAAAACGCAGTTTTCAGTCTGTATCGGAAGGCAAAGGAGGGAGAGAAGAAAGATGTTTTGATCCAAAGCGGCCTGAAAACCGATGGGACAGGAGAACTGCAGGCAGACGGTCTTTTGTACGGAACGTATTACTTTGTGGAAACGAAAAATCCTATGGGTTACGAACTGGAAAAGATCGATCCGGAGACGGCAAAAACCATTACCCTGGATCGAACAACAGCTGGTCAGGTTCTGGAGCTTGCCTGTACCAACCGGAGAATGAAAGGAAAGGCAGTTTTAACAAAAACAGATGAAACAGGACTTCCTGTGTCAGGGGCAGAATATATGCTGATGTACAGAGAATCGGAGCAGGAGGGCTACAGAAGGGTTGGCTCTGTATCTTCTTCTGATGAAAATGGAGAAATTCATGCATCTGAGCTGGAGTGGGGAGATTATTACTGGATAGAGACAAAGGCTCCCAGAGGCTTTGAGCTGTCATCGGAAAGGATTGGTTTTTGTGTTAACCAGGAAACCGTTCAGTCTGTTATTTACAGAAGAGCGGTGGATCAGAGAAAAAAGGGAAGGATCCGTCTGATTAAAATAGATAAAGAGGAGCCGGAGAGGACTTTGCAGGGAGCAGAATATGAACTGTATAAGACAAATGGAATAAAATGCCGGCCAGGTATGGATTATGTACTTCCGGAAGGGGTGAACAAAATTGTAACTGGAAAGGATGGTACCATTCTTCTGACAGAGATACCTCAGGGAGGCTACTATCTTCAGGAGACAAAGGCCCCGCAGGGGTATGGTCTTTCCGATGAAAAAATCAGATTTTCTATTACCAGAGAGAATGTGGATATCATTCAGGAGCTGACGACAGAGGATCAGAGAAATCGGGCAGAGCTGAGAATCAACAAAAGGGTAAATACAGTATATGAGCCCTTTGGAAACCCTACGTTTATTTTTCGGATTGAAAAAAGGGATGGAGAAACAAACAGGGCAGTGGAAACATTGTATAAGACCATCACTCTTTCAAATGAAGAGCCTATGGGAAGTGTACAGATATCAGCAGATCAGGGCTATGTATACGAAATTACAGAATTAAATGCAGGAAGATATCGTCTGAGCCGGATTATTCCAGATACGGAGCAGGTATCTGTCGTGGGGAAAACTGCAAGGGCAGATTTGACTACAGCGGATTACGGAGAGGTCACTTTTGTAAATGAAATGAAGCAGTATGAAAAGCTGTCGCACACAGCCAATGTGGAAAATATTATCAAGTCAGGCGTAAAGCTTACGGGAATTCGGGCAGAATATCATGGGCCAGATCCCATTGATGAGAATACGGAGGGCTATGATGCAGAGAAAAGGCAATATCTTATCAAGGATACAGATCTGACAGTTACTGCTTTCTATGATGATGGAACAGAAAAAATACTTCCTCAGGGAATCTGGATTCTTGACAATCCGCTGGCAGACGGAAGCTCTGACAGCTATACGGGGCTTGTACGGTATCGGGAAAACGGAACGGAGAAAACAGCATCCTTTACTATTGGAATACGGCTTCCAAAACCCTGGAAGAAGTATCAGGTTGTTATGGAACTGAACGGAGGAACTATTGTAAGGGACGGAGATGAGACGAATACGGCGGTAGAGAGATGGGAGCGCTTGGTAAGAGAAGGAAGTATTCTGCCAGAACCGGAAAACAAGCCGAAAAAATCAGGATTCCGGTTTGCCGGATGGTATCAGGATCAGGCACTTCAGGAAAAATATGATTTTTCAGAGCCGGTTGAAAAGGATATTTGCATTTATGCAAAATGGGAAGAAGCCTATGATGTAAAATATGCAGTGTCGATTTATGCAATCAATGATAAGGATGCAGATGGAACGGTAATCCCCATAACTTTCGGACCAGCAGGAGGAGATTTACGCAGTTCTTACGTCAATCATATTCCGAAGAAAGGGGAATTGTGTATTCATGATCTGACCTGGAAGGAAATCATTGCTCAGGTAAGACAGGATCCTGCGGTTTTTTATACCTGCATGAAAAATGGCTGTACGCATTCAGTACTGATTCTTTTTACCGATGAGGACGGCAATGAAAGTCCCCTGAAAGGAGAAAGCAACAGCGGAAAAATGGATCAGGGAGATGGAGTGGGAAGTATGTTCTGGTCAATTGCCACTAGCTATAGACGATGGAATTACAAATATTCTGCTTATTTTGAAGAAAACTCTGATGAATACAAATACGGAACCAATAAGGGCGGATGGCCGGACAGCGCAATAAGAAATATGTTAAACGGAACAGTTACAGATAATATGGGAAATATTACGAATCAGAATCATGAGTTTGCACAGAAGCGGCTGCATGAATCAAACTGCCTGTTGTCATGCTTTCCAGAGGAACTTCAAAATGCCATTTGTCCTCGGGCAATAAAATCAGACACGGTTCATCATACGGGAATCCCGGAAAATGTGGCGGTTACGCGGGACAGACTGTGGCTTCCTGCATATAATGAATATTTTGCAGATGGTGAAAAGACGCCTTATTATCACAGACTGGAGGGCGAGCCGCTGGAGGGTCAGCGCCTCCGGAAAGTTAATTATAATACAGAAAACGCATATCTCTACGATGAAAGAGGGGGAAGCAGTTATACCTGGTTCCGATCGATATTTATGGGCGAGAACAAAGGAAGCTATGCTTTGACTCTGAGTAAGGGCGGCTGCATTGGCGCAGGAACAGGGAGTTCCTATGGGATTGCGCCCTGCTTCTGTATCCAATGAGAAATAGTAACAGCTCAGACTTGATTTTCATGCAAATCTATTGTAGCATAGAATTCATGTAAATTATTCAGGACGGCGGGAGAACGGGCGGAAAAATCCGTATCAAGCTTGTTTGTAAGCGGATTTTCCAGCCAGATCTCCCATCGAAGGAAACTCCGATGATTTTTGTCTGTTGTAAGCGGACAAGAAGATGCATGGCTGAATGGTTACAATTGATTACCCTGTCGAAGCATAGCGAAATTAGTCGCTCGATTGTATTTGATTTTCAGTTTTTCCAGGGGTAAAATAAGAATCAGGTCGAAAGGAGAGTTTTATCATGGCGGAAGCGGACATCAGCTTCGTTCATTTAGGAATTACCATTGAAAACTTGAAAAATCAGATTTCTGTATTTGGTTTTTCAATTGCGTACTATGGGATTATTATTGGAATCGGTATGCTGACCGGTATCTGGGTGGCCCAGAATGACGCAAAAAGAAGAGGGCAGGATCCAGATATTTATTTGGACTTCGCACTTTATGGTATTATTTTTGCCATTATCGGGGCAAGATTGTATTATGTGATTTTTGAGTGGGATATGTATAAAGATAATTTGCTTCAGATATTCAATCTGAGAGCTGGAGGACTGGCGATTTATGGAGGCGTTATTGGCGCGGTTCTTACTTTAATTGTATTTACCCGCAAAAGAAAGGTGTCTTTTTTTTCCATGGCCGACAGTGGTGTTCTGGGATTGATAACCGGACAGATTATTGGAAGATGGGGGAACTTTTTTAACTGCGAAGCATTTGGCGGATACACAGACAGTCTGCTTGCAATGCGGATCAAACGCTCTCTTGTCAACGAAAACATGCTGAATGGGGATGTGCTGAATCATCTGATTGTGGAAAACGGCGTGGAATATATACAGGTGCATCCTACATTTCTCTACGAATCCCTGTGGAACCTGGGTTTGCTGATGTTTATGCTCTGGTACAGAAAAAGGAAGAAGTTTGATGGAGAAATGCTTTGGATTTATCTGGTGGGCTATGGCCTGGGAAGATTTTGGATCGAGGGTTTGCGCACCGATCAGCTGATTTTGTTTGGAACAGGAATTGCTGTTTCACAGGGGCTGTCTTTGATACTGGTTCTGGCTTCAGTTGGGGTTTTGATTTATCATTACTGCAGACTGTTTAAGAGACAGAAGGAGAAAACAAGTGATGGGGATATCCAAGGAAGAACTGGTTCAAAAGATTGAGGCGGCCAGAAAAAAACTGAACAGAAGCATAGAAAACGGTGAGGAGTACAAAACTGTATATCAGTACAGTGTTGAATTGGATCATCTGATAGAGGCCTATCTGTTGGCGGAATACTGACAGAAAGCTTTATGGGGATGACTGTAATCGCCATATCTTACAGACCTTTTAAGGGCGGCTGCAATATCTTGCGGCCGTCTTAATTTTTTGTGAAATTTCCTTGCTATTTTCCTGTTAATGTAATAAAATAAACATACGAGTGGTAGAAAGTGGAGTAAAGTGGTAGATAAGGGTACGACAGTGGTGTAACAGGGTAACAGGTGATTCGTATGTTCATGGGCGAGTATAATCATACAGTGGACGCGAAGGGAAGAGTCATTGTTCCTTCCAAATTCAGAGAACAGCTGGGCGAAGAGTTCGTTGTGACAAAGGGACTTGACGGCTGTTTATTTGTCTATGAAAATACAGAGTGGAAAGCTCTGGAAGAAAAGCTTCACGCCCTGCCTTTGACCAATGCGAATGCCCGCAAGTTCTCGCGCTTTTTCCTGGCAGGAGCTACCACCTGTGAAGTAGACAAGCAGGGACGGATTCTTCTGCCGGCTGTATTAAGAGACTTTGCCGGAATCGACAAGGATGCGGTTTTAGTAGGTGTGGGAAGCAGAATTGAGATATGGAGCAAGGACAACTGGAATCAGTCCAATACCTATGATGATATGGAGGAAATCGCAGAAAATATGGAGGGTCTTGGAATTTAATATGGCATTCGAACACAAATCCGTTTTATTAGAAGAAACCGTAGACAGTCTGAATATAAAACCAGACGGGATCTATGTGGATGGAACCTTAGGCGGGGGAGGACATGCTTTTGAGGTATGCAGCCGTCTGGGAGAAAAGGGCCGTCTGATTGGAATTGATCAGGATGCAGATGCCATTCGCGCTGCATCAGAACGTCTGTCCGTATTTGGCGACAGAGTTACGGTAGTAAGGAACAATTACGTAAATATTGCCGAGGTTCTGGCTTCTCTGGGAATTGAGAAGGTAGACGGTATCTATCTGGATCTGGGGGTATCCTCCTATCAGCTGGATACGGCAGAGAGGGGCTTTACCTACCGGGAAGAGGATGCACCGCTGGATATGCGTATGGACCAGCGGGGAAGCGAGACAGCGGCAGATATTGTAAATACCTACAGCGAATCGGAACTGTATCGGATCATTCGGGATTACGGCGAGGATCGGTTTGCAAAGAATATAGCCAAGCATATTGTGAAAAGAAGGCAGGAAAAACTTTTTGAGACAGCTGGTGAGCTGGCAGAAACCATTCGGGCAGCGATTCCGGCCAGAGTAAGGGCAACAGGCGGTCATCCGGCAAAAAGAACGTTTCAGGCAATCAGGATTGAGTTAAATCATGAGCTGGATGTACTGGAAAATTCCATTGATAGGATGATTGATTTTTTGAATCCGGGAGGAAGACTGAGCATCATTACCTTCCATTCCCTGGAGGATCGGATTGTAAAAAACAGATTCCGAATCAATGAAAATCCCTGTACCTGTCCTCCGGAATTTCCTGTATGCATGTGCGGGAAAAAAAGTAAGGGCAGAGTGATTACAAGAAAGCCCATTGTACCGACAGAAAAGGAACTAGAAGAGAACAAACGGTCAAAAAGTTCTAAGCTCCGGGTTTTTGAGCGGAGCTGAAAGCAGAGGCCGGGGATGGAACAAAGCAAAGGAGTTTCTTTATTTCATAGGAAAGTGCGTCCTATGAAATAAAAAATGCTCTGCAGGATCGCACCGCGGCGGAAAGGAAAATGTCGCTTACGCGACCCGCCGCAGGCGTAGAAGCTCGCGGGCGAGCTTCTTTTTCAAAAAATAGTTTTGGAATAGGAATTTCAGGGAGGAAATGGACATGGCTGCAGGATACCGTGGAAGAAGCGGACAGGAATATATATATGGAAACACGGTGCGGGCTGCAGAGTCGGCAGAGGCGGATTACCGCCGGAGACAGAAGAAAGCTGCCGAGCTGGAGCGCCAGACAGCCAGATACCAGCGGATGAACCGCCGGGTGAGAAGAAATCAGGAGAAGGCCCTGCAGATGGATCTGCCCTATGTGGTAATGCTTACCATCGCGGCTTTCTGTGCACTTACTATCTGTGTGAATTATCTTCATGTGCAGTCCTCCATTATGGGAAGAATTCATCATATTGAAGAACTGGAGCGGGAGATTGAGCAGCTGAGATCCAATA
This sequence comes from uncultured Clostridium sp., assembly GCA_900538475.1. Lineage (GTDB taxonomy): Bacteria > Bacillota > Clostridia > Lachnospirales > Lachnospiraceae > Brotaphodocola. Next base: position 17,727 of record UPYT01000005.1, on the reverse strand, counting down.
ATGATGCATTGCAGACAAGAATCAATACAGAAATTGATCTGGATCACGTTTATAAGGTTGCCACAGAGGAGTTGGGAATGGTCTATGCCAATAAGGACCAGGTAATTCTCTATGACAAAACGGAAAGCGAGTATGTGAGACAGTATGAGGACATCCCAGAAAACTAATCCCGATAGGAAGCGGAAGAAAAAAAGGGAGTCTGTGAAACGACAGGTTTTCGTAAAATATATGCAGGAAAGGCTGGCGATCGCAGTAATTGCGATTACGCTGGCTTTGTTTGCTTTAATTTATGTGCTTTATAATATTGTGGAAAATAACAGAGACAGTTACAATCAGATTGTGCTGACTCAGCAGGATTATGACAGCAGATCTCTGGCATACCGTCGGGGGGACATTGTGGATCGAAATGGAACCTATCTGGCAACAACAGAAAAGGTCTATAATCTGATTCTGGATCCCAGACAGATTATGTCGGATCAGGAGGATTATCTGGAAGCTTCTATCACAGCGCTGTCAACCGTTCTGGGGTACGATGCCGGAGAACTGCGGACGCTGATTACCGGCAATCCGGATACTGCCTATGTGCGGTATGCAAGGCAGCTTTCTTATGATCAGAAGGAGGCATTTCTAACATACCAGAAGGAGACGAACGAGGCTAATTCTAAAGCAGATTCCAAGGCCCGGGTAAAGGGGGTCTGGTTTGAGGAGGAGTATAAACGGGTTTATCCCTACAATTCTCTGGCCAGCAGTGTAATTGGATTTGCCACCAGCGACGGCGGAGGAGGAAATGGAGGAATTGAGCAGTCCTACAACAGTTCTCTGATTGGAACGAATGGAAGAGAGTATGGATATCTAAATGATGACTCCAATCTGGAGCGGGTGATTAAGCCGGCTGTCAACGGGAATACGGTAGTGTCTACGCTGGATGTGAATGTACAGAATGCTGTGGAAAAGCGGATCCAGGAGTGGATGACAGAAACGGGCTCCGATCATGTGGGGGTTGTAGTTATGAATCCCAATAATGGGGAGATTCTCGCCATGGCAGGAGAAAGTCCCTTTGATTTGAACAATCCCAGAGAAGTATCCAGTCGGTATACGGATGCAGAAATCCGTCAGCTGGGTGTGAAAGAGGCAGTTGGCGATTACAAGAGAAAACACAGAAATACCGATCAGGCAACGATTACAGAGGATCAGGTTCCAGCTCACTATACGGAGGAGGAAATCCGCTCCCTGGGTCTTCAGGTGGCCTGGAATCAGGAGTGGAGAAATTTCTGCGTCAGCGATACCTTTGAGCCGGGTTCTCCTTCTAAAATTTTTACGGTAGCCGCAGCGCTGGAGGAGGGAATTGTTACGCCCAATGACAGTTTTTACTGCGACGGATACCAGGAGGTAGGAGGATTTCCGATAAAGTGTACTGCTTATATTAAGGGAGGTCATCAGAATGTAAATCTTGCAGAATCTCTGATGGTGTCCTGCAACGATGCCATGATGCAGATTGCGGCAAAAATAGGTACGCCTTTATTTACAAAATATCAGAGACTGTTTGGATTTGGAACAAAAAGCGGGATTGATCTTCCCGGCGAGCCGGATACCTCCGGCCTGCTTTATACGGCGGATACGATGAAGCCGGTGGATTTAGCAACCAGCTCCTTTGGACAGACCTATAACTGTACTATGGTGCAGATGGCAGCGGCATTCAGCTCCGTGATCAACGGTGGCTCCTATTATGAGCCACATGTGGTTCGCCAGATTGTAAATGAGCAGGGAGCGGTTGTTAAAAAAATTGAGCCGAAGCTGGTAAGGGAAACGGTTTCCGAGTCTACCAGCAGTTTTATCCGGGATGCTCTTTACCGGACGGTTGCAGAGGGAACCGGTAAGGCGGCAGCAGTTCCAGGATATAAAATCGGCGGCAAGACAGGAACAGCAGAGAAGCTTCCCCGTTCCGCACGTAATTATCTGCTGTCCTTCTGTGGTTTTGCGCCCACAGATGATCCCCAGGTTCTGGTATATGTGGTGGTAGACGTTCCCCACGTGGAGGATCAGCCTCATAGTACCTATGCAAGTGTGATTTTCCAGAAAATTATGAGCGATATTCTTCCATATTTGAATATTTTCCCGGATACAGATATCCAGGTAGACCAGGAGGCAGCAGAGAAGCTTCCGGAGTCTGAGGGAATTACAGATATGACCGGCACAGAAACACAAGAGGAGCCGGAAGAATCCAAGGTATATGATACCGAGGAATATGTAGATCCGGGAATGGATCTGGGGCTTCCAGATGCAGAGGCGTCTGAGGGAGATGGAGGAGCCGCTTCTGAATCTGGAAAGGAAGGCTCCGGGACCCAGTCAGACAGCGGCGAAAAGCCCGCAGGATCGGAAGCCGAGAGCAGCAGCGGGGAAGGCAGCACTCCGGCTGAAACAAGTTCTCAAGGCACTTAATAGGAGACAGCCGGAAAAGAGGCTGTTCTAAAGCACGTTCCTCTTCATATAGTGATAACAAGGATTCTGTCGGGAGCGGGCCATGAGTTCCAATCACACACAACATCGAAAAAGAACAGCCGTCCTGTTTTTCCTGCTGTGCCTATGTATGGCAGGATTAGCAGGGCGGCTTGTGTATCTTATGGTATACCGCTCAGATTATTACAGCAGGATGGCAGAGGAGCTTCACCAGAGAGAACGGAGCATCAAGGCGGCCAGAGGAAGAATCATCGATGCTACAGGGAATGTGATTGCAACGAACAGGACGGTCTGTACCATTTCTGTGATATACAATCAGGTGGAGGATCGGGAGCAGGTGATCCGGATGCTCTGTGAAGAACTGGGGATGGATGAAGGAAAAGTGAGAAAACGTGTGGAAAAACGCAGCTCGAGAGAAATCATTTCCACAAATGTAGATAAGGAAATCGGGGATCGGATCCGAAATCTTCATCTGGCCGGAGTTAAGGTAGACGAGGATTACCGGAGATATTATCCCTATGACAGCCTTGCCTCCAGAGTTCTGGGCTTTACCGGAGGAGATAATCAGGGAATTATCGGTCTGGAGGTGGTTTATGAGGAATGGCTGAAGGGAATGAATGGCATGATTCTGACTCAGGCAGATGCAGCGGGAGTGGAGATTGAGAATGCTTTTGAGGATCGGATTGAGCCGGTGCCAGGACACGATCTGTATATCAGCCTTGATATGAATATTCAGCAGTATGCTCAGCAGGCGGCTTATGAAACGATGGAGCGCAAGGGGGCAAAGCAGGTTTCCGTTATTGTGATGAATCCGCAGAACGGAGAGCTTATGGCTATGGTAAATGCTCCGGAGTTTCATCTGAACGATCCCTTTACTTTGACAGAGCCCTATACCGGAGAAGGAGAAAATAAGCAGGAGCTTTTAAACAGGATGTGGAGGAACCCGGCAATTAATGACACCTATGAGCCAGGTTCAACCTTTAAAATTATTACTGCGGCAGCTGGTCTGGAGGCGGGCGCAGTGCGGCTGGAGGATCGTTTTTCCTGCCCTGGCTTTCGGATTGTGGAGGATCGGAAAATCCGCTGCCACAAAATCGGGGGACATGGAGGAGAAACCTTTCTGCAGGGAGTGATGAATTCCTGCAATCCAGTATTTATTGATGTAGGGCAGAGGCTGGGGGTTGAAAAGTATTATTATTATTTTGAGCAGTTCGGATTAAAGGCGAAGACCGGGATTGACCTGCCGGGAGAGGCCGGAACCATTATGCACAAAAAAGAAAATATGGGACTGGTAGAGCTGGCTACAGTGTCCTTTGGCCAGTCCTTTCAGATCACGCCAATTCAGCTGATTACTACAGCTGCTTCGATTATAAACGGAGGGAACCGGGTGACGCCTCATTTTGCAGTCCGGGCAGTCAGCAAAGATCAAACATCAGTTCACCGCTTTTCCTGGCCGGTAAAGGAGCATATTGTTTCAGAAGAAACCAGCGCTTCCATGCGGTATATTCTGGAGCAGGTGGTAGCAGAGGGAAGCGGAAAAAAGGCTGCGGTAGAGGGATACCGGATTGGCGGGAAAACCGCTACGTCAGAGAAGCTTCCCAGAAGTCTGAAAAAGTATATTTCTTCTTTTATTGGCTTTGCCCCGGCAGATGATCCCAGGGTAATTGCTCTGATTACCATTGACGAACCTCAGGGCGTTTACTATGGCGGAACCATTGCAGCGCCGGTGATTGCAGATCTTTTTAAGAATATTCTTCCGTATCTGGGAATTCCGGAAGCAGTGGAAGAAACTGTCTGGTCAATGGGAATCAGTAGTTGATTATTCCCATAAAAAGACGTATACTACTTAATATGTCGTAACCGTTCAGCCATGCGAAAATTCAAACAGGAAAAAGCGTTGAAAGCTTGTTTTCATAAGAGTTTTCCTGTCTGAATTTTCATAGGGCGGATGCCCGATGCTTCTTGTCCGCTGTAAGCGGGCAAGAAGATGCATGGCTGAACGGTTACAATATGTCAGCCACAAATGAATACATAACCAATTAGGAGTGCATCATGATTAATGAAACCATACTAGCGATTATTATAGCCTTTGCCATCAGCGCCTTGCTTTGCCCGGTGGTGATTCCCTTTCTTCACAAGCTGAAATTTGGACAGCAGGTGCGGGACGACGGTCCTCAGGCCCATTTGAAAAAGCAGGGAACCCCTACCATGGGCGGTCTGGTGATTTTGACCAGTATTGTAATTACCTCTCTGTTTTATATCAGAGATTATCCAAAGATTATTCCGGTTTTGTTTGTAACCGTTGGCTTTGGCATTGTCGGTTTTCTGGATGATTATATTAAGATTGTTATGAAGCGTTCAGAGGGACTGAATCCTCTTCAGAAGCTGATCGGACAGTTTATTATTACCGGGATTTTTGCCTGGTATCTGCTTCATTCCGGACAGGTGGATACGACCATGCTGATTCCCTTTACTGGTGGATTTGACGATGGTATTTTTATCAGTCTCGGAATTTTATTTGTGCCGTTTCTGTTTTTTGTCGTGCTGGGAACAGACAATGGAGTAAACTTCACTGACGGTCTTGACGGCCTGTGTACCAGTGTAACGATTCTGGTGGCAACCTTTATGACCATTGTAGCTCTGGGAGAAAACAGCGGAATCAGTCCCATTACCGGGGCTGTTGTAGGAAGTCTTCTGGGATTTCTCCTGTTTAATGTCTATCCTGCCAGAGTTTTTATGGGAGATACCGGCTCTCTGGCTCTGGGCGGCTTTGTGGCGTCCAGCGCATTTATGATGCAGATGCCGTTCTTTATTCCCATTATCGGGCTGATTTATCTGGTTGAGGTACTGTCTGTGATTATGCAGGTATCTTATTTTAAGGCAACACATGGAAAAAGGATTTTTAAAATGGCTCCGATTCATCACCATTTTGAATTGTGCGGATGGTCGGAAACCAGAGTAGTGGCAGTATTTTCCATAACCACCGCCATTCTTTGTCTGGTGGCTTATCTGGGATTGTGATAAAAGGAGGAAAGGTACATGAGCAATCAGAAGGTATTAGTAGCAGGTTCCGGAAAAAGCGGTATCGCTGCAGCAAGGCTGATGCTGCAGATGGGCGGCGATGTGGTCCTGTATGACGGAAATGATAAACTGGATGCAGAAGAACTGAAGGAAAAGTTTGAGGAAAAGGACCGGGAGCGTCTGACTATTGTGCTGGGAGAACTGACACGGACAGATCTGCTGGGAGTGGAGCTTTCTGTAATCAGCCCTGGAATTCCTCTGGATGCGCCCTTTGTTCCAGTACTGGATGAGGCAAAGATCCCTATCTGGAGCGAGATTCAGCTGGCCTATCATGTGGCTAAGGGCAAGCTGATTGCAATTACCGGAACCAATGGCAAGACCACGACCACAGCTCTTATGGGAGAGATTATGAAGGCCCATTTTGAAGAGGTCTATGTGGTGGGCAATATTGGAATTCCTTATACAGAGACAGCTCTGGAGACGACGGATGAGGCAGTGACAGTGGCTGAGGTCTCCAGCTTCCAGCTGGAAACCATTATGGATTTTCGCCCGGATGTGAGTGCGATTTTAAATATTACTCCGGATCACTTAAACCGTCACGGAACCATGGAAAACTATATTGACATTAAGGAGCGGATCTGTGCAAATCAGACAGAGGACGACTGGGTTGTACTTAATTACGACGATCCGGTTCTGCGGGAGTTTGGAGAGAAGGAGGACTTAAAGCCCGGAGTGGTATTTTTCTCCAGCACCCAGGAGTTAAAGGACGGTCTGTTTTTGGATCAGGATGAGATCATTCTGGCAAAGGGCGGCAAGAGAGAGTCTGTAGTCAATGTTCATGATTTGAAGCTTCTGGGCAAACATAACTATGAAAATGTGATGGCAGCTGTAGCTATGAGTCTGAAGATGAACGTTCCTCTGGATACGATTCGGAAGGTGATTAAGGAGTTTAAGGCTGTGGAGCACAGGATTGAATTTGTTCTGGAGCGATGCGGTGTGAAGTATTACAATGATTCCAAGGGAACCAATCCAGATGCAGCCATTCAGGCTATCCGCGCTATGCCGGGGCCGACGGTGCTGATTGCTGGCGGCTATGATAAGCAGAGCGAGTATGATGAGTGGATTGAGTCCTTTGGAGATAAGGTAAAATATCTGGTTCTGATTGGTCAGACCAGGGATAAGATTGCCGAGTGCGCCAGACGCCATGGCTTTACGGAGATTATGTATGCAGAGGATATGCCGGAGGCTGTCCGGGTCTGTGCGGCATATGCCAATGCCGGGGAGAATGTGCTTCTGTCTCCGGCCTGCGCCAGCTGGGGAATGTTTGACAACTATGAGCAGCGGGGCGAGATATTTAAGGAGTGTGTAAGAAACCTGTAGGAGGAGCCTATGGCAAAAAAGAAAAAGAACAGGCGTTTTTATGATTACAGCCTGCTATTTACCATTATTTTTATTATGGCCTTTGGGCTGGTGATGATTTACAGCGCCAGCTCCTATATGGCCCAGCTGAAATATGGAGATGCGGCTTATTTTATGATGCGCCAGTTGAAAATCGGGGTGGCCGGTCTGGTGGTAGCTCTGGTGATCTCAAAAATGGATTATCACTGGTATGCCAGGTTTGCCCTTTTTGCCTATGCGCTTTCGTATGTTTTGATGATCGTGGTATCTCTGTTTGGAAAAGTGGTAAACGGAAAAAGGCGCTGGCTTCAGCTGGGACCTGTCAGCTTTCAGCCTACAGAGTTTGTTAAAATCGCGCTGATTGTTCTTCTGGCGTCAGTGATTACCCAGATGGGAAGGAAGGTCAATTCCTGGAAGGCTATGGCTGTGGTTATGGGACTTGCCATTCCGATTGCGGGAATCGTGGCAGCCAATAACTTAAGCTCGGGAATTATTATTGTGGGAATTGCCTTTGTCATGCTGTTTGTTGCCTGCAAAAAAAGCTGGCCCTTTTATCTGTGTGGGATTGGAGCAGTCAGCTCCATCTTTCTGGCAGGCCCTCTTGCATCCTTTCTGGAGGCAACCCAGATTTTAAAGCCCTACCAGCTGGAGCGTATTCATGTATGGCTGGAGCCGGAGGCATACAAGCTGGATGGCGGATTTCAGGTGCTTCAGGGACTTTACGCTATTGGCTCCGGCGGTCTGGTGGGAAAAGGGCTGGGAGAAAGCATCCAGAAGATGGGATTTGTGCCAGAGGCGCAGAACGATATGATTTTCTCCATTATCTGCGAGGAGCTGGGGCTGTTTGGAGCGGTATCGGTGATTTTGATTTTTCTGTTTATGATTTACCGGTTTATGGTGATTGCTTTTAATGCCCCGGATCTGTTCGGTGCGCTGATTGTCGTAGGTGTTATGGCCCATGTGGCGATTCAGGTTATTTTAAATATTGCGGTTGTAACCAATACCATTCCCAATACGGGAATTACCCTTCCCTTTATCAGCTATGGAGGAACGTCAGTTCTGTTTTTGATGGTGGAGATGGGAATGGTTCTAAGTGTATCCAATCAGATTAAAATGGAAAAATAAACCTTTTTGAGGAACCTTTTTAGGAGCAGAGTACATAGGATGGAATAGAGACGGATAGAGCGGGAGGGAATAGGCTTGTCTGTGATTCATATCCAGGGACTTGGCGGCCTGAAGGGAGCCATAGAAATTCAGGGTTCAAAAAATGCGGTGCTGCCTGTAATGGCAGCATCTTTACTTCACAGAGGAATTACGGTTCTTAGAAATGTACCTAAGATACAGGATGTGTATTCCATGATGGAGATTCTGGAGTATCTGGGCTGTGAGCTGAAGCTGGAGGGACATAGTCTTACCATTGATACAGGAAAGGCATCTGGAATGCCCATACCGGTGGAAATGGCAGGGAAAATGCGTTCCTCCATTATGCTTTTGGGGCCAATGCTGGGGCGGTTTCGAGAGGCAGTGACCAGCCTGCCAGGGGGATGCTGTCTGGGAAAACGCCCGGTCAATCTTCATCTGGAGGGATTGCGGAATCTGGGAGCTGATATCCGGGAGGAAGGAGCTCAGATTGCCGCTTCAGCAGCAGCTCTGGACGGAAGTGATGTTCACCTGGATTATCCAAGCGTGGGAGCAACGGAGAATCTTATTATGGCTGCTGCAGCAGCCAGAGGAGTTACGGCTCTGACAGGGGCGGCCAGAGAGCCGGAAATAGAGGTTCTCTGTGATTTCCTTAAAGCGGCAGGAGCGAGGATAGAGGGGGCAGGAACAGAAACGATTGTGATATATGGGGGAAGTTCTCTCCATGATGTGGAATTTGCCATTCCGGGAGATCGGATTGTGGCAGGTACTTATCTGGGCGCAGTGATGACTGCAGGAGGGAAAGTACTCCTTTCCGGGGCTCCTCAGGAACATATGGAATCAAATTTAAAGCTGGCATCCCGGATGGGAGCAGAGATTTCCTGCAGTCCGGAGGGAATCCTTGTGGAAATGAACCGGCGCCCGATTCCTGTTTCCTTTGCTACAGGCCCGTATCCGGCCTTTTCTACGGATCTCCAGCCGGTGATGATGGCAGCGGTTGCTGTTGCAGAGGGGAAAAGCCATATCAGGGAGACTGTATTTGAAAACCGTTTTTCCTGTGCAAAGGAATTGCGGAAACTGGGGGCCCATATTATAATAGAGGGAAGAAATGCGCAGATAGAAGGCCGGTTTCCTTTAAGCGGAGGCCGGGTCTATGCAGCAGATCTCAGAGGCGGAGCGGCGTTGGTGACGGCGGCTCTTGCTTCCTGGCAGCCGGTAACGGTGGATGACCGCTGCGGCCACATCCAAAGAGGCTATGAGGATATCTGCCGGGATCTGCAGGGAGCAGGCGCAAGAGTTATGGAAACAGAGGACTAACAAATGGGCTCAGAGCATATTCTGCGCTATAAGAACGATGACAGGGGAACCGGCGGAAGATGGAATATGGATGGACAGAAAAGAAAAAAACAGGGATTGCTGCAGCAGTGATTGTTCTGCTGCTGATTTTGATCGGCCTTTTTTCTCTGCAGATTAAAACGGTGACGGTTACGGGAAATGTGCGGTATACTCAGGAGCAGATTACGGAAATGCTGTTTCCAGATAAGGTAAGCCGCAATCCGGTGGTCTGCTACCTGAAGGATCATTTCCAGGAACATGTGGAGATTCCCTTTGTACAGGATTATAAGATTGAATTTCAGGGTCTGAACAAGGTAGAAATCATTGTTTATGAAAAAAGTGTAGTGGGATACGTTTCCTATATGAGCAGCTGCATGTATTTTGATAAGGACGGTATTGTTGTGGAGAGTACCAGCAAAACCCTTCCTGGAATCCCTGAGATTACGGGGCTGAAATTTGGCCATATTGTGCTGTATCAGAAGCTTCCGGTAGAAAATGACGCGGTATTTCAGGAAATTTTAAATCTGACCCAGATCCTTTCGATTTATCAGCTGGAGGTAAACCGGATTCAGTACAACAGCTTTGGAGAGGCAGCCCTTTATATGGGAGATTTGGAAGTAATTCTTGGGAACAATGTTGGAATGAACGGAAAGATTGCCGAGCTTAGCGATATGCTTCCCAAACTGGAAGGAAGAAAGGGGACTCTGTATCTGGATACCTATGACGAGACGGCGACCAATGCCATGTATGCCTTTAAGCCTCGGCAGTAAAGGAGACAGGTCAGGCAGAAGGATTCTGTTCGTGAGAAAAAACAAAGGAAACAGCAAAAATCCGGTGAAAATCTACAAATTAGAGGTTGATATTTTTTAGGAAATCAAATATAGTATTAGGTAGGCTAGTTTTACAAAAAATATTACAAAATTGTTACAATATAAGACGCGAAAAAGAGGTTAAGGAGGAGAAAGTCTTGTTAGAGATAAAGATAAATGAGGCGGAGAATTCTGCTAAGATCGTAGTGATTGGTGTTGGTGGTGCAGGAAATAATGCGGTAAACCGCATGGTTGATGAAAATATTGCAGGTGTGGAATTTATCGGCATCAATACAGATAAGCAGGCGCTTCAGTTCTGCAAGGCTCCTACCGCGATGCAGATCGGCGAGAAGCTGACCAAGGGACTGGGCGCAGGTGCAAAGCCTGAGGTAGGTCAGAAGGCAGCAGAGGAAAGCTCCGAAGAGCTGGCACAGGCTATCAAGGGTGCAGATATGGTATTTGTTACCTGCGGTATGGGCGGCGGTACCGGTACCGGCGCAGCTCCCGTGATTGCAAAGATTGCCAAGGATATGGGAATTCTGACTGTAGGCGTTGTGACCAAGCCCTTCCGTTTTGAGGCAAAGACCCGTATGACCAATGCGTTAAACGGAATCGAGCATTTAAAAGAGAGTGTAGACACTCTGATTGTAATCCCCAATGACAAGCTTCTGGAGATCGTAGATCGCCGTACCACTATGCCGGATGCATTAAAGAAGGCAGATGAGGTTCTGCAGCAGGCTGTTCAGGGCATTACAGACCTGATTAACGTACCTGGCCTGATTAATCTGGACTTCGCAGACGTACAGACTGTTATGACAGACAAGGGTATTGCACATATCGGTATCGGACATGCCAAGGGAGACGACAAGGCTGTAGAGGCAGTGAAGCAGGCAGTTGCTTCTCCTCTGTTAGAGACAACTATCGAGGGTGCTACCCATGTAATTATCAATATTTCCGGTGATATCAGCCTGATTGAGGCCAATGAGGCAGCAAGCTACGTTCAGGAGCTGGCAGGTGATGACGCCAATATTATTTTCGGTGCTATGTATGATGAGAATGCTCAGGACGAGGCTACCATTACTGTAATTGCAACTGGTCTGGATGATCAGAACAATGCGGCTCCCTTAAACAAGACCATGTCTGGTCTTGGCAACTTTAAACCGAAGATGCCCGCAGGCATGAATCTGAATCCGACTGGTATGAATCTGAACCGCACTGCTGCAGCTGCAGAAGCCAGCGCAACGGCTCCCAGAACTTCTGCTCCTCAGCAGACATCTGCACCGGCTGCATCTGTACAGAAGCAGGTACAGCAGCAGGCTGCTCCGACTCAGCCCACATTCCGTCCTCTGAACCGGGAAACACAGATTAACATTCCGGATTTCCTGAAGAACAAGAGATAAGAAGTCAGAAGTGAAAATGGACCTTCTCTCCCGCGGCAGGGAAGAAAATAAGAAAGATTTAAGACAGAAAATTCTAAAAACAGGATTTTCTGTCTTTTTTTGTCGTACAAAAAAGTGGGATACCCTCCTCTGTTTTGACAAAATATTTACAGGACAGCAGGTATAATAGAGACTGTAAATCAGAGTGCAGGAGGTGGGAGCCGGATGTGACTGCAGTATTGTATCTGGATGTGTATTTTGCTGTGAATTTTTTCATGGACTTTCTGCTGCTTCTGTTGGTCAGAAAGCTTCTTGGAATTTGCGCGGAAAACAGGAAAATGGCTCCAGGACGGACTTTGCGGCTGGCAGCAGCAGCCGGTGTGGGAGCGTTCTGGGCCTGTGCAGAGGCAGTAATCCGGCTTCCTGGAGAGCCGTGCCTTTGGGCAGCAGCAGCTTCCTGGACAGGGGCAGGCCTTGTGATGACAGCTCTTGCATTTGGAAGGCAGAGTCCCGGAGAAGGGCTTCGCTGTCTGGCGGCTTTGTGGATGAGCGGAGCCGCTGCAGGAGGCGTGCTTGAGGCAGTCAGAGAGGCTGTGGGAAAAGCTGGAATTTCTGGCCAGTTTCCTCTGGAAGGAGTGATTCTGGGGGGGATGGGGATTTTTTTCTGCGGAAGGGCAGGGGCTGGATATCTGCAGCAGAGATTTCGGATGCAGAATCGAATCTGTCAGGCGGTGATTCATTATCATGGGAAAACAAAGATTTTGCCGGCGCTGTGGGATACAGGAAATACTCTTTATGAGCCCTACGGCCATCAGCCGGTTCATGTGATGAGTCCGGAAGCTGGAAAGGAGCTGTTTGAAACCCTTTCCCGGGTGATTTACATTCCCTTTCGTTCTGTGGGAACCAGCTATGGTCTGATTCCAGGAATTCAGGCAGATGAAATGGAAATATGGCAGAACGGAAAGCTGGTAAAAACCTGCATCAGGCCATGGATTGCCGTCAGCAGGGAGCCGCTTTCATCCCGTCATCAGTATGAAATGCTTCTGCACGGAGAGCAGTAAAGGAAAAACAGACTTGGAGGACAGTGATCATGATAGTAAAGGTTTCCATACCCAACCGGTTTCAGTTTAAGGCAGTTCCGTCATTTAAAACGGTGCTTCTGCAGAAACAGGGGGAGGTTCATTATATTGGAGGGGCAGACATTCTTCCGCCGCCGCTGGAAAGCAAAAAAGAGGCAGAAACGATCGCACTTCTGGGAACTGAGGATGCGAAAGCGGCCCGCTCGCTTTTGATTGAGCATAATTTAAGACTGGTGGTATACATAGCAAAAAAATTTGACAATACCTGTGTGGGGGTGGAGGACCTGATTTCCATTGGAACCATTGGACTGATTAAGGCAATCAACACCTTTAATCCAGAGAAAAATATCAAGCTGGCTACCTATGCGTCACGGTGCATTGAAAATGAAATTCTGATGTATCTGAGGCGGAATAATAAAACAAGAATGGAGGTTTCCATTGATGAACCGCTGAATGTGGACTGGGACGGCAATGAGCTGCTGCTTTCTGATATATTGGGAACAGATGAGGATGTTATTTACCGGGATCTGGAGGATGAAACAGAAAAACAGCTGCTTTTGTCAGCGATCAGCCGCCTGACTCCAAGAGAGCAGCAGATTGTGGAGCTGCGCTATGGGCTGCAAAATGAGGAAGGAACAGAGATGACCCAGAAGGAGGTAGCGGATCTGATGGGGATTTCCCAGTCCTATATTTCAAGGCTGGAGAAGAAAATTATGAAGCGCCTGAAGAAGGAAATTGTCCGGTTTGAATAAGCTTGTCTCATGGCTGATTCAGCTGCTGCTTCTGGTTCTGCTTCAAATCCGCTATCCGGCGGCAGTCAGGACGGAGACCGGGGCTGTGAGGGAACAGGATCCCGCTTATAAGATATATCAAAGATACAGGTATGCGTATGATACATACGGATACCTGTTTTTGTCTGAAAATACAGGGGAGGACAGTCAGGGAAGAAGAGATGGGGAGCAGTCCTTTCAGGAGGGGAAGGGTTCCCTGGAGCAGGAGGAGGCGCTGCAGGAGGGGGAGGAAAAGAAAGATGGTTTTCAGGAAGAGAGCCTTTGGCCGAAGGAAGGGGAAGAAGCGGCTCAGATTACCCTGGCCCAGCTTCAGGATTATGATTTTCTTATGAAGCATTTTTACAGCGTCCATGCTTCCACAACAGCAGGCCGGGATCTGATGAAGGCAGATATGCTTTTGGGAACCGGCATGAAGCTGGAGCAGAATCCCCAGGTTCCGCAGATTTTGATTTATCACACCCATTCCCAGGAAACCTATGCAGATTACGGCTCGGAAAATCCGGAAGCTACCATAGTTTCCTGCGGCGAGTATCTTGCAGAACTGCTTAGAGACAGGGGCTGGAATGTGATCCATGACACAGGCACCTATGATATTCAGGGAGGAAAGCTGGATCGGAACAGAGCCTATAATTACGCTTTGGATGGGATTACAGGTATTCTGCAGGAGAATCCGGAAATTCAGGTGATTCTGGATCTTCATCGGGACGGAGTAAAGGAGGGAACCAGGCTGATCAGTCAGGTAAACGGGAAAGAGACTGCAAAAATTATGTTTTTTCATGGAATGAGCCGGACTCCTGAGGGGGAGATTGCCTATCTTCCCAACCCTTATCTGAAGGAAAATCTGGCCTTTGCCTTTCAGATGCAGTTTGCGGCTGAGGGGCTGTATCCGGGGTATACAAGAAAAATCTATCTAAAGGGATTGCGCTACAATCTGCATCTTCGCGGCAGATCAGCCCTGATTGAGGTAGGAGCTCAGACCAATACCCTTCAGGAAGCTATGAATGCCATGGAGCCTTTGGCGGATCTTTTAGATAGGGTGTTGCAAGGAAATTGAAAAAATGGTATGATAATTTCAATTTGAAAACAGGCTGTTTCTTTGAAAAACAGCCGGATAACCAGCATTTGCATAGGAGAGAATACGATATATGGCAGTAATGGACCAAAGTAAAATTCGCAATTTTTGTATTATAGCCCACATTGACCACGGCAAATCTACTCTGGCAGACCGGATTATTGAGCAGACCGGACTGCTGACCAGCAGGGAAATGCAGGCGCAGATTCTTGATAACATGGATCTGGAGCGGGAAAGAGGCATTACCATCAAGTCTCAGGCAGTCCGGATTGTGTACCGGGCAGAGGATGGAGAGGAGTATATTTTCAACCTGATTGACACTCCCGGACATGTGGACTTTAACTATGAGGTTTCCCGAAGCCTGGCCGCCTGTGACGGAGCCATTCTGGTGGTGGATGCGGCTCAGGGAATTGAGGCCCAGACTCTGGCCAATGTTTATCTGGCTCTGGATCACGATCTGGATGTGTTTCCGGTGATTAATAAAATCGATCTGCCCAGTGCGCGCCCGGACTGGGTTGCCAATGAAATTGAAGATGTAATCGGCATAGAGGCCCACGATGCGCCGAGAATTTCTGCAAAAACAGGATTGAATATTAAAGATGTTCTGGAGGCGATTGTTCAGAAGATACCAGCGCCTACTGGTGATCCAGATGCGCCACTTCAGGCCCTGATTTTTGACTCTCTTTATGATTCTTACAAGGGTGTAATTGTATTCTGCCGGATCAAAGAGGGAACGGTGAAGAAGGGAACCAGAATCCGCATGATGGCAACAGGAGCGGAAGCAGATGTAGTGGAGGTTGGATATTTTGGAGCAGGACAGTTTATTCCCTGCGAAGAGCTGAGCGCCGGAATGGTAGGATATGTAACTGCCAGCATTAAAAACGTAAAGGATACCCGGGTTGGCGATACGATTACGGATGCGGTCCGTCCCTGCGACAGCCCTCTGCCTGGCTATAAAAAAGTTACCTCTATGGTGTACTGCGGACTTTATCCGGCAGACGGTGCAAAATACAATGATCTGCGGGATGCGCTGGAAAAGCTTCAGTTAAACGACGCTTCCCTGTTCTTTGAGCCGGAGACCTCTGTTGCTCTGGGATTTGGCTTTCGCTGCGGATTTTTAGGTCTTCTTCATCTGGAGATTATCCAGGAGCGTCTGGAGAGAGAATACAACCTGGATCTGGTAACGACTGCCCCTGGCGTTGTTTACAAGGTCCATAAGAAAAACGGAGAGGTAATTGCCCTGACGAATCCTTCCAATCTTCCGGATCCGACAGAGATTGAATATATGGAAGAGCCGATTGTCAACGCGGAAATTATGGTGACAACGGAGTTTGTAGGCGCGATTATGACGCTGTGTCAGGAGCGGCGCGGCGTGTATCTGGGAATGGAGTATATTGAGGAGACAAGAGCTCTGTTAAAATATGAGCTGCCTCTGAATGAGATCATTTACGATTTCTTTGATGCACTGAAATCCCGCTCCAGAGGCTATGCATCCTTTGATTATGATATGAAGGGCTATGAGCCGTCTGAGCTGGTGAAGCTGGATATTCTGATCAACAAGGAAGAGGTGGATGCCCTGTCCTTTATTGTTCATGCAGATTCTGCCTATGAGCGGGGAAGGAAAATGTGTGAAAAGCTGAAGGAGGAGATTCCGCGTCATTTGTTTGAGATTCCCATTCAGGCAGCGGTAGGCGGCAAGATTATTGCCAGAGAAACAGTAAAGGCTATGCGCAAGGACGTTTTGGCCAAGTGCTACGGAGGCGATATCAGCCGAAAGAAGAAGCTGTTGGAGAAACAAAAGGAAGGAAAGAAACGGATGCGTCAGGTGGGCAACGTAGAGATCCCGCAGAAGGCATTTATGAGTGTTTTGAAACTGGATAATGAATAAAAAGAAGCTGGAGCTGTATCTTCATATTCCTTTCTGTGTCCGTAAGTGCGCTTACTGTGACTTTTTGTCTTTTGCTGCGCCGGAACGGATGTATCGGGAATATGTGGATAAGCTGATTGAAGAAATATACGGTCAGAGCGAAAATTTTCGGGAATATCAGGTGGTTTCTATCTTTGTGGGAGGAGGAACCCCCTCCCTGCTTCCGGCATCGCTTATGGAAGAGCTGTTTGCAGTTCTTCACCAGTGTTTTGATATTGAGGCAGATGCGGAAATTACCATAGAGGCAAATCCCGGCACACTGACTATGGAAAAGCTGGAGCTTTACCGGCAGAGCGGTGTCAACCGGCTGAGTCTGGGACTTCAGTCGGCAGATGATCAGGAACTGAATTATCTGGGAAGAATCCACACCTATGAGGATTTTCTGAAAAGCTATCAGAGAGCGAGACAGGCTGGCTTTACAAATATTAATGTAGATTTGATGTCAGCTCTTCCGGGACAGGATCTCCATTCCTGGAAAACTACGCTGAGAAAGGTTTTGATGCTGAAGCCGGAGCATATTTCCGCCTACAGCCTGATTATTGAAGAAGGAACGCCTTTTTACAGCAGATATGGAGAAGGAAAAAATTCCTGTTCCTGCAGTCAGTGGGATTCCCAGACAATCTGGACAGGACGGGGATTAAAGGGCAGTCCCATGAGTCTGTGGGCGCTTCCGGATTTGCCGGATGAGGAAACGGATCGGGAAATGTACCATATAACGAAGGAACTGATGGTAGCCCACGGATATCACCGCTATGAGATTTCCAATTATGCCCGTTCTGGATGTGAATGCCTCCACAACAAGGGGTACTGGACTGGAACGGAGTATTTGGGACTGGGACTGGGAGCCTCCTCTTACACTTTTTTTCACCGGTATCACAATACAGACGATATGGAGGAATATCTTTCTCTGGATTTGTCGGAGGCCGGGGCTGCTGTCCGTGATATTCAGGAAATCAGTCTGGAGGAGCGGATGGAGGAATTTATGTTTTTGGGACTGCGCATGATGGAAGGTGTGTCCGGAACAGATTTTTTCTCCCGCTTTGGTCAGAACATGTGGAATGTTTATGGGACTGTGATTGAAAGGCTGGAGCAGCAGGGCCTTTTGGAGGTGGAGATGCCCGTGATTCGGCTGACTGAGCAGGGAATTGATGTCAGCAATCGGGTACTCAGTCAGTTTTTGCTGGATTAAATAGCAGGTAAAGGATATCTGGTAAAAGCCCATCGGGGCGGAGGAGTTTTTTGTGACTCCTCCGCCCCGACGGGCTTTTTTGTTTCATAGGAAATTACGTCCTATGAAACAAAAACGCTCCGCGAGGATC
>UPYT01000004.1 GCA_900538475.1 uncultured Clostridium sp. | reverse complement strand
TAATGACATATCTTATATCAGTTTTTTGAGTTTACACAAAACTTGAAACGGTCTCGAACTTCCTGTTTCCTTTGCAATAGGAAAAGGTACAATGGGAAATTTTTCAAAAATGCCAATTTTCGTCCTTTTCCCATTTCAAACGGAAATAAGACGCTTTTTTTGAAAAAATCGCAGTTCCATTTCAAAAGGAAACAGGCGTTTTCCGGATTTTTGGCTTTTTCCATTATAAAAGAAACAAGCGGCTGTTTGAAAACACCTTTCCCATTTTTCGTACCTGCTGCTGCACAATATATTTTTCTGTAAAAAAGAAAAAACCACAGACAGTCAGGGGTTACCGACTGTCCGTGGTCTTTTCCGGTTTGTTATGACATGTGTGTTTTCGCTCTTTGTTTCCGATTGAAATGGGAATTAACAAATTGCCTTTCCAATCTTACGCCTCGTCAATCGCCTTTCCAATATCGTGACGCATATATTTATTATCAAACTGCACCCACTCCGTTGCCTGATATGCATTGGCGCGGGCTTCTTTTAAGGTTGCACCGGTTGCCGTAACCCCCAGCACTCTTCCACCGTTGGTAACAACACGGCCTTCGCTGTCAAATTTGCTTCCGGCGTGGAATACATAGTATCCGTCTGCAGACTGAAAACGCTCCAGTCCGGTAATCGGAAAGCCCTTCTCGTAATGCTCTGGATAACCGTCTGATGCCAGAACCACGCAGACCGCAGCATTATCCTCAAATTCCAGATCAATCTGATCCAGAGTGCCGTCAATGCAGGCGTCAAACAAATCCACCAGATCATTTTTCATTCTTGGCAGAACCACCTGTGTTTCCGGATCTCCAAAACGGGCATTATACTCCAGCACCTTGGGACCATCTTCTGTCAGCATCAGGCCAAAGAAAATAATCCCCTTAAATTCTCTTCCCTCTGCCCGCATGGCATCCACAGTGGGCTGATAAATCTTTTCTTTACAGAAAGTATCTACCTCAGCCGTATAGAAGGGACTGGGAGAAAAGGTTCCCATTCCGCCGGTATTCAGCCCCTGATCTCCGTCCTTGGCCCGCTTGTGATCCTGGGCAGAGGTCATGATTTTAATAGTTTTTCCGTCTACAAAGGACAGAACAGATACCTCGCGGCCTGTCATGAATTCTTCAATAACAATCTCATCTCCTGCAGAACCAAACTGCTTGTCCAGCATCAAGGTTTTCACACCTTCCTTCGCTTCCTCCAGGTTCCTGCAAATCAGAACGCCTTTTCCCAGGGCAAGACCGTCTGCCTTCAGTACAATCGGCATTTTTGCTGTTTCCAGATAAGCGATAGCCTCCTCCGGATCGGAAAAGGTCTCGTAAGCAGCTGTGGGGATGTTGTATTTTTTCATTAAATCCTTGGAAAATGCCTTGGAGCCCTCCAGAATCGCCGCATTGGCTCTGGGGCCAAAGGCACGCAGTCCTGCTGCCTCAAAAGCATCCACAGCTCCTGCTGCCAGGGGATCATCAGGCGCCACAACGGTCATGTCAATCTCATGCTCCTTCGCAAATTCCACCAGCTTATCAAACTCCATAACACCAATATTGACACACTCAGCCACCTCTGCAATTCCTGCATTTCCCGGTGCACAATACAACTTCTCTACCTTTGGGCTCTGCGCCAGCTTCCATGCAATGGCGTGTTCTCTTCCGCCGCCTCCAACAATCAGAATCTTCATAAAAGCCTGTCCTCCTTTATTTTAAGCATCAATCTTAAAACACCAAAGACAGACCGGTATTCCTCCGGCCTGCCCTGTTTTTCTTTATACCATACCATTGGCAATCATATCAATGGCCTTTGGCAGAATCACCCACTCTGCCTGCTCCATCACTCTGCGCTGTAAAAGCTCCGGCGTATCGTTTTCCTGCACCTCCACTGCTTTCTGCAGAATAATGGGGCCGGTATCCATTCCGCCGTCCACATAGTGAACCGTTGCCCCTGTCACCTTGACACCACGGGCCAGAGCTGCCTCATGTACCTTCAGCCCATAATAACCCACTCCGCAGAAGGAAGGAATCAAAGATGGATGAATATTGATAATCCGATGCTCATATTTTTCAACCATCGCCTCTGGGATCTTTACCAGAAAGCCGGCCAGCACAATCAGATCCAGATGGTATTCATCTACCTTTTCCAGAAATGCCCGGTTGAAATCATCTCTTGTTTCATAGTCCTTCGGTGACATGCATACAGCCTCAATTCCATGATTTTTCGCCCGCTCCAGTGCATAGGCGCCGGGATTGTTGCTGATCACAACTTCAATCTCCGCATTGGTAATTCTGCCTTCCTCAACAGCATCCAGAATCGCCTGCAGATTGGTGCCTCCTCCAGAAACCATGACACCGACTCTTAGCATAAGGTCACCCCTTTTTCTCCTGCTTCAATAGAACCAACCACATAGGGAACATCTCCTGTTTTCCGGATTGCCTCCATAGCTGCATCCACCTGGGACGGATCGACTGCTACAATCATGCCAAGTCCCATATTAAAGGTGTTGTACATCATTTCTTCAGCAATCTCTCCTTTTTCTGCCAGCAGCTTAAAGATCGGCGGTACCTGGTAACTGTCCTTTTTGATCACCGCATGGGTTCCTTCTTTCAGCATACGGGGAACGTTCTCATAAAATCCGCCGCCGGTAATATGGCTGCAGGCCTTTACCTGAACGCCTGCTTCTTTCAGACTCTTCAGTGCTTTTACATAGATTCTGGTAGGTGCCAGAAGTGCCTCGCCCAGAGTTTTGCCCAGAACATCATAGTAGGTATCCAATCCTTCTTTTGTCAGTTCCTTTTCAAATACCTTGCGCACCAGAGAAAAGCCGTTGGAATGAACACCTGTAGATGCCATACCGATCAGCACGTCGCCTGCCTGCAGATGTTCTCCGGTAATCATATCTTTTTTGTCGCAGACACCAACTGCAAATCCTGCCAGATCATAATCCTCCTCCGGCATCAGTCCCGGATGCTCTGCTGTCTCTCCGCCAATCAAAGCAGCCTCAGACTGAAGACAGCCCTCTGCCACACCTTTTACAATCGAAGCAATCTTTTCGGGATAATTCTTTCCGCAGGCAATATAATCCAGGAAAAACAGCGGCTCGCCGCCTGCACATGCAATATCGTTGACGCACATCGCTACAGCGTCAATACCAATGGTGTCATGCTGATCCATAATAATAGCCAACTTCACCTTGGTTCCGCAGCCGTCTGTTCCGGAGAGAAGCACCGGCTCCTCCATCTCTTTGATCTTTGCCAGGGAAAATGCTCCGGAAAAACCGCCCAGGCCTCCCAGAACTTCCTCACGCATGGTCTTTTTTACATGCTCCTTCATCAGTTCCACTGACTTGTAACCAGCTTCAATATCCACTCCGGCTTTCTTGTAATCCATGATTCATCCTCCGATCTTATTCTGCTGTTTCTATGTATTTTATTTCCAGTTCTTATCAACCGCTTCTACATCTGTGCCAGATACTCCTTGTATCCCACACTCTCCAACTTTTCTGCCTTTTTTACTACATCATTTTTCAGAGCTTCGGAATAATCCTTTACTTTCTGCAGCAGTTCTTCATCAGAAACAGCCAGAATCTTTGCTGCCAGAATTCCTGCATTGGCGCCTCCATTGATTGCTACCGTTGCTACCGGAATACCAGACGGCATCTGTACAATGGAATACAGGGAATCTACACCGCCCAGATCAGAGGTCTTCATGGGAATTCCAATGACCGGCATAGAGAACAGAGCTGCGCACATACCTGGAAGGTGAGCTGCCTTTCCTGCTCCTGCAATGATCACACGAATCCCTCTTTCTTCTGCAGATTTTGCCCACTGGAAGAAAATATCCGGCTCTCTGTGAGCGGAGATAATCGTCATTTCATAATCAATTCCAAGCTTATCAAGGATCTCAGCAGCCTTTGCCATAATCGGCATATCTGAGTCGCTTCCCATTACAATTCCTACTTTCGCCATTGTTAGTTCTCCTTTTATCTTCATTAGAAATTCTTATAAATAGCATCTTTATATAAACCTGTTCTTATCAGTATGATACTAGATTTTTTTACTAACGTCAATAGAAATCTGTACAGGATCCAAAAGACAGCCGGGTTTCTGTCTCCCCTATGGATTCAGAAACCCGACTGCCCTGAAAAGTCCGGCTTTTTTTATGATTTTTTGTCTTTTTATCTGTTAAAGTAATCATTATTTTCTAATGTAAAGGGTTCCTTCCATAATTCTTCTCGCTGTTCTCTGAACACCTACACTGGGCAGATTAAGAACTCCGTCCTCCTCTTTTACCTCCGGCACCATAGTCATAATACCGCTGGGATGGCCAATCCGCACATGGTTCACCGGTTCCATGGAATGCATCATCTGCTGTACCACAGAACCCTTCAGTGCAGCCGCTACACTGATAGCGCTGGCCGATGTCAGCGGACATGCCAATATCCCTGGCGCGTACAAGAACCATGGGATTGGATATGTCAAGAATTGTTGTCTCCAGCTTTCCAAAACCGGGAATATCAAGAACATCCAGGCACCTTCCTGTGGGAAGAAGACAGCCTGTCTTTGCGCCTGCAGGATTTAAAAATTTCACATTCAGCTCCGCAGCCGTTCCGTCCACACCGGCAATGGTACAGCTTCCCTCCTGAGCAAAGGTTTTTGTTTCCGGATCAATAGGAACTGTCACATCAATATATTTTCCTGTGTTGCGATTTAACATATGAACGCAGGTCACCGGCTCCACAACATCCACCATTCCCTCTTCTACTGCATAAGGGCCTACGGCGGCTGTCATATTTCCACAGTTGGACTTATAATCTACCTGGCTTTTCCACACAATTACAATTTTATTGTTAGAGGAAACCGTTCCCCCCAGACCGTCAATCTGCTTGGGATCCGGATCCCCCATGGCCTGCAGAAAAATGCTGTCCCATTCATCTCTGTTTTCTGGCAGATCCTCTTTATGAAACATACATCCTTTGCTGGTGCCGCCTCTCATAAAGACCGTATGAAATTTCCTCATATCCTCTCTCTTCTCCTTTCTTGCCGGATGCTTTTGTTCTGAGCTTATATTTCCAGCTCTTCTCTTTCCACATCCTTCTTTTCCGGTTTGTTCCTTTTGCCTTCCCTTTTCAGCCCCTCGATAGTTTCCAGCAGATAGTCTGTAAATTCCTCTGCCGTTGCCCCGTCTGTATCCGTAGTAATCACACATTTACGCTCTGTAATTGTACAGATATCAAGAGCCCTGTCCAGAAGCTCTTTCCGATCCCCATATCCAATATGAGCCATCAGCATTCCTGCCGCCCGAATCAGAGAACAGGGATCTGCGTAATTTCCCCGTCCATGATTGATTAAAAATGGCGCTGTTCCATGAATTGCCTCAAACATGGCGTAGTGATTTCCAATATTGGAGGAGGATGCTGTTCCCAATCCTCCCTGGTGCTCTGCCGCTACATCTGTTACAATATCTCCATAAAGATTAGGCAGGACAATCACTTCGATTCCCCTGTTGAATTCCGGATCCAGCATTTTTGCGCACATAGCATCTACCAGCCGCTCCTGAATCTCGATCTCCGGATATTCTTCTCCCACTCTCCGTACAGCTTCAATAAAGTTTCCATCCGCCAGCTTTACAATATTAGCCTTGGTTACAATCGTCACATTCTTTTTCCCATTTTTTCTCGCGTACTCAAAAGCAGCCCGGGCAATCCGCTCGCTTCCCTGTCTGGTCTGTACCTTAAAGTCAACGGCCAGATCCTCGTTTACCTGGATTCCCTTATTTCCCCAGATATATTCTCCTTCAATGTTCTCTCTGAAAAATGTCCAGTCAATATTCTTATCCGGAATCCGAATGGGACGGACTGCAGCAAACAGCTCCAGCCCCCGGCGCAACAGACTGTTGGCTGAAACCATATTTGGCCAGGGCTCTCCTGCCCGTGGAGTGACCATTGGCCCCTTAATCAAAACATTGCATTTCTTAATGTCCTCAAACACCTCGTCCGGAAGACTTTGCAGCTTTGCTGCCCGGTTTTCAATGGTCATTCCTTCAATCTCACGAATCTCCACACGGCCCTGTTTCAACTCCGGCGCCAAAAGCTCTCTCAGAACCCGCAGTGCCTGCTTCATAATAATCGGACCAATCCCATCACCGGGAAGAACTCCAATCACGATCGTTTCCAGCCTGGAAAAATCAACAGCTTCTCTGTCCTTCTTCATTTTCTCAATCCGCTGAAATTCTGATTCAATCAGCTTTCCAAACTGTTCCTGCGCCGCCTTAATTTCCTCCATGATTCTTCTCCTTTCGTAAACAGATTCCTTCTGATTTTTATTATACTTCTCGAAAGGTTATAAGTAAAATATATGATTATGTATAGTTTCTATATAGTTTATTTTATAGTTTGACTGCACATAAAAAACACCCGCAATATTGCCACATCACTCCTCAGCAATATACGGGTGTCTTCAAAATAGCTTTGAGCCTTAAGAATACCCTTCACTCACGCTCTACGCCACTTTTTCCGTTTTCGTTTTTCTTCATACATATTTTGGTCTGCCAGATGCATCAGCACATGATAATCCCTGTCATCGTCTGGATAAAACGCATATCCCATGGAAAACTCAAGGGTAACAGGAACGTTTTCTGATTCTCCAAGAAAGCGTTCTCCCCGGCGCTCCCTCAGCTTCTCAATATCCTGTTCCAAATCAATTTTCGCCGAATATCCATACAAAAACAGTATAAATTCATCTCCGCCCAGGCGCGCACTGAGCTTCCTTCCCCTTGTTCTTTCATCTAAGGCTGAAGCAATCCGTTTCAGATAATCATCGCCAATATGGTGTCCGTAAATATCATTAACCAGCTTCAGTCCATCCGCATCCAGCATAATCATAGCGGCATGTTTCAGCTGCTCCTGACAAGTAAAGAGAGACTCCAGCCCATCGTGAAAGCCCTTCCTGTTCAAAAGACCAGTCAGGCTGTCTCTGACATTTTCCTCCTTCAGCTGGTTCATCTCCTTCCACCAGGCAGTCGCATCTGTCACGTAATACGTAACGCTTTGATCATCCTCTGTGATCTCCATGCGCAGATACATCGTTTCCCCGCTTCTGTCATACTGGAAAATAGCATTTTCAGCATCTGCCTCATGTCTGCTGATCTCCTTTAAAATACTTCTTATCCTGTCTTCCAGAGCCTTCTCCTGCCCCGTATCCTCGCTGGAAATCCCAAGAATTTCAATCAACCGCTCGCTGAAAAAAACTCTCTTATAAAAATAATTTTCCTCATAAATTCCAATGGGGAACCGCCCCTTATCAATCACGGTGGAAAATTTATCCCAGCTCAAACGTAAACTCTTCATCAGCTGATTGATCCGGGCAATCAACTCATCAAATTCCTGAATATCCGTCTGGATTGTCAGATTCTCCAGATTGCCCTCCTCAATCTTTTCCAGCTCCTGAACAACGCTGTCTATATTGTCTGACAGTCGTTTATTCACATACCAGATAATTGCTGCGATCATGGAACTTCCCACTGCAAGCACATAGATCAGCACCAACACAGAAGATACCACAAAGTTCTTCATCATATATCTGGAACGAAAGGTTCTTGCCAGAATATAATCCTCGTAGGCTCTTACATACACACAGTACTTTTTTCCGCCAAACCTGTAGTGATACACAGACAGATTTTTCCCTGATTTTATTTTATCCAAAGCCTCACTTACATCTCTTCCAATCAGCTCGTCTGCCGTAGCTGCCACAATCGTTTCACTCTGAGCGTCAATGATAAGAAAATCTCCATAATTAACAGAAGGCATATTGGCAATCATTCCGCTGAGACTCTTTTTTTCCATTTCCTCAAAAACCCGCCTTGGTTCCATTCCAATCTGGATAATACCGCTTCCGTCCGCCATCCAGACTGCCGCATACTGCATCTGCTTTCCCTCACCCGTATTTGGCGTAATGTCCTGACACAGCTTCAGTGAAGGATCCTGGAGCATTGGCAGGAAAAATGACATCTGCTCACCGGAATCAAAGGAAAGTCCGTAATATTCTGGATGGGTTCCGCCACAAATTTTCCCTTCTCTGGAAAAGTAATGAAGCTCGTCCACATCCAACTTTTTTGCCAGTTCTCTGGTCCGCTCCAGACTGTCCTTTACTTCAGGATTGTACTGCACAAAATAAGCTGCCATATCTGCTGCTCGGATACACCTCTCAGAAAAGTCATTCTTGACTTCCTCCATATCCTTTTCATTGGTCTCAATCAACAGACCTACCTGACGAAACATTTCATTGGCAGATGCCTTCTGATTCTCGTGATGGATATACATCTGAAATCCAATATTAGCAGGGAGAATCAGAAGAATCATGCATAGAATCATGTACTTTGCCAGTCTTGGCAATGCTTCTCTGATACTGTTATTTTTCATATTGCTCTCTCCATGCCTCAAATTCATCTGCTGATATCGGTCTGGAATATACATATCCCTGTATCAAGTCGCAGTCCATCTCTCTCAGTGCATGAACCTGCTCCATATTTTCAATCCCCTCTGCCACCACATTCATGTGAAGGCTGTGAGCCAGCTGGATCACATTGCAGACAATATTTCTGGAACGCTTGCTTTCATTCAGGAAGAAGGTTCTGTCCAGCTTCAGCGTATCCACCTCCAGGGCCTTTAACAGCGACAGGGACGAATAGGCAAATCCGAAATCATCCAGAGCCACAGCTATGCCTATCCTGCGGAATCCGTCCAGTACCTGCTTTACAAATTCAAACTGATGCGATTCCAACAGCGCTGTCTCTGTCAGTTCAATTTCCAGAACTCCATCGGGAATCTGATAGCGCTCTTTGATTTCCTGATACTGTTTCCAGACATCACTGCCTGCATTCCTGATATGGAACCGGGAAAGGTTCACCGAAATATGGGTAACGGTTTTTCCCTGGCTGATCCAGGACTGTATCAGCCTGCAGATCTCTTCAAAAATATAAAGATCCAAACTGCAGATTTTTCCATTTCTCTCCAGAACGGGAATAAAATCAGAAGGATAAATCATGCCTTCCCTGGGATGAATCCACCGAACCAGCGCCTCTGCCTCACAGCATTTCTCCTTACCGGCAGATACCTTGGGCTGGAGATATGCATAGAAGTCATGATTTCTCAGAGATTCGTCAAACAGAGCGTTCAAATGGTTTTCTCTGCTGATCTGTTCCGCAATCGCTCCCTGATAAAAGCTGCAGATATGCTTTTCTTCCCCCAGTCTGCTGGCATGCATTGCCTTATTCATGGCCTGACTGATCTCGTTATCATCCTCCATCCTGTAGGCTCCTACAGAAAATTCCAGGCTGTATTTTCCAAAGCGGTTTCGTATTCTGTTATTGATGTCCGCTTCCACTCTGCGAATCCGCTCCTCAATTTCACAATCCGTCGCTTCATCCAGCAGCAAAAAGAAATGATCCATGCTGCTTCGCGCTGCCAGTTCCTGAGGCTTCACCATTTTCTGGAGTTCCTTATAAATAAAAATCAGCGTTTTATTTCCGTCCTCCTCGCCCCAGCTTTCGTTAATATACCGGAAATTCTTCACATTCAGATAAACCACAGAATAAGCGCTCTCTTTTTCCTTTTCCAGAAACTCCCCTGCTGCTCTTAAAAAGCCTTCCCGGTTAAAACCGTCTGTCAGAGAATCCGTATGCAGCATCCGCTCGCTGATTCTGTTGGCCCGGATCTGGCTGTAAATAACAATTCCAAATACCACTGACAGAATCAATGCAAACAGAAAATATAATTTCACCTCTGTCTGCACCTGATTCATCAGAAAATCCGACGGAATCATGGCAACCTGTGTCCATCCTGATTCCCCCAGACGGCATACAGCTACATGAATGCGACTTCCCGAAGGCAGCTTCTCTTCATAAACCGTCTGACTGCATGTCCCCCTGTTTTTCAGCTGTTCCAGCACATAGGAGATTTCCTCGTCTTTAGAAGAAACACCGGAGCCTGCATTAAGGGTAATGACCTCCTGATTTTTTTCATTCATCAGGATGCTGACTGCATACTCCTGATAATCTGCCAGATTAGAAAGTGTCTTCAGCTCCTCATAGTACTGGCTCCCCACAACAACACGCCTGCTCCCTGACTCTCCCGGAATTGGCGCAGAAAACAAAATCCGATCATTTTTTATATAAGATATCTCAGGATTTTTCCAAATCTGCGGATTTTCCTCCATCCACTGTTCAAAAGCAGCCGTCTCTCCTGATTCCGGAAAGGTAGTTCCATCCTCATAAAGAATCACCACATCTGCCAGCTGAAAGGCATTCTGCTTTCTGTCCAGCAGCTCCTCTGTCAGCAAAAATTCCGGCATCCGGCTGAGAGCATCCGCAAATTCCGTTACGAACTCCCTTCCAAATCTCAGACGCTCCAGAATATGCGCGGACAACTGTTCATTGCTTTCCCTGATATATTCTTTTCCGATGCGGCTGACCTTTCTTTCAAACAACACGGTATTTCCTACAAATCCAAAAAGAAGCAGCACTGCACAAACCGCCATCCACAGAACAAATACAACCCTTATTTTTTTTTCCTTCTGTACTCTACTCATCATTTCCCCTGTTAAAAGCAGACTCAAACAGCTTCGGCCACTTACTCGCCTAATTCCTTATTTAATGCTTCCGTTCCCTCAACTGCAAATTTTCCATTCCGAATTACTGCCAGCGTCTTCCCATCTCTGCAGACAGCAGTGATATCTCCCAGCTCAGAATAGGGAATCGTAATATCCGTATGGCATCCATAATATGCCTTGGAGGGATCCTCTTTTCGCATCAGCGATACCTCATTATCCCGCGCAATGATTTCCTTTCCGTCTGGATTGTACACAGCCGAATCCTCGCTCCAGCTGTAACAGGTATCTCCCACTGCAAAGTGGGGGCCCATTTTCTCTGCAATCAGAATCGGAAGCTTTTCCACAATTCCGAACCGTCTGGCCATAGCATAAGCTGCCGTATTCGTTCCAATGGCAAATTCGCCCATTGCCAGCGTGTCATGATTCTTCATAATCTGCTGGCGAATCAGATCCTTTCCTTCCTGGGGATTTTCAAAATTGTCACAGGAATATTCGGTAATTTTTCCTTCTTCAAATCGCATTCTGAGATTCTTAAACTGGAATTCTCCAATATATACATTTTCCACATGAAGAAGTCCCTCTGTTCCTGCCAGAACCGGAGAAGTAAATACTTCCCCTACCGGAATATTCACATCAGCCACACAGTTTTCAAAATTCGTCTGTTTCTGAGGCTCCGTCAGAAGATGAAGAGAAATTTTCAGGTTTGTTTCATTTGCTCCCCTTCCGCTAACGGTCACATACTCCGCCTGATCCAAAACATCGATCAGCTTCTGCTGTACATCCTTATACCATTCATAATCCAGAGTATTGATTCGGATCGTTTCAGAAAAGATCTCCTGGAAATCCTCTCCAATCGCCGGAACAGGAAAGGCAATAATCGTAAAGCTGGTCTCATCTCCGGGAATATACTGATTTACAATGGGCATGGACTCATTGGAATAGGCAATGGTCAGCTCCTGCTGCTTTTCACTTAAAACATAGGCAGCCTCCTTATTCACCGGCTGAAAGCCCCCCTCTCCGAAGGTTTCCACCACAGCTGGGCCTGCATACCAGGATGCCTCTTTTTTATATGTCTCGTAGGCAGTCCTCAGCACAGCCAGCTTTCTCTCCTTAAATGCCTTATCAAAAAAGATAGCCTGATCATATCGGTGATCGTAATCAAACTGGCTGTTGGGAGAGGTACCGTGATAACCGATTCTCCGTCCCGGGGTCTTTGTCACCAGCCATACAGGCGCTCTGTAAATCACCGGCTTTAATCCCATAGCCTCAAACTGCAGGATCGCAGCCCGAATCATCCGTTCAAAGCCCAGCTCATAGCGAATTCCCACCGTCTTTTTGGAAGAAAGCTCCCTTCCGGTCACCTCAAAGCCCTTCCGGTATCCTTCTGTATAAGCATAAGCCATCTGATCAATAGTCTCCTGAGGAAGACTATTTAAAAATTCTGCTACCTGAAGCTCAGTTTCTGAAATGTATTCTCCAAAGCTGTACAGATATCGCAGATCCGACAGATCGCTGTCCATAATCCGATCCCTTGCAAAGGTCAACTCCGGATCCAGCTGCTCTCTGATACGGTAGGTAAGGGTTACGTCTGTATAATCGCTGAAGAACCAGTACAGAACATCCTTCACATTCCGGATATCCGGAAGCCCTGAAGGATTATGCCCTGCTGCATCGGCAAATTCCCCGTAAAGCTCCAGCAGGGTTTCAAACAGAATGGTAATATCTGTCAGTCTGCACTCATAGGCAAACACAATCGCACCTCTAAACTGCGCATAAAATGCAGATAAAAGAGGCCCCCAGTCTTCTCCCAGCTTTTCTGCCGCATACTCCGGATTGCCGTAGCTTTCCCCGTAATGCTCCGGAAAAATATCCCGGTACAGACTGTCGTTCAGCTCCTTTAATTCCTCCAGAGACAGACTCTCCAGCTCATCCCTCAGCTGTCTTCTTGCCAGTTCCTCAATCTGCCCTGCAAAACGGCTCATCTCTGTAAAATAACTGCGAAACGGCTCCGGAATTCTGTTTTCTCCGGGAATCTCCTGAATCCGGTCAGATGCCAAATCATACCGCTCCGTAATCTGCGTATTTTCCTCATTCCATAATTCCTGATAATTCATTCTGTCTTCCTTTCCTGGGAGCACCAGGGCTCCTCATCCCTGCATTCCCATTTCTTTCTGCCTGTCAAAGCTTTTTAACGCTCTATGATTCTTCTGTCATCAGCCTGCAATTCCTGCAATCACCAGCACAATCCAGACAATCAGCAAAACTCCGCTGACTCCCAGACCAATTTTAGCAAAAAGATAATTTTTTTCTCTCTCCATAAAGGAGATCAGCCCATAAAAGCCTCCTATAAAGGAAAAAATCAAACTGCTCAGTCCCCAGGCCGCCACATTTAATCCACCATTTCCCTGGTGAGACACGCTGAGTCCCAGGCTGAAGCCGCAGCAGATAAGAGCTGCCGCAGCAAAGCCCACACTAATAAAGCTTTTTCTGGAAAAGGGCTTTTTTATATAGGAAATCTTTTTCTTAACCTTTGGCAACTTTTTTCCTCCTTATGCGCACCTTCTGAATCATGCGGTTTACAAGATATCCCAGACCGCCTCCCAGAGTGTTCAGCAGCAGATCATCTACATCAAAGCTGCCCACTCTCAGAACCAGCTGAAGGGTTTCCACACTAAGACTCAGAAGAAAGCCTAACAGCACGGTATTATACCATTTGCGGGATCTCCGGCTGACAATCGGAAGAAAAAAACCGCAGGGCATAAATGCAATCACATTTCCAAACACATTCAGCAGAAAGGCCCCCATTCCCAACTGCTTTCTGTAAACGTAAAATCTTCGAATCTCTTTAAACAGCTCCAGATTATAGGCATAATCCCTTTGAGAGGCATCACGGCCCAAAGACTCTGAAAATATTAAAAAGTAAACCAGAAGCGCCAGATAGGCAATAAACAGCACCCATCCCAGCTTCTGATTCCTGGTTGTATTCCTTATCATAAAAATCCTCAGCAATCTATCTCTACCCGCCTGAGCGGAATTATTTTCTCATTCAAATTTCTATTATTTATTCCCTTTTTGGAAAAACAGCAGTTTCTGTCCTTTGCAAAACAGAAACTGCTTTTTCTTAAAACGTAATATCGCCTTTGCGTTTCAGTAAAAGTCCGCCGCAGATAATCGAACCGATTCCTACTGTCAGACCGGTAATCAGCACCACGATTCCAATAACAATGCTGAATGCGCCTGTGCGCTGCATGGTTTTATAAACCTTTTCCATCCTGATTCTCCTCACTTAGCCTGCCAAAAAGCGATTTAATTCTCAGCGCCATACTGCTCGTAGTAAGCGTCGATTGCCTCCTTCAGCTTATCATCAATAATAACTCTTCCCTTATAAGGACGGTTATAGAGATGCTCTACCACCTCACCCATGGTTACAATGGCAGTTGTCTTAAATCCGTATTTTTCTTCGATTTCCTTTAATGCAGATTTGGTTCCCTTGCCCCGCTCCATACGATCAACAGAAACAACCAGTCCCATTACGTCAACATCGCCCTGGGCTTTGATAATCGGCAGAGTCTCCTCAATGGAGGTTCCTGCTGTAGTTACATCCTCAATAATTACGACTTTATCTTTATCCTGAATGGGGCTGCCCAGAAGGATTCCCTTATCGCCGTGATCCTTTACCTCTTTCCGGTTGGAGCAGTACTTAATATCAGCATCGTAAAATTCACTGATTGCCATAGTGGTTGCTACTGTCAGGGGAATTCCCTTGTAGGCCGGTCCAAACAGAACGTCAAAATCCATACCGAAGGTATTCTGGATAGCCTTTGCGTAATATTCGCCAAGACGGCGCAGCTGGGTTCCTGTGCGGTAAAATCCGGTATTTACGAAAAACGGTGTCTTTCTTCCGCTTTTGGTTACAAAATCACCAAATTTCAGAACCTCACAGTCAATCATAAATTCAATAAATTCTTTCTTATATGCTTCCATAATCTTCTCCTTTTATTTTAGTAACAGTTCAGCCATGCGAAGCTTCAAACAGAAAACACTGTTACTTATTTTACGCAGCCAATCAGCTGATTCACATCATCGATCTGATATTTCTTCATGTAATTTTCAATGCCCTCTGCAATCTCTACTGTCGCATAGGGATTGTAGAAATTGGCAGTTCCCACAGAAACAGCCGTAGCGCCTGCCATAAGAAATTCCAGAGCGTCTTCTGCTGTCGCGATTCCTCCCATTCCGATAATCGGAAGCTTCACTGCATTGGCTACCTGGTATACCATACGCACTGCCACCGGCTTCACGGCAGGACCGGACATACCTCCGGTCTTATTGGCTATAGCAAAGGTTCTCCGGTTAATATCAATCTTCATGCCTGTCAGAGTATTGATCAGAGAGAGCACATCTGCGCCGCCGGCCTCAGCCGCCTTTGCCATCACCGTAATATCTGTCACATTGGGACTCAGCTTCATAATCACCGGCTGCTTTGCGTGACGCTTTACCTCTCTGGTAATGGCCTCTACAGCCTTCGGATCCTGACCAAAGGCAATGCCGCCCTCTTTTACATTGGGACAGGAGATATTGATTTCCAGCATATCCACTGGCTCATCTCCCAGGCGCTCCACAACCTCAATATAGTCCTCTGTGGTTTTTCCGCAGACATTGACAATGATCTTGGTATCATACTGCTTCAAAAAAGGAATATCCCGTTTTACAAATACATCAATTCCCGGATTCTGAAGCCCGATAGCATTCAGCATTCCGCCATGTACCTCTGCAATTCTGGGTGTTGGATTCCCCGGCCAGGGCACATTGGCTACCCCCTTGGTTACCACTGCGCCAAGGCGGTTTAAATCTACAAACTCGCTGTACTCTGCGCCGCTTCCAAAGGTTCCGGAAGCTGTCATAACCGGATTTTTCAGTTCCACACCGGCAAGAGTTACCTTTGTGTTCATTACAGTTCCACCTCCTGTGCCAGGAATACGGGACCATCCTTACAGATCCGTTTGTTGTGTACATGGGAATGTTCATCTACCTCTTTGGACTGACATACACAGGCCAGACATGCGCCGATTCCGCAGGCCATCTTCTCTTCCAGAGAAAGCCAGCATTCAATCTCATGCTCTTCTGCATAAGCCTTCAGTGCACGCAGCATGGGGGTCGGTCCGCAGGCAAAAATTACATCTGCCTTCAGGCCATTTTCCCGAATAGCATCCAGCACATTTCCCTTTGTTCCGGCGCTGCCGTCCTCTGTTACCACATAGACATCGCTGAATTTTTCAAATTCGTCATTTAAAAACAGAACATCGCGATAGCCTAAAACTGCCTGCTTCTCGCAGTCCAGCTGCCTTGCCAGCTCCAGCATGGGAGGAATTCCGATACCTCCGCCAATGAGAAATACTTTCTTGCCGGCAGCCCGCTCCAGCGGGAAGCCATTGCCCAGAGGGCCCATAATTTCAATATCATCCCCAGCCTGATATCCGGAAAACTGGCTGGTTCCTGCACCAACTACCCGGTATACGATCCGGAGCTGGCCCTTTTCTTTATCAACCTGACAAAGGCTGATAGGACGGGGAAGCAGCTTTCCCGTATCCTTTGTATAGACAGAAATAAACTGTCCCGGAACAGCTGCTCCGGCAATCTCATCTGCCTGAATCCACATACTGAAGATATCGTCTGTCAGAGCCTGCTGACTGACTACCTTCGCTGTCATTTTTACTTTTCCCATGAATCTGCCTCTCTCCCTTACAGAACGCTGTTAATATCTGCAACCATATCCAGCACAGCCTGTCTGGAAGCCTCTGCAAAGTGCTCAGCTCCAAAGCGGGCGTACTTCTCCTGCTTGTATGCTGCAATAATGCCGCGGGAAGAGTTTACAATTGCACCCAGTCCATCCTCATTGAAGCAGGGCTTCAGATCCTTTGCAGTACCGCCCTGAGCGCCGTATCCCGGAACCAGGAAATAGGTATTCGGCATCAGCTTTCTTAAAATAGCGCTCATCTCCGGATAAGTTGCTCCCACTACAGCGCCTACATTGCTGTATGCACCATCCATGCAGTCAGCTCCCCACTCTACCACCTTATCAGCTACCAGCTCATAAACCGGGCGGCCGTCAACCAGCTTATCCTGGAACTCTCCGCTGGAAGGATTGGAAGTCTTTACCAGTACAAACAGACCCTTATCCTCTGCCTTGCACACATCCACAAAGGGCTTTACGCCATCGGTTCCCAGATAGGGATTTACCGTCAGGAATTCTGTATTAAAGGCCGTGCACACGCTGTTTCCAACCTTTACCTTGCCCAGGTGAGCTGTTGCATAGGCTGCAGAGGTAGAACCGATATCGCCTCTCTTTGCATCACCGATAACAAGAAGTCCCTTATCCTGGCAATAGCGAACGGTTTTCTCATATACCTTCAATCCTTCAATACCGAACTGCTCATACATGGCAATCTGCGGCTTTACAGAAGGAATCAGATCAAAAGTGTGATCCACAATCTCCTTATTGAAATTCCAGATCGCATCTGCCGCTCCCTCCAGAGTCTCACCGAAGTCTCCGAAAGACTTTTTCAGAATATGCTCCGGAATATAATTTAACATCGGATCCAGTCCTACGCAAATCGGTGCCTTGGTTTTCTGAATTTTCTCAATCAACTGCTGAATCATCATATCCTCCTCATGTGTTCACATATATTCGCTTACTGCGCCCTGTCCCTGAATTATATATTGTAAGAAACCCTCCAAGGGGCAATTCTGACACTGCCGCCAAAGCAGACACTGCAGAGCCTTTCTTCAGACCGCAGATATGCACCTTACCTGTCATTTTATCATATCCGCGAACGGCTTTCAAGCTGTTCACACCGGAATTTCAAAGGCTTCGTCAAATCAGGTTCCTATTTACTTACAAGCCAGTAAACAGGAACTAAATCAGCCCCACTGCCAGAGGAACAGCAATCACTGTCAAAATTCCAGCTACTGCGATGGAAAGGCTACTCATGGCGCCTTCCACTTCTCCCAGCTCCAGCGCCTTTGCTGTTCCAATGGCATGGGCTGAGGTTCCCAGGGCCAGTCCCTTTGCCATAGGATCCTGAATGCCCAAAATACGAAAAACCGTTTCTCCGATAATATTTCCAAAAATTCCGGTAGCAATAATACACACAACGGTAACCGTTACCATTCCTCCTACTTCCTCACTGATTCCCATTCCGATTGCCGTAGTAATCGATTTTGGAAGCAGACTTGCATAGGTTCCATGATCCAGACGAAATACAAGACTCATCGCAAAAATACTGGCTGCACTGGTAAATACACCAGAAATAATTGCTGTCAGAATTGCCGCAAAATGCTTTTTCAGAAGCTCCAGCTGCTTATACAGAGGAATTGCCAGACAGACCGTGGCCGGAGTCAGGAGATAGCTGATGACACTGGCGCTGCTGTTGTAGGTTTTATAATCAATTCCAAAAACGGTCAGAAATCCAATCACAAGGACCACAGAAACAAGAAGCGGATTTAAAATTGCCCACCCCAGCTTTTTCTTCAGCCACACGCCGCAGAGATAAGCCAGTATGCTGATTACGAATCCAAGATATAAAGACTGCTGCAAAAATGTCATTTCTTTTCTCCTCCTTTTTCTTCCTCCGTTTTTTTGCCTGACAGAATCCGCTCTGCCACCATTCCGGTCACTGCCATAACGATCACCGTAGATGCCAGACTGATTACAAACAGAGGAATCAGATTTTCCTTCATATCTGCATAGCTTTCCATCAGTCCCACACAGGCGGGAATAAACATAATTGGCATGGTATCCAGAAGAAAATTTCCCGTAGCCTCCACATCCTCCAGCTTCAAAATACCTCTGCAGAGCAGAAACAGAAGCAGAAAAAGACCGTACACGCCTGCCGGAACAGGAAGCGGCAAAATACCATTCAGCACTTCTCCCGCCAGAGTTATTCCAAAAATAATCAGGCATTCTTTTACGTATTTCATTGACGTTGCTCCTCCTTATTCAGAACTCTTCTTTTGTATAACGTAACTATTCAGAACCGCTTTGCCGGACAAGAAGATGCCCCGTCCTGAATAAGTTCCTGTATAACAAAGATACAGTCACGTATTTTAGCACTGCAATGTGAAAATAACAATCCTATTTCTTGTATTCTTTATGTTTTTTCTGTATACTGGAATCACTTTGACTGACCAGAAAGGAGCCATTTCCCTATGACATATGTTTCCCGATTTTCCCCTGATTTTTCCACTTTGCAAAAAAATCTTCCGCTTACAGACATCCAGACAAAAGAAACAAAAAATCTGGTCCTGAACTGCTGCCTCCATGACTCTATCCGCCTTTCCTATCCGGCAGAGCCTCAGGAAAATGCCTGCCACTACCTTCTGTATTCCAGCGAAGGCACCCTCTGCGCAGCTCTGGCTATGGTCCCCTGCGGTGAGACAGTTGTGGAATGCACAGCCTTTACCCTGCCCGCCTTTCGCCGGAAAGGATGCTTTGATGCTTTGCTCAGCCGCGCTCTTGAGGATTTTGAGGAGTATGATATTCTCTTTCCCGTATCCGGAGCCTGTCCGGATACCCTGAATACACTGGAGGCTCTGGGCGCTCAGCTGGATACCACAGAATACCAGATGGAATGGACTCCTCAGACAACAGACAGCACGCAAAATCAGATGCAGCTTCCGTATTCTCAGGAAAAAGCCAACCAGTCAGATACCTTTCTTAACAGTTCGCCCTCCCCTGATGACAGCGAAACCTTATGCTGGAGTTTTCATACCGGTATTTCTGAAAGCCCTTCCTCTGACTGTCCTGTGGGAACCTTTCTTACTACCTGGACCGGGAACGACTGCGTCTGTCTTCACCAGGTAGAGATACTTCCGGCCTTTCGCGGCCAGGGCCTGGGCACTGCCATGATCCGGCTTTTCCTGGATATGGCTGCACAAAAAAATATTTCCCGGGTAATCCTTCAGGTTTCCGCTGACAACCATGCCGCCCTGGCCCTGTACAAAAAAACAGGGTTCCGCATTACGGAAGCCCTGTCCTTTTACTTTTACTGATTTATGCAGTTTTGCACCTTCCATGGGAAGCCTATGGTTCCTGAGTGGACTTACAGCTCCAGAACCTTCTTTGCTGCCTCGTCCATCCAGCTTTCCTCCAGGTACTCTACCAGACCCTCGTCCACATGCTTTGCAATCACAGGGTCAATGGGAAGCTTGGCCAGAACCGGAAGCTCATGCTCCTTCGCAATCTCATCAATATGGCTCTCTCCGAATACAGAAATCTTCTTTCCGCAGTCCGGGCACTCCAGATAGCTCATATTTTCTACCAGTCCCAGAATCGGAATGTTCATTTTCTTTGCCATGTTCACAGCCTTTGCAACGATCATGGAAACCAGCTCCTGCGGAGAGGTTACAATCAGAATGCCGTCAACCGGAAGAGACTGGAATACCGTTAAGGGAACGTCACCGGTTCCCGGCGGCATATCTACAAACATATAATCCACATTCTCCCAGAGTGCCTCCTGCCAGAACTGCTTTACTGCGCCTGCAATAACCGGACCTCTCCAGATAACCGGATCTGTATCGTGATCCAGAAGCAGGTTGGCTGACATGATCTCAATGCCTGTCGCTGTGGTTGCCGGAACCATCAGACCATCCGGATTTACGGAAACTCCGTCAACACCCAGGCCAAACGCCTTCGGAATAGACGGTCCTGTAATATCAGCATCCAGAATCGCTGTATGCTTTCCCATGCTGTTCATTTTTACTGCCATCAGCGCAGTTACCAGAGATTTTCCTACTCCGCCTTTTCCGCTGACAACTCCAATTACTTTTTTGACACTGCTGGCCGGATTTAACGGCTCTAAAAAGCTGGTCTGCTCTGCAGTGCGGCTGCTGCAGTTCTCCCCGCAGGAGCTGCAGTTATGGGTACAATTTTCGCTCATGTAAATACCTCCTAGGTTCTGCCGTCCGCAGTTTGCCCCGGACAGCCCTAAAGGATAGAATACCACAGATTCACAAAAAGGGAAAGCCTAAAACTGCCCTGCCCGCTCAGATTTCCCGTTTTACGGGAAAACCAGAAAAATCCACAGCAAATCTGCTCTTTTCATGTAGCGTAAAAAGGCGTTAAAAATTCTCTAAAATTTAATGATTTGTTCCTTGTCTGAACACAGATATCTGCTATAATGAAGATAGAAAAGCCAAAGAATTTTATTTCTGTGCAAAAATTTTGTGAGGTATTACTGATGAATTTCAATATGAATCCCAACAGCGAGCTGGTTCAATCTGCTGTCAATGTCCCCAACCTTGTTCCTGTTCCCGACGCCCTGATCAGTCAGGCCAGAGAATTTCAAATGGCTATGATGATGTACACCTGCGCTATCCGGGAGGTAAAAACCAAGCTGGAGGTTCTCAACGACGAGCTTTCCGTCCGCAACCAGCGCAACCCCATTGAAGTAATCAAATCCAGGGTGAAAAAGCCTTTAAGTATTGTAGAAAAGCTTCAGCGCCGCAATCTCCCTGTGTCTCTGGAATCCATGATGCAGAATCTGGACGACATTGCGGGAATCCGCGTAGTCTGCTCCTTTGTTGATGATATTTATGCCGTTGCCAATATGCTGGTCAGCCAGGATGACATTACGGTTATTACCATCAAGGATTACATCAAGCATCCCAAGCCCAATGGCTATCGCAGCTATCACCTGATTATTGAGATTCCTGTTTTCTTTTCAGAAGAAAAAAAGAATCTGCGGGTGGAGGTTCAGATCCGCACCATTGCCATGGATTTCTGGGCCAGCCTGGATCACCAGCTGAAGTACAAAAAAGATATTGGTGATGTGTCCGATCAGATCAGTGAGGAGCTTCGCCAGTGTGCGGAAACCATCGCCGCCACAGATCAGCGGATGTTAAACATTCGCCGCAGCATTGAATCCCAGGGCGCATTCTCTGACAAGTACGGAAAAGCCCTGTCCCCCATCCTGGAGACTTGACGCATCTTCACAGACTCTGACAGGAACGCCTCGAATAAAACTCTATAATATGAAAAATTATGAAAAATCAGGAGGGAGACTCTTTTAAGGAGTCCCTCTCCTGATTTTTCTTCCTCCGGACATTTTCAGAGTCCGGAATACGCCGGCCGCCTCCAGCGTTTTTCCGATGGTGTAAAACAGCATGGAATTCACCGGCCACATGACCAAGTTTTTAAATATCCGCATTGGCAAAAGTGCCAGAAATCCTTTTCCGTAAAGCATACTGAGCCACAGGGTTCCCAAAAGAACATTGCACACCAGGCTTACTGTAAATTCTGCTGCCAGAACTCTGGGCAGAGCTATGGGCTTTTTATAAAAAAAGCAGCCATAAAGTACACCGCCAATCATAGCTCCAATGGTAAATCCCGGAAAAAATGCTCCTGTCGGCTTAATTAAAAACTTCAGCACATCCAATGCCCCGCCAAAAAATCCTCCGACAACGGGTCCAAACAGGTAATACACAAACTGATTGCATATGGTGGAAAACCCGATTTTAATGTAGTCCCCGATTGCAATGGTAAAATACCCCAGTACCACAGAAATCGCCCCGAACATGGCTGCGGTGGTGATGGTTCTGACCTGGTGAAATTCATTCCAGGAATCGGTGAACAAAGTTGCTAATTTCTTCATAAAAATTACCTCCTTTGCAGACCTCTCAAACTACAAAGGAGACATATGAGAAGCTTTTTTCTGCACGCTTCTCCGCCCTCTTCGCAGCGGGATGCGGCTTGTGTACCGCAAGAAGAAACTTCTCCTTTTCGTCCTGCCGGCAACTCCCTGTCCGGCTGGCACTTAACGCACACAGACCTACTCTGCTTTTCTTATTATATTTTTCTGCATTTCCTGCAACGCCCTCATCATATACCGACAGACGCGCCTTGTCAAGTTTTTATTTTCTTCATCACATGAATGTAATAGGGCACCAGCGGAATCAGCGCCGCCATCCAGGCAGCCGGATCTGAGGCACAGGTAGCCATATAGCCCAGTTCCAGACGAACCGTTATCATAACTACCAAAGCTCTGGCCACCAGTTCAAATACCCCGCCCATCATAGGCACAAGGCCATATCCCAGTCCCTGCAGGGCATTCCGGTACAGGAAAATGCTTCCCAGGAAAGGATAACACCATGCCACAGCTGTGAAATAATCCTTTGCGGCCTGAACCACCTCAGTCTGAGCCGGATCCACAAAAATATGTATCATGGGTCCGCCTGCTATCTGAATAAAAGTAAACATGACCACGCTCCAGATCAGAATCATAATCTGGGTGCTGCGGACTCCCTGACGAATCCGCTCCATGTTTCCAGCTCCTCTATTCTGCCCCACATAGGTAGCAATGGTGGCCCCAAAGGATACAAACACAGAAGCAACCAGATTCTGAATTTTTCCGGCTGCAGAAAAGCCTGCGATGTACACAGCACCGAAAATATTGACAGCCCCCTGAACAATGATGGTTCCGATTGCCGTAATGGAAAACTGCAAGCCCATAGGAATTCCGATAGCCAGGAGTCTTCCCATAACCGGAAAATCCTTCCGAAAATCCTCTTTTGATAATTTTAAAAGCTCAAATCTCCGAATCATGTAAATCAGACAGAGGAGAGCAGAAATTCCCTGCGAAATCACGGTTGCCCATGCACAGCCGTCCACGCCCATGTGCAGGCGGACAATAAAGAAAATATCCAGCACCACATTAATGAATGCAGAAACAATCAGAAAATACAGAGGAGAACGGCTGTCACCCAACGCCCTCAGAACTGCAGCAAAAGCATTGTAAGCTCCTGTCACAAACAGACCTGCATAAATGATCCGCATATAAGCCGCCGTATCTCCAATAATATCTGCCGGTGTATTGATCAGTCTCAGAATGGGAACATTCAGCACCAGCAGTCCCCCTGTCATCACCACCACAAAGCCAAAGCACAGTAAAATAGACATGGCGATATAATGGCGCATCTTCCGGTAATCCTTTGCCCCAAAGCTCTGAGCCACCATAATAGCAAAGCCGCTGGTAATGCCGTTAAGCCAGCCGATGACCAGAAAAATCAGAGAGGCGGTGCTTCCAATAGCCGCCAGGGCATTGACGCCGATATAGCGGCCAGCCACTATCGAATCAACCAGATTGTAAAACTGCTGAAAAATATTGCCCAGATAGGTAGGAATCATAAACGACAATATCAGCCGCACTGGACTTCCCTTTGTCATATCATTTGTCATAACAGTCTCTTTCCTCCATGAAATCATTTTCTTCCTTCTACTGCGAAGCATTTCTATAACGCGAAAAAAACTTCAAAAAGTTTATCACAGAAAAAAAGAGGAGGCAACTGTCATTTTTCCGGTTTTCTCCCTACATTTCCATTAGAAAACTGCCGTTTTTCTTAAGCCAGTCCCGATATTTTCTGTAATCCGGCATCTCCGCCTCCACAATTCTCCAGAATGCAGCAGAATGATTCATTTCTCTCCGGTGAGCCAGCTCGTGAATTACCACATAATCCAGAACCTCCCTGGGGGCCAGCACCAGCCTCCAGTTAAAATTCAGATTTCCTGCAGTGCTGCAGCTGCCCCACCTTGTTTTCTGATCACGTATGGTAATTCTTTTGTAGGAAACCTGCATCCGCTCTGCATACAGGGCTGTCCGTTCCCCTAACAAAATTCCGGCTTTCTGCCGAAGGCTTTCGCGCTCCTTCTCGGTCAGTTTTTTTCCAGAAAATTTTTTCCGATTAACAGCAATCTCTTCCTGCTTTGTCCGAATCCAGTGTTCTTTTTCTCGTACAAAGTTATCAATTTTTCTGAAACTGCATCGCTTTGGCGCCCGGACAGTCACAGTTCCATCTGTTTCCACCTGAATTACAACCGTTTTTCTTTCCGACCGCAGAATCTGATAGTCCATATTTACTCCTTTTTCTTCCTTTTTTTAATAGAATTCTTCTAAAATTTCTATATTTTTTTAATTTTCCTGTTTTTTAGTTTATTTAGTACAATTGTAGCATAAAACTCCAGTCTTTTTATTGCAAAATTTTTTTTAGTTTTTCTGAAAATTGTTCTTGTTGCGCTTTTTTTGTTTTCCTATATAATATTATATCAGAAAAAAAGGAGGATACCACTTATGCCACAGAGAACGGATATTCATAAGGTACTTATTATTGGGTCCGGCCCTATTATCATTGGTCAGGCCTGTGAGTTTGACTATTCCGGAACTCAGGCCTGCAAGGCTCTGAGAAATCTCGGTTATGAAATTGTGCTGGTTAATTCCAACCCGGCTACCATCATGACCGATCCGGAGACAGCAGATGTTACTTATATTGAGCCCCTGAACGTAGAGCGTCTGGAACAGATTATTGCAAAAGAGCGTCCTGATGCGCTGCTTCCCAATCTTGGCGGCCAATCTGGCCTGAATCTGTGTTCAGAATTAAACAAGGCAGGCATTCTGGACAAATACAACGTAAAGGTAATCGGCGTTCAGGTAGACGCCATTGAGCGGGGAGAAGACCGTGTAGAATTTAAAAAAGCCATGAATGAACTGGGCATTGAAATGGCCCGCAGTGAGGTGGCTTACACCGTTGAAGAGGCCCTGGACATTGCAGAC
Source organism: uncultured Clostridium sp. (assembly GCA_900538475.1). Lineage (GTDB taxonomy): Bacteria > Bacillota > Clostridia > Lachnospirales > Lachnospiraceae > Brotaphodocola. The sequence goes on along the minus strand of UPYT01000004.1, from coordinate 115,529 downwards.
AAGCTGGGATACCCGGTTGTACTTCGTCCTGCCTATACCATGGGCGGTGCAGGCGGCGGCCTGGTTTACAACAAAGAGGAGCTGAAAACCGTATGTGCCAGAGGTCTTCAGGCCAGCCTGGTAGGCCAGGTACTGGTAGAGGAGTCTATTCTGGGCTGGGAAGAGCTGGAACTGGAAATTGTCCGCGACTGCGAAGGCAATATGATCACCGTCTGCTTCATTGAAAATATCGATCCCCTGGGTGTACATACCGGCGACTCCTTCTGCTCTGCTCCTATGCTTACCATTTCTGAGGAATGTCAGAAGCGTCTGCAGGAACAGGCTTATAAAATTGTTGACTCCGTACAGGTTATCGGCGGAACCAACGTACAGTTTGCTCATGATCCGGTTTCCGATCGGATTATTGTAATCGAAATTAACCCCCGCACCTCCCGCTCCTCTGCTCTGGCTTCCAAGGCTACCGGCTTCCCCATTGCCCTGGTATCCGCCATGCTGGCTACGGGACTGACCTTAAAGGATATTCCCTGCGGAAAGTACGGAACTCTGGACAAATACGTTCCCGGCGGCGATTATGTTGTAATCAAATTTGCCCGCTGGGCCTTTGAAAAATTCAAAGGCGTTGAAGATCACCTGGGCACTCAGATGCGCGCTGTCGGCGAGGTTATGAGTATTGGTAAAAATTACAAAGAAGCTTTCCAGAAGGCTATCCGAAGCCTGGAGACTGGACGCTATGGCCTGGGTCATGCAAAAGACTTTGATACCAGAACAAAGGACGAGCTGCTTCAGATGCTGATTACTCCTTCCAGTGAACGTCATTTCATTATGTATGAGGCCCTGCGTAAGGGTGCCACTGTCAGCGAGATCCATGAAATTACCAAGGTAAAAGCATGGTTTATTGAGCAGATGAAGGAACTGGTAGAGGAGGAAGAGGCTCTTCTTGCCTGCAAGGGAAGCCTGCCTTCAGATGAGATGCTGACTGCTGCCAAAAAAGACGGTTTCTCTGACAAATATTTAAGCCAGCTGCTTGCAGTTCCGGAGGATTCTATCCGCAATCGCCGGATCGAGCTGGGTGTAGAGGAAGCCTGGGAGGGAATTCATGTAAGCGGAACTGAGGACAGCGCCTACTATTATTCCACCTACAATGCACCGGACAAGAATCCTATTCGCACCGAGAAACCCAAGGTTATGATTCTGGGCGGAGGTCCCAACCGAATCGGACAGGGTATCGAATTTGACTACTGCTGCGTTCACGCTTCCCTGGCCCTGAAAAAGCTTGGCTTTGAGACTATTATCGTAAACTGCAATCCGGAAACAGTTTCTACTGATTACGATACCTCTGACAAGCTGTATTTCGAGCCTCTGACTCTGGAAGACGTTTTAAGTATCTACAAAAAAGAGCAGCCAGTAGGTGTTATCGCTCAGTTTGGTGGTCAGACTCCTCTGAATCTGGCTGCAGATCTGGAGAAAAACGGCGTCCGTATTCTGGGAACCGCTCCTTCTGTCATCGATCTGGCAGAAGACCGTGATCTGTTCCGTGCTATGATGGATAAACTGGAAATCCCCATGCCGGAATCCGGTATGGCTACCACAGTAGAAGAGGCCCTGGCAATTGCTTCCAAAATCGGCTATCCGGTTATGGTTCGTCCTTCCTACGTTCTTGGCGGACGCGGTATGGAAGTCGTATACGATGATGCCAGCATGGTAAACTACATGAAAGCTGCTGTAGGCGTAACCCCAGATCGTCCGATTCTGATTGACCGGTTCTTAAACCATGCAACTGAGTGCGAGGCAGATGCCATCAGTGACGGTACCCATGCTTTTGTACCGGCTGTTATGGAACATATTGAGCTGGCTGGCGTTCACTCCGGTGACTCCGCCTGCATCATTCCTTCCGTTCAGATTTCCAGAGAAAATCTGGAAACCATCAAGGAATATACAAGAAAAATTGCAGAAGAGATGCATGTAAAGGGTCTGATGAATATGCAGTACGCCATCGAAAACGGAAAGGTTTATGTACTGGAAGCAAATCCCCGTGCATCCCGTACCGTTCCGCTGGTATCTAAGGTCTGCAATATCCACATGGTGCCGCTGGCTACCGATATCATTACCTCTGAGCTGACTGGACGTCCCTCTCCTGTCTCTACCTTAAAAGAGCAGGATATTCCTTACTACGGAGTAAAAGAGGCCGTATTCCCATTCAATATGTTCCAGGAGGTTGACCCGATTCTGGGACCGGAAATGCGTTCCACCGGTGAGGTTTTAGGCCTGTCTCCATCTTACGGCGAAGCCTTCTTCAAGGCTCAGGAAGCTACCCAGTCCAGACTTCCGCTGGAAGGAACAGTTTTAATCTCCGTAAACCGCAAGGATAAGGCAGAGGTTGTGGATGTGGCAAGAAGCTTCTATGAGGACGGATTTAACATTGTAGCAACACAGAACACCTATGATCTGATTGCAGCTGCAGGAATCCCGGCCAAAAAGATAAAGAAGCTTCACGAAGGGCGCCCCAATGTTCTGGATATGATTACCAATGGCGACATTCAGCTGATTATCAACTCTCCGATTGGCAAGGACAGCGTCCATGATGACAGCTATCTGAGAAAAGCTGCTATTAAGGCAAAGATTCCTTACATGACCACGATAGCTGCTGCCAAGGCTACTGCAAGCGGTATCAGCTATGTTAAGGCTCACGGACAGGGCGAGGTAAATTCCATTCAGAATCTCCACAGTCAGATTCGTGATAAATAGAAAAGAATCTCGCTCGCGAGTTTCTCCGCCTGCAGCGGGTCGCTTCTGCGACAAAATTCTCTTCCGCTGCATGGCGATCCTCGCGGAGCATTGTTATATCATAGGACGCAATTTCCTATGACATGAGTATGAGTAATAGTTCAGCCATGTATCTCTTGTCTGCTGTAAGCGGGCAAGAGATACATGGCTGAACCTATTATGTAAACAGGAAAATCTGCTGGATTGCAAAGATGAATTGCATCTATACTCCAACAGGGGAAGATTGTTAACTATTATTTTTCATTTTTAGTTGACAATCTTCCCCTGCTGTGTTATACCTTTAACCAATGGGCCAGTATTTTCCTGCGGCAGCTGCCGGCGCTGCACATTCTGCAGGCAGATTTATATTCATACCAAAAGAAAGGACATAACCGATTATGAATCAGACCTTATCCAGAAAACCTGTATCTTCACAGGCCTCTCATCTGCGCTTTACTACCAGAGAGCTTGTTTTAGGAGGAATGTTTGCAGCACTTATGGCAGTCATCTCCCAGCTTTCCATCCCCATGCCCAACGGCGTTCCCATTACTATCCAGGTTTTTGGCATTGCCCTTATTGGAGTTACATTAGGCTGGCGCCTTGGCTGCCTTTCCGCAGTGATTTATCTACTGATCGGCGCTGTGGGACTCCCTGTATTTGCTAATTTTGGCGGCGGCATTTCCCGTCTGGTCAGCCTGACGGGCGGTTATCTCTGGTCTTATCCTCTGATGGCTGCTCTCTGCGGAATCCATCCAAACACTGGAAACCAGAAAAAAGATACCGCTCTGATTCTCCTTTCCTCTCTGGCAGGACTGCTTCTCGTTGAGACCATCGGCGGACTTCAGTGGGCAGCACTTTCCGGCGGCTCTATGTCTGTTTCCGCAGTCTTTGCATATGCAGCTGTAGCGTTTATTCCCAAGGACATCATTCTGACTGTCCTGGCTGTATTTATCGGTCTTTCCATGAGAAAGGTTCTGAACCGAATCATGAGATAAGGCATTCCCCCTAAAAAAGAACTGGAGTGGCTACCACTCCAGTTCTTCCTGCACATTTGACATCCTTTTAAAGGCTGTCTCAATATATTCTTTTTCGTTATCGATTCCAATAAATCTCCGTCCAAATCGCACAGCTGCCACTCCGGTAGTTCCAGAGCCGCAGAAAGGATCCAGCACCAGATCGCCTCTTTTTGTGGATGACAAAACAATATTCTCCATCAAATACTCCGGCTTCTGTGTGGGATGCTTTCCCACCTTCTTTTCCGAAGGACGCGTTCTGCTTCCCGTCCACACATCCTTCATCTGATGGCCGCCATTTCTCTGCTTCATTAATTCATAATTAAAGGTGTGCTTTGCTTTTTTCTCATTCTTTTTCGCCCAGATAATGGTTTCTGTTGAATGTGTAAAACAGCGGCAGGCCAGATTGGGCGGAGGATTGGTTTTCTGCCAGGTAATACTGTTAATAATTTTAAACCCTTCCTGCTCCATAGCCATACCAATTGAAAAAATATTGTGCATGGTTCCGGAAATCCAGATGGTTCCATTGGGACTTAAACACCGTTTGCACAGCCGGATCCATCGTCTGTTAAACCTGTGGCGGGACTGAAAATCCATTCCCTCATCCCAGGAAGCCTTGTTCACCGATACCAAATGACCGCTTCGGCAGGTCACTCCGTCATTGCTGAGAAAATACGGCGGATCTGCAAAAATCATATCCACTGATTCCGGTACCATCCTCTTTAACAGCTGAAAGCTGTCCCCCAGATACAGCTGTCCAATATCATTTTCAAAATATGGCCCTGTTTTCCCTTTTATCAGTCTTTCCATATTTGTACACCCCGTTTTATCTTCTGTGTTTTTCTTTCTCCAATTACAGCAGAGCAGAACAAGCTGCTCTCTTACTCTCAATTCTATCACGGAATACCAGGGAGTATCAAGTACAGGTTCATCCTACACCAAAATCTGTAATCTCGTAAAGCACCTCCACTGAGGGGTCATCCAGAAGCCAGCGGTATTCCTCCATAAACCAGGCCACCAGCTCCTCATCCCGGCGAATCGGAGTTGTATTATTGTTGTATACATTCACTGTTCCCAGCTTAAAATATTTCTTCAGGCATTCGATATCATATCGAATCATTTCCCTGGTCTGCCCCTTGATTCCCACCATCAAGCAGGGGGAATCGAAATATTCTGCTACTTCTTCCGGTCTGGTAAAATCTGCATGCTTATTCAAACCCCGCTCACGGAAATCATTGTCAAAGGTCTCCACGCCTATCTTAAATACAATCGGAACCGGCATCCTGCGGCGCATCTCTTCCAGGTGATTTCGATACATCCAGTGGGCCTCAAAAAACAGCTTCTGAATCTTCTTTTCCCGGATTACCTTCGCAATCTCGTCCAGGGTTTCCTCCGGCAGTTCAAAACAGCTTCCAGAATTAATTACCTCAAGGACGCCAAACTCTCCCGTCACCTTCTGAAGAACCTGATGATTCAGGGAAACCATAGCCTGCGTATCCCTCCCGTTATCCTCAATATAATCGCAGAATGCACATTTTCCCCAGGCACAGGGAAAACCTCTTAAAAGACAAATTTCTCTCTGATTCTTTCCAATAATTTTGCTATACCGTTCTTCCGGCACGCCCATGACTTTTTCCTCCCTTCCATCGATTCTTTAAATCAGACGGCAGTGCCTGCAAAAGACAGACTGCCGCAAATAAACTGATCAAACGATCCAGATAATCCGTCACAATCTGAACCACAAACACACTGGCCGTCATTCCAAGAGGAGTCTTTGCCAAAAGCTGTACCAGGATTGTAGATCCAGAGGACGTAATTCCTCCAAACAGTACAGCACAAATCAAAGAGCTAATCACAGTTCCCGGAACCGTAATTGCCAACGCCGGCAAAAACAGGTTTTTCTTATTCAGACTGCAGTGGCTTCCTGCCAGACCTGCCATAAAGCCGGTTATCATGCCAACCGGGGCAAAATACAGAGAATATACATCTGTTGTCAGTCCCAAAATCACCCCGCTGACAAGATTGGGTACCATACCAAACACAGGTCCCATCCAGATTCCTACCAGAATCGTTCCAATGCTGTCCAGATACACCGGCAGGCGAAGGGTCAGAGCCAGCTGTCCTCCTGCTACGTTGATACAGGCTGCCATCGCTGCCAGACACAGTTGAAATGCCGTTATTTTTCGATTCATTATATCCAAACTCCTTTCCTTTTTATTTTCCTTCCACAAGATTGTCCAGCAAATCCAGCTTATCCTCTTCCATCCCCAGAATCCGAGAGAAAAACATACGGAAAAACCTCACTGCATCTGTCTGAGTCAATATCAAAGCATTGGCTTCTCTGCGGTAGAATCCCATGGAATCCACTACAGTCTGCCCCATAGAAATTCCTCCTGTCTCCACTGCCATATAGGCCTCAAATCCGCTGCACAGGCTTGGATCTGCAAACCAGGCAACTGCCAGAGGATCGTTAATTACACAGCCAATCAAATGCTCCCACTCCCAGTGAAAATCAAAATAAAACTTTGTAATTGCCTGCACAAACTGACCTGTTTCCGGATTCAGACGCTTCATATATTCCAAAAGATTCGGCGTCAGCACAATCTTTCTCGTCACATCAAGGCCTACCATCACTATTTTCTTTCTCTGACTGGCAGCTGTCTCATAGACAAGAGCTGCCCCATCCGGATCTGCCCAGTAATTATACTCAGCAACAGGTGAACAGTTCCCATGACTTTTGAAGCTTCCTCCCATAGAAACAATCTCTTCTATCATAGAAAAAGCCTCCGGATCTGTCTGAATCAGGTGAGCCAGATTTGTCATAGGTCCCAGAGCAATCACAGAACATCCTGTTTTATCATCGATTCTTTCTCTGATTGTCCGTGAGAGAAATTCCACCGCATTCATATCCTGCTTCACCTCCGGCACCTCAGGCAGCCAGCTCTCGCCCAGACCATCCGCTCCATGGGTATCCAGGGCGCTGACATATTCCCGTTTCAAAGGCTTTTCCGCACCCAGATATATCGGCACATCCAGCCGGTTCATCTGTTTTAACACCTTTCTCGCATTTCCAGCGCCCATTTCCACTGGACTGTTTCCACATACAATCGTAATCCCCTCTACATGGAGCTCCTCCAGAGAAAGTGCCAGCATAATAGCAAGGCTGTCATCAATGCCAGGATCACAGTCAATAATCACATTTCTTCTTTCCATTTTTTCTCCTTCTGCAACAAAAATATGTCTTTTACATTCCCGCACCAGCATCCATTTTTCTTCGCCTGCGGCAGGTCGCTTCTGCGGCAAAATCCGCTTCTGCGGCAAAATTCTCTTTCGCCGTATGGCAATCCCCGAAGAGCGTTTTTGTTTCATAGGACGTAATTTCCTATGACAAAAAAATGCTGCTTTTGTTCCTGCCTGAACCTTCAGACAACAACAAAAACAGCACCCTGACTTTCAGCGTGTATTATTTGATTTGCCTAGTTTTTTATCCTGGGAGGTTCACGAACCAGTCGGCCATCCGGCCATTTTCTATTTTCATGGCTTACCGCTTCCGCATATTTGCTGCTCCACATCACCATGTTCTATTTTCCCTCCGGCGTTGTATCCTTCCCGCCCTCAGCTCCGTCAGTATAACACATTTGCAGCTTCTGCGCAATGGCTTCTGCCTCTTCCATTGTGTTTTTCCAGCCAAATTTTTTTAAATCCACCTTCCAGCCATCTTCTGTCCACAGAACCTCTACCCCCTCGCCAGTGAGAAGCTGTTTTTGCATATCCCAGGTTTCAAAGGCAGCTGCTCCGCTTAATATTCCCTTTGCATTGACTACCCGGTGAGCTGGTATATCCTCTCCCGCCAGATCATGCTTCAACCCATAGCCTACCTGTCTGGCATGAGTCGGAGCTCCGCACAGCAGCGCAATCTGCCCATAAGTAGCTACGGTTCCCCGGGGAATCCTGCGGCAGACAATCGCCATTTTCTCATAAAATGTCATTTTCCTAAAAAACTGCGGCGGATTATCCAAACAAAAGCCAGAAAACCCACCGCATTCTCATCCTTTTTTATTTTCTGTTGCTGATTCAGCTGCTGACTTGCTGATTATTTCCAATCCATCATGTAAGCCACTGCCAGCTTTACAGTCTCTACTACGCCGTCTAAATGGGTTCTCTCCATTCCGTGACTGCAATAGCAGGCCATACCAAAGGCTGCGCCTCTCACATTGTTTCCAGCTCTCACAGCTGCATTGGCATCTGTGCCGTACCGGTAGAAAATATCAATGGCATGCTTAATATCATTTGCCTCTGCCTCAGCAATCAGCTTTCCTGTCAGATTTCTGTCATAAGGAGAGAAATTATCCTTTACGCAGATACTTACAGTCCGCTCATTGCCGTCATAATCCGGTCCAATCAGGCCAATATCGATAGCCACAAACTCCTCAACCTCAGGTGGGATATATGCGCCGCCATGGTTGATTTCCTCATAAAACGGGAAGGAAAGAAGGGTGCGGTACTTGGGCTTTAATCCATTCTCTGTCATGTATTTCAGAGCTGCAAACACCGCTGCCACTGCCATTTTATCATCGATAAAACGAGATTTTACATAGCCGTTTTCCGTAATCGTGCAGTGAGGATCAAAAGAAATTACATCTCCATGCCGAATGCCGAGAGCCAGTACATCCTCTCTGGTTTCTACCTTCTCATCCAGGCTGATCATCATAGTATTCTCATCCCGCTCCAGACTTCTTGCATCATCAAATACATGGGTGGAATGAGACTGGCAAACCATCAGACCAGTATAGCTCTTTCCGCTTCTGGTATGAACCGTCATGGTTTCTCCCTCAATACTCTGGAAAGAAACTCCGCCCAGCTGGCGTACCCGCAGGGTTCCGTCCTTCTCAATTTTACGAACCATCAGACCCAGGGTATCCATATGTGCGCCTACCATAACGGTTTTGGAATTATCCTCTCCCTCCAGGGTAATGTAGGGAGTATTCTTTCTGTCATAGGTAACCGGATATCCGAACTTTGCTGCATACTCCTCTACCAGAGGCAAAATCTCATCATAATAGCTGACCGGGCTTGGAACGTTTACGAAATCACGAAAACAGTCTGCAATAAATTGTCTGTCAATCTTAATGTCCATTGTTCTTCTCCATTCAAACTATGAAAGCCTATTTACAAAATTCATCACTGAAGTGACATGCCACCTTATGTCCGTTTCCAATATCCTTAAGCTCCGGAGACTCCTTAAAGCAGCAGTCCTTCGCATACGCACAGCGAGGTGCAAAACGGCAGCCCGGCTTCGGGTCGATAGGAGAAGTGATCTCGCCCTTCAGCAGGATTCTCTCCTTCTTCTCACGCAGCCTCGGTACTGGAATTGCAGAAAGCAGCGCTTTTGTATACGGATGAACCGGATTCTCAAACAGCTCCTCAGACGGTGCATATTCCACCATTTTGCCCAGGTACATAACCATAATATCATCAGAGAAATAATTTACAACAGAAAGATCGTGGGTAATGAACATATAGGTCAGACCACGCTCTTTCTTTAACCGCTTTAACAGGTTCAAAATCTGTGCCTGAATGGAAACATCCAGGGCAGAAACCGGCTCGTCACAAACGATAAACTTGGGATTCAATGCCAGAGCTCTGGCAATTCCGATTCTCTGTCTGCGGCCGCCATCCAACTCGTGAGGATAGGTATTTACAAGACGCTCTGCCAGTCCTACTACCTCCATCAGCTCCAGAACATGCTTCTGCCGCTCCGCTGCTGACTTGTAAATTTTGTGGAGACGCAAGGGCTCTCCGATAATCTCGCTGACGGTTTTTCTCGGGTTCAGAGAAGCAAAGGGATCCTGGAAAATGATCTGCATCTCAGAGCGAAGCTTTCTCATCTCCTCTGTGGAAATCTTTGTAATATCCTTTCCCTCAAACAAAACCTCACCGGAGGTCGGCTCATGAAGCCGCAGGATTGCACGTCCCATGGTAGACTTTCCGCAGCCGGACTCTCCTACTACGCCGAGGATTTTTCCCTTTTCCAGAGTAAAGCTGACATCATCCACCGCATGAAGGACGCCGCCCGGGGTATTAAAATATTTTTTCAGGTTTTTTACCTCTAAAATTGCATTACTCACTGCGCTTTCCTCCTAACACAACTCCTGTGCCTTCCTCATAGGCCAGACAGGCAACGGTATGGGTATCTGACAGCCGTGTTTCCACCGGACGCCTTGTTTTGCACAGCTCTGTGCAGTAAGCACACCGGGGGTGGAAGGGGCATCCGCTGGGCAGATCTGTCGGATCTGGCATCAGACCCGGAATGGGATGCAGCTCCTCTGTGCGGTGTTCAATGTCCGGAAGAGAACCAAACAGGCCCTCTGTGTAGGGATGGCTGGTATTCTCAAAAATATCCTCCAGATTTCCATGCTCTACAATTCGTCCTGCATACATAATGCTGACTTCATCGCAAACCTCAGCCACAATTCCCAGGTCATGGGTAATCATCAGCATGGAGGTATTGTACTGCTCCTTCAGTTTCTGCATCAGATCCAGCACCTGCGCCTGAATGGTTACATCCAGAGCCGTCGTCGGCTCATCAGCAATCAGAAGATCCGGATTGCATACAAGTGCCATAGCAATTACTACACGCTGCTTCATGCCGCCGGAAAACTGATGAGGATACTCTGCCGCACGCTGTCCCGGAATGCCAACCATTTCCAGCATGGCCTTTGCCTTATCCAGAGCCTGCTTTTTATCAATCTTCTTATCGTGAAGCTGAATTTCCTCTGCGATCTGATCGCCTACGGTCATAACCGGATTCAGAGAGGTCATTGGATCCTGGAAAATCATAGAAACATGATTTCCACGGATGGCTTCCATCTCATGCTCACTATATTCAAAAACGTTCTTTCCCTGCAGCTTAATGGTTCCTCCGGTGATTTTTCCCGGCGGATTGGGAATCAGGCGCAGAATAGAAAGAGCCGTTGTGGTCTTTCCTGCACCAGTCTCTCCCACCAGACCCAGAGTTTTTCCTCTCTCAATCTTTAAGTCAATGCCATTGACCGCCTCTACAACTCCGTCAGCTGTCTCGTACCGTACAGAAAGATTCTCAATATCAATGGTATAATTTTTCTCGTCCATCATGTACCTCCTACTGTTTTAACCGCGGATCCAGTGCGTCACGCAGTCCGTCACCCAGCAGATTCAGTGCCAGAATGGTAATCACAATGGCAAGGCCGGGGAACAGTGTCAGATGAAGTGCGTCTCTTAAATAGTTTCTTCCGCCGGACAGCATTGCGCCCCACTCCGGAGACGGCGGCTGTACGCCCAGACCAATGAAGCTTAAGGACGCAGTAGACAGGATTGCTCCTGCTACAGACAGGGTTGCCTGAACAATGATCGGAGCCAGACAGTTCGGCAGAATCTCACGGAAAATCGTAGTGGGACTCTTTGCACCAATAGCACGGGATGCCTCTACAAACTCCTGATCCTTAATACTCATAACGGATGCCCGGACAATTCGAGCATATCCCGGAATACCGGAAACACCGATAGCCAGCATTACGTTGATCAGACTGGTTCCCAGAGCTGCCACAATAGTCATGGCCAGCAAAATACTGGGCACTGCCAGGAAAATATCCATGATTCTCATGATCACGTTATCCACTCTGCCGCCATAGTATCCGGCAATTGCTCCAAGAGCTCCGCCCATCAGAAGAGAAATACTTACAGAAATCAGGCCCACAACCAGAGAAACTCTGGAACCATGCACCAGACGGGCAAAAATATCACGGCCAAACTCATCGGTTCCGCACCAATGCTCCATACTGGGTCCCTGAAGACGGTTTTTGATATCCTGGGCAATTACCTTGGTATCGTAATCGGCAATGACATCTGCAAAGATTGCTGTCAGAGCCAGCATTACCAGAATCACAAGGCCTAACATTGCCATTTTATTTTTTCGCAGACGACGCCAGATTTCCAGTGCCATACTGCGCTTTTTCTGTGTTTCTACTGTTCTTTCCACTTGACGTCACCTCCTATTTATATTTCGACTTAATTCTCGGATCAATGTAAGCATACAGAATATCTACCACCAGGTTTACAATACTGAAACAGATACAGAAGATAATAACACATCCCAGTACTGCAGGGGTATCCTTTGCCTTAATGCTGTTTACCAGGTAGGTACCAACACCCGGCCATGAGAATACAGACTCAGTAAGAACTGCACCGCCTAACAGAGAACCAAACTGCAGACCAACTACCGTAACTACCGGAATCAGGGCATTTTTCAGAGCGTGTTTGTAAATAACCACACGGCTGCTGACACCCTTTGCCTTAGCAGTACGAATATAATCCTGACGGACAACCTCCAGCATGGAAGAACGGGTAATTCTTGTAATACTTGCCATACATCCGGTTCCCAGTGTAATAACCGGAAGAACCAGAGATCTCCAGCCTGCATCACCGCCGGAGGGGAACCATTTCAGATGCAGAGAAAATCCGATAATCAGCATCAGGCCCAGCCAGAAGTTCGGGGTTGCAACACCCAGAAGTGCCAGAACCATGCTGACGCTGTCTGTAATGGAATACTGCTTGGTTGCAGAAATAATTCCAATGGGAATGGATAAGGTTACCGCAAACAGCATTCCCCAGAAAGCAAGCTTTAAGGTTGCCGGGAAACGAGCCATTACCTCAGAAAAAACCGGCTGACCAGATTTGTAGGACTCACCCAGATCGCCATGAAGCAGATCTACCATGTAATGATAGTAACGCACCAGTACCGGATCATTCAGTCCTAATTCCTCACGCAGGGCTTCCACCGCCTCCTGAGGAGCCGTCTCACCCAGAATGCTCCGAGCTGTATCACCGGGAGCCAGGGACATAATAAAAAATACCAGGAAAGATACACCAAGAATAACCGGAATCAGCATCAGCAGCCGTTTAAAGACGTATTTGTGCATCTCACACTCTCCTCTCTGTTGTTTTAGTCCTTTATCGCAGGAGAGCACATACCCTCCGGCATGTGCCCTCCCATCTTTCATTCAGCAGCAGAAGCTTTCCGTTCACTATCCGGAAACTCTGCTTTCACTGTCAAACAATTACTCGTAATGAGCGCCGCTTAAAACATGCATGCTGAAAGTAGAAATCTCCACGCCCTGCAGATCCTTGTTTCTTGCAACAAAACCGGTCTGAGAATACAGGGGAACCCAGATAGCATCGTCAGATACGATCTCAGTAATCTTCTTGTAATCCTCGTCAACCTTTGCTGCATCCCGGTTGGTAGCTGCATCGTCAATCAGAGCATCTACTTCCGGATTCTTATAGAATGCACGGTTTCCGCCTGCACCTGCATTTTTGCTCATAAACAGCGGACGGTAGGTGTTATCCGGCTCAGCGTTCTCTGCCCAGCCCTGCATACATGCATCATGCTCACCGTTTCCGGTTCTCTCATAGAAGGTAGAAGACTCCATCTGCTCAATATTCATGGTAATGCCAACCTGCTGCAGGTTTGCCTGAATTGCAGTTGCTGCTCTGGAACGTCCGTCACTGGAAGAAAATACAGTAAAGGTAAATCCATCTGCATAACCAGCCTCAGCCAGAAGCTCTTTTGCCTTCTCCGGGTTATACTCGTACTTCACTGCAGTATCCTTTGCACCAATTGCAGCCGGAGCCAGGTATCCGTCAATGGTAGTTCCCTCACCGTTGATTGCAACGATCAGAGCGTCCTCTTTGTTTACTGCATAGTTTACAGCCTGTCTTACCAGCTTGTTGTCAAACGGCGGTTTCGTGGTATTCATAACGACCATCTCATTCTGCGCGCATTCAAACTCATCCAGAATCAGGTTGCTGTTCTCACGGATCTTCTGAGCGTCGTTGGTACCTACATTCAGAAGCACGTCAATCTCACCGTTCTCCAGAGCGATGGTACGGGAGGTCTCTTCGGTAATTGCCTTCAGGATCAGACCCTCGTTCTTTGCTGCTCTTTCCGGATCAAAGTAGTTAGGGTTCTTCTTCAGCTCTACGCTGGTGCCTGCCATCCAGGAAACAAAGGTGTATGGGCCTGTTCCCATGGGAGCGTCTGCCAGCTTCTTGCCTTCGCTCTCCAGCTTCTCGGTGTAGCTCTTGCAAAGGATTGCTCCGCCTGCATGAGCCAGAGAGGTCAGCAGTGCGTTAGACGGCTGATTCATATGGATAATAAAGGTCAGATCGTCTACAACCTCAACATTGTCGATCATAGCTACCAGATGACCAACCTTTGCAGATGCTTTCTGTCTCTCCAGAGAAAACTTTACATCCTCAGAAGTTAACGGGGTTCCGTCAGAGAACTTAACGCCCTCCTTCAGCTTAAACTGTACGTTCATATCATCCAGAAACTCCCAGCTTTCTGCCAGATCGCCCAGAACCTCACCATCATTCGTAACACGAACCAGGTTATTGTAGATATGACGGGTTGCGTTAGATGAGTTTACATCATTGTTTGCATGAGGATCCAGAGATGTGATGTCAGAGCTCATACCCACACGGATAATGCCATCTTTTCTTGATTCTCCACCAATTGCTGCTGCCTGAGTTGTTGTTCCTGCAGAGCCTGCTGAACCGGTATCTCCGGAGCCGCCGCAGGCTGTCAGCATTGCAGATGCTGCCAGAAGGCATGCAAGAACCATTTTTCCTGTTCTTCTCATTTGATACACTCCTTTTTTATTCTCTTTTTAGCGTGGCATGGGGAAATCCCCGGCCTTTATCTAAAACGCATGACTTTCATTCAAGCAAGTACCGCGTTCTATTCTGTTTTCATCAGTCCTCCAGCACATAGGCCGCCAGAAGTCTTGCTGTATTCTTCACGCCGTCCATATGGGTACGCTCTATACCGTGGGAAGAAAAAGTTCCCATTCCAAAAGCTCCTGCTTTCAGGTTATTTCCGGCACGGACTGCAGCACTTCCATCGGTTCCATAACGGTAGAATACATCTGCTGCATAATTCAACTGCAAAGCTTCTGCCTTGCGAACCAGGCGATCCGTCAGTTCTCTATCATACGGAGAGAAATTATCCTTTACACAGATGCTTACCCGGTCTTCTCTTCCATTGTGATCCGGTCCTATCACAGCAATATCAAGTGCCAGGTACTCACTAACCTCATCCGGCACATAAGCACCGCCATGACCAATCTCCTCATAATGTGGGAATACAAACCATGTATCACAGGCCGGTGTCAGATTCTGTTCCTTCATAACTTTTAACAAAGCCAGACTGCATGCTGCACACGCTTTGTTATCGATAAAGCGAGATTTAATAAATCCACTGGGAGTTACAGTAAAATGAGGCTCCAGAGATAAAATATCTCCGTTTTCAATGCCCAATGCCTTAACCTCTTCCTTAGAATGCACATCCTCATCCAGGATCACCATCATCGTATTTTCATTTCTCTCCAGAGTTTTTGCATCGTCATACACATGAACAGAATGGGACTGACAAGCAACCAGACCTGTATAGGTCTTTCCGCTGCGGGTATGAACGGTCACTGTCTCTCCTTCAATATTATTAAAATTAATTCCGCCCAGATTTCTCACGCGAATCATTCCATCTTCGTCAATTCTCTTTACCATCAGTCCCAGAGTATCCAGATGAGCGCCTACACAGACGGTCTTCTCCCTGTTCTTTCCCGGAACCTTAATATAAACAGTATGCTTACGGTCATACGTAACCTCATACCCCAGCTCTGCTGCCAGCTTCTCCATCAGAGGATTGATCTCTTCATAATAGCTGACCGGGCTTGGGGTCGCTATGAGCTTTTCCATCACCTCTATCAGATATTCCCAATTCCACTGCAGTTCCATCTCTATGTCATCCTTTCTTTCAACTGTCTTTTGCTGCCCTATTTCCACTCTGCCGATATTTATGCCTCTGATAAATTTCACAGAGATTTTTCATAAAATAAACAACAGCAAATTTTAGTATAATACATAAATCCACAAAAATCTACGTTTTTTTAGGATTTTGAACATCTTTTATATATTTGAAGATATTTTTTGTGATTTCTGCTGCAAAAAAATGCGAAACTTTTTCCTTTTCTGCATCGTCTATAGTATGAAAGCTTCAGACGTCTGTATCATTCCAGTTTCCGGCCCTGCTGCTGGAGCTGGTCTATACAGACGCATACATCAGGATACACAAAAGGAGGCAGTTATGGTTTTCAGCAGTCTTATTTTTCTTTTCGGCTTTTTGCCTGTATTTTTATTCCTTTATTATATTTGTCCCGACAGATGGAAAAATCTCTGCCTGTTTGTGGGCAGCCTGATCTTCTATTTTTATGGAGTCAAGGATCAGCCTCTGTATTTTTTTCTTCTGATTTTGTCCATCTGGGTCAATTACCGGATTGGCATTCTCCTTGGACGGCGCAGAAAAAAAGAAAATCGAAAAAAATGGCTGGCAGCAGGTATTGTGTTCAATCTGTTCTGGCTGTTTTTGTTTAAATATTCCGGTTTTTTTGCAGAAAATCTGAATATTCTGCTGACATACCTTGGACTGGAACTCCTTCTCCCAGTCTGCCGTCTGCCCCTTCCTATTGGAATCAGCTTTTATACCTTTCAGGCGATTTCCTATCTGGCAGACGTTTACCGAAAGGATGCCTCCTACGAGCCTTCCTTTATTGATTACGGAATGTATATTACCATGTTCCCCCAGCTGATTGCCGGTCCTATTGTCACCTACAATTCCATCCGTCAGCAGCTTCACTGCCGTACCTGCAATCTTCCAAATTTTGAAGAAGGACTGCGGCAATTTACTCTGGGACTTGGATTTAAGGTTCTGCTTGCCAATCAGGTGGGGCGGCTCTGGAGTCAGGTAGAAGCCATCGGCTTCGAAAGCATTTCCACTCCCCTGGCATGGATGGGAATCATCGCCTTCAGCCTGCAGATTTACTTTGACTTTTACGGTTATTCTCTGATGGCAAAAGGCCTGGGACAGCTGATGGGCTTTTCCTTGCCTGACAACTTCGCCCATCCCTATCTGTCTCTGTCCATGACTGAATTCTGGCGCAGATGGCATATCACCCTGGGAAGCTGGTTTCGTGATTACATTTACATTCCCCTGGGAGGAAACAGAGCAGGCAGCCTTACCATGATCCGAAACCTGCTGATTGTCTGGCTGCTTACAGGCTTCTGGCATGGAGCCAGCTGGAATTTCCTCCTGTGGGGACTGGCACTGTTTCTGTTGATTTTTATAGAAAAAGCCGGACTGGGGCGGATTTTACATCGGTTCCCCCTTCTGGGTCATCTTTATATGATGCTGATTATTCCTCTCAACTGGCTGATTTTTGCAGTTACGGATCTGGGACAGATGAAAATTTACTTTCTCCGTCTTTTCCCATTTATGACGCCCCACGCAGAGTTTACCTTTTTCTCCGGCGATTATCTGAAATATGGGCAGATTTACCTGGTTTCCCTTATCGCCGGACTGATTTTCATGACCAGACTGCCGGAAAAGCTTTACAGGCGGTACAAAAGCTCCTTTTTCACCGCCGCCCCTCTTCTGGCAGTTTTCTGGGGCTGTGTGTACCTGATGAAGCTGGGTGCAGATGATCCTTTTTTATATTTTAGATTTTAATGGAGATGTACATTATGAGAAAATACTGGTATACCATACTTTTAACCATCAGCCTTTCCGGCGCTGCTGCAGCGCGGATGATTCCGGATTCTGTGGCGGAAGCAGTAGCCGCTGAAATCATCGATATCGGAACCGATCTCCGAATGACTGCAAAGGCATACGCCGATGGAGGACAGACATTGTCCGAAAAGCCTCCGGCTGAACCAGGCGCAGACCAGGAAGCTTCTTCTGAGAGAAATCCGGCAGCTCCGCTCCCAGCTGACAGTTCTGCTTCCAACGACATGGCAGTGTCCGGCTCCGAAAACGTCTCTCCGGCTGCTGAGGAATCCGGCACGGTTTCCTCAGCCACAGAAGTTTCAGGGGACAGCCATTCCTCCGCTCTCCCAGAAACCTCCACACAGAACGCCCTCTCTATCCCGGAAAATCCCGATTTCACCAATGTGCTTTTTATTGGAGACTCCAGGACTGCCGGCCTTTCCGAATATGGAGATCTGGGACAGGCTGAGGTTTTTGCAGATTCCGGAATGAGTGTATTCAACCTGTTTGATTCCCGTGTAAAAACAAAAAGCGGGATCAAGCTGACATTAAGGGAAGTTTTGTCTCGAAGGCAATTTCAAACCATTTACCTGATGCTGGGAATCAATGAGTTGGGTTACGAATACAGCAGCATTATCAAAAAATACCAGTCTGTAGTAGATACCATTCAGTCCCTGCAGCCGGAGGCAATCCTGGTTCTTCAGGCCAACCTTCATGTTACCGGAAACAAATCAGCCTCAAGCAGTACCTACAACAACGAAAAAATCAACCGCCTTAACAGCGGAATCCAGACCCTTGCCGAAGAAAACAGCTGCTTCTATCTTGATGTAAATCCAGTATTTGATGATGAAAACGGCAATCTGAAGGCAGATTACTCCACAGATGGTTCCCATGTGCTGGGAAAATACTATTCTGTGTGGGTAGACTGGCTGAAAGATGCCTCCGAAACAGGTACGGGTATGTAAAAAAGCTGCATTTTTTCAAAAACCGGTTGTCCCTTTCCCTGCTCTGATTTATACTGGACTTATCTGTAACCGGGTTTCGTGTTCTTTCAGGAGGCGCTTATGCAGCTTACTTATTTGCACATTCATAACTTCAAATCCATCCGCGACATGGAAATTACCGACATTGACAGCGCTCTGATTCTGGTAGGAAAAAACAACACAGGAAAGACCTCCGTTCTGGATGCCATCTGCGCTGTCTGCGGCTATTATCCTGTCCAGGAATCTGATTTTAATGAAAAGCTTCAGGCCATCCGCATTGAAGCATCGATTTCCATTGACCAAGAAGATTTAAAGCTGTTTCACTATATGGGGATTGTCAGTCAGTACCGCAGATATGAGGTCTGGCTCAGAACCTTTTACGAACGCTTCCCCTCCTATTCTCAGGAAAATCGGGAGCTGACCTTTACCTTTCATGTAAACCGGGACGGAAAAATCCGCTATGAGGACGGATTCCGGAAAAATAACCCTTATATTCCCATGCTCCTTCCCCGGATTTACCGCATCACCGCAGAACGGGATCTGGAGCTTCTGCAGAACGATCTGCTGATGTTTCAGGAAAATGTCCAGCTGAAAAAACTGCGATCCGGCTCCTGTCTCTTTGAACAGGCCAAGCAGTGCAATCACTGCTTTCAATGCCTGGGATTAATTTACCAGAAAAAACCAGAAGAGCTGACTGCGGCAGAAACGGCCCGTCTTCTGGAATCGAAAATTTATCAGCTGAATCTCAGTGATTTTTCCGAAAAGCTCAATCACAATTTCCGAAAAAACGGAGGATTTGAGGAGATTCATTTTACCTTGAATTATGATATCGATCAGCTTTTCTCCCTGGAGGTCTCCTCCTTTAACCCACAGACCAGGACCGTGAAACCAGTAGAGCTTATGGGAAAAGGCATGAGAAGCATCTACATGCTGTCTCTTCTGGAAACCTACATTACCGAACCCGGACGAATCCCCAGCTTGATTGTCGTAGAGGATCCGGAGATTTTCCTTCATCCGCAACTTCAGAAAATCTGCAGTGAGATCCTGTACCGCCTTTCCAAAAAGAATCAGGTAATATTTAAAACCCACTCTCCGGATCTCCTGTTTAACTTTACCAAACGTCAGATCCGTCAGATGGTTCTGGACGAGGACCGATATTCCATCATACGCCCCAAAACCGATCTGGGACAGATTCTGGACGATCTGGGCTATGGCGCCAACGATCTCATGAACGTCAGCTTTGTATTCATCGTAGAAGGAAAGCAGGATAAATCCCGTCTCCCCCTGCTGCTGGAACACTATTATTCAGAAATCCACGACAGCCAGGGACGGCTTGCCCGGATTTCCATTCTCACCACCAACAGCTGTACCAACATTCGAACCTATGCCAATTTAAAATACATGAATCAGGTATATATTCGGGATCAGTTTCTCATGATCCGAGATGGTGACGGCAAGGATCCGGAAGAGTTAGCTTCCCAGCTGTGCCATTACTACGATGAGCGGAATCTGGAAGATGTGGATCAGCTGCCCAGAGTCACACGGCGAAATGTACTGATTTTAAAATATTATTCCTTTGAAAATTATTTTCTGAATCCGAAAATTATGGCTGCCCTTGGCATTGTAGAATCCGAAGAAATGTTTTATTCTGTACTGTACGAAAAATGGAATGAGTATCTGTATCGGCTCCGCAGCGGCCAGCAGCTGATACAGGTTCTTGGCCGGAATTTCACCTCTCCCAAAGACATAAAAGAGCACCTGGAAGAAATTAAAATATATCTGAGGGGACACAATCTTTATGATATTTTTTATGGCCCCTTTAAAGACAGAGAGCAGGAAATCCTAAAAAACTATATCAAAATAGCTCCCCGCGATGACTTCCGTGATATTCTGGACGCCATCGATCAGTTTCCCTATTTTGACAGCCGAAGGGTTTAAGTAAGAAGGCATCGCAAAATTATCAAATTAAATAATTGAGCGATGCCTCATTCTCTGTACAAAAATCTGGATTTAACTGTGCATTTCTCATATGGTTATCTTTCATTTATATAAAAGTTCCATACAGATCAGAAGAAAAATCTTAACGAAGCTTCTGCTCCCGTAGATTATTCATTTACTTTTGTCCCATACATTGACATAAAAAATTTTTATGCAATTTCTAAAGCAATTTTCATCATATCTGTGAAGCCATACTGACGCTCCTCTGTAGACAAAACCTCACCGCTAAATGGCGCATCAGAAATTGTCAATAGGCATAATGCTTTTTTTCCAGCACGGGCAGCATTCATATATAAGGCTGCTGCCTCCATTTCCACAGCTAAAATCCCCATTTTTCTCCACTTCTGTAAAGTATCTGCATCATCATTATAGAAAATATCAGATGACAAAATATTTCCTTCAACCGTTTTGATCCCCATCCTTTCCCCTGCCTCTACAGCAAGCCGGGCTAAAGAAAAATCTGCGATTGGAGCAAAAGTTCCTGGCAGTCCAAACTGTTCGCCATAAGAGGAATCTGTACTCGCCCCAATTCCCACAACTACATCTCTCAACTTCACATTCTCATTTAAAGCACCCGCAGTTCCGATCCGAACGATCTGATCTACCTCATAAAAGTTAAAGAGTTCATAGGTATAAATTCCTACGGATGGCATCCCCATACCTCCGCCAAATACAGTAACCTTCTTTCCTTTATACGTTCCAGTAAATCCTAACATATTTCTTATTGAATTAACACATTTTGCATTTTCTAAAAAATTTTCTGCAATAAATTTTGCCCTTAGCGGATCGCCCGGCATCAAGACTGTTTTAGCTATTTCATTCTTCTCAGCATGAATATGAGGTGTTGGTATTCTTCCCATAGACTTCTCCTTTTTGTTTAATTACAGATATTCCTCTAATCCAAGACGTATATATTGCTCTATCGGTGCATCATTTTTTTTCATTAATCTCACCATATTTATTTTCATTCTTTCTTCTGTTTTTGGATCGCTGATAGGATGTTCCTGTTTTGGATCTATTTTGAGATCAAACAATAATGTACCAAAATCCATTAACTTTTTAGGTGGAAAGCCCAAAGATCGAATTCCATATCCCCCTTTGATTTTCCAAACAGGCATGCCCTTTGTAAAATCAAAGCCTTTGTGTGCTTCTGCAGTATTCATTTCTTCCACCCCGATTGCACCTGGGTAGCTAGACGGCTCAATAATGTAATTGTACAATTCATCCTGTTTATCTTGTAAAGGGCACCGCATATAAACATATCTTCCATCTGTGATATTTACATGAACACCATGTTGTCCAAAAAGAGCGTAATCTCTGACTTTTTTATCATCTATCATAGTCTCTTTTAATGGTTTTCCCTGCATATTCTTTGGAATTTTTTGACCAAAAAATTCCAAAACAGTGGGAGCGATATCAACAGTCTGTACCAAAGACTGACGTCTTACTCCTGCCAGTTTTAATCTAGGATCCCAGATGAATAGCGGAATATGCGCAATTTCATTAAAATATGGCATCATAACTTTTCCCCACCAATTATGTTCGCTAAGGATAAATCCATGATCTGTATTTACAATCAACATGGTATCCTCCCACATATTGTATTCATCCATCATATCTAAAACTTTACCCAAATATGTGTCGCACATAGTTACCAATGCCTTGTATTCATTGATACAGTGTTGCACTTGCTCTGGGGTTTCAGCCACTTCATGATATCCTGGCCAGTCAAACATAATTCCATCATAACCGTCTTTATAATAATCTTTATATTTCTGAGGGGTAAAAAATGGCTCATGTGGATCAAAATTTTCTAATTGGAGATACCAATTATCTTCATTATGATTATTACGAATAAACTCAAGTCCATTGGCAAAATTTACAGCAATGGACTGATTTTCTTCTTCGTGCATATAATAACGATTAATGTATTCCTGTCTTCCACATGCATCCTTCCTTCCATCTAAATGCTCTGGAACATCCCACCTTAAATGCCCCTTCCAACAATCTCCTTCCTGTCCTCGTACAAACTCGAATGTATTATATTTTGTCTGATAATTAAAGCCGCCTTCTTCCCAATAATGCCAATGATCAGTCGTTAAATGCGTATAAACTCCATTCTCTTTTAAAACTTCAGGCATGGAATCATCATAAGGTTCTAACGGTCCCCAGCTTCTATGAAGAAAATTGTAGCGGCCTGTATGAAGTTCTCGTCTGGCAGGCATACAAGGCAAACTGCCTGCATAGCACTGATCAAAAGTGACTGTTTTCTGAGCAAGTCGCTCAAAGTTAGGAGCAACAATATCCTGATATCCATAAGAAGGAAGCATATGTCTATTCAAAGAATCAAACATTACCATAATTGCTTTCATAAGAAGACTCCTTTCACCTGAAAATTTAGTTAATCATCATCATGGGCACCCACACCTGCAGGAGGCGTAATATGGCGTACACCAAATGCTAGAACAAAAAGTGTCACAATATAAGGCAACATAGACATAATCTGTGGAGGAACACCGTATCCCTGCAAATTGATCTGTACTGCATCAGAAAATCCAAAAATCAAGGCGCAAAAAAGAACCATTATCGGATTATATCGTGCTAAAATCATGATTGCAACTGCAATATACCCTCTTCCAGCAGACATATCTCTAACGTACATATCGAGATGATCGATAGATAAATAGGCTCCTCCAAGTCCTGCCAGCATTCCACATGAAATAACTGCCATATATTTAATACGATGAACAGGAAGCCCAACTGTAGCTGCCGCCTTCGGATTTTCTCCTACTGTTCTCAATCGCAATCCAATACATGTTTTAAACAATACGATGTATTCTAAAACAACTGCAACTAACATAATCCATGTTATTGGAGATGTTAAAACACCTTGCTTTATAGATGACACTTGAGGAGATGCTCCTTTATTATTCCATAAAAGCTGCATAAGCAATGTTGTCGCTGATACAGATAATAGATTTAAGCCAATACCACTAATTACTTGATTGACTTTATATCGAATACTTAAAACACCATGACACAGGCCAAATAACGCACCACCCGCAATCCCAAAAAGGATACCAAATACTACATGATTGGTAAAATAAGAGCCTAAAACACCGCAAAAAGCTCCCATTGTCATCATGCTTTCCAATCCTAGTGCCATAATACCGCTTCGAACAGAAATTACACCACCTAGTGCTGCCAAAATCAAAGGAACAGACATACTTAATGTAGATATCAATACTGACATAACTTGGTTCATGCTTCGTTCCCTCCTTTTACACTTTCACGATTATCTTTTATTCTCAAAATCTCTTTTACAAAAAGAGGTGCCGCAACCAAAAGAATAATCAAAGCCTGGATTACATCAATAAATTCCGTAGGAACTCCCGTTGTACGGTTTAAGACCATACATCCTGCTCTTAAAGCACCAAAAATAACACCAGAAAAAATAACAGCAATCGGACTGTCTGCAGCCAATGCGGCAACAGCAATTCCATCATAACCATAACCAGATGAAAATCCTCCTATTAGTCTATGATCAATCGCCATTACATGAGTTCCTCCCAGCAATCCTGCAATGGATCCACTCATCAACATTGCCGTAATCATAACAGAACCTATTCTAATTCCTGCAGTTTCCGAAGCTCTTAAATTTTGTCCGACACACTTTATTTCATACCCAATTACCGTTCTGTCTAGTAATAATTTTACTAAGATACAGGCAATCACTGCAATAAGAATTGCGATCGTAAGTTGAGTTTTATCAATCATTTTAGGAAGCCATATCTCCTTAGAAAATTTAGCCGTCTGAGCAACAATTGAATTCTCTTCTTTCAATGGATAATTTACAATATACGCTATAAAATTAATGGCAATCGTATTCAACATAGTAGTTGCAATAACCTCATTTGAGCCAAATTTTACTTTCATAAAACCTACAATTCCTGCATAAATCCCGCCAAATATCATACCTCCAAGCAAGCTTAAAGGAATCCATAAAACAGGTGAAAGTTTTAATGGCAACAACGCAACTAAAGTAGTTCCCAATGCCCCCATATATAGCTGTCCCTCAATACCAAGATTAATTAAATTTGCTCTTTTCGCAATTGTATACGCAAGACCTGCAAAAATTAACGGCGTTGCCTGAACAAAAGTTTGACAAATCGCTTTTTTTCCACCGAAAGCTCCTTCAAAAATTGCACCATATGCTTCTAATGGATTATATCCACAAATTGCCATAATGACTCCACCTAAAATTAATGCTAAAACCAAGGCTGTCAGAGACATATTCTTTTGTAATATAGAACGAAGTTGATATTTTGCTTTTTTATCATTCATGCCTCTGCCCTCCTTTTGCTCCAGTCATTAAAAGTCCCAATTCCATATCTGTAAAATCTTCTGGTCGTCCTTCTGATACTAATTCCCCGTCATACATAACCATCAAACGATCACTCAAGCACTTCACCTCGTCTAAATCCGCAGAAATTAATAAAATTGCCTTCCCTTGATCCCGCAAATCCAGTAATCTTTCATGAATATACTCCATTGCACCAATGTCAACACCTCGTGTTGGCTGGGCAACAATAATAATATCGGGATCTTCGCTAAATACACGGGCAATTACAATCTTTTGCTGATTTCCACCAGACAATGAGCTTGCCTTAACAAGAGTATTTGGAGCTTTAATTCTAAAGTCATCTAAGAGCTGATTAGAAAAACTTTTTATTTTTTTCTTATCAAGAATACCCTTTTTTTGAAAACGATTTTGGTATCCTAAAATTAAATTATCAAGGATTGGCAAATTTAATACTAATCCTCTTGTCATACGATCTTCCGGAATATGCCCTATCCCACACTGAATAAATGTATCTGGGCCTCCTTTAATAGGCACACCATTTTTTTCTAATTCCAGTTGTTCTGGATGACATATACCTGTTAAACATTCAATCAACTCAGTCTGACCATTTCCTTCAATTCCTGCAATTCCGAGAATCTCTCCTTTTTTTATCTCCATAGATATATTTTTTAAAATAAATCTATCTTTATTCTTTAAAGTAATATTTTTAACTAAAAGAGCAGTTTCACCAATATTTTTCGATTTTCTGGTAATTCCAAGGGTCACATTGCGCCCAACCATCATTTGAGCCAAGCTCTCTGCTGTAGCCCCTTCTACCAGAACATCTGCACGAATCATTTTTCCATCTCTCAGAACACTTACACTATCTGCAATTGCCAGAGTTTCCTTAAGCTTATGCGTTATAATAACAATACTTTTCTTCTGTGATTTTAATTCCTGCAAAATCCGAAATAATTCTTCCACCTCTTGAGGTGTCAGAACAGCCGTTGGCTCATCTAAAATTAAAATATTAGCATTTCGATAAATAGCTTTTAATATTTCAACCTTTTGTTGCTCTCCTACAGAAAGTTCAGATACCTTTTGCGATGCACGAATATGGAATCCATATTTGTCAATCATCTTCTGTACCTGATTTTCTGCTTTTTCTTTATCAAAAAAAATCCCCTTTCCCGGTTCACATCCCACAACTATATTCTCTGTTACAGATAAAACTGGAGTCAGCATAAAATGCTGATGAACCATTCCTATTCCTAAATCTATGGCCTGTTTTGGATTTTTAATTGTAACCTTCTTGCCTCTGATTAAAATCTGTCCCTCATCCGGCTTACATATACCATACAGGATTTTCATAAGAGTAGATTTTCCGGCTCCATTTTCGCCAAGAAGGGAGAGAATTTCTCCCTCCCTTAACGAAAAATTGACACGATCTAATGCTCTGACTAACGGATACTGCTTAGTTATTTGCTTCATTTCGACTGCATACATTCCGTTACCTCCTGCAAATCATCATCTTTTTCATATATTAGTTTCCTTCATACTGGTTTTCTGCCACCCATATATCTATTTCATCAATATTACCGCATGGTACTAATTCTCCAGCAACAATTTTAGCCTTGATCTCTTCTACTGCAGTTTTAATATCATCTGGCAGTTCTACATTAGATCCTTCCGTATCGCAATTCACAGCCCCCTCTTTCATTCCATTCATATGCAGTCCTGGTTCCCAAGTTCCATCAACCAATGCCTTTACTTCATTGTAAACCATCCCATCCACACTTCTTACAGAAGATGCAACAATGTGATCCGGATCCTCAGCATTTTGATTAGGACCTACACCAAATGCATATCGATCTACCTCTTTCGCAGCTCCAAAAACACCTAAGCCAGATGCTCCAGCAATGCACTGAATGAAATCCGCTCCCTTATTATACATAGAAAGTCCTACTTCTTTTCCTTTTCCCGGATCATTAAAGGCTCCAACGACCCCCTCTAATACTTCAACATCAGGATTTACATATTTTGCACCGGAAATGAAACCGGCAACACCTGTGCGAAGATTCGGAAGATCCATTCCAAGAATAACACCAATAACATTATCCTCATTTGCAAATGTCATAGCACTTTTAGTACCAAGTCCAGCCACAACACCTGCTAAAAAGGTCTGTTCAGGCCACTCTGTTTGAACTGTACTTACTCCTTCAATTTCAGCTGAACTATCGATCAAAGAAATTTTCTGTTCAGGAAATTCTTCCGCAATTTCCCGAATGGGTTCCTCTTGATCTGCTGCCATAGCAATAATTAAATCATATTCCTCTGATTCTGCAAACTGGCGATCTAATGGCAACAAGTCACTGCTATTCCCAGGCTCTACGTAATCAAATTCAATTCCCATTTCTTCCTGAGCCCTTGTAATTCCCGCATAAGCCATATCATTAAAATTTTTATCGCCGAGTCCACCGGTGCCCAATACTAAACCTATTTTAATGCTATCTCTATTTTCCTCTGCAGCTACTTCTTTGTCCTTCTTCTCACTGTCTTCTGTTTCCTGCTTTTGCGGTTCTTGCTCCTTGGATCCGCAAGCTGTTAAAGAAATTCCCATCGTTGCTGCTAAAAATAATGCTGTGATTTTCTTTTTTTTCATCATAACCCTTCCTTTCCTTCTTACAAAATTTAACATTACTTATAGTTAAATTTTAATATACCTAAAAAAAAATAAAAAGCCAGCTTGCTGACCTTATGTTAAAATTTTTTAACATATTTTAATCTCAAACTGACTTTCCTATTAGTTTTTTTACATTCTATTATTTTTTTGACTTCGCGTTGCTTCTGGCGCTATCCCCATATAATCCTTATACATCTTTGAAAAATAGCTCGGCGTAGTATACCCAACAGCATCTGCAATTTCATAAATTTTCATATCTGTATTCAACAGTAAGTCTCTTGCCTTTTTCAAACGATATTTTGTAAGATAACTGCTAAAATTTTCTCCTGTTTCTGCTTTAAAAAGCCTACTTAAATATTCTGGAGAACGATAAATATAACTTGCTGCCTCATTCAAAGAAATATCACGATTATAATTCTGATGGATATAGCGAATAGTATCACGAATACTTTGTGAGTAACATAAATTTCCTATAGAATACATACGTTTAGTCAAATTAGAGCAAAATTCCTTACATGATTCCAATGTCCACTGCATATCTGGTTTATGCTCCTCAGAAAATCCTGCTATATATTGACATCCTACTTCCTCCATGCGAATTACCATTTGTAAACACATCTCTTTTACCCAGTCAATATCCTCAAAAGAAGCTGATCGTAATTTATTAAACCACCGTTCTAAACGGGATAACAGCTTTTCTTTTTCCTCATACAAAATGCTATTCATAATTTTATGGCTTTCTTTTTTTAATTCACGACGATCTAATGGTAAGATTTGTTCCGCATCCTCAATACTCAAATACCCATTTGTAATCAAAAAACTATACCTTAACATCTTTTCAGATTCATCAATTGCTTTCATGATACAAGCTACCCCTCTCTGAATGTGTCCAGAAACCATAAAACCTTTATTTTCATACAACCTTGCAAATATATCAACATACTTTTTCAAGTGTTCTACACCGCTTGACTGAATTAAAAGAAAAATATTTTCATTTTTTAATGCCGGTCCTACTCCATGTATCTCATACTGGTATAAAAAATTTTCAATTAAATATTTTTGTTTTTTGTTATCCCTTTCCTTCAATGCAATGATTAAAAAATTTTCTTCTTCACGAAATCCATGACAGATCCAAAATTGCCTCTGAAACGCCTTATCCTCCAGATTATAGTAACATTCGAAAATATCCAAATATCCATTGGAATAAAAATCCATCTTCTTGTCTTTTACTACACTCCGATAATACTCCTGGATTTCTTCTAATGTTCTCAAAATATCCCGTCCTCTTAATTCTGATTTTAACAGATATTTCTTTGCACCATATGTTACAGCCTCTCTTGCATATGAAAATTCCGCATAATTTGTTAATATGACAAAACTTGTATATGGCATTTTTTTCAGGACCTGCTTCATTAATTCAATCCCATCAATCCCCGGCATCTTTATATCGGAAATTACCACATCCACCTGGTATTTTAATGCTAAC
The DNA here is from genome assembly GCA_900538475.1 of uncultured Clostridium sp. Taxonomy (GTDB): domain Bacteria; phylum Bacillota; class Clostridia; order Lachnospirales; family Lachnospiraceae; genus Brotaphodocola. The sequence goes on along the minus strand of UPYT01000004.1, from coordinate 86,625 downwards.
TCCAATGCATCATTACCATTTTCTGCAACAGCTACGATATTAAAATCAGGATTATTTCCCCTCTCAATGCTAAATTGAATCCATTCTCTAATTGGAGTTTCATCATCAACAATTAATATTTTCATAAGCCTTATTTTCCTTTCTATGTGCGTTCAGAAGTAAACGGCATAATCAAGATAACCTCGGTACCAATCCCTTCTTTGCTCTCAATCTTCAATCCATATTCATCACCAAAATTCAGTTTTAAGCGCTCATTGACATTTTTAATTCCCACTTTATTTATGTTAACATTTTTTTCCATGACCTGTATAATCTTTTCTTGATCCATTCCAATACCATCATCTCTTACGCTAACATATAACAAACTATCCTTTTTATAACTTTTCACCTGGATATGGCAAATATGATCTTCTTTTAAGCTGTAAAAAATTGCATTTTCTACAATCGGTTGAAGAATAAAATCTGGAACCAGAGATGTTAATGTGTTTTCATCAATATCATACGTTACCTCAAACCGCTCTCTGTACCTCGCTTTTTGTAAATTTATATAATGGCCTAATGTTTGAAGTTCTTCCTTTAAACAAACCGTCGTTTCTGATTTAGATAGAGTCTTTCTCAGAATCTTAGAAAAATCAATTAACATATCTTCTGCTTCCTCATTTTTTCCCATCTCCACATAAAAACGAATAGAACTGAGTGTATTATAAATAAAATGAGGATTAATCTGAGTTCTCAAAAAATCCAATTCCAATAGATGCTTTTTTTGCTCCATAATCTTAATTTCTTCTACCTGCTTCTCTAATCGTTCCACCATATAATTAAAAGAGTCTGCAATTTCTGAAAATTCTCCTTTTCCCTTTTCTTCCAAACTAATTCGTACAGAAAGATCTCCCTGTGCCACTTTTCCCATCCGTTCTTTAATTTTATCAACTGGTTTAACAATACATTTTCCAGAAAACAGAGTAACTGGATAAATACAAATCGAAAACAGTACTATGAGGCATCCCACAAAATATCCTGTTCGATCCAAAGATTTCCAAATTTCTCTAATATTTATTCTTTCCAAAAAATACCATGGTGTACCAAGTATATTCTCATAAAAATACATATAACTTTTATCTGTAGCAATAACACCTTCTGAATTTTCATGTCTTTGCTGCGCAAATTTTAAAGGCTCTCCCTCATTACCAATAAATCGTTTATCCTCTCCGGATATGATGTACCCACCTTCATCAATAATAAAATATTTTCTATCATTTTCACGTAACTTAGAATAACTGCGATATAATACCTCCTCACAAAACTGGAGTAATACATATCCCCGAATTTCCCCAGTCAAAAGATCTCTTACTGGATTTGTAAGATAATAGCTATGACGATACAGCCCCTCCTCGCTACTATGTACAGGACCTCTCAGTGCCATCGAATTCACTCCCGTTCCCTGAACAGCCTCACTCCAATCTATTTCCTGATAATCACTTGCATACCGAAGTGTCCCTAAATCATATAAATAAATACGAAAAAATCTTTTTGATTTATGATTTAAATATATTTCAGCTCTAATCATACGTTCAATTTCTTCTAAATCTTTTGGACTGGCTGATTCCGGACTATCAGATAAATAATCTATAACATTGGCATTCTCTGCAATATTACAGGTCACTTCTTTCAAACCATTTACCACAGAGATAACTTCTCCAGTTGATTGCTTGATAAGAGCCTGATGTAACTTTATCAATTCATTTCCTACCACATTTTTTGAAAAATGAGTTACGCTTCCTCCCATTAGACAAGCTAAAAGGACTACAAATAAAAATAGGTAAATAAAATGCAGTCTGACATAACTTACTTTTCTTCCTTTTATCATATCACGTTCCCCGATTTTTAAATCTATTTAACTATTATGCTGCTTTTTTATCTTTTCGTTAGTATCGTTTTTATTTAGGTTAAAATTTTGATCATGATATTTGGAGTAACTACTAGATTTCTTTCTTTTCTAAATCCTCTAATTCGCATCTCAACACTCAAACAGAAGCATCATCGGAAACTATCTCCTCTAAATTAAATGTCAAAACCAGCTGGTATGAGTTTTATTATATCCAAAACGTTTACTCATATCTTATTATATCATGGATTTCTGACTCTTCAGCGTTCTTTTTCTGTTTTTAGGACATAAAACGGAGCTGTCACTTTTGCAACAGCCCCTCTTCATTCCACACATGAACCCGCCGCTCATTTACAAACATTCCCTGATACCGATCTACCTGGAATTTTTTCATAAACCAGTCACATTTGCACAGGAAAAGATAATAAATATTAAGCCCACATCCATGAAGCGCTTCAAAATTCCCCTGGCCTTTGGAAAGAATCACATCGGCTGCTTCAATGGCAGCTGATGCTTCCGGGGAAATCCGTGATAAAATGGTTCCTGCTGCATTATCTCCATTTCCGATTACCTCTGCTTCCCCGGTAAGGCCCGTAAATACCGCATCCTCTACTGTAGCATCGTTGATCACCTGGGCCCCACGGACAATAGCCGTTATCTTCAGCTGAGGATACTGTTCCTTGAGTATGCGGATAACCAGCTTGTCCAGCACAATCTCTCCACAATTATCCAGAAGATAAGCAAGGCGTTCTGCCCCTTCCAGTTCCCTGATAAAATGCCTGTACTCCTCCTCATCAATCGAATCCTTCTCCCGATCCAGAAGGGATAAAAATTCCTCCGGCCTTACATCACTGACTGCAGAAAAATCAATATAATTTCCGATTCTTGCATACCTCATAGCGGTGTAAAGAGGATCTTTTGCACTCCTGATTTTTCCCTCAATCTCCGACTCCATATCCATAACAAGACGATTATAGGACTCCTTTATGGGGCCGTAATCCTCCGGAGCGCCAAAGTATTTTTCATAGACCTCTCCAATCCTGGCCGCCAGCCAGGGCGCGCAGGCATCGTCCTTACTCTCCGCAGTCAAACGCATCAGTTCCTTTATATACCTTGCTTTTTTATCCTCATCCCTGTACTCCCGCAGCTTTCTTTCCTGCGCAGACAACAGGCACATCATGCAGGCTGCATACAATTTCATCTTTCTTTTCCCCCTTTTAATCCCAGGTTTTCCACACATCCGGCTGGTATCCCAGCGTTGATTTCTTTCCGTTTCTGACAACAGGAGTTTTTATCACCTGCGGATTTTCCAGAACTTTTTCCAGCTTATCTTCATCAGCAAGGTACCGAATCAGAGCAAGGGTATCATGATCCTTTCCCTCCCACTGAATCATATTTTCCAGTCCGCCATTTCCCTGGGCAACAGAAAGAAACTCTCCCTTACTCATGCCCTTTTCCTTCATATCAATAAACTGATACCGGATTCCTCTCTCTTTAAAAAAACGCTCTGCCTTCTTTGTGTCATTGCACTTTTTTGTTCCAAAAATCTGTATATTCATCTCTTTTTCCTTTCTCATCTCCTTCAGGCTGCTGCTGTGTGTTCGGAACCAGAATCAGCTCACAAGTCGCTTCCTGAAATCTTTCCCTGATTTCCTTATTTACGTAAGTCAATGCAGAAGATAAGATCTCCACCTTCAGACTCTCCTCTTCAATATGAAAATAAACTGCCACCCACACATGACGTCCTGTTTTTGTAATATCAAAAAAGACCGGTTCAAAACCATACTTCTCCATGATCGGGGTGCAGATGGCCTTCACATCATCGGTAAATTCCTGTTCCGGGGAAAACAGAAAAACATCCTTCATTGCTCCCCATAAAACCTTGATACTTTCTGGAAGCATACATACCATAACAAATACTGCCACCAGCTGGTCAAAATACGGAGAAATAAATCCAAGCGGCGTCCTTTCCAGATACCGGGATGCAAAAAATGCAAGAGACATTCCCATACTATAAGCAATATCCAGCTTCCATCCCAAAAGCTCTGCCTGTATGGTTGGCGACGACAAACTGCGGTTCATCCTTTTCATCACCAGAAAAATCAAAACACTGGCAACGCCAAGACAAAACTGAAACAGAGAAACCTGCGCCGTATCAACAGGATTACCTCCTGACAAAGCAGAATCCAGTACCTCTGCAGATACGCCCATGGTTACAGACAGCATCATAACACCTTTAATAATTACAAAAATCGATTCCACCTGGAAATATCCATAAGGATGCTTCTCCGATACTGGCTTATGAAATAATGGCGTCAAAAACAAAAGAAGCGCAATAAATACCAGCTCCGATGCATCGTATACAGCATCCGTCAATGCGGACTGAGAGTGGCTGTATATAGAAAAAATATACTCCACTGCGGCAAACAAAAGCCCTGAAAAAAACGATAGCCGCAAAATCTGTTTCTCTCTCTTTTCTGCTATCATAAAATCCTCTGCTCATTCATTTGAAGTATGATAAAACCTGTTTCCTTCACATACTCTCAAAATTCTTTCCTAAAACATTTCTTTTTTTAACTATTTTTAATTTTAACTTTTCATATGGTAAATGTCAATTTTTTATATTACTTGTGCGGAACATGGTTATCGCATTTATCAAATCTGCCCAGCTTCTTCCCATTTACCTTCTGTTATTGTTCTGCAGTCACATTCTCCATGGATTCCTGAATCTGCCTCACATAATCCACTCCGCAGCCACAGATTTGTGCAATCTTCTCTACCGAAAGGCTCAATGCCAAAGCAGATTGTATTACTGAGCTGATTGCTTCAGACATCTCTCCGTCTCTATCTACATTATGTGCTTCCAGCACGCCCAGATTCCAGATACCTTCCGTATCGATGATAAAAATAAGAATAGCTGTGAATGAATTACAATCAATCCTTTTTTATCCCCCAAAAAGAACTGCCCCATATTTTGCAGATTCTACCTTTTTCTTCCCAAAATGCAAAATCGCTACCTGATTTTGTGCAGGATCCAACTTTTTTCGTCCAAAATACAAAATCCGACCTCAACTTTGTGCAGAATCCAACCCTTTCCAGCCCAAAATGCAAAATCCACCCTCGACTTTGTGTAGGATCCAGCCTTCTCCCCCAATCTTGATACCAAAAAAGGCCGACCTCTTCAGTCAGCCTTCCATTTATATCACTCATTTTTTCCAATAATCTGGTAACCCTTCAAAGTAAGCAGCCGCATACTCCTTGTCCTTCTCAATCCGTTCCTTCAACTCTTTCAGAGAAGCAAATTTCTGCTCCGGACGCTCAAAATTAAGAAGCTGAACCTCGATCTCTTTTCCATACAGATTTTCTTCCAGCCCCATAATAAAGGTTTCCACCCCTACCGGACTTTCTCCTGCAATCGTAGGTTTTTTTCCAATGTTAGTCACACCGCGGTACAGTCTCCCATCCACCAGCACCTGAGATACATATACACCAAAGGGCGGCAGATGCTTTTCCGGCGGCGGAAGAATATTGGCAGTGGGAAAGCCCAGGACTGTACCGCCGATATGATTGCCGTGAACCACAACGCCGTGAATGGCATAGGGCTCTCCCAGAAGCTCATTGGCCTTTTCTATATTGCCCAGATCCAGTTCTTCCCGCACATAGGTGCTGCTGATATCCCGGTGATCATCCTGCTCTTTTTCAATAATCACGGCTTCAAATCCACAGGACTTTGACATTTCCTTCAAAAGCTGCACATTACCTTTTCCCTTGTATCCAAAGCTGCAGTCTGTTCCCACAACAACTGCTTTTGCATGCATCTGTCTGACCAGAACCTCTGATACAAAATCTTCCGGCTGCATGTGGGCTGTCTCCTGATCAAATGGATATTCCACCAGGTAATCAATGCCCACTTTAGCCATTTTGTTCCGCCGTTCCTGATTGGTCGTAATCACCGTCTGAATCTGCCCGCGCATCACGCCAGAAGGAGCCATGTCAAAGGTAAATACAGCTGCCTTCAATCCCTGTCTCTCTTTAAAACAAAGCATTTCCCGAAGAAGCTTCTGATGTCCCTTGTGGCGTCCGTCAAATTTTCCGATGGTTACTGCCGTAGGCTCTTCAATCTGAAACTCCCTGGTTCCGGTAATTACGCGCATGTTTATTTTCCTCCCAGAAATATTTTTTGCGGGCGGTACCGCTGCTTTTCTTCTTCGTACTGGTAAAGCCCAATAAACTGGTCTTCACTGTCATACACTCGGACAGTCAAACAGCTGTTGTTTCCTTTGCAAGCCTCCTCCTCAGAGCAAGACTCTGTTCCGGCACAAGCCTCTGCCCCAGCGCAAACGCCGCTTTCCACTGTGAAAATCGTTTCATCCGCCCGAAATGGATTTCCGTTATGTACCAGCTTATCGCCCTCTCCCCGCTTCATACAGAATTTTGGATAATCCAGAAATACAGAATCAACCGGAAGCACATGCTCTTCAACCCGTCCTTCATCCCGCAGAGCCTCAATCTGAGACAGAGTCAAACTATCCTCCAGACAGAAACGGTCTACTCGTGTGCGGAGAAGAGACTCCATACATCCGCCGCAGCCCAGCTTTCTTCCTATATCATAGCACAGGGTTCTGATATAGGTTCCCTTGCTGCAGGATACATGAAAGGTTACCCGGGGCAAATCAATTTTTTCTATCTGAATGTCCAGAATCTCCACCGGACGGGCCTGTCTTTCGATTTCCTTTCCGGCACGGGCCAGCTCATACAGTTTTTTGCCGTTGACCTTTAAAGCTGAATACATGGGGGGCACCTGCATATAAATCCCCAGAAAGCTCAGAATCGCCTGACGCACCTGTTCTTCTGTTACAGAAGCCGCCGCCTCAGGATTCTCTGCCAGAACAGTTCCTGTCGTATCCTGAGTATCTGTCTCCTTTCCCAGAAGAAGCACTGCCCGGTAAGATTTTGTCTTATCTGTCAGCATATCACAAAGTCTGGTTCCCTTTCCCAGACAGACGGGAAGTACCCCCTCCGCCTCTGGATCCAGGGTACCAGTATGTCCAATTTTCTTCATTCGCAAAATACCTCTCATTTTTGCAACAACATCATGAGAGGTATAGCCTTTTTCTTTATATACGTTAATAATGCCGTCCACTACGCTTCATACTCCTTCATCTGTCTGTCAATATGCCCGGACAGATTGTTGATGACATCATGTACGCTTCCGCTCATCGTACATCCGGCAGCTCTCACATGACCGCCGCCGCCGAAATAGGCAGCAACCTTGCTGACATCCACATAGTTATTGGAGCGCATGCTGACCTTGTACACATGATTTTCCATTTCGTGAAGGAAAATTGCAACCTCCACGCCTTCCGTTACCCGCATCTGATCCACAATTCCGTCCAAATCGGAGCTTTCTACTCCATAGAATTCCATATCCTTGCGGCGAACCACGCTGAATATGCATTTTCCCTCCCGGAAGGTCACGCTTTCCAGAAGTGCACGGCCCAGGATCTGATTCTGCACATAGGTTTTCCGGTAAAAGCTTTCATCAATAATTCTGGAAAACGGAATGCCGCGGCTCATCATATCTCCGGCAGCTTCCATGGTTTTTGCCGTAGTGTTGCTGTTTTTAAATACATTAGTATCGTGAATAATTCCTGTATAGATACAGGCCGCTGCTGCTGTGCTGATTTTATCTTTTTCCAGGAAGCCATAAACAACCTCACAGGTGGAGCTGGCGTCCGGCAAGACCACATTTTCCTCGCAGTATCCTCTGTTTGTAATGTGGTGATCCAGACAGATACTGTGGGCTGCCGTATCAAGATAACGGACAAATGCACCCAGCCTCTCTTTGTCAGCGCTGTCCAGGCAGATACATAAATCGTAGATAACATCCTCTGCCGGGTTCTGGCTGATCTGATCAAAATAATCAAGATAACTGAATTTTACCGGCGGTTTCTCCAGATAAACCTGAACATTTTTTTCTGGATACTGCTCCTTTAAATAGTTGCATACCGCCAGACAGGAGCCGATACAGTCGCCGTCGGGACGAATATGTCCCAGAACGGCGATCGTCTTTGCTTCTTCTACCATCTGCAGCAATCTGTTCCTCTGCATGATCCTCACCCTTTCCATCAATCCTGCACCATCTGTCTTTCTTTACGATGCCATCAATCTTTCAAGTCTCTGGTTACCTCGTCAATGAGCCTTGACATATTTACGCCATGCTCAATGGACTGATCCAGCACAAAGCTGATTTCCGGTGTATTCCGCAGGTTCACACGGCGGGCAAGCTCGCGGCGGATATAGCCCACCGCGCTTTTCAGACCTGTAATCGCCTCTTTTGCCCGTTCCTCGTCTCCAAGGACACTGATGTATGCCTTGCAGTATTTCAGATCCGGAGTCACTTCTACTGCAACAACGCTGGTCATGGCGCCGTTTACCCGGGGATCCTTGATTTCCAGACGGATAATTTCACTTAATTCCCGCTGTACTTCCATATTAATTCTTGTATTTTTAATGCTGTTTTTTCTCATATTTCTTTCCTTCCTGATGTCAGGCGGCATTGGCCGGCCACACGCCCGGAATGAAGCTTAGCGGGGCACCTCAACCATCATGTATGCCTCTACCATATCATCTTCCTGAATATCGTTAAACTTCTCGAATACAAGTCCGCACTCATAGCCGGTTGCTACTTCCTTCACGTCATCCTTAAACCGCTTCAGAGATGCCAGGCCGCCATCGAAGATCTGCTCGCCGTCGCGGGTAATGCGGCAGGAACAGCCTCTCTGGAACTTTCCGTCCATAACATATGCGCCTGCAATAGTACCTACTCCGGATGCCTTGAAAGTCTGACGAACCACTGCGTGACCAATTACCTTTTCCTCGAAAACCGGATCCAGCATACCCTTCATAGCAGCCTCTACATCCTCGATTGCCTGGTAAATTACACGGTACAGACGGAGATCTACTTTTTCTCGCTCTGCAATGGATTTGGCTGTTGCGTCAGGACGCACGTTGAAACCGATAATAATTGCATTGGATGCAGATGCCAAGGAAACGTCGGACTCGTTGATTGCGCCTACGCCGCCGTGAATAACCTTTACTACAACCTCTTCGTTGGACAGCTTTACAAGACTCTGCTTTACTGCCTCTACAGAACCCTGTACGTCAGCCTTGATAATCAGCGGCAGTTCTTTTACATTGCCTGCCTTAATCTGACTGAACAGATCATCCAGGGACAGCTTGGATTTGGTATCCTCAAGCAGCTTGTTCTTGCTTTCTGCAATGAAAGTCTCTGCATAGGAACGTGCTTCTTTCTCGTTTTCTGTAGACATCAGCACATCTCCTGCACCCGGAACGTCGTTCAGTCCCAGGATCTCAACTGGCATGGACGGACCTGCCTCTTTTACGCGGCGTCCCTTATCATCCATCATCGCACGAACCTTACCATAGCAAGGACCTGCTGTTACATTATCTCCAACCCGCAGGGTACCCTTCTGTACCAGAATAGTTGCTACCGGTCCTTTTCCTTTATCCAGCTCTGCCTCAATTACAAGACCTCTTGCCTTGCGGTTGGGGTTCGCCTTTAACTCCTTCACCTCTGCTGCCAGAAGAATCATTTCCAGAAGCTCCGGAATTCCTTCTTTTGTATGAGCAGAAACAGGAACAAAAATGGTGCTGCCGCCCCAGTCCTCGGGAATCAGCTCATACTCAGACAGCTCCTGCTTTACTCTGTCTACATTGGCGCTGGGCTTATCGATCTTGTTGATTGCAACAATAATCTCTACCTCTGCTGCCTTTGCATGGTTAATAGCCTCAATGGTCTGAGGCATAACACCGTCGTCAGCAGCAACAACCAGAATAGCAATATCCGTAGACTGAGCGCCGCGCATACGCATAGCAGTAAATGCCTCATGTCCCGGTGTATCCAGGAATGTAATCTGCTGTCCCCGTACATCTACAGTATAAGCACCGATGTGCTGGGTAATACCGCCTGCCTCTCTGGAGGTTACATTACTCTGTCTGATTGCATCCAGAAGAGAGGTTTTACCGTGGTCAACATGGCCCATAACGCAGACAACCGGCGGTCTGGAAACCATATCCTCCTCGTTTTCCTCATCCTCCTTCAAAAGCTCGGCAATTACGTCTACCTTTTCTTCCTTCTCACAGAGAACCTCATACTCCATGGCAATCTCTTCTGCCTTTTCAAAATCGATCTCAGAGTTTAAGGTTACAATCTGTCCCTGCAAAAACAGCTTCTTTACAATTGCAGAGGGCTGCAGCTTCATCTTTTCAGCAAGCTCCTTAATGGTCAGAGACTCAGGAATGGTAATCATCTTAATGGTTTCTTCCACCTTCTCTGCCACTGGCTTCTGAGGCATAATAAATGGATGCTTAGAAACCTTTCCGCCCTTGCGTCCTGCTCCGTCCTCCATATTTCTTGTTTTATCATAACGATCGTTTTTGTGGGCATTCTTTACCTGACGGTTGCTGCTGGGCTTAGTCTGAATCGGTGTATCGTAATTCTTTGCACCGCCGTCTCTCTGGCCCTGACGGCCGGAACCGCTGCGGTTTCCTCCAAAGCCGCCCTGACCCTGACTTCTTCCGTCTCTGTTTCCTCCGAAGCTGCCCTGGCCGCCGCGATTGTCGCGATTGCCGCCAAAGCCGCCCTGGCCACGGTTATCACGATTGCCGCCAAAACCACCCTGGCCCTGGCTTCTTCCGTCCCGGTTTCCTCCAAAGCCGCCCTGGCCGCGATTGTCGCGGTTGCCGCCAAAACCGCCCTGGCCCTGGCTTCTTCCGTCTCTGTTTCCCCCAAAGCCGCCCTGGCCGCGATTGTCGCGGTTATCACGATTGCCATTAAAGCCACCCTGACCACGGTTGTCACGACTGCCGCTGAAGCCGCCCTGGCCACGGTTATCACGGTTTCCATTAAAGCCGCCCTGCCCACGGTTATCGCGATTATCACGATTGCCATTAAAGCCGCCCTGGCCGCGATTGTCGCGGTTATCACGATTGCCATTAAAGCCGCCCTGACTGCGATTATCACGGTTATCACGGTTTCCATTAAAGCCGCCCTGGCCGCGATTGTCGCGGTTATCACGATTGCCATTAAAGCCGCCCTGACTGCGATTGTCACGGCTGCCGCTAAAGCCGCCATGATTTCTTACCTCACGTCCTGCTGTCTGATTCTGAGCCGGTTCTGCTGTCTGAGAAGCAGCCGGTGCTGCCGGAGCTGCCGCCTCCCGTACAGGAGTCTGGCCTGCCGGAGCGCTGCTCTGCTGCGGCTGACTCTGCGGACGCGCTGCAGTGCTCTGCTGAGAACGCTGCTGGTTCTGAGGGCGCTGAGTCGGACGCTGCTGGGAGTTCTGCGGACGATATACAGCCGCCAATTTCTTTTTCGGTGAATCTCCCTCTGCCTTCTTATCTCCGGCGCCATCAAATGCCTTTTTTACCATACCTACCTGTGCATCGGTAATATTGGAGGAATGGGATTTTACATCCTGATTCTCTTTCTGAAGCACATCCAACACCTCCTTACTTGTTTTTCCTATCTCTTTTGCCAGTTCATTTACTCTCACACTCACTACCTCCGATCATATTCATTTGTTTCACGATTGCCTTTGCCAGCCCTTCCTCTACCACAGCAAGAGATGCCCGCATCTCCTTTCCCATGGCATGGCCCAGCTCATCTTTTCCGCCGAAATAGCAGATTGGAACTTTATAGTAAGTACACATATTGGTGAACATTTTTTTCGTATTGTCAGATGCCTCTTCCGATACAATCACCAGATGGGCAGTGCCGCCCTTTACCGCTTTTTCCGTAGAAAACTCTCCGCTGGCTGTTTTCCCGGCCTTGGTTGCAAGGCCAATCAGATTTAAAATCTTCTGTCGGTTATCCAAGCTGCTCCATCTCCTTTTCCAGTGTCTCATATACCTCTTTCGGAATCGCCATCTTAAAAGAGCGCTCCAGACCCCTGCCCTTTACCGCCTTGCGGAAGCACTCCATACAGGGACATAGGTAAGCTCCCCGTCCGTTTTTTCTGCCGGTGATATCCAGCGTAAAGGTTCCTTCCGGAGTCTTCAAAATCCGAATCATCTCTTTTTTGTTTTTCATTTCCCCACAGCCGACACACTGCCGCTGGGGAACCTTCTTTGCACTTACCAAATTCTCACATCCTATCTGCTTTTCATCCACATTCTGTTGTAACGATTCAGGACGGCAGGAGATCTGTCAAAAAAATCCATGTCAAGCTTGCTTGTAAGCGGATTTTCCAGCCAGTTCTCACATTGGAGGAATCTCCGACGCTTCTTGTTCGGCTTTGCCGGACAAGAAGATGCCCCGTCCTGAGTAGTTACATTCTGTTACGGTTTATTCGGAAACCTCGGCTGAATATTCGTCAGTAGCGGAAACCTCGAAATCTGCATCAAGGTTGTCATATACGCCCTCTTCCTGATAATCAATGCCCATCTCCTCGAACAGTCCCATCTCACGGGCCTGTGTCTCGCTCTTGATATCAATCTTGTATCCGGTCAGTCTTGCTGCCAGTCTTGCATTCTGGCCCTCTTTACCGATTGCCAGAGAAAGCTGATAATCCGGAACAATTACCTGAGCCTCTCTTGATTCCTCATCTGCCACAACGCAGATTACCTTTGCAGGGCTCAGCGCATTCTCAATCAGGAATGCCGGATTTTCATCCCAGATAATAATATCGATCTTCTCGCCTCTCAGCTCATTAACAATGGAGTTGACTCTTGCACCGTTCATACCGACACATGCGCCAACCGGATCCACGTTCGGATCATTGGACCAGACAGCAATCTTGGTTCTGGAGCCTGCCTCACGGGCAATAGCCTTAATTTCAACCGTACCGTCCTTTACCTCTGTTACCTCTTCCTCAAACAGACGTTTTACCAGATCCGGATGAGTTCTGGAAACAGAAATACGCGGTCCCTTGGGAGTATCCTTTACCTCCAGCACAAATACCTTAATGCGCTCAGTCGGCTTAAATACCTCACCCTTCACCTGCTCTGCCTCGTTTAAAATAGCGTCTACGCGGCCCAGGTTAATGCTTACATTGCGGCCCAGATAACGCTGCACAATACCGGTTACCACATCCTTCTCCTTCCGGTACCATTCGTTAAACTGCATGCTGCGCTCTTCCTCACGGATTTTCTGCAGAATCACATTCTTTGCATTCTGGGTGGCAATACGGCCAAAGGACTTGGACTCAATGGGGAAATGAACCACATCACCCAGATTGTACTTGGGGCTCTTCATCTTGGCCTCAGCCAGACTGATCTGCATCACCGGATCTTCTACCTCTTCCACTACTTCTTTTTCTGCATAAACAGAAAAATCACCTGTCTGCGGATTGATGTTGACCTTAACATTGTCAGCCTTTCCGAAATGGTTCTTGCAGGCAGTCAGAAGAGAGTTCTCAATGGCCTCCAGCAGTGTTTCCTTGCTGATATTTTTTTCTTTTTCCAGCAAATCCAGTGCTTCAATTAATTCCTTATTCATGGTTTATCCTCCTAAAATCCAATACGCTTCTGCTATCGTTCACAGGACGTATTCTCCTGTAAAATCAGAAATCAAGCGCCAGACGAATCAGCGCGATGTCTCCCCGTTCAAATGTTTCCTGGTTTCCATCTTCTGTCTCAATAGTTACGGTATCCTTGTCATAAGACTTCAGGACGCCCTCAAATTCCTTCTGCTTATTGCGTGCCTTGTACAGGCGAATCTCCACCTGTTCTCCCAGACTCCGCTCAAAGTCCTTATCCTTCTTCAGGGGTCTGCCCAGTCCCGGAGAGCTGACCTCCAGAATGTAGCTGTCCTCAATAAAGTCCTCTTTATCCAGCCAGTCACTGAGCACACGGCTGATTACCTCACAGTCATCTACGGTAATTCCGCCTTCTTTGTCAATGTAGGCTCTCAGGTACCAGTTTCCCGCTTCCTTTACATATTCTACATCTACCAGCTCAAACTGATGCTCTTCAAGAAGCGGCAGCAGAAACTGCTCTGTTCTGGATTCATAAGTTTCTTTTCTGGTCATGATTTCACCTCTCTTCCTTCTGCTGCAGACCATATTATGTATCTCCTGAAACTTCTGATACATAAAAGTGAGAGTGGACATCTGCCCACTCTCTATTAGTCACTCTATCATGTTATCATATGTAGTATAACACTACAATATGTGAAATGCAAGGGGTTTCTTCGCTTTCCAGTACAAAATGCCCTCTTTATCCTTCCGTTCCAGAAAGCCCTCCCCATATAGATACTCCAGGCAGGAGAAAGTTTTTACCCAGATCTGGGTACAGGACATAAAATGCTGGTAATCTGGCGGTCCCTGACTTCTTCCATAAGCTCTCACACCCACATCTCTGGTAGTCAGAAAACCTCCGTCCTCCTCTAACACCCGCTTCATAATGGAACATTTATCCATATATCCCTGAACAACCCGGTCTACCTCTTTTCCAATATCCCGGATCTGTCCGCCATGAGCCGGCAGAAAGAGACAGTCCGCATAAAAATGCTTCAGCTGTTCCAGGCTACTGAGGTAACTGCGCAGCATTCCCCAGTCCTTGTACTGGGTACAGACAATAGGAACAATATCTGTCATAATCTGATCCCCACAGAAAAGAAGCTTATGTTCCTCATCATAAAGTCCGCACTGACCGTTGGTATGCCCCCGCAGAGGAACCACCTGAAAATGAAATTTCCCGTAATGAAGCACCGTTCCCGGCGGTGTAGGAACAAAATCAAAATCCTCTGTTTTTCCTATACTCTCATAGGTTCTGTCTGTATACTCCATAATCGTCCTAAACAGCTCCGGCGTATATTCCTCCGTCACCCCCACCGTTCTGAGGCTGGCAATCCGTGTAGCCTCATCAGCGAGATAACAGTGGCGCAGATCTGCTCTCTTTTTTGTCTCATCTGGATTCATCAGAATCCGAGCGCCCTTTGCCGCATAATACTGCACAAGCCCGCTGTGATCCGGATGGTCATGGGTAATAAAAATATCCAATTCCCGACAGGAAATATCCAGACGTTCCAGCATCTTATCTATGATCTCCCTGTCCTGAGGGGTATCCATAGAGGTATCCACCATCAGACTTCGAATAGGTTGCTTCACTATAAAAAGATTGCGGGGAACATATCTCTGTCCCGGATACCGGATGGTATGTTCGTATATATTTTCAAAAACCTCTTCCATATACACTTTCCCTCCTCCCTTCTCTACGTCTATTTTAAAGACGTACTATGAGAATGTCAAATAATTTCTTTATAGAAGGAGAACCCAGTGTCCCCCATCCTGAAGCTGTCATAAACTGTAGTATGCGGTATCTACTGTCTGAAACTTATGAATAGGAGGCAATCCATATGAAACCAAAGCTTGAAGCCTGCAGCGTCAGTTATTCCTACCACACCATGGAAGGAGAAACTCCGGCGCTTTCTAATATTTCTTTTTTTATAAATCCCGGAGAATTTCTCGCTGTAGTGGGCCCGTCCGGATGCGGCAAATCTACTCTGCTCTCTCTTTTAAGCGGTCTGCTCCAGCCTGAGGAGGGAAGCATTCTCATTGACGGTATTCCCATCCGCGACTCCCCCGCTACCATCGGATACATGTTTCAAAAGGATCATCTGTTTGAATGGCGCACCATCTATGGAAATGTATCTCTCGGACTGGAGATCCAAAAAAAGCAAAGCAGCACCGCCCAAAAAGAGCTGAAAGAAATGCTTCGCTCCTATGGTTTAGGCGGCTTTGAACAATCCCGCCCATCTGAGCTTTCCGGCGGTATGCGCCAACGGGCCGCTTTGATTCGAACCCTGGCCCTGAAACCAGAGCTTCTGCTTCTGGACGAACCTTTTTCCGCTCTGGACTATCAGACCCGGCTGTCTGTTTGTGACGATATCAGCGCCATTATCCGGGACACACAAAAAACAGCCTTGCTGATTACCCATGATCTTTCCGAAGCAATCAGTATGGCTGACCGGATTCTGGTTCTTTCCCGCCGTCCTGGAAAAGTAAAAGCTGTTTTTCCAATTTCTTTTCCAGAAAAATATGACACTCCCCTAAAACGGAGAAATGCACCGGAATTTTCGGGATATTTCCACCAAGTGTGGAAAGAACTGATTTCATAAATGTAACTGTTCAGGATGAGGCATTTTCTTGTACTGCTTTGCCGAACAAGAAGCATTGGAGATTCCTCCGATGTGAAATCTGCAATCTCCACAAAGCATTTTTATTTCATATGACATAATTTCCTATAATAAAAAGCCAGACTGGAATAAAAACATATCCAGTCTGGCCTTCTTATTCCACGCTTTCCTATTCCCGCGCTTTCATCATAAAGGTCCACGGAGATTCCAGAATCACTGTTCCCTCCTGATTTACCAGCTTTGTCATAACCTTCAGGATTCCCTTGCCCGGTTTGGAGCTGTGTCTGGCCTCGGTCGGAACCATTTCCAGATGTACTGTGTCTCCGATACACAGAGGAGCCAGATATTTTGCTGTCAACTCCAGAAATGCAATCGTCGTTCCCTCATAAATGCCAGACTGATTGGATAAACCTGTAGCAATAATCAGTCCCAATGCCCCATGAGCAACCCGCTTACCGAACATATTGTTTTTTGCAAACTCATCATCCATGTGCAAAGGATTAAAATCACCGGAGAGACCTGCAAAATTTGCAACATCTGCTTCTGTAATGGTTCTTCCCACAGTTTCATATAATTTACCGATTTCAAATTCTTCCAGATACAGTCCTCTGCCTTCGTATGCCATATGTATCATCCTCTCTTTCTTTTTGAATAAACTCCTCACCGCCTAAAGCTAATGGAATTGTATCAGCCTTATTTCAACGGAATTTTGCAGGGCGCTTCTCTTTAAAGGATGCAAACCCCTCCTGCTGATCCGGTGTTCCAAAGCAGGCAGCCATATACCCCAGCTCAATATTTCTTCCTACATCAATGTCCATGCTTGCGCCGGCTGTCATGGCAGCCTTAGCCATAGCAATGGCAGATGCAGAATTATCTGCAATCTGCTTTGCCATCTCATACACCCTGTTCATCAGCGCTTCCCCGGCTACAACCTCATTCAGAATTCCCAGCTTCAGCGCATCCTCCGCTGTCAGCATTTTTCCTGTAAAAACAATCTCCTTAGCCTTATTCATGCCTACACATTTGGGAAGGCGCTGGGTACCCTGAAAGCCCGGAGTAATCCCCAGCGTTACCTCAGGAAGCCGAAGCTTTGCCCGTTCGCTGGCGATTCGGATATCGGTACAGAGCAAAAACTCCATGCCGCCGCCGAATGCGTATCCATTTACTGCAGCAATAGTCGGCTTTTTCAGCTGCTCGATTTTCCGAAAAACGTCTCCGCCCTTTTGGGAATATTCTATAATGTCATAGCTGTTTTTGCTGTCCATTTCATGAATATCTGCGCCGGAAATAAAGGATTTTCCCTCTCCGGTAAAAACAACCACCCGAACGCTGTCATCTGATGCAACCTCATCTGCTGCCCCATTCAAATCCTCCAGCATCTGGCTATTTATGGCGTTTAATGCCTCCGGCCGGTGAAAAGTAATGGTTGCAATCCCATCTTTCCTGTCAAGTAAAACTGTCTGATATGACATAACCAATTCACCTCTTATTCTTTACACGCTCTCAGCCTCTGTCTTTATTATACATTAAAAGATGTAAGTTTGTCCTGTTAATACAATATATAACAGCATCAAAATAACTGTAATAATCGGTGCAACACAGAATACAAAAGCACAAGGCATATAAGAATTCTTATGGTTATTTCCTGTGTAACTAATTACAGATACAACCAGTCCGCAGTGAGGCAGAGAATCCAGTGTCAGAGCTGCAATTGAGGTACAGCGTGCCAGAGCTGCCAGGTTTACATGATTTGCGTTTACTGCCAGATCTCCGATAAAGTTTTCAATCACAACCGGCATAGCCAGACCAATACCGCCCGTACCGGAACCAGTAACACCAGCCAAACCTCCAACTGTAATAACAGATGCTACAACCGGATTGCTTACTGCTCCTACCAGAATACCACACAGAGGAGCGTAAGCCGGAACTGCCTGTACTACAGAACCAAAACCAACGATTGCTGCTGTATTAAACAGAGAAGACACACCGCCCATAGCGCCGTCGCTCATCATTCCCCAGAACTTGCTTAAATCAAAGCTGCGGAAGAAGCAGATAACAGCTACCAAAATACCTACCAGAAGAGATACCGGAACAGCCAGCTTCACTACGTTCAGAACAACAATCAGAACTACCATGGGAAGTGCAGCTACCATCCAGGACGGACGGCGGGATGCATCCTTTGCCTCTTTTTCAGCCATAATTTTCCGATCGGCCTCTGTCAACTCATAATGCTCTCCATTTTTGTGGCAGCGTTTTGTGTAGTAAAATACAAAGCCAACGACCAGAACCATTTCAAATACTGCAAACAGAATACCAGGCACCAGCCAGGAAGAGGGACTTACGCCCAGAGCTGTTGCCGGCAGCAGGTTATGAGCCTGCGGGGATCCGGGGAACCATCCAGAAGAGGTTCCTGCTCCTGCAAAATAATACAGAGGAAGCAGACGTCTCGGAATATCAGCCTCTTTAAACAGAGACAGCATCAGCGGATACATTGCAAAGAATGCTACAAATACAGAAACGCCTCCGTAGGTCAGAACCCAGCCCACTAACAGGATCGCCGGAATAACCGCCTTTGCGCCCAGTTTTCCTACGATTGCCTCAGCAATGGCATCTGCAGCGCCGGAATTATCAAACAGCTTTCCAAAAATCGCACCTAAAACAAAGATACAGAAGTTCTTGGTAAAATAACCGCCCAGACCACTTACATAGGAGCCTTCTGCACCTGTCATACCGTTAATTAGATAGTTTACCATTCCAGTGTCTGCGCCTGCTCCGGTAAAAAGAGCTGCAGTCAGCAGACAGAACATAGAAGCAAGCACTGCTGAATAGAAAACAGGCACGCCCTTAAATACCAGGAAAATAACCAGTGTAATACTTAATAAAATTAAAAAGATTCCCATACTCTTACTGTCCCTTTCTCTCTTTCATCATGGATTCCAATCCCAGCAGTGTCTCTGAAAATAACCGTGCATCCATAAGCGGTACCTCAGCCGGAATCACTGGTTCAAATTCCATATATGGAAGAATATCCTTTTCAATACTGATTCCCGGAGCCACCTCAGCCAGCTCCATCCCCTGATCGGTTACCCGGAATACGCAGCGGTCTGTAATAAACAGCACCTTCTGTTGATGCTTCCGGCTGAATTCAGCACTGAATGTAATCTGCTCTACTGATTTTTTGAATTTTACTTTTTTTCCTTCCTGAAGAATCACCAGCTTTCCGTCCTCGATGGTTTCCTTCAGTCCGCCTGCTGTCATGGTTCCACAGAAAAGAACAGTCTGAGTTGACTGAGAAATGTCCACCAGACCTCCACAGCCAGCAATCTTTTTTCCAAAACGGCTTACATTCACATTTCCTGCTCCATCTACCTCTGCAAAGCCCAGACAAGTCAGCTCCAGGTTGCCGCCGTTGTAATAATCAAACTGAGAAGTCATGGGAAGCGCCGCCCAGGCATTGACTGCACATCCAAAATCCTGGCCGCCTGTAGGCACACCTCCTACTAGACCGCTCTCGATGGTCAGTGTCAGTTGATCTCCTACACCTTCCTCAGTCGCCACTGCTGCCACGCCCTCCGGGATACCGATTCCCAGGTTCACTACAGAATTAGGAAGCAGTTCCATAGCCGCTCTTCTGGCAATCACCTTTCTCTCATCAAAGGGAATAGATGCAAAATTAACTCCATCCAACTTATAATGGCCGGACAAAACGGGATTATAATAAGAACCTGGTGTCTGACGATGATTTTCCAGCGGATTCTCACTAACTACAACGGCATCTACCAAATTTCCAGGAATCACCACACTGCTTCTGTCAATAGAAGCGCCGGATACATAATTTTTCACCTGGACAATTACCTTACCGCCCATAGCCTTTACTGCCATTGCCACATCCAAAGCATCCACGGGAGCACCCTCCTCTTCCATGGTAATGTTTCCATGCTCATCGGCAGTTGTACCGCGGATCAAACCAATATCCAGCTTCGGAACCTTGTACAGAAGGAATTCCTCACCCAGAATATCCACCAGCTCTACAAGATTTTCGGATGCTGCATCATTCAGTCTTCCCCCCTGAAGTCGGGGATCACAGAAGGTATTTAACCCGATTCTGGTGATTTCTCCCGGCTTTCCTGCTGCAGCTGCCCGGAACATATGGGCAATTACACCCTGGGGGAAGTTGTAGGCTGCCACTTTATTTTCATTGGTCAGATCCATCATCCTAGAATTGTTTGCGAAATGTCCTGTAATATATCGGGTAATCAATCCCTCGTAGGTCATGTCGTAAATTCCCTGATCCTTGTTGTTACCATTTCCTGCTGCATGCATAATCGTCAAATTACACGGATGTCCTGTTTCCTGATACCTTTTTGCGATTTCCAAATACAGCTCTCTCGGCGTAGCCATCAGCATAAATCCTGATACTGCAACTCCTGCTCCGTCCGGAATCAAATCCAGAGCATCCTGAATGCTCATTCTTTTGTCCATATGCAAACCCTCCTGAATTGTTTTGCAGAATCCTCTTCTGCCTATTCAATTATTTATCAAGCAAGAATCGTGCCAATTCTCTTTTTTCGATTTTCCAAAGGAATATGATATGTTTTTAACAATATTCTTATCTTTGATGCATAACTGCATCATTTTTCATATGCATAACTGCATCATTGATACAAAAATGCAGCATTGTTGCATTTACACATCTTCAATGATATAATCGTTTTTAAGAAGCCAACACCGGAAATCCAGCGAATTTCTGCAAATCAGATAAAATAAGGAGCTGTCAATCTATGAAAAAAGAATCTGTTCTCAACAGTACCCACAATTTATATAAAACAATCATCAACGCTTCCTATGACTGTTTCTGTGTCACTGACAGTACGGGACATTATATCGTAGCAAATCAGGCTACGTTAGACAGCATGCAGCTGAAAGAAGAGGAAGTTCTGGGGAAAACCCCCTATGATCTAATGTTTGATAATGTGTACAATCACTCCACCATTCTGGAGGCCATTAAAACTAAAAAACCGGTTACTGATCTGGTCAATGTCAGAGGAGTCCAGCGCCTTTCCACCAGTGTTCCCTATTTTGACCAGGACGGAAACCTGGAATATGTAATCACCAACAACCGTTCCGATATCGTTATGGACGAATTTGCACGCCTTCTTGCCTATGAACAGGAGCAGCACGCCCATTATAAAAATATTACCAACTACCTCTGCAGCTCTACGGAAACAAAAATGATCTGCACTAGTCCGCAGATGCACGCTCTCCGCTGGGAGTGCTCCACCATTGCCTCCACCAACAGTCCTGTCATGTTATTTGGTGAGTCTGGTGTGGGAAAGGAACTGGTTTCAAAATTTATCCACTCAGAAAGCCCTCGAAGCAGCCAGCCCTTTATTCCTGTCAACTGTTCCGCAATTCCTCCGGAACTATTTGAATCAGAGTTTTTCGGTTATCGCCCCGGGGCATTTACCGGCGCCAGCTCCAAGGGAAAAACAGGGCTTCTGCAGATGGCGGATCACGGCACTCTTTTTCTGGACGAGTTAGGCGAGCTTCCTCTGCTGATGCAGTCCAAGCTTCTGCGTTTTATTGAAAGCGGGGAATTTTATCCGGTAGGAAGCAGCAAAACAGAAAAGGTTGATGTGCGTATTATTACCGCCACCAACCGTAATCTTCTTGAAATGGTTCAGGAAAAAACCTTCCGCAGTGATTTATATTACCGGCTTCATGTTCTCCCCATTCATATTCCGGCTCTCCGCGACAGACCGGATGATATTGAAGCCATTTCTCTTTATTTTGTAGATCATTATAATCAAAAGTATTATAAACGCACCTACCTGTCTGAGAAAAATATGGAATTTCTTCTGCATTATTCCTGGCCGGGCAATGTGCGGGAGTTACGCAATGTCATCGAACGTGCAGTTTTGATCTCTCCCCCAGACAGACGGGAGCTTCCTCTTGAGCAGATGTTTTCCCCGGATCCCTTCTTTTCTGGCACTGCAGAACAGACTTCCCTCAGCAGCGGCATTCCCATGCCCTCCCTGGAGCTTTCTCTTCAGGATGCCCTAGAGCAATTTGAACAGCAGTATATTCAGGCTGTCATTGACAAAAACAAGGGACAGCTCAGCGAAGCCGCCCGCTCTCTGGGAATTCACAGAACGACGCTTTACCGGAAACAGCAAAAAAAGAAAATCCCCACATCTCTGTGAGAATTTTCTTCTTTTCTGAATTGCTTTTATACACTTGATCCATAAATCAGATTCGGCAGGAAGAGAACCAGCTTCGGGAAGAATACACAGATAGCCAGGGTTGCCATAATGGCAACAAATAGTGGTATGGAGTATTTCGTCGTCTCCTCCACCGAGCAGTCCATAATATTCGAACAGGTATACAAGGCTACGCCAACCGGCGGTGTGGAACATCCCATCGTAACAATGGTCATCATAATAATACCAAAATGTACCGGATCAATTCCGTACTGAGTAATAATCGGAATCAGAATCGGAGTTACAATCAAGGTAATAACCGTTGTCTCCATGAACATACCGAAAACAGTCAGCATAATCAAAATCAGCAGAAGCAGAACATACTTATTACTAGTCAGACCTACCAGCATAGTAGTCAGGGTCTTCGGCAGCTGGTCAAATACAACACCATAGCTGAAGATTCCGGAAAATGCAAGAATCATGGTAATAACAGACAAGTCTTTTACACTATCGATCACGCATTTTTTAAATTTTTCCAGCGTCAGCTCCTTGTAGATGAATGCGCCTACTACCAGTGCATAGAATACAGCAAAGGCGCCAGACTCAGAAGGAGTCATAACACCAAAACGGATCAGCACGATCAGAAGAATCGGGAATAACAGAGCCCAGATACTGTCAATACATGCCTTGAAAATAACGGACGGAGAAGATGGCTTTTCATGATCCGGCTTGTAGCCATGATGGCGTGCAGACCAAGAAGTTGCAATCATCATAAAGATACACATGATAATTCCAGGAAGGAAACCTGCCACAAACAGACGTCCGATAGATACCTCTCCTACCGTTCCGTACAGGATAAGTCCCATAGATGGGGGAATAGTTGCTACAATCAGTCCAGACAGACAGTTAATGGCAGCTGCCCAGCCTGGAGCATATCCTCTCTTTGTCATTTCCGGTCCCAGAATACGACACTCCATAGCCGCATCTGCTACAGCCGAACCGGAAACACCTCCCATCAGGGTGGATAAAACAACAGATACCTGACCGATTGATCCATACATATGACCAGTCAGTACATTAGCCAGTTTTACCAGACGTGAGGTAATACCGGTGTTGTTCATCAGGTTTCCTGCAAAGATAAACAGCGGAATTGCCAGCATGGTAAAGGACTGAGTCGTTGACAAAGATTTCTGTACCAGGATTGTCCAGGGAATCTCCGGACGCATAACAAAGAATGCAAAGCCTGAAACTGCAATAGCAAATGCTACAGGCATTCCAAGAAATAAGAGTACTAAAAAGAATCCGATTGCACTTAACATTAATTAGCCCCCCATTCTTTTCTTTTAATATCACCGATGGTTTTTCCGATTGCGCTGAAGAACATCAGCAGGGAACCAACGGGAACTGCCAAGGTACACCATGCATAGCTCATTTTCATGGTATTAAAGGTTCTGTTCCAGCTCTGGGATACCAGAATAAAGCCATAAACAATCAGTACCAGCAAAAACAGAAGCATCATCACATCAAACACCAGTGTCAGAACCTTCTGAATCGCCTTCGGAAATTTATTTACCAGCATATCGATCCGAATCAGGCTTCCGCTCTTAATAATAATATCAGAGCCAATAAAGGTCAGCCATGCAAAGGCCAGAAGAGACACGTCCTGTGCCCAGTTCACCGGCATTCCAATGGTTCTTGCCACTGCTGACCAGAATACCAGCACTGCTATCATACACAGCATAACGCCGGCACAAAGCTCTTCCACTCTTAAAATCATATCTGAAATCTTTTTCATTTGAAAGCTTCCTTTCCGTATATCTCATGGAAATATTCGGGACAGGCTTATCTTTGCCTGTCCCGGACTGTCATCTGTTCCATAAGGCTTCGTAAAGCCCTTTATCAGCTTTCCTTAGTTGGTTTTGCCGATCTCCTTGTAAAGCTGCTCTCTTAACTCGGTGTAGCCCAGCTTGTCATAAATCGGATCTACCGCTTCCTTGAAAGGAGCTACATCCGGCTCAATAACAGTTACACCAGCCTCTACCATCTTCTTCTCAGCATCTTCAATCTCTGCCATAACATCAGCAGCGGTGGTCTTACCCATCTCAGTAGCAGTCTCAACTAACAAAGTCTGCAGATCCTCCGGAAGGCTCTCAAACCAACTCTGTCCGCAAACCAGACCCTGCATCAGCTGGAAGTGATTAGTCTTGGACTGATATTTACATACCTCATAAATTCTGGACGGATAGCTGGATGTATTCTGTACCTCGCAGCCTTCCAGTGCCTTGGACTGAATTCCGTTGTAAACCTCGCCCCAGGACATGGAAATCGGAGTTGCACCCATAGCCTGAATGGTCTCGGTACATACCTCCTGGCCAATGGTACGGATTCTCTGGCCGCCTAAATCTGCCGGAGTATTGATGGGCTTATTAGTCATAAACTGACGGGGACCATCATAGAAGGTGAAGGACAGAATCTTTACACCATGATCCTTAGACAGAGTATCGCACCAGCCCTTAAAGGTATCAGTCTGTGTTACTTTATAACACTCATCATAGTTATCTGCAAAATATCCCATCATCAGGATGGAGAAATCCTTAACATACTGTCCCATACGGGAAGCATCTGTATTTACTGCTACGTTTGCACCCTGGATTGCCTGCTCCAGAACATCCTCATCGCTTCCTAACTGACCAGCCGGAAATACGGTTACTTTCAGTCTTCCGCCGGATTTCTCATTCAGCTCGTCAGCCAGCTTCTGATAGTTTCTTGTAATCAGAGCCTGCTCAGTCTGTGAGGTGGAAATCTTCAGCTCGTACACCTTGTCACTGGAACCTGCATCACCAGAATTTCCTGCCGGCTGCGCATTTCCCATACCCGGCATACCACTGCACGCTGTCAGTGCCATCATTGCTGCTGCCAGAACGCCTGCTACAATTGCTCTTTTTTTCATGTCTTTTCCCCTTTTCATTGTATTCGTTTGCTTTTCCCGTAAGCTAAACGTTTATATATGTTACAATATAAATATAATCGTTTACATACAAAAAATCAAGCTGATATTTTTAACAGTTTTTTAGCGAAATTTTTATGAATTCTTCACAAATTTTCATTTTTACAAAACACAAGACATGGATTTTCCTTTTGACTTTACCAACTGTTGCTGATACAATGAACATATAATTATCGGGAAAGTCTGGATATATTTTTTCCATTCCCAGAAAGGAGACAGAAGTACTTTATGGCAACCATCAAAGATGTGGCAAAAAAAAGCGGTTTTTCTGTATGTACCGTTTCCCGCGCCCTTTCCGGAAAAGGTTACCTGAAGGAGGAAACCCGCCAGAAAATTATGGACGCTGTAAAGGAACTGGACTACCGCCCCAATACCCTGGCTGTCAACTTGAAAACAGGACGTCGGCAAACACTGGCGCTGATTCTCCCCTCTCTGACTAATATCTATTATGCAAAGCTGGAACAGTATATGGAGGCCTATGCTTCCCAAAAAGGCTATCTTCTTTATCTGAGCAATACGGAATATAATCTCGAAAAGGAAAAACAGATTCTCGACAATCTGATTGGTATGGACATTGCCGGAGTGATTATCTGTACCACCTCGGGAGAACATGAACATATAAAAAAGCTGAATACCTTTCATATTCCCTATATCTGTCTGAATCGGAATTTCGAGGATGATCCTGACCATTGTCTCCGGATAAACAACCGCACAGCAGCCTTTGAGGCTGTTGATTATATGATTCGTCTGGGACATACTAACTTTGGCGGTCTTTTCCAGAGCTTTGACAATGGTACTTATCAAGAACGCTATGCTGGCATGATGGACGCCCTGGCTCTTCACGGTCTTTCCTGTGAGCCAAATAATCTTCTGTTTGACATCAATCCAGAGGATATGGGCGCTACTCCCAACCGGATTCTTCAGATGCTTCAAAGACCGAATCGACCGGAAGCTATTTTTTCCTGCAACGACATGACCGCATTTAACGTATACCGGGCCGCCTACATTCTTGGCCTGCGGATTCCGGAAAATCTTTCCGTTTTCGGCTACGATGATTGCACAATGGCAAACTTTGTTACACCGCCTCTATCCACAGTCTCGGTTCCTGTAAAGAAGCTCTCCAGGATTGCCGTTGATTTTATTCATCACTATATTGAAACTGGAGAATTACAGGAGCTTCCTGTTTTGAAGGCTTCTCTGGTGATCCGAAGCTCTGTAAAAGACAAAACGATTGAATAAAACCTTGTATTCCCTGCTCATTCTGTGACGTAAAAACAGCCCTGTCTCTTCGGCATATCCAATGCCTGAAAAAACAGAGCTGTTTTGTTTTACCATCTTATGCTGCTCCGTATACCAAATTTGGAAGAAGCAGGATTAAATCCGGGAAGAATACAGCGATTGCCAAAGTTGCAAAAATAGCAATATACAGCGGAATCGCGTATTTCGTGGTTTCCTCTACAGAACAATTCATAATATTTGAGCAGGTATAAAGAGCTACTCCTACCGGCGGTGTGGAACATCCCATAGTAACAACTGTCATCATAATGATTCCAAAGTGTACTGGATCAATTCCGTACTGACTAATAACAGGAATCAAAATCGGAGTTACAATCAGAGTAATTACGGTTGTTTCCATAAACATACCAAATACTGTCAGCATAATAATAATCAAAAGAATCAACACATATTTATTGCTGGTCAATCCAATCAGCATAGTTGCCAGAGTTTTTGGAAGCTGATCAAATACAACACCGTAGCTGAAGATTCCGGAAAATGCCAGAATCATGGTAATCACAGACAGATCCTTTACACTGTCAATAACACATTTTTTGAAACTCTCCAGTGTCAATTCCTTGTAAATAAACGCACCTACAATCAGAGCGTAAAATACAGCAAAAGCGCCGGATTCGGAAGGTGTCATAACGCCAAAACGAATCAGTACAATCAGAAGAATCGGGAACAACAGAGCCCAAATACTTTCCACACAGCATTTTACAATTTCATGGAAGGAAGAGGGTTTCTTGTGATCCGGCTGATAGCCAAGATGTCTTGCTGACCAAGACGTTGCAATCATCATAAAGATACACATGATAATTCCCGGGACAAAACCAGCTACAAACAAACGTCCAATGGATACCTCACCTACAGTTCCATAAAGAATCAAGCCCATAGACGGAGGAATGGTTGCTACAATCAGGCCTGTCAGGCAATTGACTGCTGCTGCCCATCCAGGAGCATATCCTCTCTTGGTCATCTCCGGTCCCAGAATTCGGCACTCCATAGCCGCATCTGCAACAGCCGAGCCAGATACACCGCCCATCAGAGTGGAAAGTACAACGGATACCTGACCAATGGAGCCATACATATGACCAGTCAGAACATTAGCCAGCTTAATCAGACGGGTCGTAATTCCTGTATTATTCATCAGGTTTCCTGCAAAAATAAACAGCGGAATAGCCAGCATGGTAAAGGACTGAGTGGTTGACAGAGATTTCTGTACCAGAATCGTCCACGGAATTTCAGGACGCATCACAAAAAAAGCAAAACCTGAAACTGCAATGGCAAATGCCACCGGCATTCCCAAAAACAGAAGAATTAAGAAAAAACCAATAGCACTTAACATTATTTATTCCTCCATTCTCCAACTGGTCTGCGAATATCCCCTATCAGTTTTCCTATAATGGTAAAAATCATCAAAAAAGAACCAATCGGAACGGCCAGCGTACACCAGGCATAACTCATTTTCAAGGTATTAAAGGTTCTGTTCCAGCTCTGAGATACCAACATAAATCCATATACAATAAGAATCAGCAAAAATAACACCATCATTACATCAAAAATCAGGGTCAGAATTTTCTGCACGGAAGCTGGAAGCTTATCTGCCAGCATATCAATCCGAATCAGGCTTCCACTTTTTGCAATAATATCTGAGCCAATAAAGGTCAGCCATGCAAAGGCAAGCAGTGATACATCCTGTGCCCAGTTCACCGGCATTCCTATGGTTCTTGCCACTGCTGACAAAAATACCAGAACGGAAATCAGAATCAGCATGCCTCCTGCCAGTATCTCCTCAATTTTCAATATCTTCTCAGAAATCTTTTTCATATCATTTCCTCATTCCAAAATGTTTCAAAATCATTTCTCTGTCACTGTATTCAGTTAATTGGTTTTTCCAATTTCCTTATACAGCTGCTCTCTTAACTCGGTATATCCCAGCTTATCATAAATCGGATCTACCGCTGCCTTAAAGGGTGCCGGATCCGGTTCCGTTACAGTAACGCCTGCCTCAATCATCTTTTTCTCTGCTTCTTCTACCTCGGTCATAACATTGGCCGCTGTTTCCTTACCAATTTCATTGGATGTCTCAACCAGAAGAGTCTGCAGATCTTCCGGAAGACTTTCAAACCAATTCTGTCCGCATACCAGTCCCTGCATCAGCTGGAAGTGGTTTGTCTTAGCCTGATACTTGCATACCTCATAAATTCTGGACGGATAGCTTGAGGTATTCTGTACCTCACAGCCCTCCAGCGCTTTGGACTGAATTCCGTTATAAACCTCACCCCAGGACATAGAAATGGGGGTTGCTCCCATTGCCTGGATTGTCTCAGTACATACCTCCTGACCAATGGTTCGGATTCTCATACCATTTAAATCCTCAGGAGTTTTGATTTCCTTGTTCGTCATAAACTGGCGGGGACCGTCATAAAAAGCAAAGGAAAGAATCTTGATACCGTGATCCTTTGACAGAGTCTCACACCACCCTTTAAAGGTATCTGTCTGAGTAACCTTATAACATTCATCATAATTATCTGCAAAATAACCCATCATCAGAATGGAAAAATCCTTTACATACTGCCCCATACGGGATGCATCCGTATTAACTGCCACATTAGCACCCTGAATAGCCTGCTCCAATACATCCTCATCACTTCCCAACTGTCCTGCCGGAAAAACCGTTACTTTCAGCCTTCCACCAGAGCGTTCATTTAGTTCATCTGCCAGCTTCTGATAATTTCTGGTAATCAGAGACTGTTCTGTCTGTGAGGTGGATATCTTCAGCTCATATACCTTATCCTGCCCCTCTCCCGTGCTGCTTCCTTCACCAGCTGCCGGCTGTGCGTTTCCCATTCCCGGCATACCGCTGCATGCGCTGAGCATTGTCATTGCCACTGCAAGAACCCCTGCTAAAACATGTTTTCTTTTCATACCAATACCTCTCCTTCTCTGAATAGTTACGAAAATTTTGATGCTATACAAAATATAAACGTTTACATATTTGAAGTCAAGAAAAGAGAGTCAGTCTTAGCGTATTTTTAGCGTTTTATAAACGTTTTCTTAGCGCTATTTCTGCTCTCTTTACTTATTCTTTCTATTTTCAGTTTTCCGTTATTCTTCCATATTCTTTCCTGGATATACAATCACAAGCTCTGTTTCCTCCTCTGGAAGAATATTCCACTGCTTCACTGCCGCCGCAATAGCAAAGCTGTCTCCCTGTTTCAGGCGAATCTGCTGTCCTTCCTGCTCTAAAATGCAAGAACCACTGCATACCACTCCAAGTGTAAACTTTTCATTGTGGGTAATTGCAGAGGGCTTCCATGCCTCCACCTTGTCCACAAAAAAGCAGGACGTCAATGTCTCTCCTACCAAGCGCTGACGCTCATAGGAGTCTGTTTTTGCCAAAATTTCCGGCTTAATCCGGCAGCGATCCACAATTTCCTCTTTAGAATATTCTGTATAATCAAAAATGTCAAGGCAAAAATCCAGCCCTCGGCCCATAAACCGCGCTTCCTCCGGAACTACAATCCCTTCCCGTGAAAATTCGCAGCGCACCACCAGATCCGATGGCTCCATAATTTCCAGCATGGTAATTCCCTCTCCGATTGCGTGAGGCATTCCTCCTGGAATATACCATACCTCTCCCGGCTTTACCGGAATCTTCTCAAAACAGGCATCCATTTTTTCCATATTCTGAGCTTCTACAATTGCTTTCCAGTCCTCCCGGGTCGGTGCATGCTGAAATCCCAGGCGAATATAGGGATCAATTCCCTCCCTCACCTTTAAAATATAATAGCATTCCAGTTTTCCGTAGGGCTTTCCCATTACCTCATTCGCAAACTGGGTTGTGGGATGAACCTGTACATGAAGGCGCATAGCTGAATCCAGAATTTTCAAAAGAAAGCTCAGCTGCCAGGTTCCATCTTTGTGAATGCTGTCTCCCAGATAATATTTTCTGGATCTATCTACCAGATCTCGCAGGAAAAATTCTCCATCTTCTGTCTCTACCTTTGCAAGACCTTCCTTATCCACTGGTTCCATCCCTGGATTTACTGCTTCTACCATAGATCCAACCCATTCCTCTGGCTGGTCATTATCACGGCACACACTCTCTCCGTGGAGACGATCAATCCCTGCTCCTCCCAGATAATTGCGGCGCACCCGGTTTCTTGGCAGCTTCATCAGTCCGTAATTCATAGTCTTTTCTCCTTTATCTGTCATTTATATGCTTCTTCATTTGCAGTTATGGGTATTTCCCATACATTTTATATACAGCCATTTCATTCCAACATCTGTGCTTTCCGCTTCCGGTCTTCTCATTTCATGGCCTGAACTCTCTGGATTACACTCCGAAACCTGGAACCATACTTTTCATAAACCGGCTTCATAGCCTCTCTCCACGCCTCCGGATCCTCCACTTCTGTAATCTCTACGCCCATCCATTCCAGATTTTTGTAGGCCTGTTCATCCGCCTGTTCAATCTCTTTTTTATTATATTCCTGGGTCAGCTCTGCTGCCGTTAACAGTACATACCTCTGATCCTCTGTTAAATTTTCCCAGGTCACCTGGCTTGCCAGAATCACGCCTGGAGCATAGGTATGACAATCCTTTACATAATAAGGAGCTACCTCATAAAATCGATTATAGTAATAGCTGATCGGAGGGTTTTCTGCTCCCTCAACACTTCCAGATTCCAAAGCCGTATACAGCTCTGCATAGGAAATAGGAACCGCCTCCGCCCCAAGAGCAGCCACCGTATCCTCCATCAGATCAGAAATCTGCATTCTAATTTTCCGGTTTTTCATATCCTCCAGTCTTCTTACAGGAGAATCTGTCGTTAAAAAATTTCTCGCCCCTTCATCCAGATATGCAAGCCCAATCATTCCGGTATTGTGGTTCTGGATATCCTCCAGAATTTCCTTTCCAAGGTTACTTCTGCACACTTTCCAGAAATGCTCCCTATCCCGGAAAATATAAGGCAGCGCCAGAGCTGAAATCATCAGATCCCCACACTCTGCCAGCGAGGCGCTGTTTCCCCTATATAGATCCAGCGCGCCCATTTTCATCGCCTCATAGCACTGGGCATCATCTCCCATCTGGCCTGACGGATAAATTTCTACAGTTATCCGCCCTCCGCTCAGTTCTTCCACCCGCCCTGCAAAATACTTGGCAGAATCTGTCATAATATGGCCTTCCTGATTGACCTCCCCATAACAGAGAACCAGCTCAGGCTCTGTTATTCTCTGCTTTTCCTTATGCTCTCCCTGTAATACTGACCCACATCCCGTCTGCCCAAACGCTCCTGCCAGAGAAACTATTGCCACAAACAGAGACAGCCTCAGAGTTCCTTTCATCCGCTTTTCCTCCGTTTTGGTCACACCCTCTGGATTTTCATTTCTGAAAAATAATCTGCGTGGTATTTCAGATTCTCACCGCTGAAATTCAGCTGCCCCAGCTTTTCAAACCGAGCCACAGCCTCCTTGGTTTTCACCCGAATTCCCGGCATCTGATTAATATTCCGAATAATCGTCATCAAACTTCTTCCGAAATTCAGTTTCACTGCCAGATCCTGATACATCAAATGCCTTTCCAGTTCTTCTATCAGCTCTGTTAAAAGCTCTTCTCCATCCTCCCGTTCCTCTGCAGCTAGGGCAGTGCTGATTTTCTCCTCCAGTTGGCAGATCTGTTTCATTCCTTCTGTTCTCTCCATAAAGGATTGGTGTACATCATCTCCATAATAATCACGAATATAGGAAGCTGCCTCCTCGTAGGCCTCCGGCAGCTCCTCTGGACTGCTGCATGTTCCGCTGACTCCGCAGGCTACTGGAATCTGTCTTTCCCCTGCCAGATAATCTCTTGCTCTCCTAGTACAGCCAGTCAGCTCTGTAAATGCATCTTCCTGCTCCGAATACAAAAGAATAGCCATCTGATCCATCCAAATGCTGTTAAGCACCTTTACTCCTGCCATATGAAAATAATTTTTCAGAACCTCCTGCGAAAACCCTCCCATGGACACAAGTGCCGGACTGGAAATCAGAACCACTTTCATCCACCCCTCGCCAACTTCCCACAAAGCCAAACGACGTTTCATAGATTCTGCTTCCATTCTCCGGAAAAACAGATTCCACAACAGATCTTTTTCCAAATCCCGATAAAAATCAAAATCATTCGAATCCTGTTCTATTCCGGAATAAGATAGAAGATCCAGAGAATCTTCTCGCTCTCTGGATCGGGAAATTACTTTGTCCAGAGTTTCGCGCAGTTCCGAATCCAGATAAGGCTTCAGAAGATAATCCGTCACTCCCAGCTTCAAAGCCTGCTTAGCAAATGAAAAATCACTGTAAGCAGAAATCACCACCATCTGAATATCTGGATACTTCTTTCGAATCTGATCTGCCGCCTCCAGCCCATTCATTCTGGGCATTTTTATATCCAGAAGAACAATATGAGGCTTACACCGCTCCAGCTTTTCCATCAGATCAACTCCATCTACAGCCGTATCCACAATCTCCAGAAGACCCGGATAGCTTTCCTGGATTATCCGCTCCAGATATTCCCGCTCATATTGTTCATCGTCCGCCAATATCACTCGCAGCATACGTCTTCCTCCTGTCTCTTTCGTCTGTCGTCCTCTGTTCTATACAGCTTCATAGTTATTTTTGTAATTCCGTCTATCCGTTCAATCTGAAGAACATCCTTTTTCCTGTAAAACAGCTCCAGCCGCTCTCTCACATTATTCAATCCAATAGAAGTTCTGGAAATCACGGCCTGCCCAGATTCCTTTCCGTTATTTTGCCTCTGCTCCGGCGTTCCCTCCTTATTCTCTGGCAGCCATTCCCCATGTTCTGGAAAACCTACTCCATTATCTGCCACAACAACCTCCATATAATCCGGCTTTTCTGTAATCAGAATATCCACTTTTCCTCCGCGTACCCGATCCTTCAAACCGTGCTGGATACTATTTTCCACCAGCGGCTGAATAGTCAGAGGAGGGATCTGAAAGGCATTCTCCAGAAAGGACTTTCTTACATCCAGGCAAAATGTAATTCTGCCCTTCAAATGAAGCTTCTGAATATATAGATATGCCTGCAAAAGTTCAATTTCATCATCTAATGGAATAGAAGTTGTCTTAATCTCAATACTGCTGCGCAGAATTTTAGAGATAGCCTTAACCAGTTGAATAGATGTGTCTCTCTCGCCCAGCTGAATACTCCGTATAACTAGACTCAACGTATTAAAAAGAAAATGGGGATTCATCTGCATCTGCAGTTCCCGGATCTTTGCCTCCGCCAGCCGTTCTTTCATCTGGTGCGTTTCATTCAGCTCTGTAATCATATTCCGGATCGTATGCTTCATCTGATCAAAAGCACTGGAAACCTGATTGAGTTCTGCAAAACTTGTCTTTTCAATATCCCCTGCCTCAAAATTCCCGCTGGTAATTTCCTGAGCGGCCTTGGTCAAATTTTCAATTGAATACATAACTCGCCGATTCATATAGTAATTCAGCAAAAGACTGAACAGACATCCTCCGATCAAAACCAGATTCAACACAATATTCACAGAATTTACATGGCGGCTGAAATCACCAAAGGTTGCATTTAGATACTCCAAATACCGGCTTACCAGCTGATTCAGACACCGATCTGTAGTCAGATCCACCGCAGCCAGATCCTCCAAAATTCCCGGATTATACTGTTTTCCTGGCTGAATATAAGATTCTGCCATTTCAAACCGATAGTCCATCACCTGACAGAGAATCCGGTACAGCATTTTGCATTCCCGATCTCTTTGCATTTGTCCTTCCAGCTTTTCCAGCCCCTTTTCCAATCGAATACTGGAATCATAGTACTGTTGAAGGGCCCCTTCATCATGGCTCTTGCTATAAAGGATAAAATTGGTCTTCCTGTCATTATTAATTGTAAACAGTTCATTCACTTCCTGATAGTCTTGAAGAAGTCTTTGGTAAGTGCTGTAAGTTGCAGTATATACTAATATATTAACTACAATAAACATACTGGTCAGCAAAATAACAACCAGATGATTCTGTCGAATTACTCTGCGAATGGATTTCATATGGCGATTTTCCCCCTGCACTCTGTAAGTACTCCATGCTCCAAAGCTTATCGTCTGTCCCTTTCATAGCAATCAATTGCTTTCTATTATACATGATTTTGATCCCATGTACAACTGCAACCTTTTCCTCCTCACATACCCGCACTATCAACTTCTCATCTTGCCCGCTTTTCCAGCCATCCAATTCCCTTATACAAGACAGTAGAAAACAGGCACAGCAAAACGATGGACGTCATGACCAGATCCAGCTGAAAGACCTGACTCCCATAAATAATCAAATATCCCAGCCCTTTTTGCGCCGCCAGAAACTCTCCGATAATAACGCCCACCAGACAAAGCCCGATGTTGACCTTCATGTTGCTGATCAACATGGGAACCGAACCCGGCAGCAGTACCTTTGAAAGCACGTCTCGGCGGCTTCCCCCAAGGGAATAAATCAGCTTGATCTTTTCTGGATCTACGCTTTGAAATCCTGTGTGAAGGGTCAAAATAGAGCCAAATAATGCAACGGAAACAGCTGCTGCCACAATGGTATACACATGATTGCCAAGCCAGACAATCAGCATGGGAGCCAGGGCTGACTTGGGAAGGCTGTTCAGCATAACCAGATATGGCTCCAGAATCTCCGATGCACTGCGGCTGAACCAGAGAGCCACCGCTGCCGCCGTCCCTGCTGCTGTCACAATCAGAAAGCTTACCAGAGTTTCCATCAGAGTAATTCCAATATGTCCAAAGATACTTTTATCCCGTACCATTCTCCAGAAACACAAGAGAACTCTGGACGGTGAACTGAAAATGAAAGCATCCATCATTCCCAGCCTCGTACAGAGTTCCCACATGGCAAGCAGAAGTACCAGCAGCATCATGCGCCAGACCGCTACCTTTTTC
Source organism: uncultured Clostridium sp. (assembly GCA_900538475.1). Taxonomy (GTDB): domain Bacteria; phylum Bacillota; class Clostridia; order Lachnospirales; family Lachnospiraceae; genus Brotaphodocola. The sequence goes on along the minus strand of UPYT01000004.1, from coordinate 51,136 downwards.
TTATGCATTTGTTCGCGTTCAATAAATTCCTGCTGGGCTTTTGTCGGCCCTGTTATATTCTGATATTCCATAGGATTCCTCCTCATAAAGCAGATGCATCACTGATACTTCTACTATATGCGGACATTTCCCAGTTGGTCCGGCAGACTGCAGCCAATCTAATTGCTTAAAAATCCCTTTCCAATAATCTCACTGGAATTAGAAATCAGAATAAATGCCGTCGGCTCTGTCTTTCGGATAAAATTTCGAAGGCGTACTGCCTGCCCCCGCTTCATGGTTGTCATAATCACGGTCTTGCTGTGGTGAGTAAAGGCGCCCTCTGCCTTATAAACCGTAGCGCTTCTGTGAAGCTCATGGATAATAAAATGACAGATAGGATCTGGATCATCACAAATAATATTAAAGCATTTGCACTGGTTGATGTTCTCGATTACACCGTCAATAGCCAGAGATTTCGCCATCAATCCTACCGTAGAATACAGTCCCGTTGTGGGACCGATTACAAAAAATGCCATCAGCACCGATGCCACATCCACCAGAAACAGAGCGCTTCCAATATTCAAACTGGAATGACTTTTCAGTATCATGGCAATAATGTCAGTTCCGCCGCTGGATGCTCCGATATTAAACAGAATCGCAGACCCTACTGCCGGCAAAAAAATGGCAAATACCAGTTCCAGCATAGGCTCATAAGTCAAAGGAGAATGCATGGGATAAATCCGCGCCAGCGCAGACAGGCTGACTGACATCAGCATACTTGCATACACGGTCTTAAGCCCTACATCCCGTCCCAAAAACAGAAAACCGATTACCAGAAGCCCGGTATTTACAATAAATGTAAAATCACTGGCTGACCATTGGGTAATCTTGCTGATTACCGTGGAAAAACCGGTCACACCTCCAAATGCAAAATTGTTGGGAAATTTGAAAAAATAAATTCCCACTACCATAATCCAGATACTAATTGTAATCAGTCCATACTCCGCCAGCTTCCGCGCAATCGGATTTTCAATTTGCTTGATAGCCATACCTTCCCCTTTGCAGCCCCTTTGCTGCTTATATTCTTTTCATATTCACAATCCCTGTGTAAACGCCGCTTAAACGGTCGTCCAGCAGACGCCCTGTCTGCCAGACACGACTATACCGCGTTCTGCCTGAAATATCAAACATCAATCTGGTTGGAAAAGGTACAATTATTTTACTGTAGCTTTTTCTTTACATACATAGATAATCTAAGTATAATTTTTATATGCCTAGATTATCTATATATAAAAAAGGAGCTATGCTTATGGATAAACGATATATGGCTATCGGTACCTCCATGCTGGTATTAAAGCTGCTGGAAGAGGAACCTCTGTATGGCTATCAGATGATCCGGCTGATGGAACAGCGCAGCCGAAATGTCTTTCAGCTAAAAGAAGGAACGCTCTATCCCATTCTTCACACCCTGGAACAACAGGGCGCTGTCACCAGCTTTCAGCAGACTGCAGACACCGGCAAGATCCGCAAATATTATGCCATTACCCCGCATGGAAAAAAGCTTCTGAAAGAAAAGACTCAGGAGTGGAAAACTTATGAAGCTGCTGTCAATCAGGTTCTGGAGCATGTAGTGATAGGGGGTGTGTGATTTGGAAAAGAAACCTGCTGAAAATTCTGTTTCCCGGTTTCTGGATGAAGTTACCGACCAGATTGCCTGGAAACCGCTCCATCCTTCCATTCGCCGGGAGCTGGAGGAGCATATTGAAGATCTGGCAGACGAATTAAAAAACGAAGGCATTGAATCAGAGAAAGCCTTCCAGCAGGCTGTCCGTCAAATGGGGGATCCGATCATCACTGGAACTGAGCTGAATGCCGTTCACCAAATTCGCAGAACTCCTGTACTCACAGTCCTGTCACTTCTGCTTCTCCTTGCAGGATTTGTCCTAGCCGGATTTATGAATTGGACACCGGAGCAAAATTCCGGTGGATATCTGTACTATCTTCCAGGCACAGCCCTTCTGCTTCTGACTGTATGGAAGGGGTATCCTTTTTTATCCGCCATTGGAAACCCCTCTCCTTTGGAATAGGAATTCTGTACCTGTTTTTCCTTGTCCTGAACTGCCTTTCCCGTTTCGGTCATTTTTCCTGGGCCTGGAAAATCAGCCACCTGGCAGGCACCTTTTTCCCTGTGCTTTTTCTTCCCGTACTGTTTTCCTTTTTGTTTTACCGATTCAGAAAAAGCAGGAAACGTACCATCCGAACCGGACTGCTGCTTGCTGCCGCCTGGGGTATTTTTTCCATTTTCTTTTTGCCCGGATACCGTTGGAGCGCAGCCGCTGTCGCCCTTCTCAGCCTTATCTTCACCATGGGCTTATGGTATTTAATATGGTTTTAGTAGGCTTTATTCTCTCAGCCTACCGCTATGATCTGGTAACGGCAGAACCGGCGGAATGTACCTCCACGGTTTCCCTATAAAAAGTCAAAGGGGGGGCCGCATTTGCGGCCCCCCTTTTGACTTGTCATTTTCGAATCACGAATGGCAATCATATATTGTTATTTGATCTTTTCTTTTTACAGCTATGCCTCTTACTTGCCCAGCTTCCAGATATCCCGATTGTACTCGGCGATCGTCCGGTCAGAAGAGAAGAATCCGGCCTTGCTGATATTTACCAGCATCTTTTTGGCCCAGCTCATCCGATCCTCGTAATCGGCATAAGCCTTTTCTCTTGCCTCAGCGTAGCTTCTGTAATCCAGAAGTGTCATAAACCAGTCCTTATTCAGCAGTTCCTTGTAAAGCCGTTCCAGATTTTCCTTATGTCCAATCTTCATCATTTCCTTGCCTATGATAAAGTCCACGGCCTCTTTGATGTCCGCATCCTTCTCATAATACTCTCTGGAAACATAATCAGCCTTGGCATAATGGTCAATTACTGTCTCACTGGACTCACCGAAAATATAAATATTGTCTTTTCCAACCAGCTCTGCAATCTCCACATTGGCTCCATCCATGGTGCCCAGGGTAACTGCGCCATTTAACATAAACTTCATATTGCCGGTTCCGCTGGCTTCCTTGGATGCCAGAGAAATCTGCTCAGAAATATCGCAGGCCGGAATCAGCTTTTCTGCCTTGGTTACATTGTAGTTTTCAATCATAACCACCTTCAGCCACGGGCTGACCTTCGGATCCTCGTTCACCAGCTTCTGAAGACAGAGAATCAGATGAATAATATCCTTCGCAATCACATAGGCCGGAGCCGCCTTGGCACCGAAAATCACGGTAATCGGTCTTGCCGGCTTTTTGCCCCGCTTAATCTCCAGATATTTGTGAATCACATACAGCGCATTCATCTGCTGGCGCTTGTACTCGTGAAGACGCTTAATCTGAATATCATAGATGGAATTTTCATCAATGTCCACATTCTGGGTTTCTTTTAAATATGCTTTTAAAGCAAGCTTATTCTGATGCTTGATTTCCAGAAGCTGCTTTAAAGTTTCCTCGTCAGAGCAGGCTGTCATAAGCTCCAGAAGAGCCGCATCCTTTTTGTACTGATTGCCAATACGGTCTGTAATCAGATCTGCCAGCGGATGGTTGCAGTGAAGCAGCCACCGGCGGAAGGTAATTCCGTTAGTCTTATTGTTGAATTTCTCCGGATACAGCTGATAAAAAGCATTCAGCTCACTGTTCTTTAAAATCTCTGTATGCAGGTATGCCACTCCATTAACAGAAAATCCATAGTGGATATCCATATGAGCCATATGCACGACATCGTTTTTATCAATAATCGCCACAGCCTCGTCCTGGTATTTTCTGCGGATCCGATCATCTAAAATTTCAATAATCGGAACCAGCTGAGGAACTACTTCCTTCAAATAAGAAATAGGCCACTTCTCCAGGGCTTCTGCCAGGATCGTGTGATTGGTGTAGGCGCAGGTCTTTTTCACAATCTCCACTGCCTCATCAAACGCAATGCCGCGCCCGGTCAGGAGACGAATCAGCTCTGGAATTACCATAGACGGATGGGTATCATTGATCTGAATCACTGCATAATCAGGAAGATCGTGGAGGGTGCTTCCCTTTCTTTCACATTCGTCCAGAATATACTGAGCGCCGCTGCTGACCATAAAATACTGCTGATAAATTCGAAGCTTACGGCCTTCCTCATCGCTGTCGTCAGGATATAAAAACAGCGTCAGGTTTTTGGCAATATTTTCCTTATCAAAATCAATTCCATCCTTTACCAGACCTTCGTCTACAGTATCCAGATCAAACAGGTGAAGCATATTGGTGCGGTTTTTGTAGCCGGTTACTGCAATATCATAAAGACGGGACTGAACCGTAAAGCCGCCAAAAGAAACAGGATACGTTGTCTCTCTCTTTAACAGCCAGGTTTTCTCTTCTATCCAGGGATTGGGAACCGCTTTCTGCAGTTCCTCTTCAAATTCCTGTCGAAACAGTCCCAGGTGATAATTCAGACCGATTCCATCGCCGTTTAATCCAAGACTTGCCATAGAATCCAGGAAGCAGGCTGCCAAACGGCCCAACCCGCCGTTTCCAAGGGAAGGCTCCGGCTCCACTTCCTCAATCTGACCGATATCCTTTCCTGCTGCTGCCAGAATCTCCCGGATCTCATCATACCAGCCCAGATTAATCAGGTTATTCGAAAGCAGTTTTCCAATCAGAAATTCTGCTGAAATATAATATACTTTTTTCTTTCCTGTCTCTGCTGTGCGGGCACAGGCCTCCTGCTGCACCATAGTTAAAAGCGCCTCGTAAAGCTCCCTGTTTGTACAGTTCTCAATGGGCTTTCCACAGGCAGAAACAAGTTTTTCAGATAAGTTCATGTTTCAATCCCCCCTCTTGCTTTTCTATCTTTTTTGTTCTCTTTTTCACCATATCTATTGTAATCGCAGATGAATCCATCCGTCAATATGGCTTTCGCACAGAATCACAGGGTTTTCCCGGCATTTCCACAGCAGGCTTCTACAAATTTAGCCAAAATTTTTCTGCTTTCCCCGCTTTTCCGGAAGGAAAATTCCGGATGCCACTGAACAGCTGCCACAAACCGTTTTCCCGGCATTTCTACTGCTTCAATCAAACCATCCGGCCCCACAGCCGCAGCTTCAAGAACTGGAGCCAGCTTCTGGATGCCCTGATGATGGCAGCTGTTTACTCCTATCTCCTGCTGATCAAGAATACTTTCCAGGAAGGATTCCGGAAGAATCCTGACCTTGTGCGCTTCCCCATCATAAGGCGGCTTCATTCTGTGATTCACCTGATTTTCTTCTCCTGTTCCGGATGCAGGATATTCTGTTTCCAGATCCTGATACAGAGTTCCGCCCAAATATCCATTGAGGAACTGCAGTCCCCGGCAAATGCCAAATACCGGCTTGTCCAGTTTTAAAGCCTCCTGAAGCAGAAGCTTCTCCATCTGATCTCTCTGCTGGCAAAGGGTTCCGCACACCTCCCGTTTTTCTTCTCCGTAAACAGCCGGATCTACATCATGGCCTCCGGTAAGTACAAATCCGTCCAGCTGCTCTGCCAGCTGACTGACCGCTCCCTCCTCTGCAGTAAGCGGCATCATCACCGGAATTGCTCCGGCCTCTTCCAGGGCAATCATATATCCAGGAAGCATCCAGTAACTGTCCTTAAATTCATCATACAGGGGAACCAGACCGATAAGAGGACGTTTTCTGTTTCCAGGTTCCTCTGCTTCCTTCTGCTGTGTCCTATTTCTATTATTCTCTGTCATTTTCCTCATTCCTCCTCTGCGGCTGTCTCTTCCGCCTCTTCCTGAAAGTTTTCCCTCACAATAGGATATTCTGGCTCCCAATGCCAGACCTTTGCCTCGCTCCCTCCGTCCTTTATCATCTGCATGATCTGATCCACACAGGGATTCTCCGGCTCTGCCCTCATCCAGAGAGCATAGGCCCGCCGCCGGATCACTGTTTCTTTTTCTATCCTGTTTCCGGCACAGTAATCATAATACACATCCGTATAAAGCTCTGCCATAAGCTTCTTTAAATCATCTGGAACCAGAGAAATCTTTTTCTCTGTCTGAGTACGAATAATCTCTTTAAAAAAAGACTCAGACCATTCCTCGTAGTTTTCCACTTCAGGAAGCCATCCCTCCAGATTCAGCTGATTTGTTTCAAAATGCATTCCTCCCAAATCATCCCAGGACAACATACCATAGTGGTTTGGCGACAGGGAAACGGCCCCAAGAACAATCTCAGAAATTCCATATTCCTGCTGCTCTCCCGGCTCCGGCTGATGCTTTTTCACTCTCTGGACATGAAGATGACCGCTGACATAGAGAGGAACCTGATATTTCTCAAAAAGTGCCGTTATCTCCTGATAATTTTCCATTGTACAGTCATCCGTATACAGGCGGCTTTCCCAAAGCAGATTATGATGTCCGATAGGAAGAACCTGAATTCCGTGTTCCTGGGCCACCTGAAGATGAACCTCCAGCCACTTTAGAGTTTCCGGCTTCAAACGTCCGTTTACATGATTCCCGTCCTCATACTGACAGGTGTCCAGCATCAAAAGCCAGTGCCAGGGATCCACCGGATACACATAACTTAAAGAAGCCGGATCTCGGTTCGGGGACTGATCATATCCAAAAGAATGATAAATTTCATAAAAGTCATCCCCTGAGGTAAGATACTCTGCTGCCTCTTTTTTCTCTCCAAAATATACTGCTGCATTGTGATTCTGGATATCGTGATTTCCCGGAATCACCACCACAGGAACTCCTCCGTCCTGGATCTCCTTCAGTTTTTTTGCCAGCTCCAAATGATTTTCCTTTTCTCCATTCAGAGTAATATCGCCAGAAAGCACCAGAGCCGACGGCTTTTCCTCAAGCGCTCTGGCTGCCAAAGCATCCAGAAGCTGTTCGCTGTACTGATGAGCCTTCCCGTCATCCAACTTCACCATGTTCCAGAAGGCCTTCCCATCATCGTGAGTGGAGGCGCTCATATAGTGAAGATCCGACACCAGCATCAGTCTCGGCGGTTCGTAGGGCGGCGGTGTTTCGTCCAGAATTTCCATCTGTCCCCCGGGCTTATTTGTCCCTGCCGGTCTTCCTGAAACCTCCAGCCCTTCTTCCGAACCTGTTTCAGTGGGCTGTTCCCCTTCTGTTTCTCCGGTCAGAGTTTCCTCCACGGAAGTCTCCGTCTGTTCCGGATACTCCGATTCCTGTACAGATGGCTTTCCCGGCTCCACAGGGCTGTTTAGCCGTCCCAGAAGCCATACAATACCGGCACAGGCAGCCAGAAGCGCCATATAAAAAAAGAGAATGATTAATTTTTTCTGTCTCATTGTTCTGTCCTGTACTCCATTTTTTCATTAACCGGGACATCATACCACAAATCTGAAAAAAAAGAAAGAATGTACGGAACAATCACGTTTTCCATGCCTGCCCCATACATTCCTTGTTTCCTTACCTTTTGCTCCCTGCAGAAAAACTTCGTTTTTTCAGAAAATTCTCTGTTTCCTTCTGGATTTTTCCTTGTTCTCTTCAGAAAATATTTTCTTTTCTTCAGAAACTCCTTATCCCCTGTCAGAAATCCTTCTCATCAAAAGCGGCTTCGCCGTCATCAGACTGCATCATTCACACAGATTGCCCCATAAGGACGAATGCTCATCCGGTAAGCGCAGCCTTCTCCCAGCGCCTTTTCCATATATGCAACATACTCATCCACAATCTCATTGGGAAGCATTGCCATAATAACGCCGGCAAATCCGCCGCCGTGAATTCTGCAGGCTCCCTTCTTCTTTTTCTCAATAAACAGCTCAGTCAAAGCCAGAGCAACGGAAATTCCCTGTTCCTGGTAATCACTGTTTGTATAGCAGTTCTGCAGCCACTTCCAGGAAGAATTGCCGGAAGCTGTAATATTGCTCAGGAAGTCCTCAAACCGGCCCTCCTTCAAAGCTGCCACCTCAGCGTCTACCCGGCGGTTTTCCTCAAAGAAGTGCAGAGCCCGCATCACAGACCGGTCACCGGCAAATTCCCGAACTGCTTTCAGGTTGTCAATGACCTGCTCCTCTGTAATCTCTGCGCACACCTCTTTGCCAAAATACTCTGCTACCTTCTTCATCTCAGACGGAACTGCGGAATAATCTGCGCTCAAATCTGCATGTCCCTTTCCTGTCTGTACAATAATAAGGCTGTGATCTCTGGATGCAAAATCAAAATCGATCTTCTCTACCGCCGGAGTTGACGGATTGGCAAAATCAATCGTAATCAGTCCGCCTACCGCACAGGCCATCTGATCCAGAAGGCCGGAAGCCTTATCCCAGTATACATTCTCTGCATATTTTCCTACATGTGCATAGGCAACCGTATCCATCCTGCCATCATTGAAGAATCGATTCAGCATAGAGCACAGCAGCATCTCAAAGGAAGCAGAGGAGCTGACCCCTGCAGAGCTGATTACATTGCTTGTAATATACGCATCAAATCCACCTATCTGAAATCCTTTCTCCTGAAATCCCTTCAGAAGTCCCTTAACCAGATCCACAGTTCCTGCCTTTTTGGGGCTGGGCTCCAGATCGTTCAGATCAATAGTAAATTCCTGCTGAAAGGTCTCGCTGATAATGTTTACCTTAGAGGAATCATTCTTTGCCGCAACGCCTACACAGTCCAGGTTAATGCTTCCGGCAAGAACCTTGCCGTGATTGTGATCCGTGTGATTTCCACTGATCTCCGTCCGTCCCGGGGAACTGAACATCAGAATATCACGATCTCCAAAGGTTTTCTGGAATTTACCGATCATATCCCGGTAACGCCCTGTGTTTTCTGCCGCCTCTCTTCCATAAAGCTTCTCCATCAACGCTGCTGCCTGCGGAGAATCAAGCAACTGCAAGGTTTCTGCTGATTTCATTTTTATACCCTCCAAACTTATATTTTTTCTAACCGTTCGCCCCTGCATCTTCTTGCCCGCCTGCAATGCATTTCCCTGTCTGAATCTTCACAAGGCTGAACGGTTGTCATTTTTTAGAACTGTCCAAAGTATAACACACCTTCCCGGGTCGGTACAATACAATATTCTTTGATTTCCTGCGGAATTTCATGTTCCTGAACCAGAGGCTCAAAACAGGAAGCCGCATCCCTTCTGTTTTTCCTTTCCTGTCCTGGGTAATCCTAGTAAAAGATTGAATTTGATTATATTTATCGAACATGATATATTGTAGGTGCAAAGATGACAAACAAGAATTTTTCTGTAACTAGTCAGAACAGCGTGGGAACTGGCAGAAAATTCATGTCAGGCTTGCTTGTAAGCGGATTTTCCAGTCAGTTCTCACATCGGAGGAATCTCCGACGCTTCTTGTTCGGCTTTGCCTGACAAGAAGATGGCCGTCCTGAACAGTTACAAAATTTTTTAAAGGAGACAAAACTATGGCATCTATCAGTGTTTTTGATGTGCTTGGCCCAAATATGATTGGCCCCTCCAGCTCTCACACAGCCGGGGCAGATTCCCTCGCATTTCTGGCGCAGAAAATGATTAACGGACCTTTAAGAAAGGTTGTATTTACCCTTTACGGGTCTTTTGCAAAAACCTACCGCGGACACGGCACTGACCGGGCACTTTTAGGCGGTATTCTGGGTTTTAATACCGATGACCGCCGGATCCCGGATTCCTTTCGCATTGCCAGCGAGCGTGGACTGGAATACCAGTTTATTCCCAATGAAGCTACCGAAGTCAGTCATCCCAATACTGTGGATATTTCTATGACCAACGCAGCCGGCCAGATCATGACTGTGCGCGGAGAATCTCTGGGCGGAGGCAAAATCCGTATTTCCAGAATCAATCAGGTAGATGTGGATTTTACCGGAGAATACAGCACGGTAATTGCCATTCACAAGGATACCCCTGGCGTTGTGGCTCACATCACTTCCTGCCTTGCCAGTGAAAACATCAATATCGCATTTATGAAGCTGTTCCGGGAAGAAAAAGGACAGACTGCTTATTCTATTGTTGAATCTGATGACGCGCTTCCTGATTCTGTCAGTGAACTGATCCGAAAAAATCCTTCTGTTCAGGATGTAATGCTGGTACACAAGGACCAGCCTGTTCTGACAGCGGACGCTGACAGCTCTTCCCCGGAGGAATCAGACTGCTTAGAACCGGTTGATTTTAAAAATGCCAGAGAACTCTTGGCATTATGCGAAAAAAACAACTGCAGTATTTCAGATATTATGTATCAGAGGGAGGTCTGCCAGTCTGGACTGTCTGGGCAGGAAATCCGTTCCCGCATGAGAAAGGCCTGGAAAATTATGGAGGAATCCGCGACTGTCCCCATTACCTCTCCCCGAAAGTCTATCGGCGGGCTGATTGGCGGTGAATCAAAGCTTTTGAATCTTCAGCTTCAGGCTGGAAAAAACATTTGCGGAAATGTTGTCAGCCGTGGAATTATGCATGCTATGGCCGTGTTGGAGGTGAATACCTCTATGGGCCTTATTGTAGCCGCTCCTACTGCCGGATCTGCCGGAATTCTTCCTGGAGTTCTTCTGGCCTTAAAAGAAGAATATGGCTTCTCTGAGGAGCAGATTCTGGATGCCATGTTCCATGCAGGAGCAATTGGCTATCTTGCAATGCGCAATGCTACCATCGCCGGCGCTGTCGGAGGCTGTCAGGCTGAAGTCGGCGTTGCCTCTGCTATGGCGGCTTCAGCTGCTGCCGAGCTGATGGGAGGCACACCCTCTCAGTGTCTTTCTGCCGGCAGCACAGTTCTGATGAACATGCTGGGATTAGTCTGCGATCCCGTAGGAGGTCTTGTGGAATATCCCTGTCAGATGAGAAATGCATCCGGTGTTTCTAACGCCTTCATTGCAGCAGAACTGGCCCTTGCCGGAGTTTCTCAGCTCATCCCCTTTGATGAAATGCTGGAGTCCATGTACACGGTAGGAAGAGCTCTTCCCAGAGAACTGAGGGAAACTGCTATGGGAGGCTGCGCCGTGACCCCGACCGGATGCCAGTATGCTGGATGCGCAGGCTGCGGACACCAGTAGACCTGATAAAAGGAGAACTATATATGGACTGGAATGGAAAACCCTACCACTCTCTTGATTATGAAATGAAACGCCGTTTTGGCACCAAGGTATATAAAATCGCTCTGGAAGGCGGCATGACCTGTCCCAATCGGGACGGCACCATCGGAACTGGCGGCTGTATCTTCTGCAGCGCAGGCGGTTCCGGAGATTTCGCCGTACCTCTGCAGGGCGCAGCTGGCATGACGGAAGAGTCCGTCCACAGACAAATTGATCTTGCCATTTCCCGCATCAGCCGGAAAATGGGTTCCTCCCCCGGCGCCTATATTGCCTATTTCCAGTCCTATACCAATACCTATGCCCCTGTTTCCTATCTGCGCCAGCTTTTTACTGCAGCTATTCTTCATCCGGAAATCCGGGTTCTCTCCATTGCTACCCGCCCTGATTGTCTTCCGGAGGAGGTTCTGGATTTGCTGGAAGAATTAAACCAAATCAAACCAGTCTGGATTGAGCTGGGTCTTCAGACGATTCACCCGGATACCGCCCGTCTGATTCGCCGTGGTTATGAGCTTGACTGCTTTACAGATGCCAAAAACCGGCTTCGCCGCCGGGGTCTGGAAGTCATTGTCCATGTGATTCTTGGACTTCCAGGCGAAGACAGAACACAAATGCTGGAAACCGTTTACTGGCTGGGCTCAAACGACATTCAAGGGATTAAACTGCAGCTTCTCCACATTTTAAAGGGCACGGATCTGGCACTTCTATATGAGCAGACTCCCTTTCCGGTGATGTCTATGGAAGAATATCTGGATCTGGTAATTGACTGTGTTTCCCTTCTTCCACCGGAAATCGTCATTCACAGAATCACCGGTGACGGACCAAAAAATCTGCTGATTGCTCCCCTTTGGAGTGCAAATAAGCGCCTGGTACTGAATACACTTACCCGGCGCTTTCAGGAACGAGGCATCACGCAGGGATGCCACATATAAAAATGAAAAAAGAAGCTCGCCCGCGAGCTTCTCCGCCTGCGGCGGGTCGTCTCATCAGACCACTTCTCTTCCAACCCATGGCGATCCTCGCGGAGCGTTTTTATGTCATAGGACGCACTTTCCTATGACATAAAAAACAGCTGTTTAGGAACATGGTTTTCTTTTCTGTAACCCCCGTCCTAACAGCTGTCTTTGTTTTTTGAGATTATCCTTCAACGGACATAATAATTCCGCCGTCTCCGGCATACATCGTGGCAACACCTGCGGTTTCTGTAATCAGAATCTCCCGGAAGGAGGCACGTTTTTCCATTTCCTGTTTTACCTGCGCTGCTCGCTCCGGGCAATTGCAGTGAGCAATGATCACCCGCTTTTTCTCAGTTTCTCCCGCTTCCTTCACAGCAATCTCGCACATTCTGGCAAAAGCTTTATTGATGCCTCTTGCCTGTTCCAGCTTGATAATAACGCCCTTTTCCGCTCCCATAATAGGCTTGATATTGAGCGCTGTAGCAAAAAACGCCTGCAGGCCTGTCAGTCTTCCATTTTTTCTCAGAAAATCCAGGGTGTCAAGAACAAAATAAACATTCTCGTCATCTCGCTTTTTCATAATTTTTTCGGAAATTGCCTGAAAATCAAGACCTTCCTCATACATCTCGCAGATTCCCATCGCCAGATTCAGTTCTCCGGAAGAAGCAGATTCTGAATCAATCACAAGAATATTTTTGTGATCAGCTCCGTGCTCCTCCTCATACAGCTCTTTTCCAATCACAGCGCTGTTGTAGCTTCCGCTTAAATGGCTGGAAAGCGTAATAATATATACGTCATCCTCTTCACACTCCATAGCCTGCTTAAAGGCATCCGGAGATGGACATGCAGACTTGGGACAGTTTTCACTGGCCTTTACCAGCGCAAGAAACGCCTTCTGATCAAACGTGTCATCGTCTATCACCATGGTATCATCTACCTGGAGTGTCAGCGGAACTGTGGCAAATCTGGAATCCTTCTTTAATGCATCCGTCAAATCCAGGCAGCTGTCGCCAATAATTTTATAGCTCATAAATTGCCTCCTGAAATATTTTCTCTACAAAACATAGTTTTCATTACTACTTATTATAGCATATATTTTCAGGATTTCAATATATTATTCGGCCATCATCATCATGATTTCATTGCTCCGAGCAATAAACTTCGTCATCCGCTCTGGAGTCAGAGTACCGTGAGCCAGCAGAGCCAGATCATAAAGCTGTTCACAAATCTTCGCTGTATTCTCGCCTTCCCCATGATTCAGTACATACTGAACCAGCTGGTTATTGGCATTCAGAACCAGAACTTCACCCATGCCGCCAAACATAGAGGGATCCATGCCATACATATTGTACATCTTCATCATATCCTGCATACGGCGGCTTTCCTCGGCCACAGTAAGAACAGAAGACATGCTGGCGTCCTTTAATTTTTCAACCTTAATTTCCAGCTTGTCATTATTCAGAGCCTTCTTAAAGATCTCCTTCAGAGTATCTGCATTTTTCTTAAACTCCTCGTCATCCTCCTTAACCTCTTCTTTAAAGGTATCGTTTAAGTCTGCATCAATACGCAGGAACTTCAGTCCTTCATTCTTCCGTTCCAGATGTCCGATAAAGGGGCTGTCAATACTGTGAGGAAGAATTACTGCATCCAGTCCCTCTGCCTTAAACATATTGATGTACTGGCTCTGTTCCTTCTCATCGGTTACATAGAAAATGGTATTCTCATGCTTCTCCTTGTTTTCCTCCAGGCAGTCCTTCAGAGTCAGGTACTTTCCTTCCAGATTCTTAAAGAGAATATAATCATTCATCTTCTCTGCAAACTTCTCATCCTTTAAGCAGCCAAATTTGATAAAGGGAGCAATGTCATCCCAGTATTTCTCATAGTTTTCCCGATCCGTCTTGCACATACCGGTCAGCTTGTCAGCCACCTTTTTGGTAATGTAATCGGAAATCTTCTTTACAAATCCATCATTCTGCAGAGCGCTTCTGGAAACGTTCAAAGGCAGATCCGGACAGTCAATGGTTCCCTTTAACAGCATCAGGAATTCCGGAATTACTTCCTTAATGTTATCTGCAATAAATACCTGGTTGTTGTACAGCTTAATGGTTCCCTCAATCGAATCATACTCTGTGTTGATCTTCGGGAAGTAGAGAATTCCTTTTAAGTTAAAGGGATAATCCATGTTCAGGTGAATCCAGAACAGCGGCTCCTTATAGTCCATAAAGACCTTACGATAGAAATCCCTGTATTCCTCCTCCGTACACTCATTGGGATGCTTGTTCCACAGAGGTGTTACGTCGTTCAATGCAACCGGACGTTTAAGAATTTTATACCGTTCTCTGGAAGGCTCTACCTCAACGGTCTCCTTCTCTCCGTTTTCATTTTCCTTTTCTTCCGTCTTTGCCGGCTCTACCACAGTTTCAACAATCGTATCCTTATCAGTCAGTTCATCCTTTTCAATCGTCTCATACTGGGGCTCTGCCTTTGCATTGTCCAGGAAAATCGGAACAGGCATAAAGGAGCAGTATTTGTCCAGTACCTCTCTTGCACGATACTCATTGGCAAACTCATAGCTGTCCTCATTCAAATACAGAGTAATCGTCGTTCCCTGCTCTTCCTTCTCGCCGTCCTTCATCTCAAAGGTCAGACCTCCGTCGGACTCCCAGTGAACCGGGGTGCTTCCTTCTTTGTAAGACCGGGTATCAATGGTTACCTTATCTGCAACCATAAATGCAGAATAAAATCCCAGTCCGAAATGGCCGATGATCTGATCCTCATTGGCTTTATCCTTATATTTTTCCAGGAAATCCTGAGCGCCGGAAAAAGCAATCTGGTTAATATACTCCTCTACCTCTTCTGCAGTCATGCCCAGTCCGTTATCTGTCACGGAAATCGTCTTTTCATCTGGATTTACAGTCACCTGAATCTTATATTCCAGATCCTCAGGACGGGAATACTCGCCCATCAGCTCCAGCTTTTTTAACTTGGTAATAGCATCGCATCCATTAGATACCAGCTCTCTGTAAAAAATATCGTGGTCGGAATACAGCCATTTTTTAATAATCGGAAATATGTTTTCACTGTTAATAGATAAATTGCCTGTTCTGCTGCTCATATTATTCTCTCCTTTACACTGTGATCCTGTTTCCCGCCGTCTGCAGGAAACTCTGATGATTATTTTAATACTGAGTTACCCAAATGTCAACAGAAAATTAGCACTCATTTTAAATGAGTGCTAATAATTTATCTTTTTATGTAAAGGGAACCTGTTTCTTCTTAAAATACCGGCGTACCGTTTCATCCCATTCATACTCCAAACGCTTATCCAAAGTAAAAATCTTCAGGGAGGTTCCTGTTATACAGGAAAGAACGCCGTTTTCATAGCGAATATTCAGATAAAGCCCCGCCACCTGATCTGCAGTAAATTCCAGATTTGCTTTTTTTAAAAAATCTTCCGTCTGAGCCGGAGGAAGCTGAAGCGTGATATGAAAACTTTCCGGCAGTTTTTTTCCTTTAATCAGCGAATAGCAAAAGGGCTTTATCATTTTCCAGGAAGACAAATCCTCAATCCGATTCTGCTCCAGTTCCCAGTCTGAATAATACCCCTGGCGGATTCTTCCGTCTATGGTAAACCGGTTAAAGGTGACAATCTCTGCCTCCCTCACCAGCCAGCCGTCAAACAGTTCTCCCATAAACAGCCCTGCCGTAAACCCTTTTAAATCCTCCATCCGCAATGCAACCATGCTTTCTGCCCTCTCTTCAGCTTATTTCTTCTGACTCATATATTCCTGATACCGCTCAAAAAAATCTACCGTTGTAGACTGTCCCATCTCTGTTAAATCCACATTTTCCCAGATGCTGCCCTGAATCTCAACTGGATGTTCTCCGGCAAAGGTGTCATAAATCCGCCGGAAGGCCTGATTTTTCCTCTGCAGCGCCAGTCTTTCCTTCCTCTCCAGAGTCGCGTCTTCATCATAGGAATCCACACATTTTACAAGGTACCAGCTGTCTCCATCTGCAAATGGCTGGCTGAGCTGCCCATCTTCCAGGGAAAATACAGCAGTCTCATATGCTGCCGAACGCTCTCCCCTTCCTACAGACTGCTCTTTATAACCTTCCTCCCGAATTGCCCTGGCTACTGAAGAAAAATTCGTTCCTTCCTCCGAAAGCTGCTGAAAGGCCTCCTGGGCGCTTTCTTCCGTTTCCAGACAAAGCTCCTGAATCTTCATGACTCGGGCCTCACTGTCGCTGATTTCCAGATCCACATTTTTTGTCACTTCATCCACCAGACGATTTGCCCTGTGATACGCCTCATACATTGCATACACATCTTCCTCACTGGCGCCGATACATTCCCGATCTGCCTCAGTCAAAGACTGATAAAACTCTGAGGAAAGCTGCCGAAGCTGCTCCTTTTCCTGTCCAGTCAGCTGAATTCCTCTCTCATCTGCCAGCAGATTCATGGTTTTTACTTCTTTCAAAAAGGTCCGAATCTGCTCCAGAAGATAGAGCTGAAAAGATTCCTCCTCCCCAACCTGCACCTGCCAGATCTGATCCGTATACACGGTCCGATACCTGTTTGCCTCTGTTGTAATAATCAGCATGGCCTGCGCATCCGGAAATCCGGAAGTGTCTCCAGTTTCTTTTCTTATGGAAAACCCGTTTCTGAAAAATAAAATACCAGTGACTGCAGCAAAGACCAGCAATATTGCTGCTGCCGTTTTTTTCCAATTTCTCATGAATTCCCAAACTCCTGTTTTCTGCCGCGTTCCTTCTCAGGTTTTTGTCCTGCTTTGTTTTTTCGCGAACTGCTTTCTTCGCTTTCTGACTGCTTTGGCCTTTCGCGGACTGTTTTCTTAGCTTTCTGACTGCTTTGGCCTTTCCCAGGCTGCCCTTCTGTCTCCTCTGGCTTTCTTAGACTGCCTTCCGACTTTCCCATATTCGGGCTTTCACTGTCTGCTTTCTCAGTCTTTTTGTTTCCCGTCCTTCCCGCCTGTATTCCTGCCTTAGAGCAAAAGCTTTAAAATCTTCAGTACGCCGTCCTTTACATTAGTATCAGCCTGAAACCGGGCTGCGGCCTTTACCTCTGGTCTGGCATTTCCAATAGCAAAGCTGTAATAAGCCTGCTTTAACATCTCCATATCATTCAGCTGATCTCCAAAGGCTATTGTCTCCTCTGGAAGAATCCCAAGGCTTTCCTGCAAAAGCTTTACTGCCTCTCCCTTATTAACACCAGAGGCCATGCAGTCCATCCACATATCTCCAGAAATGGTAATTTTCAGCCGGCTTCCATATTTTTCCCGCAGTTCTTTTGTGGCAGGCTCTACATCATGCTTTTTGTAGGCAGAGATTTTAATAAACTGATCCTCTACCTGCATCAAATCCCTTACCTGCTTTACCTGGAAACGATATCCTTCCGTCAGCCACCGGTAAAACTCCGGATTATCCTCATCCATATATGCCTGATCCGGACCACTCAGCAAAACAGTCAAACCGGCAGCACGGATATCCCGAATCATTTCATGAATCAAATCCCGATCAATAGGATTTAAAAACAGATTTCGGCCGCACATTCCAACATAAGCTCCATTATCCGACAGATAAAATATTTTTTCTTTGATGGGCTCAAATACAGCTTCGATACTGGCCCACTGCCGCCCGCTGGCTGCTGCAAACTGCATCCCTGCTGCACGAAGCTTTAAAATCACATCAAAAAGCTCCGGATTCAGCTCATGTCCGCCATCCTCCAGCAAAGTTCCATCTATATCTGATACTACCAGTTTGATCATTCTTCCAACCTCCTCATCTGCTGCTTCTATTGTGACGATTTTCCCAGATTCTGTCAAGCACTAAAGCAAGATTTCCTTCCAGCACTTCATTTTGGAAAAAGCATAAAAGAAAGCAGCGCTTTTCCACAGGGAGAATTCTCTCCGCAGAAAAACGCCGCTTTCCTTCAACTTCTACAGTAAATGAGCCCGCAGCTCTTCTCCGCTCTTTGAAGACAGATAAGCCGGAGCAATATCAAATACCGTCTTGCATCCATTCATCCCTTCCTGGTTCATTCTGCACACAGCGCGGGCATAGGCAGTAATCACAGAGCCGGTAAATTCCGGATTGGAATCCAGCTTCAGGCTGTACTCAATCACATGACCGTGTTCCTTTTCCATGCCCGTTACACCAGTGCGGATCACACAGCCGCCATGAGGCAGACCACTGTGGTCACGCTTCATTTCCTCTTCTGTAATAAAATGAACTGTGGTATCGTAATCTGCAAAATAGTTAGGCATGGTCTTGATTTCCTGTTCAATCCTTGCCTTGTCTGCGCCTTCCTCAGCCACAACAAAACACTCTCTCGTATGCTTCTGGCGGGTTGTCAGCTGGGGATTGGAACCGCTGCGAACTGCCTCTAAGGACTCAGGAACAGGAACTGTATACTGTCTGCAGTCCTTTACCCCGTCAATACGGCGCACAGCGTCAGAATGGCCCTGGCTCACGCCTCTTCCCCAGAAGGTATAATCCTGACCCTCCGGCAGCACGCAGGATGCATACAGACGATTTAAAGAGAACATCCCCGGATCCCATCCACAGGAAATCAAAGCGGTCTTTCCAGCCTCCCTTGCAGCCTTGTCCACTGCTGCAAAATGCTCCGGAATCCTTGCATGAGTATCAAAGCTGTCAACCACATTGTACATTGCTGCATATTTGGGAGTCTGCTCCGGAAGATCGGTTGCACTTCCTCCACAAAGAATCAACACGTCAATATCGCCCTGCATATGATCCAGTTCATCCGCAGAAAGCACCTGAACACCTTTTGTTCTCACTGTAACCTGTTCCGGATTCCGGCGGGTAAATACTGCAGCCAGCTCCATATCCGGATTCTGCGCAATCGCACTCTCCACACCCTTTCCCAGATTTCCGTAACCTAAAATTCCAATTCTGATACTCATAATTATTTCCTCCTCAATTGCATTCGTAACCGGAAAAATGATTTCTTGTAACAGTTCAGCCTTGCGAGGATTCCGTCAGGAAAACTCGTTGAAAGCTTGCTTTCATAAGAGTTTTGATGCTTAAATCCACATAAGGCGGACGCCTAATGCTTCTTGTCCGCTGTAAGCGGGCAAGAAGATGCAAGGCTAAACTGTTACGATTTTTTCGATGGACACAGTATAGCACAGGGAAAAAATGCGATCAACTGATTTTATTTTCCGTTTTTGACTTTTAACAGTTTCCAAACTCTCTTTTCAGGTATGAAAAGCTTGTGCCAAAATAATATTTCACATACCTCATTTCACGGACGAGGCACTTAAATGCATTTGTCATGGCCAAACTAAATATACCGGAAAAATATGCAACACGAATAACAAAAGCCCTTGATTTCTCAAGGGCTTTCCAGCGGAGACGGAGGGATTCGAACCCTCGTACCGGGATGAACCGATAAACGCATTTCGAGTGCGCCGCGTTACGGCCGCTTCGCTACGTCTCCATAAAACAGACGATACCATTATACACGGTATCGCCCAGATTGTAAACCTGATTTTTCAGAAGCTATATCTTCCCGGTAACCGTTCAGCCATACTTTTTGTCCTCTGTAAGCAGGCAAGAAGATGCATGGCTGAACGGTTATTCTTCTCTCTAATTTCCAAAGAACAGATCCACGCCGTCTGCCAACCCGTTCCCCAGCTGTTCCAAAACTGCTGCGGAGTGATTCGACGCCTTGTCTCCCAACTCAATATCAATCGACGGTACTGTAGAATAAGAGGTCTGCGTCAGATCCATTGCCATTTTCCCACTGGAAAAAATCTTCACTCCTGCGCCCTTTAAGCCTGTCAAAAGACTGTCCCCCAGCTTATGATGCTCCTGCCAGTGAGAAGCCACCGGCTCCATGCTGCGGTAGGATGCTGTCTCCGGTACACTCATGTAAAACGCTCCTTTATCGCTGGTTGTGGAATCCCAGTGAAGGGCAATGTGACAGTCTGCCCGATTATTGGCAATTACCGTCCTTGCAATGTTATCCAGCTGGACATCATCCCCTTCCCGAATCATCAGTACATTGTATCCCCGGGCAAGCAGCTTATCCTTCAGCACCTTTGCCATGGCAAGAGTCACCTTTGCCTCCGCTGTGCCGTCTGCAAACTGCATTCCGCCGGACACTGCCACTGCACTTGTGGCTCCGGCGCCTGTGGTTCCGCCCGTTACCTTTGGAGTTCCGTCCGGATGACACTGGGTCTTCACACTGGAGCCGCCGCTGGTTCCGTGTCCTGCATTCACGCAGACCACCTTTCCCTTCCGTGCAGCTGCCTCAGAAACATAAAGTCTTGCGGCTCCTGAATTGATTTTGGAATATCCGGCATATTTCCACTCTGGATTCAAACGAATCTCTTCTGCTGATCCATTCTGAACGCCAGCATCCACACTGCCAGCACTTCCTACCGCTGTACCCTCGGAGGAACCGCCTCCCACTGTCTGGACAGAAGGTTGACTGGTTGTCAGGTACTGAGAGGCTGCATAGCAAACCTGTCCCTGATACTCTACTCTGCTCCAGGACTGGCTGTAACCTGTTCTCTTAAGTTCTGAGCCCCGTCCTGCCCGGCCGATAATCTGGCTGTCTGAGCCCGGTTCTGTCCGAATATTCAAGCTGCTGGCATTAACATAGACTATTTCTGATCTCTCCTCCATCGAGGGAGCAGTTTCCTTTGTCCTGTCTGTCTGATTGGCACTGACCTGGGAAGCCGGCATCGTCATCTGCTCCTCTTCTCTCTGTGCTTCTTTGTCCTGCCTATCACTGCTCTGGCCGTCCAGCGCCGACTCCCATCCTTCTCCCGCCAGCTCTATCTTTTCATATTTCTGACACCCTGCCGCTGCCAGAGAAACAGCCGCTGTCACAGCCAGAATCATCCATTGCTTTCTCACCGAATTGTACCTCCGCCTGCTACATAATCGCCGTCATAAAATACAACTGCCTGTCCCGGAGTCACTGCCCGAACCGGAGTCAGAAAACGACACTCTACCAGATCCTCTCCTATTTCCCGGATCCGACAGGGCGCCCCCTTGTGGCTGTAACGAATTTTCGCCACAACCTCCCGCTCTTTTCCGTGAAGGCCGTCGATTGCCATCCAGTTCAGTTTATCACAAATCAGCCTGTCCGTAAATACATCCTCATTACTTCCAATTACCACTTCGTTGGTATCCGGACGGATCTCTACCACAAAGACAGGATGTCCCATGGCAAGTCCCAGTCCCTTTCTCTGTCCAATGGTATAATGCGTAATTCCCTGATGCTGTCCCAGAATATTGCC
This sequence comes from uncultured Clostridium sp., assembly GCA_900538475.1. GTDB lineage: Bacteria > Bacillota > Clostridia > Lachnospirales > Lachnospiraceae > Brotaphodocola. The sequence goes on along the minus strand of UPYT01000004.1, from coordinate 29,854 downwards.
TTCCCGATCTACAAAATTTCCCGGTCCCGGAAGCTGTCTGCATGGCTTGTTTGTTTCACATGACGCGCATCCGCCGCAGGATTCCAGCTGCGTCTCCCGGTTTTCCCGCTCAATCTCCTCTTCAATAAACCGTGCGTAGTCATGATCCGGAATAAAGCAGATTTCCTGGCTGTCTGCCTTATGAGCCACCTTTAATCCCAGCTCCTCTGCCATCTGGCGGATCTCCTCCTTGGAATAATCTCCAACCGGCATCAATGTGTGGGAAAGCTGTTCCTGGGTCAGATTATACAAAGCATAGGTCTGATCCTTTGCATCTGTGGCGGACCGCTTTAATGCGTAACGACCGTTTTCCAGCTTTTCCACCCGGGCATAATGGCCTGTAGCAATATAATCGGCGCCAATGTCCATACTCCGCTTCAAAAGCGATTCCCATTTTACATACCGGTTGCAGGCAATGCAGGGATTAGGCGTTCTTCCGTGAAGATATTCCTCCACAAAATAATCCATTACCTTGTTTTTGAATTCTGACCGGAAGTTCATAACATAATACGGGATCTTCAGCTGCCAGGCCACTCTCCGGGCATCATCCACAGCGCTCAGGCCGCAGCATCCGCCTTCCTCCTGCGCAGTTTCCTCGTCCTCCTGCCAGATCTGCATGGTAACTCCGATAACCTCATACCCCTGCTGCACCAAAAGCCAGGCGGCTACCGATGAATCGACGCCGCCTGACATTCCAATCACTACTTTTTTCTTCTGATTTTTTTCCTCCCGCACAGCCTCGCTGCCCGGAACCTGTTCTGATTTCATCAATATTCTTCTTCCTCTTCGTGCTCACTGATATCGCTCTTGGGCTGCTCCAGACCTTCGATCTGAATTCCGTTTTTCTGGGCATAATCCCACAGTGCGGCATGGATTGCCTCCTCTGCCAGCAAAGAACAGTGTACCTTAACAGGGGGCAGTCCGTCAAGTGCTTCCATCACTGCTTTATTGGTTACTTTCATAGCATCCTGAATGGATTTGCCCTTCACCATTTCCGTAGCCATACTGCTGGTTGCCACTGCAGCGCCGCAGCCAAAGGTTTTAAACTTAACATCCCGGATAATCTGATTTTCATCCACATCCAGATAAATCCGCATAATATCTCCGCACTTGGCATTTCCCACTGTTCCCACTCCGCTGGGATTCTCCAGCTCTCCTACATTTCTCGGGTGTTCAAAATGATCCATTACTTTTTCTGTATACATTGTCAAATTCTCCTTTTTGTACGTTGTAATTATCTGTTTTCTCTTTTTATGCGGAATGAGATTTGCCCTTTTCCTGCTTCTTCATATAGTCCTCATACAGCGGAGACATATTTCTCAGCCGTGCAACAATCTCTTTGATGCTTTCCGCCACAAAATCCATCTCCTCCTCTGTATTTTCCTCACTGAGAGTCAAACGAAGAGAGCCGTGAGCAATCTCATGGGGCAGACCAATAGCCAGAAGCACATGAGAGGGATCCAGAGATCCTGAGGTACATGCAGAGCCACTGGAGCCGCAGATTCCCTTTCCGTCCAACAGGATCAGAAGAGACTCTCCCTCTATAAACTGAAAAGCGAAGTTTACATTGTTAGGCAGCCGATTGGTTCTGTGTCCGTTCACTCTGGTGTAGGGAACCTCTGCCATCACCCGCTCAATCAGATAATCCCGCAGTTTTCCTTCCCGCTGTGCCCGCTCCTCCATAGTATCCATGGCAATCTGGACAGCCTTTCCAAATCCTATAATACCCGGTACATTTTCTGTCCCTGCACGGCGCTTTCTCTCCTGTGCCCCTCCATGGATAAAGGAACGAATTTTTATGCCCTTTCTGATATAAAGAAATCCAATCCCCTTAGGTCCATTGATTTTGTGAGCGCTGGCACTCATCATGTCAATCCCCAGCTCATCCACATCAATGGGAAGATGGCCATAGGCCTGCACCGCATCTGTGTGAAATAAAATTCCATGTTCTCTGGCAATCGCTCCGATTTCCTTAATCGGCTGAATCGTTCCGATCTCATTATTTGCAAACATAATAGAAATCAAAATGGTATCCGGGCGAATGGCCTTTTTTAACTCCTCCAGCTTTACCACACCATTTTCGTCCACATCCAGATACGTTACCTCAAAGCCCTTCTGCTCCAGATACTGACAGGTGTGCAGCACTGCATGATGCTCAATTTTACTGGTAATGATGTGCTTTCCCTTTTGTCCGTAAGCATCTGCTGCAACCTTAATGGCCCAGTTATCTGCCTCTGAGCCGCCGGAAGTAAAATAAATATCCTCTTTTCTCGTTCCAATCGAAGCTCCAATCACCTCTCTGGCTCTGGTTACTGCCTCCTTAACCGGAGCAGAAAATTCATACACAGAGGATGGATTTCCGTAAAGCTCCGTAAAATACGGAAGCATGGCCTCCACTACCTCCGGCCGTGTTTTTGTTGTTGCTGCATTATCAAGATATATTAAATTTTTCATAGAAATCAAATCCGCCTTTCCTCATAAGCTATAAAAAGCTTCTGCGCAGAAGGCCTGGTGGCTTTCTGTTATCTGTATTATAACTCTTATTTCCTAGTATTTCAATAGGAATTGAAAAAAAATCTAAAACAAAATCCCCCCTCCATTTCTGGAGAGGGGATTTCGTTTTTCTTTATGTTACCAGGGGATTATGCCAGCACCTGAGGTAACCACAAGCTGATTGCCGGAATAAAGGTAATGAGAAGCAGTGTTACAATCATGCAAAGATAGAAAGGAAGCGTTGCCTTTACTACCTTTTCCATAGGCAGCTTTGCTACTGCCGAACCAATAAACAGCACTGCTCCTACCGGCGGAGTCAAAAGTCCGATTCCGCAGTTCAGAACAACGATAATACCAAACTGAACCGGGTCAATTCCGATAGAGGTTGCAATCGGAAGAAGAATCGGTGTTGCAATCAGAATAATGGGCGCCATATCCATGATACAGCCAAGAACCAGAAGAATCAGATTCAGCAGCAGAGCCAGAATAATCGGATTGCTGGTCAGACCGGTAATGGCGTTTGCCGCCAAATCCGGCACATGGAGTCTGGTCAGGCAGTATCCGAAAATACTGGAGGTAGAAATCAGGATCAATACGATAGACAGGGTGTCCACGCTGTCTCCCATTACTCTCCATACGCCCTTCCAGTCAAGGCCCTTATAAATATAAACGCTTACGATTAAGCTGTAAATAACCGCAATTGCCGCAGATTCAGTTGCTGTAAATACACCGCATACAACACCTACGACTACAATCAGAACAGCTGCCAGCGCCCAGAAAGAAACGCTTAACTGTTTTAAGAGATTTGCAACGCTGAATTTATCTCCCTTGGGATAATTCCGTTTTACGGAAATAATATAGGAACCTACCATGAGGGAGCCTGCTAACAGCGCTCCAGGAATATATCCTGCCAAAAACAGGCTTCCAACAGAGATACCGCCTGCTGTTGTAGCATAAATTACCATGTTGTGGCTGGGCGGAACCAGCAGTCCCTCACAGGAGGAGGTAATGGTTACTGCTGTAGAGAAATCTGCATCATAGCCCTGATCCACCATCATCGGGATCAGAATGGTTCCAAGAGAAGCGGTATCCGCTGCTGCAGAACCTGAAATGCCGCCAAAGAAATAAGAAGCCACAATATTTACCATTGCCATGCCGCCCCGCATCCATCCTACACAGGCGTTGGCCAGAGCAATCAGCTTCTCAGAAATACCGCCGGTTCCCATCAGAGAACCCATAACAATAAAAAACGGAACTGCCATCAGGCTGAAGGAGCTGATTCCCTTTACCATCTGCTGGCAGACCGCAGACAGGGGAAGTCCCTGGCTTAACAGACAAAGCACAGAAGACAGCGCCACTGCATATGCGATAGGAAACCGCAGAAATATCATAATAAAAAAGCTTGCCAGAAGCACCATAATTGCAAAACTATCTCCACCCATTCCTTATGCCTCCCTTCCAAGCACGACATCCTTAATATGGTTGTACAGTGCCTCCAGTTCAAAAATCACCATAGCAATACCGGCTAAAGGAACCGGAAAATACATCCAGAATCTGGATACGGACGGCATACTTACATAGGTGCCTTTTCCGCCAATCTGCACCGCATACTTCCAGCCAACTACGATCATAATAATTGCCAGAATCATAACACAGAGATCTGACAGAATATCCAGACCCTTCACTAACATATCCGGAAGATAACAGTCCAGAGCCGTCATACGGATATGAGCATTGCGCCGGATAGCCAGGGCTGCAGAAAGCACAGCCATATAGGACATACAGGTAAGAACAACCTCTTCTGACCATGCCGGATCTGGAATAAAGGATACGTAACGGCCAACTACAGACATACAGGTAATCAGAATGTCTGCTACAAGAAGCAGCTTACAGACAAACATAACAAACTGATATACCTTGTCATAGACTGGCTTCAGCTTGTCCACTGAGTGAAAAAACTCTCTCATGGTACTTCCCCCTTTGTAATTTTCTTGTACCAAAATCTGTACCGAATATTATCATAGCTTAAACGTTTCCATAACTCCATTAAGACTGCATAAAGAAGGATTCCTATTGTATTTATTTTTTCTTTATACTTTTTTTATAATTTCTTTTTTGCTGCATACATAGTTTTCTGCGTTTCCCCGTAAACTGTAACAACAGCTGTGCCCGGAGGCCAGACTTCCATGTATACCCTTTCTTCTCTCTCTCCCCGAAAAAAGGCTTTTCTGTTCAGTACCCTGCTTTTGACAGCATCTGGCTTTATCTGCCGGGTACTGGGCTTTTTTTACCGGATTTTCCTGTCCCGCACCATCGGAGCAGAAGGACTTGGTATTTATCATATGGTTCACCCTGTTTTCGGCATCTGTTTTTCTCTCTGCGCCGGTTCCATCCAGACTGCCCTCTCCCAGCTCATTGCCTCGCGCACAGCAGATGGCAAACGCATCTTTCATCGTGGTATCGTTCTGTCTATGGGGATGTCCCTGATTCTGTCTGCTCTGATCTGCAGATACTCCGATTTTCTCGCCCGTTATGTCCTGATGGCACCGGAATGCGCCCCATATCTTCCTGTCATGGGGATTTCTGTTCCTTTTGCCGCCTTCCACGCCTGCATCAACGGTTATTACTACGGCGTCCAGAAATCCAGGGTTCCTGCCTTTTCTCAAATTGCAGAACAAGTGATCCGCATGACCCTTGTTTTTTTCCTGGCCAGCTCTATGATTGCTGCCGGAAAAGAAATCACCGTTGAGCTTGCTGTAACCGGCCATCTTATCGGAGAAATAGCCTCTGCTCTTTTTACCTTCCTGTGCCTGATTTTTATTCCGCCTCAGCGAACTTCCCCCTCTGCTCCCGCCCAGACTCCGGCTGCTTCCATCAGTCTTCCCCTGCTTACTCTGGCCTTTCCTTTGATGGGAAACCGCCTGGTTTTAAATATTCTGGCCAGCGCCGAAGCTGTCTGGATTCCCAACTGCCTGCAGCGCTTTGGCCTTTCCTCCGTTGAGGCCTTTTCTGTTTATGGTGTCCTCACCGGAATGGCCCTGCCCTTTATTCTCTTTCCCTCTGCCATCACCAATTCCATGGCTGTGCTTCTCCTGCCCAATGTAGCTCAGGCTCAGTCAGAAGGTAAGCAGGAACGGATCTCCTCCTGCATTGCCATGTCCCTCCGGTACAGTCTGTATATGGGAATTCTCTGTACTGGTATTTTTATTTTATTTGGCTCTGCCCTGGGAAACAGCGTATTCCATGATCCCACAGCAGGACGTTTTATCCGGATTCTGGCATGGCTCTGTCCGTTTCTCTATCTGTCCACCACCACAGGCAGTATTCTCAATGGGCTTGGCCGCACCCGCACCACCTTCCTGCACAATACCGCCGCTCTCATTCTTCGCATTTGCTTTGTCCTATTTGGAATTCCCCGATTCGGTATTCTAGCCTATCTATGGGGAATGCTTGCCAGCGAACTGTTTTTGTCCCTGCTTCATTTATATGCCCTTTTTCGTCAGATTCCCTTTTTCTGGAATGCCTGGGAAATGATCGGAAAGCCATCCTTCTTTCTCCTGCTTTCTGCAGGCATTCACTATTTTGTTTCTGCCCTTCACCCAGAAGCAGGGCAGCTTCCCCTCTTTCTGGAAACTGCCCTGCAAATATTCTTTTTCTCTTTTTCTTATGGCGGACTGCTGCTGGTATTCCACCTGGGACGGTTGAGAGACAGACCGTAGCCCCTGCTGCGCCGGGACAAAATCCCGCCCTGCCTACACCGTCCGTATCATGGGAAGTTCATTATTAACGCCCTTAGAAAGAAGAAGCTGATGAAGATCTACAATCCCATTATGAAAGGCCGCTGCGCATGATGCCAGATACAGCTCCCACATCCGGACAAACTCCTGTCCCCGCTCTTTCTCCAGCTCTTCCCTGTGTTTCAGAAAATTCTCCCTCCAGCAAAGAAGGGTTTTTGTATAATGGCGGCGCAGACTTTCTCCATCCAGCAAATAAAAATTCTGTTCCGGAAGCAAATTCACAATTTCCCTGAGACTGGGAATCACTCCGCCAGGGAAAATATACCGGCGAATCCAGGGATCCCCCGGATGCTCCCTCTGAGCGCTGATATAATGAAGCAGAAACAGCCCTCCCGGCTTCAGCACCTGCTGTACCGCCTCCAGAAACAGCCCATAATGGCCCCGCCCCACATGCTCCAGCATTCCCACACTGACTGCCCGGTCAAACATCATCCCACTGTCCTTTAGCTCCCGGTAATCCATCAGCTTTACTGTCATGCGATCCTGCAGATGGTTTTCCTCAATCTCCCGGGACACCTGTTCAAACTGCTCCTGGCTTAGGGTAATCCCCACTGCCTTCACCCCATAGTGAACCACTGCCCGTTTCATCAAAAATCCCCATCCGCAGCCAATATCCAACAGAGTCATCCCCGTCTTTAGCTGCAGCTTCTTTAAAATATGATCCACCTTTCCCACCTGGGCCTCAAAAAGCGAAGTATCCTCCTTCTGAAAATATCCGCAGGAATAGCTCATGGTCTCATCCAGCCAAAGATGATAAAAATCATTTCCTAAATCATAATGGGAAGCTACCTGCTCCTTTTGCTTTTTTTCGTTTAAAGAGGTATGAAGCAATCCGGCAAGAGCCCATCTGCTTGTCCGAAATCGCTCCATAGATCCAAGAAACAGATCCAGCACCTGATACAGATCCCCGTCCACCTCCAAATCGCCTCTGGCATAGGCCTCTCCCAAAGCCAGAGATGTACTTTGGAGCAGCTCTCTCCTGGGAATCTCCCGTCTGAGCTTTACCCGAAACTGTGCAGGGCCATTTCCAATTATCTGAAACTCCTCTGCTGTCTCCAGTTCAAAGGAAACCGGCGTTATCTCCTGCAGGTACCGGGCCATAAAATTCTTCTGTTTCATACTGTCATCCTTCTTTCCATTCCATTTACTGACAGTATGGACGGCTTTCCCACGCTTTAAACAAAGCTGCCTGTTTTTTCCCGTTTCCTTTTGACGGATACTTGAATCCCGCTTTTCTTAAAGCTTGGGACGATAGCGCATATCAGCCACTGTATAAACCGTCATAAATGCATCCGGATCGGTGTGAAGCATAAAATTCATCAGCCTCTGGTACTCGCTTTTATCCACGATTGTTATAATTTCATTGCGTTTTTCCATATTATAGGCGCCGATTGCCTCATAAATTGTTGCACCACTGTGAAGCTCATGAAGAATAAATTCTCTCAGCTCCTTCTCTTTTTTTGTAATAATACATACCCGCCGCTTCAAATTCTGTCCAAAAATAAAATGATCCAGCACAATCCCGTTAAAATATGTTCCCAGAATGCTGAGAACTACGGTTTTTTTATCATAAACCAGGGCGGAGGACAGGGCTACACACATGCCAGAAAGAGACATGGCCCGCCCCAGCTCAATATGCAGATACTTATTCATAATCTTTGCCACAATATCCAGACCGCCGGATGAAGCGTTTCTGTTAAAAAGAATGCTCAGTCCAATGCTGACCGTCAGCACATAGCAAAGCACATCCAGCTCTGCGCTTCCTGTCAGAGACTGAAAATGGGGGAATACCTTCTCAAAGATTCCAAGAAACAGCGGCAGCATAATGCTGGTATAAACGGTTTTTGCCCCAAATTCCCGCCCGCAGGTTAAGAATCCCACAATCAGAAGTCCCACATTAAAAATCATGGTAATGGCAGAAACCGGAAGGGGCACAAAGTTGGAAAGCACAATCGCCAGACCAGAAATGCTGCTCACCGACGCATGACTTGGCATCAAAAAGAAAAATACTGCTGCCGCAATAATTCCCACAGCCACTGTCAAAATTCCTGCTTCCTTCCAGAAGCCTGTTTCTGCCCAGAATTGTTTCTTTTGTTCGTTCTGTTTGTTCATTTTTGTAATCTCCTGTTATGTTCTAGGTTCATTCTATCAAAATGATTTCCTATGTCAAGTACAGAGCCCTCACAGCTGTCATTTTCCTCCTGCGAATACATTATCCGAATATTCCATCATCCATGCCCTCCTCAGCTTCTTCAGATAATCCCGATACCCGGCCTTTTTCACAGCTCCCTCTGTTACAATCTCCACCTCACCCAGAACCTTTCCCTTTAATTCATACCGGAGAACTCCGGCTTTTTCTCCCTCCTCTACCGGCGCTTCCATGGCATCTGGAAGCATCAGCTTTTTCTCCACCTGTGAAAAATCCTCTCCGTTTAAGCTAAGATAGGAAAATTCTCCCTGGTAAGACAAGGGAACGAAATCCTCGATTCCATCTGTTACTGCCATAAGAGGAAGCTTTGGCATTTCCTGATCCTCATACAACCTGCAGCTGGCATACCCATAATTTAAGAGAGCCTGAGCATCTGCAAACCTTGCCTTATAATCCGGAGCCGCCATGACAGCGGCAATCAAGCGGATACCATCCTTTTCCGCAGTAGCAGACAGACAGTATTTTGCCAGAGAAGTCGATCCTGTTTTCAGTCCTGTTACCCGGTAATTGGCAGGCATTTTCAGCAGCCTGTTTGTATTGGAAAGCCCGAACTCCTTTGTTCCCTGTTTGGTTACATGTGTGATCGTATCCATCCAGATTGTTGAATAATCGTGAATCTGAGGGTATCTGGTAATCAGCTCCCGGGACATAAGCGCAATGTCTCTGGCTGTGGTCAGATGCGAAGGATCTTCCGTCAGTCCGCAGCAGTCCACAAAATGAGTTCCTGTCATTCCCAGCCCTGCTGCCCGCTCATTCATCCTCCGGACAAACTCTTCCTCCGAACCTGCTATGTATTCTGCCATGGCAACCGACGCATCGTTTCCTGATGCAATTACAATACACTTAATCAGAGTTTCCACAGTCTGGAGCTCCCCCTCCTCCAGAAACACCTGGGAACCGCCCATGGATTTTGCATACGCGCTGGTAACAACCTCATCTGTCATTTTGATTTTCCCCTCATCGATGGCATCAAAAATCAGAATCAGTGTCATAATCTTTGTAATGCTGGCCGGACTTCTCTGTTCATCTGCCTGCTTTTCATAAATAATCTGTCCGGTCGATGCTTCCATTAAAACTGCGCTGGGGGCAGAAATCTCCGGTCCGGAAACGGCTTCTGTATTTGTTTCCATGGCAGTCTCTGCCCCTGCACCAGCGGCCTTCCCTGCCCCTGCACCAGCAGCCTCTGCGCCATCCGCCTTCCCTTCCACGGCGAAAACAGTCCCTGACGAGACTGGCATTTCCAGCCGCGGCTCTTTATTCCACCAGCCCCCGCCTGCCCCTTCTGTTCCTGCCAATACGAGACATAATGCCAGCAATATTTCTTTCATAGCCATCTCTCCCTGAATACTACCATCTATAAGATCAGTCTATGGCAGGCAGAAAGAATCTATGTTCCTCTCAGGCAACATCTGGCTATTTGCCCTTTTCTATGCTATGATAGAGGCAGGATTATATCTGGACTCTATCTGAGTCTGGTACAATCACTTACAGCATATTTTATCCCTGCACCAGTCTTCTGGCTGCAGCTTCAGATTACATAGAAATGAGAGGATATTATGATACCATACAATTCAGAAGAACGCGCTCGCTGGAGAAAACGCAGACGCACCATCCGGCGCATTACTGTCGCTGCAGAATGTCTGGCCATTGTTGCCATTCTGGCTGCAGGCGCTATGTTTATCGGAACAAAGATCAAAAATGCTTCCGGAAACAGTCAGAATTCTGCCTCTGGAGCAGCCACCGCCTCCAATCAGGCCCAAACGGAAACAGCTCACTCTCCAGAAGGCATCCCTTCCGGTTCTCAGCAAAGTCCGGCATCCCCAGAAGAAACCACCTCAGAGACACCGGCTCAGAGCCTTCTTTCCCAGGCTTCTGCCCTGGCTGCCGGGTATGATTACGACAAGGCCATTTCCCTGCTTCAGGAGGATTCTCAGATGGCATCCCTTCCGGAGGTCCAGTCTGCGATTGCCCAGTACGAAACGATCCGTCAGTCCCTGGTTCGAACTCCTATCAGCAAAGTGACCCATGTGTTCTTTCACTCCCTGGTTGTCGATCCTGCCAAGGCCTTTGACGGCCAGTCAGATCAGGACGGCTACAATCAGGTTATGACTACCGTAGAGGAATTTAAAAAGATACTCCAAACCATGTACGATAAGGGCTACGTTCTGGTTCGCCTTCACGATCTCGCCTACGAAACCACAGATGAAACAGGAAAAACTGTGATGAAGGCCGGAGACATCATGCTGCCAGAGGGAAAACTTCCCTTTGTCATGTCTCAGGATGATCTCTGCTACTATCCCTATATGGACGGAGACGGATTCGCCTCCCGGATTGTGATCGGAGCGGACGGAAAGCCTACCTGTGAAATGATTCTCGATGACGGTACCTCTGTTACCGGCTCCTATGACCTGGTTCCCATTTTGGAGGATTTTATCCAGGAGCATCCTGATTTTTCCTACCGTGGCGCCCGGGCAGTTCTCGCATTTACCGGTTACGAGGGAATATTGGGATATCGGACTGCTGCCTCCTATGCAGATTCTCCTACCTATGAACAGGATCGCCAGGAAGCCGCAAAGGTTGCCCAGTGCTTAAAAGATCACGGCTGGGAGCTGGCCTCACACAGTTGGGGACATCTGGATCTGGGTACTGTCGAATGGGATCGCTTCAAAACAGACACCGATAAATGGGAGACAGAAGTAGACTCTCTAATCGGGCCTACGGACATTATTCTTTACCCATTTGGCGCTGATGTGGGAGACTGGCACCCCTACACTGCAGAGAATGAGCGGTTTACCTATCTGTATCAGGCCGGATTCCGGTATTTCTGCAACGTGGACTCCAACCAGTACTGGGTACAGCTTGGGGACACCTTCCTGCGCCAGGGACGACGCAATCTGGACGGCTACCGTATGTGGAAGGATATAACTGCCGAGGATCCCTCTCACAGAAAGCTGGAGGATCTGTTCCACGCAGAGGATGTTTTTGATCCTGCCCGCCCCACTCCGGTACCGGATATGTAACAGCTTCACAAATTGAAAGCGGCTGCTTCAAAGATGATTTTCCACCTATGAAGCAGCCACTCCTTTTTCTATATCAGATCGGCTCGATTTGAATCACTGTCCTTCCTTATCTCAGGCCCCTCTCCTCCAGATAATGGAGGATCACATTGACTGTTCCGTCAATGCTCAGCCGCGCCGTATTCAGCATCAGATCGTAGTTTCCCACATCCTCCCAGCTTCGTCCCGTATAATATCTGTGATAGTCCCGCCGTTCTTTATCAATCCGTTTGATATTTTTTATCAGATCCTTTTCCTCATACAAATGCTTCTCCTGGATTCTTGCTTCCCTTGCCTCCATATCTGCATAGAGAAATACACGAACCAGTCCCTCTTCTCCTTCCAGCACATAATCTGCACACCGGCCAATAAAAACGCAGGATTCTGCTGCCGCCAGCTTTCTGATTACCTCAGACTGAAAACGGAAAAGGTTATCCGCAGAATATTCTTGTCGTAGCAGTGTACGCCAAGCTTTTCTGCCAGCTTCTTTCCCACCTCACTGCCGCCGCTTCCATACTGTCTGCCAATGGTTACAATCCGTTTCCTGTTCTCCATAAAGCGCCTCCTTTCCGGCACAGCCTGACTGATGTTTTGTCTCTGACATAATACAGCCAAGACTTTTCAAGGTTCTGCTTCCTTTCACTCTCTGTAAATATCTTTATTTTATCATCTGTATTTCCTGAATGCAAGGCAGACCGCCTTCCTTTTCTACTTTTCCCTTTCCTTCACCATAAACGTCGGATATCCGGCTGCTCTCAGCGTTTTTTCCATCCACGCCGCATGATCCAGATTCAGATATGCGCCTACCCTCACCTTAAACCAGCCGTCCTCCGCCACCAGAAAGGCCGGATATTCCTCCTCCTTCAGCTGTTCTGCCAGACGCTCTGCCTCCTGTCTGTTCTTGTAAGCTCCCACCTGAATCTGATAATAAGCCGGACCGTCTGCCTCCAGCTTTACCGCTTCCAGAATTCCGTCTGCAATAGCCTGGGCAACCTTCTGGAAATTCTGATCAAAAAATCGGTTATCCTGCTCATGATCCAAAAATCCGGCTTCCACCAGCACTGCCGGCATTTTTGTTTTTCGCAAAACAATCAATCCCGGACGTTCCATCACCCCCAGATCCTTCCAGCCCATTTCCGTCAATTTTTTATTAATTTCTGATGCCATCAGCTGGGCTGCTCCTCCGTTATCATAGATCAGAGTCTGAATTCCAGATGCTGTCCCTGGAACCGGCATGGCATTTCTGTGAATAGACAGAAAATAATCCGAATCCTGGTAATTTGCCATTTCTGCCTTCTCCCCTGGCGTATGATAGCGGTCTGTAACCCGGGTATAGGATACGTCCATTCCATTTTCTGTCAAAATCTGTCCTACTGCCAGCGCCAGCCGCAGGGTATCTGTTTTTTCTTCCCGTCCCTGAAATACAGCTCCTGGATCCTGTCCCCCATGACCTGCATCAATTACAATACTGACCTTATCTGCCATTGCGATCAAAAATGCTCCTTTTCATACAATTCTAATATACTGTATGAAAAAGGAGCAAAAATGGAACTTAATTCTCCTGTACATCCACGCCGCGCGGTCCCACATGGGTAGAAAATACAATCTGGGTACTGGTCTTTCCAAACTTCTGAAGCTGGCCAATAAAAACATCCAGCTCCATAGTGCTGTGAAAAGCTACCTTGAGAATCATGGAATAATCCCCGGTAACACAGCTGCACTCCAGAATATTCGGCACGCTTTCCGCATAAGCATAAAACTTTGGCTTGTCATCCGGTACTACGTTCAGATTAATAAACGCAATAATGTGATATCCCAGCTTCATGGGATTTACCTGAGCATGATAACCGGAAATAATTCCGTCCTTTTCCAGCTTTTCAATCCGCGCTGAAACAGCCGGAGATGATAAAAATGTATTTTCTGCAATAGTTTTCAGTGAAGTTCTTGCATTATCCTGCAGCAGCCTTAAAATCTTTCTGTCAATATCATCCATACTGTCGTTCCTCCCCGTTCCCTCTTCTTCTGTTTCTATAGATTGCTGAGGCTGAGCACCATCTGAGCAGTTTCTACTATATTGGTTCCACTGTCCATACTGCACTTCTGCATATATCGGTGAGCCTCCTCCTCTGTCATTCCATTGCGCTCCATTAAAATACTTTTCGCCTGCATTAACAGGCTCTGCTCCTCTTCGCTCCTCTGCCGCAGCTGACGCTTCATCCGCTTTTTCCGCCGTGCCTGGGCCTGAACCATCATCTCTAAGGTACTGAGAAGATCGTTTACCTTTAAAGGCATGGGAAGGCACACCACATCCTCTGGCATCTGAGATGTCCATTTGCTGGGAGATGAAACCATCAGCATGGAAAACTCTGCGCTCAGACAATCATGAAGCTCTGAATAAATCATATCTGCCAGCCGATACCCACACACCAGAATTCCGCCGTTTAACTCCTCGGTCTGGGCAAGAGTCTGAGCTCCGGAGGTGCAGACTGCGACAACGTCAAATCCGTTTTTCACAAGTATTCTTTTTATATTTTTTGCATCCTCCAGCTTGGAAAATGCCACGATTACGTTAGCCAACCTCTCACCTCCAGAACAGGAAATCCGGATCCCTTCTAAGCAGTCTGATGCTTAAAACTTATACAGGTATTCCTCTACCTCCCAGTCTGTCACTTCAGCCCGGAACTTTTTCCACTCTGCACTTTTCGCTGCCAGATATTTGGTATATACATGATCACCCAGAACCTTTCTGACAAAGGAGCTGTGTTCAAATGCTTCCAGGGCCTCTCCCAGAGTCTCCGGCAGCTGCTCAATCCCAAGAGCATCCATCTGTTCCTCTGTCATGGCAAAAAGATTGACATCCACACTTTTGGGCGGTTCCATTTCCTGCTTGATTCCATCCAGTCCTGCTGCCAGACAGGATGCCAGGGCCAGATAGGGATTAACTGCCGAATCAGGGCAGCGCAGCTCAATCCGGGTATTGCTTCCCCTGGTACAGGGAATACGAATCAGAGCGCTTCTGTTGGCTGCCGCTGACCAGGTCACATACACCGGGGCATCATATCCCGGAACGAGACGCTTGTAAGAATTGACCAGAGGATTGGTCAGCATGGTTATTTCCTTCATGTGGGCAAGAATCCCTGCCATAAACTGATATGCTATCCGGCTGAGTCCCAGACCATCCGTTTCGTCAATAAAAACATTGTGACCTGACTGGTCTGCCAGAGACATATTAATATGCATACCTGAGCCATTAATTCCAGCCTTTGGCTTTGGCATAAAAGTAGCGTGAAGCCCATGACGCTTTGCAATCGTCTTCACCGCCATTTTAAAGGTCATAATATTATCTGCAGCAGTCAGTCCGTCCATGTATTCCAGATCAATCTCATGCTGGGCCGGAGCCAGCTCATGGTGAGACGCCTCCACAGCAAACCCCATCTCCTCCAGATTCAGAACAATATCACGACGTACATTCTCTGCCATATCTACCGGGCCCACATCAAAATACCCGGCCATTTCCCTGGTGTCTGTAGAGGGTCTGCCGCTCTCATCTGTGTCAAACAGGAAAAATTCACATTCCGGGCCCACATGGAAGGTGTATCCCATTCTCTCAGCCTCTTTCAGAACCTTCTTCAGCACATACCGGGGATCGCCCTCAAACGGTTCCCCGTTGGGACGGTAAACGTCACAAATCAGGCGGGCAACCTTTCCCTGCTGCGGCCGCCAGGGGAATATCTCAAAGGTATTATAATCCGGATACAGATACATATCCGATTCCTCAATCCGAACAAATCCGTCTATGGCAGAGCCGTCAAATATGCACTGATTATCCAGCGCCCGTTCCAGCTGACTGGCGGTAAGAGCCACGTTCTTCAGCATACCAAACATATCCGTAAACTGCAGACGGATAAATTCTACATCCTCTTCCTCCACAATCCGGATAATATCTTCCCTACTGTAATTCTTCATTGCTTCCTTCTCCCTTCTTCTCTCAAAGGACTTTTTCCAAAGGGGCGGCACCCATTTAACGTAAAAGAGGGTGCCCATAAGGCCATTTTTACAACGGCTATTATGCAACACCCTCGTTCCATACGATGATAATATCAGTTTCACTCCGGTTTGTCAATCCGGAGATTCCTCTTTGTATGCAGAGATTCTCCCTTATCTTCAGGGATTTTTCTTTCTCACCTTCAGTCTGCTGTATTTCAGGTAATATACTGCAAATAATATCGTAGTAATCACCCAGGTCAGCGGATAGCTGAACATAATCGTAAAAATATTCCGATCAAGAGGAACTGCAATCAAAATCCACCCCACCCGCAGGGCACAGACTCCTACGCAGCACAGCATCATGGGAATCCAGCAGTCTCCCACTCCCCGCAGAGCGCCGGACAAAATCTCAATCGCCACATAGGTCACATAAAATCGGGAGAGATACCGCATCATATCAATCCCAATGGAAACTACCTCCTTGTCCGTTGTAAACAGCTCATAGGCATAAATTCCCCAGTTATAAATCAGAACAGACATCAGAGCAGAAGAGATAACCGTCATCTTCATACAGCTTCTTACACCCTTGTGAACACGGTCAGTTTTTCCTGCACCATAGTTTTGTCCTACAAATGTGGTAATCGCAATTCCAAAGGAGTTGACCATCATCCAGAATACGGCATCTATTTTACTGTAAGCCGCCCATGCAGCCACCGTATTGGTTCCCAGGGAATTGATTCCCGCCTGGATAATCACATTGGAGGATCCGTACATCACAGACTGCAGACCTGCGGGAAAGCCAATTCGGACAATCCGTTTCAGCATTCTCTGATCCAGTCGGACCTGCTTCCACTCCAGACGATACATATCCTGTGCACGCATCAGACAGATGCATACCAAAACAGCGCTGAGCAGCTGAGACAAAATCGTCGCAATAGCCGCTCCCTTAACTCCCAAACCGCACATTACCACCAGGAGAATATCCAGTGCAATATTAATCAGACAGCTAAACATCAAAATATGAAGAGGGCGCTTGGAATCTCCCACTGCTCTCAAGATCGCCGCTCCTGTATTGTAAATCAGGTTTGCAACCATTCCTGCAAAATAAATCCTCAGGTACTCTACAGAAAGCCCTACTACATCCTCCGGTGTCCCCATAGCCGTAAGCATAATGGGCGCAAGGGGAATTCCCACTGCCGTCATTACCAGGCCCGACACGACACTAAAGGCCACTGCCGTGTGAACCGCATACCCTACCATCTCCGGACGCTTTGCCCCATAATACTGGGAAATAATAACCGAAGCACCTGAGGAAAGGCCTACAAAAAATCCTACAATCATCTGAGTCAGCATTCCTGTAGAACCGCCAACCGCAGACAATGCCTCCTTGCCCACAAATCGTCCTACAATCATGGCATCTGCCGCATTATACAGCTGCTGAAAAAAAGTACCGAACAGAATCGGAAAGAAAAACAGCAACAGCTGCTGCCAGATAACCCCCTCTGTGATTGGATTCTGGATCTCATTCTTTTTGCTCATAACACCCCGTTTTAATCCTTTCTCCTGTCGTAATCTATATGCCGCAAAACTGATCATCTAAATGTACTATATCCTATTTCCCTCTGCCGGTCAAGCATCTCATCTACCCAAACCGGCCGCCTGTCCGGCACCCGGAATTTTACTCAATAAGTAAATGAAAATTAAAGAAATATTAAAGCATTCCCTCTGTTTCATTGATATAATACTTCAAAATGGAGGAATATTATGAACAAGAAACTGCTGATTCTGCTGAGCGCCGGAATCGTTCTCTGCACCGGCTGCGCTTCTTCATCCGCAGCCCCGGAAGAAAACCGGAACCGGACAGCTGCCGCCGCCTTCCTCACAGAGGCTTCCCGGGAGGAATCTTCCCCGGAGACGGCATCTCAAGAAAAGCAGATGATTTTTATAGACGGAAAAACCATGATTTCCACTGACCGGATTGCAGTAACTGAGGACCGTCTTCCCATTTCCGCGGATACGAGAAGACCGGACGGTTCTATCACAGAGCTGGTTCCGGAATCTGAACGTCCCGGACAAAACGGGCAGGCCAATTTTTCCTGCATGGGCTCCCCTTATCTGATTCTCTCAGACGGAGCTGCCGCTCTGGAATTAGAAGGACAGTATATACTGTTTCTGGCCGAAGATACAGTAGAATATGAAGGCATTTACAAAAAGAAAAACCAGGTATCCGAGGATACTCTGGAATGGCTTAATTTTTATTATTCTCTGACTGCGCAGGAACGTCTGGCACTGTCCATGATTCCGTCAGAGTTTGTCACAGAAGCCCGGACAGCTGCTATCGCGTCCGCCGTAGAAACCTCATCTTCTTCAGAAACTATTTCCTACCGGGAGGCCCTCACAGAAGAAGAGCTTGCACAGACAGAAGCCCTGGCCATGCATTATTTTACCGAAGAGGTTCCTTCCTTTGAGGGTGTTGATCAGATTTACCCTGCAGACTCCGAAGAATCCCTTTATCACAATCCAGGACTGGAGGGAGAATATATGCCGGGCAATATTATTATTTACCGTGTTCTTACGGTAAAAGACCGGCGGGACGGCAATCCCTTCCGCTATATCAGTATCGCCCGCAGCAACAAATCCGGCGCCTGGAAAGTAATAAACAGCGGCTACTGACAGAGTTTTTTGCTCTGTCAATATGCCGCTGTTTTTTATTCTTTCATTCGGTAGCCTACACCGATTTCCGTAAAAATATAAAAAGGCTCTGCAGGATTTTTTTCCAGCTTCCGGCGAATATTAGCCATATTAACCCGAAGGATCTGGTTGTCCGTATCTGCATAGGGACCCCAGATATCTTTTAAAATATAGTCATAAGTCAATACCTTTCCTGCATTTTTTGCAAGAAGAGAAACCAGCTTATACTCAATCTGTGTCAGATGAATCTCCTTCCCGTTTAAGGTAACCAGACGCTTCTCAAAATTAATTTCCAGACCCTCTCTGGAATATTTCTGCTCCTGGGGTGCGATGGACGCAACTCTGGCGCTATGGCGCAGAGCCGTCCGGATTCTGGCTAAAAGCTCTTCTGAGCCAAAAGGCTTGGTAATATAATCATCAGCGCCTCCGTCAAGAACCACCACCTTCTCCCGTTCCTGATTTCTTGCTGAAACCACAATCACAGGAATATTGGAAAAGCCGCGGATTCTCTGCAGAACCTCCATTCCGTCCATATCAGGCAGCCCCAGATCCAGAAGAATCAGATCCGGATAATGAGAAGTGCACAGGGAAAGCCCCTGCAGCCCGTTCATGGCACGCAGCGCCTTATACTGGTTGGCGATCACTATAGTTTCCATATAATTTCCAATATGCTTTTCATCTTCAATAATCAATATGGTCTGTTTATTTGTCATGATTCCTCCTGCTCCTCCAAAGGTAATGTAAAAATAAATTCTGCTCCCTGTTCATGATTCACTGCCCGTATGATTCCCTCATGAGCTGCTACAATCGTTTTGCAGATAGTAAGCCCGATTCCCATGCCCTTATGAGAATCGCCGCTTCCGTTGCGCTCCATACCGCCGCCGTCAAACAGATTCTCAAGCCGTTCCGGCGCAATCCCCTTGCCATAATCCCGCACATGGAAAGCAACGCTGTTTTTTCTTTTTTCCACATTCAGCTCTATGGGTTCATCGGTTCCGGAATGATATACAGCATTTTCCAAAAGATTCATAATCAGCTGCTCAATCAGCATGGCGTCCATAGGAACCATTAAAAACTCATCCGGTACATGAACAGTAATCCGCGCGCCGGGAAGACGCTTTTTCAAACGAAGCACCGCCTCAGAAACTACCTCCTCCAGAGGCTCCATGCTTTTCGCAACTCTGGCATCCCCCACATGGATCCTGGTAACAGAAAGCAGATTCTCCACCATATTTAACAGCCAGTTGGCATCCTCACGAATATTGCTGACCAATTCTGTTCTCTCTGCTTCTTTCATATAGGTGCCATTTTCCAGATAGGTGCTGGCAAGTCCGATAATCGCTGTCAGCGGTGTCCTTAAATCGTGGGAAACCGCCCGAAGCAAATTGGCCCGCATCGTTTCCTTTTCCGCCTCCATTAAAAGCTTCTCTCGTTCATTTAGCATCTGACTCTGCTTTTTAAACTTTGTTGTCATCGCACTGGTGATCACAGATACCACCGTCATCCCTACAAATGTAACAGGATAGCCATCAATGGTAAAATTCAGCGTCATATATGGATAGGTAAATACATAATTTACAAAGCCTACGCCAAACAGAGACGCTACGATTCCTGATGCATAGCCCACTGTATAGCGCGCTACCAGCATCACACTGAGAACATAGATAATCGCAACGCTTGTAGTATTTTTTCCATAATAAAAAAAGGCTACCGCCACTAACGTAGACAGGCTCATAATCAAAACTGTCGTTATAATGTTTCTCCACAGATCTTTTACCTGCATTGTTCTGCCTTTCCCTGCCTCTAAGACAGTAAAACGAAATGGGACAAAGCTAAACTGCACCTGTCCCATTTCATTTTACTATATCTTAACAGAGATGTATATAGGCCATGAAAAATCTTGACGATATTTTCACAGCCTATACTTATTCTCTATTTTTGTATGGCCCAATTAAGAAACCGCGAGGAGACGGTTTAGAATTTAGGCATTTTTATAGTTTACAATTGCACCGAAATCCGGTTTCAGGGAAGCGCCGCCAACCAGGCCTCCGTCAATGTCTGCCTGAGCAAACAGCTCCGGAGCGCTGGATGCAGATACAGAACCGCCGTACTGAATGCGGATAGCCTCTGCCGTTGCCTCATCATAAATCTCACCGATACATGCACGGATTGCTGCACATACCTCCTGTGCCTGTTCTGTGGTTGCAACCTTACCGGTACCAATAGCCCAGATTGGCTCATATGCAATTACTGCAGTCTTTGCCTGATCTGCGGTTACGTTCAGGAACGCAATCTTAATCTGCTGACGGATCCAGTCAATGGTAATCCCCTGCTCTCTCTGAGTCAGAGACTCACCGCAGCAGATAATTGGAGTAAGACCATGCTCGAAGGCCTTTAAGACTTTTTTATTTACTGTCTCATCGGTCTCAGCAAAGTACTCTCTTCTCTCAGAGTGGCCGATAATCACGTATTTTACGCCTGCATCAACCAGCATGTTGGGAGAAATCTCGCCTGTATAAGCGCCCTTTTCTTCAAAATACATATTTTCTGCTCCAATGTTAATGTTGGAGCCCTTTGCTGCCTCCATAGCCGGAATAATGTCAATCGCCGGTACGCAGAATACTACGTCAACCTCATCATTAACTACCAGCGGTTTTAATGTCTCCACCAGCTTCACAGCCTCGGTGGGAGTCATATTCATCTTCCAGTTTCCTGCAATAATTTTCTTTCTGGACATATTCCTTCTCCTTTTTGCGATTTCTCGATTTATTTGTCGTCTGCTGCTGCTACGCCCGGAAGCTCTTTTCCTTCCAGGAATTCCAGAGAAGCGCCGCCGCCGGTAGAAATATGGCTCATCTTGTCAGCAAAGCCCAGCTGGTTTACAGCTGCTGCAGAATCGCCGCCGCCAATGATGGTGGTAGCCTCAGTCTCTGCCAGTGCCTTTGCAACTGCAATGGTACCTGCTGCCAGAGTCGGGTTCTCAAATACGCCCATCGGTCCGTTCCATACAACGGTCTTTGCGGTCTTTGCAGCCTCAGCATACAGCTTTGCACTCTCAGTACCGATATCCAGACCCATCATATCAGCTGGGATCTCATCAACAGAAACATTCTTTGCATCAATCGGAGCATCAATGGGGTTCGGGAATGCAGCAGCAACTGCAGCATCAACCGGAAGCAGAAGCTTCTTGCCCAGCTTCTCTGCCTTTTCCATCATCTCTCTGCAGTACTCCAGCTTGGTATCATCAACCAGAGAATTGCCAACTTCCTTGCCCTGTGCCTTTAAGAAGGTAAATGCCATACCACCGCCGATGATCAGAGTATCGCACTTCTCCAGCAGATTGGAGATAACGTTCAGCTTATCAGCAACCTTTGCGCCACCTAAGATAGCAACGAACGGTCTTACCGGATTCTCTACTGCATTGCCCAGGAAATCGATCTCTTTCTGCATCAGATAACCAACTGCATTGGTGCCGCCCTTTGCGGTGATGAATTTGGTTACGCCTTCTACAGAAGCATGTGCTCTGTGAGAGGAACCAAATGCATCGCATACATAGTCATCAGCCAGGTCAGCCAGCTCTTTGCTGAATTCCTCGCCGTTCTTGGTCTCTTCTTTGCCGCGGAAACGGGTGTTCTGCAGAAGCACTACATCGCCGTCTGCCATAGCCTCAACAGCCTTGGTTGCTGCTTCGCCGGTTACATTGTAATCAGCTACGAATACAACCTTCTTGCCCAGCTTCTCTTCCAGTCTTACAGCAACCGGAGCCAGGGACTCACCCTCGTTGGGGCCATTTTTTACTTTGCCCAGGTGAGAGCAAAGGATTACCTTTGCGCCCTCGCCTACCAGCTTCTGGATAGTCGGCAGAGCTGCAACGATACGAGTCTCATCTGTGATCTTTCCATCCTTTAACGGTACGTTAAAGTCGCAGCGGACCAGAACTCTTTTACCCTTTAAATCCTTCAGATCGTCAACACTTTTCTTATTTAACATGGTTTATTCCTCTCTTTGTCTCAAAAATCTTCTGCTTTACAGTCTGCCTGCATAGCAAACTGCATGGGAACGCGGCTGCGTCAGCAGCTATTTTCCTCAGGCTAGCTGTGCGCATCCCCGCCAAGCCTTTTGTTTTCATTGGACGTGCTTTCCTGTGAAAGCACAAAAGGGCCCGGTCCTTTCAGACCGGACCCCTGACTGAGTCTTCCTATCTTATGCCGGAATCAGATTCCCGGACTCCGCAATTAGTGTAACTCTGCGAAGTATTTGATGGTACGAACCATCTGGCTGGTGTAGGAGTTCTCGTTGTCATACCATGAAACAACCTGAACCTCGTACAGATCGTCAGCAATCTGAGCTACCATGGTCTGAGTAGCATCAAACAGAGAACCGTATCTCATACCGATAACGTCGGAAGAAACGATTGCATCCTCGTTGTAGCCGAAGGACTCGGAAGCTGCTGCCTTCATAGCTGCGTTGATGCCTTCTTTGGTAACATCGCTGCCCTTAACAACTGCAGTCAGAATGGTGGTGGAACCGGTCGGTACCGGAACACGCTGTGCAGAACCGATCAGCTTGCCATTCAGCTCCGGAATAACCAGGCCGATAGCCTTAGCTGCGCCGGTGGAGTTCGGAACGATGTTAGCTGCGCCTGCTCTTGCTCTTCTCAGATCGCCTTTTCTGTGCGGTCCGTCCAGAATCATCTGGTCGCCGGTGTAAGCGTGAATGGTGCTCATGATACCAGACTGGATCGGAGCGTAGTCATTCAGAGCCTTAGCCATCGGAGCCAGGCAGTTGGTGGTGCAGGAAGCTGCGGAAATGATGGTGTCCTCAGCCTTCAGAGTGTTCTCGTTTACGCTGTAAACGATGGTCGGCAGATCGTTGCCAGCCGGAGCGGAGATAACAACCTTCTTAGCGCCTGCATCGATATGAGCCTGAGATTTTGCTTTGGAGGTGTAGAAACCGGTGCACTCCAGAACTACATCTACGCCAATCTCTCCCCACGGAAGATCCTTAGCATCCTTCTCAGCATAAATTTTAATTGTCTTTCCGTCAACGGTGATGGAATCCTCACCAGCCTCTACGGTGTGTTTGCCTTCACCGATATGGCCTGCGTATCCGCCCTGAGCGGTATCATATTTCAGTAAGTGTGCCAGCATCTTCGGGTCGGTCAGATCGTTGATTGCTACTACCTCATAACCCTCTGCACCAAACATCTGTCTGAATGCCAGACGGCCAATACGTCCAAAACCATTGATTGCTACTTTTACTGCCATGACAAATTCCTCCTGAATTGTTAAAAATTTAATGATTGTTAAAATATCATCAACCTATGCCTATTTTACCCAATTACGATTAAAATAGCAAGAGGTTTTTTCTATTTTATGAACTCTTTACAGTTTCTTTTGTAAAAATACCCTATAATTCGTTCTTTACATAACCTGCCAGGTTATATGCATGATCAGCAATCCGCTCCAGATTGCTGATAATATCCAGGAATACCACACCTGAGGATGCCTTGCACTTTCCGCTGGAAAGCCGCTCAATGTGCTTCTCCCGCAGCTCCTCTTCCTGACTGTCCACATCATCCTCGTACTGGCTGACCTTACGCACTGCATCCATACTGCCGTTCTGTCTTGCATCAATCGCATATTCAAATGCTTTCAGAACACTTCCGCCGATGGAGCGCAGATCATCAAATCCTGTTTCTGAGAAATCCAGCTGGTGAGTCTCCATATACTCGGCCTGCTCTGCAAGATTTTCAGCGTGATCCCCGATCCGCTCAATATCACTGATGCTGTAAAACAGGTTATTTACCATCTTTTTCTGACGTTCTGTCAGAGAAAGATTCTCTACCTTAATCAGATACTCTGTCAGCATCTTTTCCATATTATTGATTGTTTTTTCCGTTTTGTATACCTGCTCGATTCCCTCTGTATTGCGTGTCAGAAGAGCATCGATTGCCGCTCTTACATTCTCCAGGGTAATCTGTCCCATATGAACCACTTCCAGAGCTGCTGTTTCCACAGCAAAGGCTGGAGATTCAAAAATACGCTCGTCCAGATGCTTGAAGGTAACTGCTGTCTCCTCATCCTCCGCAGCTTCAGGCGCCTCCTCCTCCGGCTTCTCCCGGACAACAATGCCGGAAATCTTTACCAGCTGATTGGCAAAGGGGAACAGGACGGTTGTCATAGTCAGATTAAATATGGTATGGAAAATGGATATCTGCACTGCATTAATATTGGATGCTGCAAAATCCGGTCTCAGAGCAAAAAAAACAAATCCCAGAGTTCCTACCAGAATCGCTCCAATTACGTTAAAGGTCAGATGAATTACCGCAGCCCTCTTGGCGATCCGGGAACCGCCTATACTGGAAAGCATGGCTGTTACGCAGGAACCAATATTCTGTCCCAGGGTAATATAAATTGCTGCATTCGTAGTTACAATTCCATTCATTGCCAGAGTCTGCAGGATTCCCACTGATGCAGATGAACTCTGCAGAAGTGCTGTTACCAGCGCTCCGATAATCATGCCAAGGAACGGATTTCCTCCCAGAACCTCAAAGGCCTTTGCAAAAATCGGCGCATCCGTGTAGGGAGAAATAGAGCCTGACATAAAATCAAGACCAATAAACAAAAGACCAAGACCAATGCAGATTTCTCCTGCTGTTTTCTTCTTCTGCCCTTTGGCAAATACCAGAAGCAAGGCTCCAATACCGATAATAGCCGGTGCATAAAAGCTGGGCTTCATAACCTCAAAAGCATCTCCCAGCTGGCTCATGGAAACGATCCATGCTGTAATGGTCGTACCGATATTGGCACCCATGATTACGCCAACTGCCTGTGTCAGATTCAGAACACCTGCACTTACGAAACCGACGACCATAACCGTGGTAGCGCCGCTGCTCTGGATAATTGCTGTAATCAGAGCTCCCAGTGCTACTGCCAGAAGTCTGTTGTTTGTCAGCATTCCCAGAAAACTGCTCATCTTACTGCCGGCTGTCTTCTGCATTCCGTCGGCCATAATATTCATACCGTACAGGAACATTCCAAGACCGCCAAGAAACCCAAATACATTTGACACGTCACTGATTGACATCTCGTCCTCCTCATCCCCCGCGTACTGTTTTTTTCTTCTCCTTAGCCGCAGATATTTTCATCATATCATACCCGTTCACGCATTTTCAACCGTATTTAAACTTTATGTAAAAATTCGGATAAATTCATGTAAAATAACGAAGGCTTTCGACATTTTTCGTGGCATATTACTACTTGATCTAAAAAGGACAGGATGAGTTTTCTTCCTCTCCTGTCTCTTTTTTGTCTATATTTGGTTTTTTCTCAAAAAATTCAGTGTTCCGCAGCCCATTTCAGTACAGCCGCCCATACTTCCTGGTTCTTATTCCAGACATCAGTAAATTCTGTGAGCGGCATCGGGCAGGATACGCTTCCTACTTCTATCGTCAGACTGGGGATCGGATTTTCCTTAATCTGAAGCCAATCCTTAAATCCACCATGCCCGCTGCTGCCAGCCAGCCTGTAACCTGTTTTTGCAGATACTGCATTGGCCAGCTCCTGAGACTGGGCAGATACGGTATTCCCCGGATAATCCCAGTAAATGATATTTCCCATACTGTGATAGCTGATGGTTGCCGTCCAGTTTCTTGACTGAATCAGATTTGCCAGAGCCTGACTTTCCGGCTCAGATAAAGGCGCTGCCCCCTTATAGGTGGCATAAGATGGCATATCAGAGCTGGTCACTTCTTCCCAGTCCGCCGGGAAATTCTGATTTAAATCCACACCCCGTCCGTTTGCTTTCCAGTAATTTAAATACCGTTCCATTGCAGCGCTGGTTCGTCCCTGAGCCAGATCATTCTGGTAACACTGCTCAATGGTTCTGCGAAGCTCCTCTGACCGGATTCCTCCGATACCTGACTGGCTGATAGTAATCCCGTCCGGATTTACCATAGGAACATAGTGAATTGCTGTTTTGTTAAATAAATCAGAAAGCAGCCGTCCTTCATAGGAACCTGTACCATAAAAGGCAAGGCCATATTCCAGCTGCTTCATAATAAGCAGCGGTGTCATATATTCCCGGGCATGAATTCCTCCATGAATTAAAACATGCTTTTCGGCATTGATATTTCCCACAACTACCTCATACAGATTTCTCCCATCCAGAGTGGTTCCAATGGTATTTACCTTCATCAGGCTGCTGTAACGTGACGCAAGCTCCTGAATATCCTGACTCATCTGATCATAGGTATATTTTTCTGCCACCTTAACCAGAGGAGAGGAAACGGTTCCCGCAAAACCGTCGGTACCGTCAGATATAACAGCACCGCCTGACATTCCGGGACCGCCTCCGCTTCCGGAAACTCCAGGTCCGGCCAGTACTCCGGAAGTAATCACAGTACTGCCTGAAGGAGATGGCCCATTTTGACCGGACATGCCTCCTCCCGCAGTTATAGTACCGCTGTGGCCCTGCGTGCTTCCTCCCTCAGTTATGGTACTGCTCTGGCCCTGTGCGCTTCCTCCCGCAGTTATGGTGCTGCTCTGATTTCCGGGATTTTCTGTCTGCTCTCCCGGCGCGTTCAGCCGATCGCCAATCTGAGCCGACGGAGGCAGAATGCTCTCTCCCTGCTCTTCCGGCCCGGAAACAGGATTTTCTCCCGGTGCCAGATTCACAGAATCTGCAAAACTCATAAAAGAACTGCTGACCGCCATAATGGCGGCCAGCATTCCGGTAAATACCTTTTTATTCATATACTTATTTGTCACTGTCCTTCTTTGCAAGATCACCAGGCTTCATGCTCAGGCTGATCTTACCCATCTTGTCTACATCCAGAACCTTTACTGTAACCATGTCTCCAATGTTTACCACATCTTCTACCTTCTCTACACGTTTATCAGAAAGTCTGGAAATATGAACCATACCGTCTTTTTTCGGCTTCAGCTCTACAAATGCTCCAAAGGGCATAATACGCACTACCTTACCAGTAATTACCTGACCCGGTTCAATATCAGTTACAATATTCTTAATAATGCTCTTTGCCTTTTCAATCATCTCACGATCAGTACCGCAGATTGCAACATTTCCTTCCTCGGAAATATCAATCTTTACGCCGGTCTCCTCGATAATCTTGTTGATCACACAGCCCTGCTTACCTACAACATCACCGATCTTCTGCGGATCAATGCTGATCTGGTCAATCTTCGGAGCATACTGACCTACTTCTTTTCTCGGCTCTGCAATAGCCGGCTTCATACAGGTGTCCATAATAAACAGGCGTGCTTCACGGCATCTTGCAATTGCGCCCTCTACGATCGGTCTTGTAAGGCCGTGGATCTTAATATCCATCTGAATCGCAGTAATTCCGTCTGTAGTACCGGTTACCTTAAAGTCCATGTCTCCAAAGAAATCCTCAAGACCCTGGATATCTGTCAGAAGAACAAAATCATCATCTGTATCGCCAGTTACAAGACCACAGGAAATACCTGCTACCATTTTCTTAATCGGCACACCTGCAGCCATCAGAGACATGCAGGATGCACAGGTAGATGCCATAGAGGTAGAACCATTAGACTCAAATGTCTCGGATACTGTACGGATTGCATAGGGGAATTCTTCCTCACTGGGCAGCACCGGAATCAGGGCACGCTCAGCCAGCGCACCGTGACCGATTTCCCGACGTCCCGGTCCTCTGGAAGGCTTCGTCTCACCTACAGAATAGGACGGGAAATTGTAATGATGCATATAACGCTTTGCTACTTCATTTTCATCCAGACCATCCAGGCGCTGCTGCTCAGACAGAGGAGCCAGAGTACATACATTGCAGATCTGAGTCTGACCGCGTGTAAACATAGCAGAACCGTGAACACGAGGAATCAGATCAATCTCAGCTGCCAGAGGACGGATCTGAGTAATCTCACGGCCGTCCGGACGCTTGTGATCCTTTAAAATCATTTTGCGGACAGTCTTCTTCTGGTACTGATAAACTGCCTCACCCAGAAGCGCCAGCCACTCTTCGTTTTCTGCAAATGCCTCTTCCAGTTTTTCTGTAATCTGGCGGATGTTCTCCTCACGAGTCTGCTTATCATCAGTAAATACAGCTGTTTCCATTTCTTCAGGAGTTACAATCTCACGAATTGCCGCAAACAGCTCCTCCGGAATCGCGCAGCTCTCATAAGCATGCTTTTCCTTTCCGCATTCAGCAACAATGCTGTCAATAAAGCGAATGATCTCCTGGTTTACACCATGGGCCAGATAAATAGCCTCGATCATTTTTTCTTCCGGAATTTCGTTAGCGCCGGCCTCAATCATAATTACCTTTTCTCTGGTAGAAGCAACGGTCAGATTCAAATCTCCGGACTTCCACTGAGCCTGAGACGGATTTAATACAAACTCCCCATCAATCAGACCTACCTGAGTCATAGCACAGGGGCCATCAAAGGGAATATCAGAAATACAGGTTGCAATTGCAGCACCCAGCATTGCCACCAGCTCAGGACGGCACTCCGGATCCACACTCATAACCATATTATTCAGTGTTACATCATTGCGGTAATCCTTCGGGAACAGCGGACGCATCGGACGGTCAATTACACGAGAGGTCAGAATGGCATTCTCAGATGCTTTTCCTTCTCTTCTGGTAAATCCACCCGGGATTTTTCCTACTGCATATAACTTTTCTTCATACTCTACACTCAGCGGGAAAAAGTCAATTCCTTCTCTTGGTTTGTCAGATGCTGTGGCTGTAGACAGTACCACTGTATCACCGTAATGCACAAAGGCCGCACCATTGGCCTGCTTTGCCACTCTGTTTACATCAACAGTCAGAGTTCTTCCGGCAAGTTCCATACTAAAACTTTTGTACATGTTTTTGTCTCCTTTTCTTTGTTTATTTTCTTCAGCAAAAGACTCCGAAACTACTGCTCTGCCTGCAACTGTATTCCCTGGTCACAGGTACAGCAGCGGCTTCGGGTAATGTCTTCTGAGAAATTTGCATTTTCCTGTTGAATCGAAAACAGGGTGGAGAAAAGCATCTCCACCCTCGACATTTCAATTACTTTCTGATACCAAGTTTTTCAATCAGTACACGATAGCCTTCCAGATCAGTCTTCTTTAAGTAATCCAGCAGACCACGTCTCTGTCCTACCATCTTCAGCAGACCACGTCTGGAATGGTGATCCTTCTGGTTGTTCTTCAGATGCTCGGTCAGTTCGTTGATTCTCTCAGTCAGAATGGCAATCTGAACTTCCGGTGAACCGGTATCTCCCGGCTTTCTGCCGTACTGTGCGATGATTGCTGCTTTCTTTTCCTTTGAAATCATGTTGATTTCCTCCTTTAATCTTATACTTACCGTGTCCCCGGCCATTGGTTGGAGTATCCAGATGACTGAGCACCGGCGTTAATTCATACCGATTCATCATAGCATATCCTGACTTTTGTGTCAACTAAAATATAAACTTTCCTGCAATACAAAAAAAGACTGAAACAACTGTTTCAGCCTGCATTTCTTTTTTATGTTTCCATCTACTCTCAAAACTACACATTGAATCTTCATCCGTTTGTAACTTTTCCTTTTTGCG
>UPYT01000003.1 GCA_900538475.1 uncultured Clostridium sp. | reverse complement strand
CGCTTCTGCGACAAAATTCTCTTCCGCCGCATGGCGATCCTCGCAGAGCGTTTTTGTGTCATAGGACGCACTTTCCTATGACAAAAAAACCGGTTCAGAATAAAATTCTGAACCGGTTTTTTTGCATCTCAGAAGGATACCGCATCACACAGTCCCTTCTTATTTTTCCCTATTACTGGATATCAAAAGTTACATATGCATCTGCTGGAACTGTGGTTTCATACATCGGCTCCCCGTCTGCCTCATACTGAGACTCTTCATAAATCTTCAGATGAAGCTCTCTGTCCTGGAAATATCCCCCAAAGCTGTCTTCCTCTGCTGTTCCATAGGAAAAGTCCTGCATGGCAACCTGATCATTGAATCCCTTCACAACCTGATCTGCATACCATGCTGCATCCTCCGGAGAAGTTCCGTCCTTTACAACCACAGACATATCTACATATGCCTCATCTTCATGAAGTTCAAATGCAAAGGCTGCTCCCATGGGAAACTCACTTTCATCCAGCCACACATCCTCTACATCTGCCTGAAGCTGCTCTTCATCCAGTTCAATATTATTATACATATTGAAGTCCGGCTCGAAGGAGCTTTCCGGCTGCACAATGTTGCTCTTCGTGCAGGCGCTCAATGCTGCTGCACAGCCAACCGCAATCATCAAAATTTTCATTTTTCTGCTAAACATGTTATTTCCTCCTCAATTTCAAACAGGCAGTTTGTATTATATACGATTCAATTCCTTTTGGATAGTGCTTTTTCAAATATGTCATAAAATATTCACAAATTCGCATGGTTTCCTTAATACGCGGCCTGAATACAGCCATAGAATCCCTTCTCCTATGGCAGAAATATCTGCGCTGTGGTATACTGGGCTTCATCAGATAACTGCCAAAGGAGAATATCATGGCCAGAAAAAACACACGAAATACGCGAGGCAAAATCGTCAATGCCGCATGGAAGCTGTTTTATGAACAGGGCTACGAGTACACTACTGTAGAAGAAATCATTGACTTGTCCGGCACCTCAAAAGGTTCCTTTTACCACTACTTTGACGGAAAGGATGCTCTGCTCAGCACCCTGAGCAATCTTTTTGACGACAAATATCAGGAATTGATTCCTCTGCTGAAGCCGGAAATGACTGCAATGGAACAGCTTCTGTTTCTTAATGATGAGCTTTTTGGAATGATCGAAAACAGCATTTCTCTGGAGCTTTTAACCCGCCTGTATTCCACTCAGCTGACAACCAGCGGAGAAAAACATCTGCTGGATCATAACCGCATTTACTACCGACTGCTGCGAAAAATCATTTCTGACGGACAGTCAGCCGGTCAGCTTACCTCTCAGTCCACCGTCAGCGAAATGGTAAAACTCTATGCGCTCTGTGAACGGGCTCTTCTCTACGACTGGTGTCTCTGCGGCGGGGAATATTCCCTTCGCCAGTACAGCAAACGTGTTCTTCCTGGATTTTTAAGCAGCTTCCTTCCCTGAGGCGGAGGCTGCATTGTTCCGCAAAATTCCTCCTAAAATTCAAAAACTGGTTTTTATTCAAAAAAATTTATAATTCGTATTTATTTTATTTATAATATTCGTCTTGTTATTTTTCCTTATAATAAAAGAAATATTTTAATATTTTCAAAATTCGTATAGTATTTAGTCTATACTGCATTCTGTATTGTAGTCTATTTTTCTTCGTGCTATAATCCCCCAATATATATGTAACAATTCAGCCTTGTGGGGATTCAGTCAGGAAAACTTGTTGGGAATTTGCTTTCATAAGAGTATTGATGCTTGAATCCACATAAAGCGGACGATTACAGGGAATGAGGAGGATTACCATTATGAAA
Source organism: uncultured Clostridium sp. (assembly GCA_900538475.1). Lineage (GTDB taxonomy): Bacteria > Bacillota > Clostridia > Lachnospirales > Lachnospiraceae > Brotaphodocola. The sequence goes on along the minus strand of UPYT01000003.1, from coordinate 154,168 downwards.
TCTGGACTTACAGGAATTATGATCTCCATTGTCGTTTATCTGGCGGCCATGGTATATGTGGGATGGTACTTTAGCAAGAAGGGAAGCGGAGATTCCTCAGACGAATTCTATCTGGGCGGAAGAAAGCTGGGCCCCTTTGTAACTGCCATGAGCGCAGAAGCCTCTGATATGAGCAGCTGGCTTTTAATGGGACTGCCTGGTCTTGCCTATCTGACCGGAGTCGCCGATGCTGGCTGGACTGCCCTTGGCCTTGCTGTCGGACCTACTTAAACTGGCTGATTGTTGCAAAACGGCTGCGCCGGTATTCCATTGTCTGCAACGCTATCACCATACCCGAGTTCTTCTCCCGCCGGTATCGGGATGAGAAAAATATTCTGATGTGCATTTCTGCCGTCATTATCCTGATTTTCTTTATTCCCTATACCGCATCCGGCTTTAAGGCAGTCGGAACTCTTTTTAACAGTCTGTTCGGCTTTGACTACCACGCAGCCATGATTATAGGCGCTGTAGTGATTATCGGATATACTATTATGGGTGGATTTATGGCTGTTTCTACCACAGATTTGATTCAGAGTATTGTAATGAGCATTGCTTTGATCATTATTGTTTTTTACGGAATTCACATTGCAGGCGGATGGAACGCCGTTATGGATAACGCACGCTCTCTTGCAGGATATCTGTCCATGACCCAGATTCACGATCCTGTTTCCAATACCGCAGCTCCCTACAGCATGATCTCCATTTTTTCCATGATGGCCTGGGGACTGGGATACTTTGGAATGCCCCATATCCTTCTCCGTTTTATGGCAATCGAGGATGAAAATAAGCTCGGCTTATCTCGCCGGATTGCCTCTGTATGGGTGGTCATCTCCATGTTTGTTGCTATTCTCATCGGTATGATCGGATGTGGCGTTTCCGCTGCCGGAAAACTGGAAACCTTTACCTCCAGCGCAGATTCCGAAACTATTATTATCCGTCTCTCCGGACTGCTGGGAGGCCACGGCTTCCTTCTTTCCATTGTTGCCGGTATTGTACTGGCCGGCATTCTTGCAAGCACCATGTCCACTGCAGACTCACAGCTTTTAACCGCTGCCTCCAGTGTATCCCAGAACCTGCTGCAGGACTTTCTGAAAATCAAAATGAATGCAAAAACCTCCATGGCTGCCGCACGCATCACCGTTCTTGCTGTTGCTCTTGTTGGAATTATTCTGGCCTGGGATCCAAACAGTTCCGTATTTACGATTGTATCCTTTGCCTGGGCCGGATTTGGAGCTGCCTTTGGACCCGTTATGCTGTTTTCCCTTTTCTGGAAGAGAACCAATTTCTGCGGCGCTCTGGCAGGTATGATTTCCGGAGGAATCATGGTCTTTGCATGGAAATATGGGATTCGTCCTTTAGGCGGAGCATGGAATATTTATGAACTGCTTCCTGCCTTTCTGGTCGCCTCTGCTGCCATTCTTCTTGTTTCCCTGGCAACTGCTCCGCCCTCAGAGGATATTTGCCGCCAGTTTGATTCTGCCAGCAAATAACATGAACTAACAAAAAACAGTACCGCTGAAAATCTCATTCTACACAGATTTTCAGCGGCACTGCCACATTTTACAATATCCTATGACTTAAAAAGCCTCAGCCGCCGCTTCTCACTCCAGTCATAGTCTGCTGCACAATACTTTCCATCATATCAAAAGACAGCATCCCCGGAACATATCCAAATACATTGCCATCCCGATCAATCATAAACGTTGTAGGGTAAGAGGATACGCCATACTGAAGAAAGGTATTTCCTGAAGAATCCATCAGTACTGGATAGGTATATCCCTTGTCTTCCAGAAATGCCTTAACTCCTTCTTCATCCTGCTCCTGCCACTGTCCCGGAGCAGCTACCCCCAGAACAATCAAAGCCTCCTCGCCTTCCTGATCATAGGTTTCATACAGCTTCTGAATATCCGGCATCTCTGCCTTACATGGAGGACACCAGGTTGCCCAGAAATTCAAAAACACCGTTTTCCCTTTATAATCCGACAGCCGGTGAGTATTGCCGTACTGATCCTTTAATTCAAAATCAATGGCCGGCGGAAGAGTGGAGCCAGTCTCCGTCTCATCTGCAGAAGCCGCTCCTCCGGTATCTTCAGATACGTCAGTGCCTTCTTTTGCAGCACTGCTACCTTCTGCTCCATCTGCATTTTCCTTTGCAGCACTGCCGCCCTCTGTCCCATCTGCATTTTCTTTTGCAGCACCGCCGTCTTCTGTCCCATCTTCTCCCGGCATTTTGGGGACTTCCCCGCTTTGTTCTGTACCTGCAGTTACCCGAGACAGATATCCAGTAATGTCATTCATCTTCCCTGTAAACATCATCAGTCCCATGGCAACCATAAGGATTCCGCCAATTTTTACTGTATACTGCACCACACCTCGATGCTTTTTGAAAAACTCCAGCAGAGTTGTTGTAAACAAGCCTACTGCCAGAAACGGAAGCACAAATCCAAGAGTATATACGCCTATCAGGACAAACCCCGCCATTCTGGATGCGGCAGATGCCGCCATCAAAAGCACACTGGTAAGAGCCGGTCCCACACAGGGCGTCCATGCAAAGCTGAAGGTAAATCCCATCAAAAGAGCCGTTACTGGTGACATAGCCAGCTTATCCAGCTGAAATGGAAGACGCCGTTCCTGCCCCAAAACCCGGGCAGTTCCAAAAATCCCCAGCTGGTACAAACCAAAAAATACGATCAGCACGCCGCCAATCCGGGCAAACATTGCCTGACTGGAATGGAAAAAGCTTCCTACAGCCGTCATTCCCAGTCCCAGAAGGAAAAAAGCAAAACTGACGCCCACCACAAAAAACAGAGTATTTACTATCACCTTTCCCCGGTGATAATGAATTTTCCCATCCTCGCCTCTCACGCCTGTTCCACCGGACAGATAGCCGATATAAAGCGGAAGAAGCGGAAGCACGCAGGGCGAAAAAAAGCTAATGAGTCCCTGAAGAAACACTGTCACTGCCGGTATACTTACATCAAATTGAAATCCCATAGGGTATGCATTCCTCGTCTTTCTATTATTCCTTATTTTTCAGTCTATTCACGTTTCTGCTGGCTTTTCCCGCCGTTTACCACATAAATTCCAAGACTCACCAGTATCAGAGCTGCCAGGGTATTCCAGGTAAGGGCCTGTCCGCTTTCTCCCAGAAATACCGCAGAAAGCAAAACGCCAAACATCGGATTCATAAATCCAAAAATTGTCACACGGCTGACTGGATTATACTTTAGCAAAACACCCCACAGGGTATACGCCACAGCCGAAAGAAAGCCCATATACAGAAGAAGCACATAGGCAGAGGGGCCTGTCGCTCCTGCCAGGGTTCCCCCAGAGGCTGCGCCAATTACCATCAGAGAAAGTCCGCCAATCATAAACTGATAGCCAGATAACATAACCACATCAAACTGCCTGGAATATTTTTTAACCAGTGCGCTGGATATGGCATAAAAGATCTGCGCCAACAGCACAAAGCCCTCTCCCAGAAAAGAAACATCAAACAATCCTTCTGAACCGGAGCCGGACAGATTTACAATCACAATACCTGCAAATCCAAGAAGACAGCCTGCAAGCTTTCTGCCATTCAGCGTCTCATAACGGAAAACAAGGCTGGCAAACAAAATGGAAAAAAACACATTGGTTCCCGTAATAATCGCGCCATGAACACCAGTTGCATGGGAAAGCCCTACATAAAAAAACACATACTGCAGAATGGTCTGACTCAAAGCCAGCTCCACAATCGCCAAAGCCGATCCCCTGGGCGGAAGAATCCATTTTCTGCTGGTCAGGCTGTGCCAGGCAATTACCAGAATTCCCGCCAGAAAAAATCTTGTCCCGGCAAATAAAAGGATGGAGCTTGTGTCTGTCGAATCGATCTGAAACAGCCTGTATCCCGTCTTAATCGCCGGTGTCGCGCTGCCCCAGAGGAAACAGCACACGCCTGCCAGAAACATCACAACCCGAATATCTGTTAAATTTATTTTCTTATTCATTCTTCTTCACCGGCTTATGAATCATCACACTGCAGAGAAGGGCCGCAGCCGCTGCTCCAATCATCATTAAAAATGTGCTTAAAAAGGAACCGCTTCTGTCATATAAGATTCCAGCAATAGTACTTCCAAAAGAGGATACCAGAAGATTCATATTTATAATCGAAAAGTTTACCGGAAAATGCTTTCTTCCAAAATAATCACTGATAAAAGCTGAGTTTGTAGGATTGATACCCCCATAAGAAAACCCGGTACAGATAAATCCTGCCACAATAATAGCAAATCTCTGCTGTAAAAGAGCCAGAACCAGGATGCCTACAGACACCAGAAATGCCAGCGTAATCACCGCCATCGTCCGGCTTCTTCCAGCCTTATCATACATACCGCCAAATACTACACGGCCTATGCCATTAAATATGGAAATCAGCCCCACTACCGTTGCAATCGTACCAGGCTCCACGCCCTGCCCCACTTCAGAGGCAACCCCGCTGGCCTGAGAAATCAGCGCCAGTCCGGCAGCACTCAGCAGAACTGCCCAGGCAAAGTACAGCCAGAATGCTCTGGTCTTTACCATCTCCACTGCTGTCATATCCACAGATGCTTCTGCCTCAGCGCCTGCTGCAGTCTTTCTTCCTGAATTTGATTTTCCTGACTGTTCCCCATCCAGGATTTTCTCTATATCCTGCTTCGTCGGCTTTACAAAGAAAAAGCCGCTGACAGCCATAACGACCAGAATAATGATACCGAACATGAAAAAGGAATTTCTCCATGCATCAATTCCAACTCCGGAAGGAGTTACTGCCTGATAGATCTTTCCCACAATAAAGCTGCTGATTCCAAATCCCATAAGAAGTAAACCGGAAACCAGCCCCTGTTTATCCGGAAACCAGCCGGAAATTGTACTCATAACCGCATTGTACACCAGACCAGAGGCAAAACCGCAAAGCACTCCATAACCCAGATAAAGCACAGCCGGACTCTGAGCCCTGGATGCGATAAAAAAGCCCACAAAGAAAACAACTCCTGAAGCCCATACATGAAGCTTTACGTTTATTTTTTTATTTGCCAGACCTCCCAGAAAACCGCCTACACAGAAAAATCCCATGCAGATGGTAAAAGTAAGAGACAGCTGCGCCTTACTCCACTCTGGAAAATAAGCCCCTATCGGTGAAGACAAAACACTCCATGCATAAACCATTCCCGCCAGCAGCAGCACCATAACACCTACTGCAGCATAAATCCATCTTTTGTTTTTTGTACTCATTCTCTTTCCTTTCCACTTTTTCTAACAATCTTGACAGCGATGCTGAACAAAGCGCTGTCTAAAACCGCATCCAGGCCGTTGAAATCTTCCAATTTCAGCGGCCTGTTTTCGATTCGTTGTTTTTATTGTATCGATTTTTTTTATAAAGTCAATGTTTTTCTGCAGGCGCTGTCTAAAACCAATCCAGCCCCCAAAATAATCACCAGCCGGACAGCCATTTTCGAAGCTGTCCGGCGACCGTAGCTGCAAGACGGTGATCCTTTCCTGAGGCAGTGACTCCAATTACCAGATTTTCTCTTCTTGCAATTCCTGGAAAATAAAAATCACACTGTGTCCTGTCGCTGCAGCTGTTTACCGGAATTCCCCGTTCCCGGCACAGCTCTGCCACAAGGCTGTTCAGCTCTTTGTCATCCGTAGCAGCCAGAACCAGAACCGCCCCCTCCAGATCCTCTTCCTGAAACCGGCGGCGGTTCCAAACCGCCGCCAGCTTTTCCATCTCCGGACGGCCCTCAGGCGCAGTGACCATCAGCTCTGCGCCAAAAGGAGACAGCGCCTCTGCCCTTCTCAGCGCAATGCTTCCAGCTCCTACAATCAAAATTTTCTTTCCGGAAAGATTCACAAACAATGGAAAATACGGATATTCTGTCATCGTGAAACATCCTCCAAAAGCGCTGCTGCAATTCCTGCTGCAGTATATTCCCTCGCTTCCAAATCCACATGAATTCCCAGATTCTCTGCTGTTTCTGCAGTAACCGGCCCAATAGCAATCACCCTGGCGGACTCCGGAAGTCTCCTGCGAAGCATCTGCTTCATCGCATGAGCCGCAGAACTGCTGGCCAGAACCACATAGTCTACCGTTTCTGCCAAACGGTTCAGCTCCTCCTGGCGCCGCCAATCTGTCCAGGTCTCATACACAGGCGCATCTGTAAAGGGAATTCCTGCCTTTTCCAGTTCCTGAGGAAGAACAGGAGAGCCATTCTTCGCCCGAAGTATTAAAACCCGATCTGTTTTTTTCAACTCAGGGATCCACTCCTTCGCCAGACCTGTTCCGGAAAAATTTCCCGGCACAAAGTCACAGATAAATCCATGCTTGAAAAGTTCCTCCGCCGTTCCTCTTCCAATTGCTGCAAACTTCACATGCATCAGAGTCCGCAGATCCTGCCCCATCTGTCTCATCATCTGGAAAAACAGATCGACTCCATTTCTGCTGGTAAATACCAACCAACCATACTGGGCCACATTTTTTAAGGCAGCTGCCGTTTCCTTCGTCCAGAGTGGACGGCTTTCAATAAGACTCACTGCTACACATTCTGCACCAAGAGGCTTCAGTTCCGCTTCCAGTTCTGATACCATATGGCGAGTCCCTGTTATCAAAATCCGTTTTCCTGCTAAGGCTCCTCTGCCGAACCAGTCTAATCGGGATTCCATTTCCACTGCCTCACCAATAATAATAAGCGCCGGTGTAGACAGTCCCTTTTCTCTCACCGCAGCTTCAATGTGTGCCAAATCTGACACTGCTTTTTTCTGCTTTGCCGTGGTTCCGTTTTCAATCACTGCTGCCGGTGTGGCCGGATCTTTTCCGTATTTGATCAGCTGCTCTGCAATAAACCGAAGATGTCCAAGGCCCATGAGAAATACCAGAGTCCCCTCTTCCTTTGCCAGGATCCGGTAATCCACAGAAGCTGTCTGCTTTCCGTCTCCCTCATGCCCTGTTATTACATGGAAAGAAGATGCTACCTCTCTATGTGTTACAGGGATTCCGCTATAAGCCGGAACACTGTATACTGATGATACTCCCGGTATCACCTCATACGGAATTCCCTGTTCTCTAAGCGCCAGAGCCTCCTCACCGCCTCTTCCAAAAATGTAAGGATCGCCGCCCTTCAGACGTACAACGCTTTTTCCTTCCATTGCTTTTTCCACCAGAATCTGCTGAATCTGTTCCTGTCTCATAGAATGCTTTCCAGAGCGTTTTCCTGCATAAATCAGCTCTGCATCCAGCCTTGCCTCGTTTAGCAGAGAACCGGAAATCAGATTGTCATACACCACTACATCAGCCTGACGCAGGCATTCCAGCCCTTTCCTGGTAATCAGACCTCCATCTCCCGGACCAGCTCCAACCAGGTAAACCGGCTTGTACTGAAGGCGCGCTGCCAGCCTCTCTGCCAGCCTCCCGGCAGTCTCTATAAGCCCTCCTGAAAAAGGCTCTTCCTGTTCCCATTCCAGCGCCTTATCTGCCTTCCATTGAGCTTTTTCTTCTTCCACAATCAGCTTTTCTTCAAAAATCACCGGATGAATCCCATCTCTTGCGTACATAGCTGTCATCATCATCGTTTTCTCATGAATCCTACACCAGGCGCCACAAGGAGCATTGCAGCCGCCTTCCAGAATCCGCAGAAATTCCCGTTCTGCAAAAAGCTCTGCAGCTGCAATTTCTGAATGAATGCTTTTCAGCATCATTTCCAGCCGACCGCCCTCTTTCTGATCCTCTCTGCGTACCTCTGCTGCCAAAATGCCCTGACCAGCCGCTGGGACAAAGCTGTGTTTATCCAAATATTCCAAATGTAGGCCTTCTTCCTTATCCAAACCTAAACGCACAAGTCCAGCCGCTGCCAAAAGAATTCCATCGTACTCCCCCCGGCGCAGCTTTTCTATTCTGGTCTGTACGTTTCCCCGCAGAAGCTTAACCTCCACGCCCGGATTCACTGCGCGAATCTGCAGCTGTCTGCGAAGACTGCTGGTTCCGATCACACTGCCAGCCGGAAGCTTTTCTGCTGGAGTGCCGTCTAAAGTAACCAGCACATCTGCCGCCTCTTCCCTTTCAAGTACCGCACCAATACAAAGTCCTTCTGGAAATTCCATAGGCATATCCTTAGCGCTGTGAACCGCCATATCAATCTCTCCATCCAGAAGTGCTGTCTCCAGTTCGCCTGTAAAAACGCCTTTCCCTCCAAAGCTTGTAAGAGAACGATCCAGAATCAAATCTCCTTTGGTACTCATTGGCACCATCTCGATCTCTGTTTCCGGAAATTTTCGTAAAATAGCATCTCTCACAATCTCTGTCTGTATCATTGCAAGCTTACTTTTTCTGGTTCCAATTCGCAGTTTCATTTTCTAATCTGTCAACCTTTCTGCTGTTTTTCCTGTTAGATGACAAAAACAGCCGCTTCTTTCGTCACGGCTGTTTTCTCATCTCTCCTGTTTCTGCTCCGGCATATCTGCCTTTGATTGTCCTTGCCGCAGAAGTGAACCGCATTCCCTTCCGCAGGTGTTTGCGGCTATTCCAGCAGCCCCAGCTTCTCCATGGCGTACCAGATGCCGTCCTGTTCTACTGTCTTTGTAAAAAAGCTGGCGTAAGGTTCCAACTCCCGGCTATGATGTCCCATAACAATGGCATTAGGCACATGCTCAAACATAGCCAGATCATTGGTGCTGTCTCCAAATACATAAGCATCTGTCAGCTTCAGCCCATATTCCTTCAGAATAATGTCAATAGCAGAAGCCTTGCTGTGTCCCTCTGGAACGCACTCATAGAATCCGTCTCCCCGATCAATCACCTGAATCTCCAGTCCCAGGCTTCGGAAGAATCCAGCCTTATCACTTTTTTCATCGGCCAGAACACAGAACTTTTCTACCGTCCCGCACTCCTGGTTCCAGTCTGTAGAACGGATAAATGCCTTCATAGACTGGCGAAGTCTGCGTCCTTCGGGAAAACGACTCTCCGGGCTGCCCAGATAACAGCCGTCCCGTCCTTCCAGAATTCCGTCCACATCAGCTGCCTCCATGGCTCTGCAGATCTTTTTGACCTGCTCCTGAGGCATTGCCCGGTGATATAATTCCCGTCCCTGAGCCTCCACATAGGTGCCACAGCCACAAAGCCAGCCATCCACCTCCAGCATGCCCTTAATTGGCCCCAGCGAGCCATAGGAACGCCCTGTATTTACAAATACCAAATGTCCCAGGGAACGGGCAATCCGTAAAGCCTCTTTGGTGCTTTCCGGTACCTGTCTGGTAATCTCACTCAGCAAGGTTCCGTCAATGTCAAAAAATAATGCTTTCCTGTTCACACCTTATCATCGCGGAATACAATCTCTCCGCTCTCCTCATCCATACTCTCCACAATTGCCAGAGACTCCAGACGAATTCCCTGCTTCCGAAGCAGATCTCCGCCTACCTGAAAGCCTTTTTCAATCACAATACCAGCTCCAACCAGCTCTGCACCAGAATCCTTCACCAGACTTGCCAGTCCCTCCAAAGCCTTGCCGTTTGCCAGAAAATCATCAATCAGAAGCACCTTGTCTCCTTTTCCCAGAAATTCCTTGGATACAATAATATCATAGGTTCTTCCATGCGTATAGGATTCCACCTTGCTGGTATACACATCTCCGGCAATATTCTTTGTCTGGTTCTTCTTTGCAAATACAACTGGCACATGAAACTGCTGTGCAACTACACAGGCAATCCCGATCCCCGATGCCTCAATCGTCAGAATTTTATTGATCTCCACATCAGAAAAGCGCCGTTTAAACTCTTTTCCAATCTCCTGAAACAGGTCCGTATCCATCTGATGATTCAGAAAACTGTCAACCTTCAGTACATTACCCGCCTTAATCTTTCCATCTTTGCGGATTCTCTCTTTAAGCAGCTCCATAGAGTACCCCCATATTATTTTATATATAATTGTTCAGAACGGGCCATCTTCTTGTCCAGCAAGGCCGAACAAGAAGCATCGGAGATTCCTCCGATGTCAGAACTGGAAGAAAAATCCTCTTACAAGCAAGCTTGACACTGATTTTTCTTCCAGTTCTCCCGCCGTCCTGAATAGTTACTTTTATATTATTTTACAACTGCATTATCCTTAACCAGTGCCTGAACCTTATAGACAAGAGCTGTTCTGTCCAGAGCTTCCTCGCCGTAGGTATCCTTCATGTTCTGAATATCTGTACCATACTGATCTGCCACCTTCTGGCGATCCTCGTCTGTCACCTCCAGCTTCTCCTCCTCAGCAACTGCATCTACAAGAAGCTCCTGCTTCAAAGCGTTTTCCGCAGCTGTCCGCAGCTCCTTCTGGAAATCATCCATGGTCATTCCAAAGGCTGCCACATAATCATCCATTGTCATACCGTACATCTGAACCATGGAAGTATAGTAATCCATCTGTGCTTCATACTGCTGCTCCACAGCTTCTTCGTTGAGCTCAAATTCGGAATTGTCCAGAGCCGCCATGAATGCATCATACTCCAGCTGGTTCTCTGCCATCGTTTCCTTTTCCTGCTCCATGTCAGCCAGGGTATCTGCCTTGAATTCATCTACAGTGGTAAAATCAGACATTCTCTGAACAAAGTTTTCGTCCAGAACTGCCTCTTTCTTTTCTTCAATAGAATTGACCGTAACATCAAATACTACTTCCTGTCCTGCCAGATCTGCATTAAAATAGTCCTCCGGGAACGTCAGATTCAGGCTCAGCTCGCTTCCTGCCTCAGTTCCTACCAGGCCTTCCTCAAAACCGTCAATAAAAGAATTAGAGCCCAGCTCCAGCGGGAAATCCTCAGCAGTTCCACCGTCAAAAGCCTCTCCGTCCTTCATTCCCACAAAGTCAATATTTACAATATCGCCGTTCTGAGCCGGACGATCTGTGATCTCAATGTATTCCGGATTGGCATCCAGAATTCCCTGAATTCTCTGCTCCAGCTCCTCCGGAGTTACCTCTGTGCTGTTTTTCTTTACTTCCACGCCTTTATATGTACCCAGCTTTGTCAGCTTGCCCGGATCTGCCTTCTCTGCTGCTGCCTCCGTACTGTCAGAAGGCGTGCTGCTTTCTATCGGTGCGGCTGTTGTCTCTTCCGCATTCTTTTTCCCGCAGCCTGTAACCAGCGCTGCCGCCGCCATTCCACAAAGTGCCAGTTTTACATATTTTTTCATAATACTTTCCTCATCTCTGATTTTTTGAAGTATCCGCAAAACACGGGTACTTCCTACTGTTATATCATATTACATCCCGTTTAAAAAGCCTTTCCAACAAATTCATAAAGATTTCACAACTTTTCTGGCTGAACCTTCCTACGGCTTTATCTAACAGTTCAGCCCTGCTTCTTCTTGTACGGCTTTACCGTACAAGAAGCGTCGGGCGTCCGCCCTATGGGGATTATTTATAGAATGCTTCAAAGGCACGGAATGTATTATATACATCCAGCTTGGAAACCAGTTCAAAGGGAGAATGCATGGAAATCACCGGAACTCCCAGATCCACTGTGTCAATATTTAAGTGAGACACAAACTTGGCAATCGTTCCGCCGCCGCCCTGATCTACAGCGCCCAACTCGCCAGCCTGCCAATACACGCCGTTCTCTTCCATAATAGCAATTACACGGGCCATTGTCTCTGCGCTGGCATCATTAGAACCTGACTTTCCTCTTGCGCCTGTATATTTCGTCAGCACGCAGCCCTTATTCAAATAGCTGGAATTGTTCGCCTCATACACATCGGAAAAGGTCGGATCATAGGCTGCATTTACATCTGAGGACAGGCACAGAGAAGCCATACATACATCCTTGGGATCAGAGCCCTCTGCCTGAGCCAGGTATTCAATATAGTGCTTTAGGAAATCAGAATTCATGCCCGTATTTCCCTCAGAACCAATCTCCTCTTTATCTGCCAGAATTGTCACAGTTGTACGAACCGGATTCTTCGCAGCAATTTCTGCCATCAAAGCTGTATAAGCGCAGACTCTGTCATCCTGCCCATATGCGCCTACCAGGCTGCGATCCAAGCCTACATCAGAAGCCTTGTGGGCCGGAACCATCTCAATTTCTGCCCGGAAAAAATCTCCCTCTGTCATTCCATAGCGATCATTTAACAGCTTCAAAGCCAGTAGCTTAACCGGCTCCTTGACGCTGTCATCTACAAATGGAATGGAGCCTGCGATAATATTCAGCTCCTCTCCCTTTAAGCCCTCGCTTAATTTCCGCTCATTCTGCTTTGCTGACAGATGCGGAAGAAGGTCACTGACACAGAATACCGGATCTGCTGCATCCTCACCAATGCAGATCTTCACCAGCTCGCCGTTTTTCTTAACCACAACACCATGCATGGCTAACGGAATCGTTCCCCACTGGTACTTGCGGATTCCTCCATAATAATGAGTCTTCAGATAAGCAATATCTGACTTCTCATAAACCGGGCTGGGCTTCAGATCCAGTCGGGGGGAATCAATGTGAGCTCCGTTAATCCGCAGGCCCTCGCACACCGGAAGCTGGCCGAAGGTAGTTGCAATCAGAGCCTTCTTTCTGTTGATAAAATAAACCTGATCTCCAGGATTATAGCTGCGTCCCTTTTCAAATTCTGTATATCCAGCAGCCTGCAGACGCTTTACCGCTGCCTCCACACATTCTCTCTCCGTTTTTCCCTCATCCAGAAATGCCTTATAGTCTTCGCAGAATTCTGCGGCAGCCTCAACCTGCTCTGGTGCATCTTTTCCGATATGGGGGAATTTCCATACCAGCTGCTCCTCCAGCATCATTCCTTCTGTTTTCTCTTTGTTGTCATTCATCTTCTCGTCCTCCAGTTTTTCTGTCTTTGTTTTTCCACAGATTCTGTTCTCTGACCGTACCTTTATCGGCCTTAGTGAATCCCCTTTTCATCGCCCTCCAGCATCAGGGTAAAGGGACCGTCATTTAACAGCTCCACCTTCATATCCGCGCCAAAGCTTCCATGCTCCACCTTCAGCACATACTGCCTGCAGCGCTCTACAAAATACTCATACAGCCGGTTCGCTTTTTCCGGACTTCCCGCCTTAATAAAGCTGGGGCGATTTCCCTTATGGCAGTCTGCATACAGGGTAAACTGGCTAACAACCAGAAGTTCTCCTGCCACATCTGCCAGAGACAGATTGGTTTTCCCGTCCCCGTCCTGAAAAATTCTCAGCTTGCAGATTTTATCTGCCATCTTATCTGCCGCTGCCTCATTATCCTCTTCTGCAACTCCCAGAAGAATCAAAAAACCATTTCCTATCTCTCCGATCGTCTCCCCGTCAACCTTCACCGACGCATGAGTCACTCTCTGTAATACTGCTCTCATAATTCCGCGAAAACCTTTCTGTTATTTCCTGCTGCAAAAACTGCAGCGCAGGATATTTTCCTGTATCTTATTTAAACATAAGCCGCACATACTCCATCAGATTTTCTGTAGCCTCCTCCCGGTAAATAATCTCCCGAGCCAGCACCGGCCTGTCCGTAATAATTCCGTCCACGCCGAGCATCACCAGACGTTCCATCTCGCTTTTGGAGTTTACTGTCCAGGCATAGATTGCCTTACCTTGAACATGAATGTTCTCAACCAGCTTTTCATTTACAAAGCCCGACCGCAGACTGATAAAATCCACGGCCTCACTGGAATAAAAATTCCCGTAGGCGGCAGAAATAATATATCCTGTTCGAAGCTGCGGTTCCAGCGCCTTTACGTCCTTTAAATAATTCAGACTGGCAGAGGTAATCACACACTGCTCTTCCATACCGTGAGCCATCACCAGCTCCACCGTCTTTTCTGGAAGAAGGCTCTCTGGACCTATATTTTTCAATTCTATATTCAGGTTAATTTTTCCCTTACACAGCTCCAGAACCTCCTCCAAAGCCGGAATCCGTTCTCCCGCAAAATCACTGGAAAACCAGGAGCCCACATCCAGCTTCTGCAGCTCTTCCCAGTTCAGAGCGCTGATGGGCCTGTTTACTCCTGCCACCCGCTTCAGGCTGGCATCATGTCCAAGCACCACGACTCCGTCACGGCTTAACTGCACATCGATCTCCACACTGTCCGCCAGATCATCAATCGCCGCCTGCACAGCAGACAGGGTATTTTCCGGAGCTGCCAGAGAACTGCCTCTGTGAGCCGTAATCTGCGTTTCTATCAAAATCTCATCAGACAAAGCAGAACCATTGCGTACCAGATCATAAATATAAATCAGGCTGATACCCACTATTGCGCAGAAAACTGCTGCCATACGCCTTCGTCCTGCTGTTCCATGAGACGGATATCCAACGTTCCACCGTTCCCCATGATACTGCCTATTTCCATACTGATAAAACATAACAGAAACAGCCGCATACTGAACTGCAACAGACAGAATGCTTCCCAAAAACAGAAGTCCCAGCTCCAGCTTGTCTGACACAGAAAGTAAAACTGCCATAGCCAGATTTTTCTTTGTAAAAACCTCAATAAACACAGCGGCTGCCACTACGGAAAGAAAATACAGCAGAAAAACTACAGCCGCTGACAGCACATGAAAGCCTGCCAGCAGAAAAATGATTTTCACCCGCCTTTTCCGCATCAGCCCGATACTCCGGTATCTGGCATCTGTGAAATTTTTCTGCTCAATCATACAGCAGGGAACAGAAAGCAGCGCCGGAAACGCCGCCAGAAAACACAGCAGCAGCAAAACTGCCGTCAGAGCCATAAGCCAGGGCTCCTTTGCCATTTCCTGCATAATAAAATTCACCGGCTTTACATGACTGGCCGCCCGAATCAGAAATAAAAGATTGGCAAACAGATACTGAGCCAGAATTACCAGCCCCAGCTGCCAGTTTTTTCTCCATATTTCATCTGCCGTTTTCTGCATTCCGCCCCAGAGCATCTGCAAAGGGGTCAGCTTCTGGTAATAGGCTGACCCCTGAAATGCCGTAATAAGACTGGCCGTCTCCACAGTCAGAAGCACAGCTCCAACAAAACACACAGCGCCCGCCATGCAGATCGTTCCCGGTCTTGCAAGAAAGCTTCCGATATTTCCCGCTGTCAGATAGCTGTACCCGGCCAGCTCCAGGGCAAGATGCAGACTGCGGTTCACGAAACGCAGATACACCGGCATGGTTACTCCCCGGTACAGAAGCTCAAACAAAAGAATATTTTTCCAGTTATGTCCGGCAATCTGCCAGGTCTCTTTTGCTAACGTCTTCATCTATGCTTTTATGTCCGTTCCTTCTGCTCGGCTGCTTCCCGCTCTCCCAGTTCCAGAATAGACTGGTTTAAGGAAAACATCTTGGCATCCAGCATATCCACCATATCCGCACATGCCTTCAGCTCCGCCTGCAGAGAATCAGGAGCATTTCCTTCAAATTTGTAATAGATTTTGTGCTCCAGACTGGCCCAGAAATCCATTGCCACTGTCCGGATCTGAATTTCCACCTTGGTTTCCACTGCTCCGGCCGCCAGATAAATGGGAATCGTCACCACCATATGGTAACTTTTATACCCATTAGGTTTAGGCTGCCTGATATAATCCTTCACATAAAGAACGCTGACATCCTTCTGTCTTGCAATCATCTCTGCAATCTGATAAATGTCCTGGGTGAAGGAACAGATAATGCGGATTCCTGCAATATCGCTCAGCTTTTCCACCATATTGTCAATGGTTACCTCCAGCCCGTCCCGCTTCAGCTTTTTTACAATGCTGTCCGGGGTTTTCAGTCTGGATTTAATGTGTTCGATCGGAGTGTGTCCGTAAATATGGACAAACTCTCCGTTTAAAATTTCAATCTTGGTACGAATTGCCTTCAGAGCGGAATCATAGAGGAACATCACGGAGTTCCACTGATCCATCTGACTGTAAACGTTGGGGATATTCGTCAACCCTATCTCCTCCACTGCCTGTTTATACTCCCTGCTTTTATATCTTCGCCGGAGGAGGAATTCCTTCCGGCGGATTCCGGCCCGGCTGACGAACAGGAAATCCTGCAAGTCAGCCGGGCCTTATTTTCCCTGTCTTTACAGTTTCAGTCCCTTTAACAGAGCTCCCAGTCCAGTGGTAGCTGCTCCGGTTTCTTTGTAGTTGAAGGTTTCTTCCTTCTCAACCGGCTCCTCCTGAGCCAGAGCCTTCATGCTCAGGCTGATTTTGCCGTCCTTAATACCGATAATCTTAACAGTCACCTTCTGGCCCTCTTTCAGAACCACGCCCGGATGCTTGATTCTCTGAGTGCTGATCTGAGACACATGCAGAAGACCGGACAAACCGCCGTCCAGATTTACAAATGCGCCGTAGTCCTTCAGGCTGTCAACGGTACCCTCAACAACAGCACCAACCTCTACAGCAGCCATCTTCGCAGCTTTCTCTTCCTCTTCCTTCTGCTTCATCACAGCTCTCCCGGACAGAACCAGTTTTTTGTTCTCCGGAACCACGGTAATCGGAGTAACCTCCAGATGCTGGCCTACCATATCCTCTAACTTCTCTACGTATTTGGTAGAAATCTGAGATGCGGGAATAAAGCCCTGGATATCATTCACATAGGTTACCAGTCCGCCCTTTACAGCCTCTTTCACCTTTACATTCAGAACTGCCTTATCCTGCATCTGCTGTACCAGCTCTGCCCACTTCTCTGCATCAGGACCTTCCTGTTCCTGATACGGATTGCGGCGCTCGTCAAACTCCTTGTAGGAAGCCTCCAGCTCGCTTGCAAAATCTTCCATTGTCTCTTTTACTTCTTCGCTCATTGTTGCACACTCCTTTTCATCGTCCTCCTGGGCAGAACAGATTCTGCCCGTTATACTTGACTTTACCACATTTTCGCCTTTTTTACCATAGTTTTGTTAGAAAAGTATCTCTGATTGTGATATACTGTTACAAGAAATACACCGTTTAGGAGAGCATAATCACCATGACAGACATTCTTGATCTGCATACCCATACCATTGTCAGCGGGCATGCATACAATACGCTTTATGAGATGGTTCGCTCTGCATCAGAAAAAGGGGTCAGCCTTTTAGGCGTTACAGAACACGCTCCCAAGATGCCCGGCACCTGCCATCCTTTTTACTTTATCAATTTTAAGGTAGTTCCCAGAGAGCTTTACGGAGTCAAGCTGATGCTGGGCTGTGAACTGAATATTCTGGATTATGAAGGCACTGTGGATCTGAGCCCACGCTACTGCAAGGGACTTGATTTTGCGATTGCCAGTATCCATGATCCCTGTTACAAAAGCGGAACCGTCAGCCAGAACACTGCAGCCTATCTGGGCGCCATGAAGAATCCATATGTCCAGATTATCGGCCATCCTGATGACGGAAGATTCCCTGTGGATTACGAAACTCTGGTCTGCGCAGCGAAAGAACACCATGTGCTTTTGGAGGTCAACGCCTCCTCTCTTCATCCTCAGTGCCACAGAGAAGGCGCACGGGAGAATTATATTTCCATGCTGGAGCTGTGCCGAAAACACCAGGTATCCGTCATTATCGACAGTGACGCCCACTGTGAAGCTGATGTGGGAAATCACAGACGTGCCTGGGACCTGATACAGGAAATTGCCTTTCCCGAAGAACTGATCGTCAACGCTTCGATAGAAAAGGCCGCTTCCTACATTCCCTGCCTGAAACAGCCGGTTTACACAGGAGGCTTTTCTCATGATTAACTTTCTTAATCTGGAATACTTTCTGGTAGCCGCTGAGGAACTGAACTTTACCCGGGCAGCCAAACGGCTTTTTATTTCCCAGCAGTCCCTGAGCAATCATATTTCCAATCTGGAAAAAGAATTTGATGTGGTTTTGTTTAACCGGACCACACCTCTGACCCTCACCTATGCCGGACAGGCTCTGAAAGGAAAGGCACGAAAAATTCTGGAGCTGCGGGATGAAACCTACCGTGAACTGGCTGATATCAAAGACTTTTCCATTGGCCAGCTGACTATCGGGCTTTCTCACACCAGAGGAAGGATGATTCTTCCGGAAATTCTCCCCTGCTATAAAGAACGCTTTCCCAATATTGATCTGAGGTTGGTGGAAGGCAATTCCTCCACCCTGGCTTCAGCCCTGCTTCACGGAGATGTGGATCTGGTTATTGATATGCAGCCGTTTAAAGCCGAAAATACAGAAACCATTCCGCTCTGTGAGGAGGAAATCCTGCTTGCAGTGCCAGATGCTGTTTTGGAGCGGACCTTTCCTGGCCGTCTGGAAGAAATCAAAGAGCAGTTAAAACAGCACACGGATCTGACCCTGCTCAGAGACTGCCCGTTTCTTCTGATTAACAAGGGAAACCGGGTTCGCACCATTGCTGACGAAATGTTTGAAGAAGCCCAGATGACGCCCAATGTCGTACTGGAGACAGAAAACATTGAAACTGTGCTGGGGCTGTGCATCAAGGGCATGGGAATCACATTCTATCCCAGGATGTTTATTTCCGGCCATCAGGAATTCCGCCAAAAAATGCAGCAGCAGAATTCTCCTGTCAGCTTCTATTCCCTGGATTATGCAAAAGCTCATGGAATACTGGCAATCGGATATCACAAAGGCCATTATATGTCACAGGCCACCAAAGAATTCATACGAATTGCAAAAGAGACTATCTGACGTTAACTATAAAAAGTAACTGTGCCGTCTGACAGAAAACACTTGACAATTCCTCCAGGATCTCTTAAAATAAATATAGTAATTGTTACTATTATTTTATTTTCAAGGAGCTGGTCTATGAAGACATTAAAGTATAGCCGTCAGAGAGAATCTATCAAAGCATGTCTGATGAACCGCCACGACCATCCGACTGCAGATGCCATATACGCAAGTATCAGGGAAGAGTTTCCCAGCATCAGCCTCGGAACCGTTTACCGGAACCTGAATCTCCTGGTAGAATTAGGTGAGGCGCGAAAGCTGACCTTTGGTGACGGCAAGGATCATTTTGATGGAGACACTGCCCCTCATTATCATTTTGTATGCCGCTGCTGCGGCGGTATTCAGGATCTGCCCCCACTCTGGGCTTTGGATCTGGAAGATAAAATGCAGCCGCATATTCACGGGAAGATTGACAGTCATTCCATTGATTTCTATGGAATCTGCTCTGACTGTATGGCACAACAGGGGCACTAATCCTTTCCCAGAATTAACAAGAATTTTTCTCAAAAAGGATTGACATTTAAAAAGTTTTGTGGTAAATTAATATTAGTAATCATTACTGATTTGATTGCAGCAAAATAACGCATCTAATTTAATATTAATATAACATGTAAAGGAGATTTTAACTATGAAGAAATGGGTTTGTACTGTATGTGGTTATGTTCATGAAGGCGACGCTGCTCCGGAATTCTGCCCGGTATGTAAGGCTCCGGCTTCCAAGTTCAAAGAGCAGGCTGGTGAGAGAACCTGGGCTGCTGAGCACGTTGTAGGTGTTGCACAGGGCGTAAGCGAGGATATTCTGGCTGACCTGCGCGCTAACTTCGAGGGCGAGTGCTCTGAGGTTGGTATGTACCTGGCTATGGCAAGAGTTGCTCACAGAGAAGGCTATCCGGAGATCGGTCTGTACTGGGAGAAGGCAGCTTACGAAGAGGCTGAGCACGCAGCTAAGTTTGCAGAGCTTCTGGGTGAGGTTGTTACCGATTCTACCAAGAAGAATCTGGAGATGAGAATTGATGCTGAGAACGGCGCAACCGCAGGCAAGTTCGACCTGGCTAAGAGAGCAAAAGCTGCTAACCTGGATGCAATCCATGACACCGTTCATGAGATGGCTCGCGATGAAGCTCGCCACGGCAAGGCATTCGAAGGTCTGTTAAAGAGATACTTTGGCTAATATATCCTGAACCGTCAGGAATTTTATGAGAGAGAGGATTCGTCTTCTCTCTCATTTTTTCTTGACATTTTCCCGTTTTTTATGCTAAAATCAGCAATAATTCTTATTATTGTAGATTTCAAGCAAAGGAGGGCTCTTTTTATGTCAAAATACGCAGGCACAAAAACCGAGAAAAATCTCTGGGAAGCATTTTCCGGGGAATCCCAGGCACGAACCAAATACACCTTCTATGCATCTGCAGCAAGGAAGGCCGGATATGAGCAGATGGCTGCTCTGTATTTAGAAACTGCCGAGCAGGAAAAAGAACATGCGAAAATGTGGTTTAAAGAAATCCACGGCATTGGTGATACAGACGCCAATCTTGTCGATGCAGCTGCCGGTGAAAATGCAGAGTGGACGGACATGTATGTGCGTATGGCAAGAGAGGCCGAAGAAGAAGGATTTCCAGAGCTGGCTGCCAAATTCCGCCTGGTAGCAGAGGTAGAAGCCTCCCATGAGAAACGTTACTTAAAGCTGCTTGAAAATCTGCGCAAAGACGGAACCTTCAAGGGTGAGGCGCCGCTTGGCTGGAAGTGCCGCAACTGCGGATACATCCACGAGGGTAATGAGGCTCCGGAAATCTGCCCAGTATGTTCACATCCCCAGGCATACTTTGAACGGATGACCGTTAACTATTAATATTTAGTAATTATTCAGGACAGCGGAAAATTACAATATTCAAAACAGGAACTGCAAAAGCCCGGACCATATGGTTCCGGGCTCTTTCACAACAATAGAGATGAGGATATGAAACATGAACTACACAAAACAACAGCTTACCGATATGATTCACCGCATGGGCATTCAGCCTGATGATTCCATCATGGTTCACGCTTCTATGAAATCCATCGGAAACGTAGAAGGCGGCGCAGATACTGTACTGGACGCCTGGATGGAATATCTGTCAGATGGGCTTTTCATGATGCCCACCCACACCTGGGCCCAGATGGGACCGGACTGCCGCATTTTTGATCCTCAAAATATGTCTTCCTGTGTAGGACTTCTGACAAATCTGTTCCGCATACGTCCTGGTGTTGTCCGCTCGCTTCATCCCACTCACAGCATTGCTGCCTATGGAAAAAAAGCAAAAGAGTACATTGCCGACGAAGAGACTGTGGATACTCCCTGCAGTCCTGAGGGATGCTGGGGACGACTGGAGAATATTGGAGCAAAAATTCTTCTGATCGGCGTGGGCCATGAACGAAACACCTTCATCCACGCAGTCGAAGAATCCATGAATGTTCCAGAGCGGCTTACCGATGAACCCAGTGAATTTTTTATCCGTCAGGCTGACGGTTCCCTTCTTCGCCGCCCGGTTTACCGCCACTACAACAAAAATGAACCGCATATTTCCGAACATTATCCCAAGCTGGCTCCTGCCCTTGAGACCTGCGGCGCCGCCCGCCATGTTTCCTTTGGAGATGCAGACTGCATTCTCTGTGATGCCCGTCAGACAGCCTCTGTGACGCGGCGGATTCTCTCCCATGAGAAAACCTGTCTGCTGGAGCGGGATGTGATTCCCCAGGAATGGTGGCAGGAGGATTAATCCTCCCTGCCAATCCGGTTTGTCAATCTTCCAATTTCTTCTATTTCGCAGGAAACCTCATCACCTGCTTTCAAAAAACGGGGAGGCTCAAATCCCATTCCCACTCCTGACGGAGTTCCTGTAGAAATAATCGTTCCTGCCTTCAGAGTCATTCCCTTTGACAGCTCACTGATAATATGATCAATGTGAAAAATCATCCGGGAAGTATTGCTGTTCTGGCGCAGTTCTCCATTTACATAAGAGCGGATATTTAAACACGGCGGATACGGAACAGACTCCCGGGTAAGAATGCAGGGTCCCATGGGCGCAAATCCATCCAAGCTTTTTCCAAAATACCACTGCTGATGGCGGTTCTGAATATTGCGGGCGCTTACATCATTTAAAATCGTATATCCAAACACATAATCCTCCGCATGTTCCGGCTCCACATTTCTGGCATCCTTTCCTACAATCACAGCCAGCTCTGCCTCATAGTCCAGACTGTCCACCAAACCCTCATATGCCGGAATGAAACCACCGTCCGGCACTGCCTCATTCACCCGTTTGGAAAAGTAAACTGCAAAGGGGCGCTCCCCGGAAAATTCCTGTTTTTTAAATCGGGCAGACTCCTCTGCATGCTCCATATAGTTAATTCCCAGACAGATAATGTCCTGCTCCGGCACAGGAATCGGCGCCAGCAGCTGCACATCCTCTAACCGGGCTGCGCCGCGGAAGCGATCGGGTTCCAGACCGGCGCTGTATTCCAGCAGCTGCTTTTCTGATTCACACATCTGCTTTACTGCCTCCAGCATCGTCGGATACTCCACACCAATGGAATCCATCGGATATACCCACTCCCCGTCTGCGCTGATAATTCCTATTTTCACCTTTTGATCTACCTGATACGTTACCAGTTTCATCTCTGCTCCCCTTCCCGTTTTCCTCATTCTGCCGGTTCCGGAAATTCTCTGTTTCGGCTATTTTCCGTTCCGGCATTTTTCTTGATTATACCTCTCTGAAAAAAGGGTTGCAAGGAGATTTCTTATGCCAGCGCCTCCCGGATCATCTTTCCGGCCTGAATCACCACCGTGGGAATCACAGCCAGAGCCACAATGCTGACAAGCTGACGCAGGTTTAAATCTGCCACTGCAAACAGTACCTGAAGTCCCGGAAGGAACAAAACAGCCGCTAAAAGCAGAACTCCTGTCTCAAAGGCCAAAATGCTCCACAGGTTTCCCCGAAAGCCCAGCTTCGCAATGGAGTGTTCACTTCTGCAGTTAAATCCATGAAATAGACGAGCCAAGGTCAGAGCTGCAAAAGCCATGGTGCTGGCAGTTCCTGCGCCGCCTGTTTCCAGTCCCAGATGAAAGGCCGTCATCGTGCAAAGAGCGATCAGCCCTCCCTGCAGCAGAATCCGCAGCAAAAATTCCCTGGTCAAAATCCCCTCCTTCGGATCTCTCGGAGGCTGTCTGAGCAGCCCGTCTTCCTGGGGTTCCATACCAATGGCAATAGCCGGAAGAGAATCTGTCAGCAGGTTAATAAACAAAAGATGAACCGGTGCAAAGGGCATAGGCAGATCGAAAAGGGATGTATACAGGACACTGAAAATCCCTGCCATATTTCCGGAAAGAAGGAACTGAACCGCATGGCGGATATTCCGGTAAACATTCCGCCCGTTGGCTACCGCCTTGATAATCGTGGCAAAATTGTCATCTGTCAGAATCATAGCGGCTGCATCTTTGGAAACCTCTGTCCCCGTAATTCCCATGGCTACCCCGATATCAGCCTTCTTTAAAGCCGGAGCATCATTGACTCCGTCTCCCGTCATGGCTACAATACAGCCTTTTCGCTGCCATGCATCTACAATTCTGATTTTATGCTCTGGAGAAACTCTTGCATATACAGAAATGTTTTCCAGCTTTTCATCCAGCTCTTCCTCCTTCATCGCATCCAGCTCCGGTCCGGTCAGAGCCAGATCCCCCTCCTCCATAATGCCGATTTTACCTGCAATGGCCATAGCTGTAATTTTGTGATCTCCGGTAATCATAACCGGACGGATTCCTGCTCTTCTGGCGCTGAGCACTGCCGGACGGGATTCTATTCTGGGCGGGTCCATCATGGCTGCCATTCCCAGAAAAACATATCCGTTCTCTGCTTCCAGACTGCAGCACTCCATCTCCTCCAACGGACGGTATGCCACAGCCAGAACCCGCAGTCCTTTTTCCGACCATGCTCTGTTCTGCTCCTGCAGTCTCTGCCTCCAGGCCGGAGTCATGGGAATCGCCCCGTTCTTTGTCATCAGTTCTCCGGTCCGGTCAAGAATCACGTCCATAGCCCCTTTTGTAAACAGAACTCTCTGTCCGTCACACATATGAACGGTACTCATCAGCTTTCTTTCAGAATCAAAGGGAAGCTCTTCCAGCCTCGGCATTTCCCGCCGCAGCTCCTCGCTGTCCGCCCCGGCCCGGACCGCCATTTCCAGAAGGGCAAGCTCCGTGGGATCTCCGATTCCTTCCTCCCCCTGAAGTCTGGCATCATTTGCCAGGGTAAATCCGTATACCAGATAACGTCCGGCCTTCTGGTACATGGAAATCTGCCCCGGCGCCATCAACTCTCCGTCTGCAAAAACCTCTTCTACTGTCATTTTATTCTGCGTCAGAGTTCCTGTTTTATCAGAACAGATTACAGACACGCAGCCCAGACTTTCTACTGCCTTTAAATCCTTGATAATGGCATTTTCCCGTGCCATCCGCTGCGTTCCCATAGCCTGCACAATGGTTACAATAGAGCCCAGAGCCTCAGGAATTGCTGCCACAGCCAGCGCTACTGCAAACATCAGCGAATCCAGCACCGGCATTTTCCGGTACAAGCTTAATGCAAATACCAGGGCGCAGATTCCCATAATAACAGCTGCCAGATGGCCGCTGAAACGATCCAGGCTGATCTGAAGCGGTGTTTTTTTCTCACCTGTGGCATTCATGAGAGCTGCAATTTTTCCAATTTCCGTGTGCATTCCCGTTGCCGTTGCCACCATCACTGCCCGTCCCTGAATAATCAAAGAACCTGAAAAAATCATATTGAACTGATCGCCCAGAGGAACCGCCCCTTCTGTCTCCATCGCTTCCGCCTGCTTTTCCACAGCCAGAGATTCTCCCGTCAGAGAGCTTTCATTGACCTGAAGATTATGGCACTCCAAAAGGCGTCCGTCTGCTACAGCCAGATCTCCTGCCTCCAGAGCTATCAAATCTCCCGGAACCACCTGAGCGGACGGGATTTCCAGAGTCTGTCCATTTCGTATCACCTTCGCTGACGGCGAGGACAGGGATTTCAGACTGTCCAGGGATTTTCTCGCCTTTTCATGCTGTACAGTTCCCAGAACCGCATTCATCAGTATCACTGCAAAAATAACCACTGCACTTTCCACATTATCAGATACCATGGAAATCCCTGCTGCAGCAATCAGGATTATCACCAGAAGATCCTGAAACTGTTCCAAAAACACCTGCCAGGCCTTTTTTCCAGTCCCTTCCTGAAGGACATTTTCCCCGGCCTTCTTTCGTACCGCTTCGGCCTGCTGCTGTGTCAGACCGCTTCGGCTGCTGCCCATATCCCTCAGCACATTTTCCGCTGATTCTCGATACCACGTTTTCATCTTGTCTCTCCTTTGCTTATTTTAAGGTATGAGGCATTCCGTATTTCTAGGACTGTATTTCCGCGTTTTTATTTCATGGGACGCACTTTCCTATGACAAAAAACGAGACTCTCCACACATGAAATTCTTTCATGCATGAAAAGTCTCGTTACCGTTTTATGCTTCCGGTGTCCAGGACCAGGCGATGCTTCGCCGCGTATGTTGATCCTGTCCTTGCAACTACTCCCTTGGAATGCCTGGCTCATTATCAAAACACTCTGTTTTTGCGTTTTTTATAATATGGCATACAAACTGGAAAACTGTCAACAAAATCTATATTTTTTTACGTTGTTTTAACGCCTCTGTGCTGACGTTTCCGCTTCAAACATTCCATCGATGCTCCCACTCAGTTGGTTCCAATGGACATGGTTTCCGGCAAAGTACTGCCTCCGTCTATCACAATCTGAGAGCCGGTCAGATAGCTGGACTCGTCGCTTCCCAGAAATGCAAACAGCTCTCCCACTTCTATGGGCTTTGCAAGGCGTCCCATGGGTACCCCTGCTGCAATATCAGCAATAGCTGCCTCCGGATTCTCCGGATTGGATTCCATAGCCATCTTTTCTACCATCGGTGTCCGCGCATATCCCAGCTGAGAACAGTTTACACGGATATTCCGTCCTGCATATTCGACAGCCAGACATTTGGTCAGTCCAACCAGCGCCGCCTTTGTCATGGCATAAGCGGCCTCTCCGGCATCTGCCACGATATCTCCTGTTACAGAGGATGCGATGACAATACTGCCGCCTCCCTGCTTTAACATATAGGGAATCACGGCCTTACAGGTGTTCCACACACCCTTGATATTCACATCAATATGAAAATCCCTGGTAGCGTCATCCATCTCTTCAAAGGGTGCCAGACGGCATACTCCGGCATTGCAGCAGGCAATATGAATTGCCCCGAAGGCCTCAACCGCCTTTGCCGCAGCCGCATCCATCTGCGCACGATCCGCCACATTGGCAACTGCCGTAATAACCTCTGCGCCATATTCTCTGCGCAGCTTCTCGGCAGTCTCCTCAACAGCGGGCGACAGGTCAACCAGAATCATTTTTGCGCCATACTTTGCATAAGCAGAAGCAATGCCTTCTCCAAGGCCTGCTGCAGCGCCGGTAATCAGTGCAACTTTTCCATCCAATTTAGCCATCGTATCTGCTCCTTTTCTGATATATTCTGACGGAAGCTTCTTCGTATCTGCCTCAGCGGATCCGCTCCGGGAAGCCTACCTTTTTCTGAACCTTGCGCAGAGTCTTATTGGAGAAGTACTGTGCCTTCTCTGTATTATTCTTAATCACGCTGTCCAGATAATCTTTATTCTTTGAAAGGTCTGCAAACCGATCCTGCAGCGGCTTCAGTACATCTACAACAGACTCACCTACTGCCATCTTAAAATCGCCGTAGCCCTTTCCATCAAATTCCTTCTCCACATCTGCCGGCGTCTTTCCGGTACATGCACAGTAAATATCAATCAGGTTTCTGATTCCCGGCTGCTCCTCACAGTAGCGCACGCAGGCCTCGGAATCAGTCACTGCCCGTTTAAATTTGCGGATAATCGTATCCGGATCATCCATCAGATAAATGCTTCCGTTAGGATTTTCATCAGATTTGGACATCTTCTTTGCAGGCTCCTGAAGACTCATGATCTTCGCTCCAACCTTGCCGATATATGCCTCCGGAACAGTGAATACATCGCCGTAAACTCCATTGAATCTCTGAGCAATGTCCCTTGTCAGCTCCAGATGCTGCATCTGATCGATTCCAACAGGAACCACATCGGCCTGGTACAGCAGAATATCCGCAGCCATCAAAACCGGATAGGTAAACAGACCTGCATTAATGTTATCTGCATGCTTGGCTGCCTTGTCCTTAAACTGGGTCATACGATTTAATTCACCCATATAGGTAAAGCAGTTCAGAATCCAGGCCAGCTCAGCATGGCCAGATACATGAGACTGGTAATAAATACAGTTTTTCTCCGGATCCAGACCAGCTGCAATATACAGGGTCAGCAGATTTCTTGCGCGTCTGCGCAGCTCTGCCGGATCCTGGCGCACCGTAATAGAATGCATATCTACTACGCTGTAAAAGGTTTCATATTCATCAGCAATGGTAACCCAGTTTTTCAGGGCCCCCAGGTAGTTTCCAAGAGTCAGGTTTCCGGTAGCCTGCATACCACTGAATAATACTTTCTTTCCATTTAACATAACATTCTTCTCCTGTCGCTTCGTAATCATGAAATCAGTGTAGCACCACGGCTTTCAAATGTCAATTTTTCAGCAGGGCCTCTTCCCACTCTTTCTCTTTAAATCCTACTAAAATTCGGTCCTCTGTTACCACCAGAGGGCGCTTTACCAGCATTCCATCCTGGGCCAAAAGTCCGATCTTTTCTTCGTCACTCATATCTGCCAGCCGATCCTTCAGCCCCAGTTCCCGATACTTCATTCCACTGGTATTAAAAAATCTCCGGATTTCCAGACCGGAACGTCCGATCCACTCCCTAAGCTCCTCTGCCGTGGGATTCTCTTCTGCAATGTGACGATCTATAAACGCGATTTCATGAGCATTCAGCCATTTTTTTGCTTTCTGGCAGGTACTGCATGATGGATATTCGATAAACAGCATTCTCTTCTCCTTTACCTTCCAATTCTGCCTTTTATTGTAATTTCCTTTTATTTTACAAAATCCTCCCGCATCGGAGTGAAAACATCCAGAAGAACCGTATCCTCCAGAACCTGGATTCCATGAACCGCGTCTGGTTTTACATAGTAAGTATCACCTGTCTGCAGTTCTTTATCCTCACAGCCCTCCTCCTGATAAATCAGGCGTCCAGACACGATATAACCAATCTGCTCGTGCGGATGGGAATGCTTTGCACCGACAGCCCCCTTCTGGAACTGAAGCTCCACTGTCATCAGATTCTTGCTGTAAGATAAAATCTTTCTGGTTACTCCTCCGCCCAGATCTGTTGCCTCTACGTTTTTATTTTCTGTAAACATGATTAAATTCCTCCTTAATCCCATCCGGTGTATATTCAGTCTGTATCACGGATTTTAATTTCTGCTATTATACCATTTTCGCAGATATTTTTCTACCCATAACAGCCCCAGAAAGAAAAGTCCGCCCAGAAAGAAAATACCTCCGATTCCTACTGCAATCAGCAGAAAACGCGTTGCCTTTTTCCAGAAGGAAAGGAACCTTCTCTGTATAGTTTCCGCCCCTTCCCAGGAATCCTCTCCCTGTCCTCCCAAACCGGCTTCCTGCACATTTGGCTTCTGCTCCTCGCTTTCCTGCAATTCCTCTGTTTCTGCCATCCTCTGATAGGTTCCCCTGTATGTAACCAGATAATCCCGTACCAGACGCCGCCCTGTTCCGATTCCGTCACGGCAGAGCGTTCCGTCCTGTCCCAGATAGGTTCCGCCCTGCCATTGAAAATCCAGGATCTCGTAGGCATCTGAAGAAAGTCCCAGCTGTCGAAGCAGCTCAGACTCACAGCCCTCCAGCGGTGGTTTTTCTTCCTGAAAAGGTACCAGAAACTCTCCCAGGCGGTAATAATCGGAATGATAGCGGTGGAAGGTAACAGGAAAAGAAAAATCCTCCAGCCATCGCTCTCCTGTAACCCTCTGTTCTGCTGCACGGCACAAGACTGTCTCTGTCCCCTGCTCTGTCTTTACCTGAACTTCTATGGTTTCCGGAAAATCCATCCCCTCCTCCAGCTGCGTATATTCCAGCTTTTTTTCGATGGTTTCCTTCCCGCCTTCCTGTATCTCTGCCCTAACAGTCAGACAGCCTACAATCATCATCTGAATCAAAACCAGCCCCACCCAAATCATGATCTGAATACAGCTTGTCCGCATTTTTTCATCATATTGCTTTTCTCTCCAAAAAATCTTCATTCCCTCTCCTTTTCCGGCCGCAAAAACCCATCGGAATTTTCCCTGCAGCAAGATCAGAGCTTGTCATGCCCCATTTTGCCGCATGGCATTCTTACAGGCCTTTTCTGAAATTGTTTCCTGATGCAGCTGTCTAAAACGGATCTCTGTCCTGAGCTGCTGTTTTTTATGGGATTCTTCCGGATCAAGAACAGATCCGTAGTTCAAAATTCTTACAGAAACTTTTGATAGATTATTTCGATTTTTCTTTTGTATGAAAGCAAACTGCCGGCTTTCGATTTTTCTTTCCGGGATGGCTTCTGAAGCTGCAGACATATCCTGTCTGCAGAGACTGTGCTGAGGCAAAGAATTCGCAGAGCGCCCATCTCTCCCTCAGCGCAGGTTATCCTTTTTATGCCCCGTAAACGAAATGAAACAGCTGGCTGAATTCCTGATAAGCAGTTGTATCCTCCAGCTCCTTCAGTCCCTCCAGCATTCCGGCCATATACCACTGATGGCACTCCCGGCGTTTTTCATTAAAGCGCTGCCACACATGTTCTCCTTCTGCCATATAATCCCGGGCAGTGCTTCGCATATTGCTCAGTTTGTCTCCAAGCACAAGAATCTTTTCTTCTCTGGAGGCTGTCTTTAAATGTTCAATCGCCGCCTGCTTGCGCTCTCTCCAGGAAAGGGATTTATCCTCCGTCTCAGCAGAAACCAGAGCCAAAACCCGGCCTCCAAATTCTTTCTCCAGCTGCTCTGCCGTCACTGCGGTGTCCTCCAGGACATCATGAAGATAAGCCGCAGCAATCACTTCCTCATCCTCCGTCATCTGAGCCACAATCACAGCTGCCTCCATGGGATGATAAATATAGGGAATCCGGCTTCCTTTCCGGACTGCTCCCTCGTGTGCCTTTGCCGCAAACTCTGCTGCCTTCCGTATCATATCTGTTCCTTTCACAAAGTCTGCAGTCAGCTGCAGACTACCGTTCTCTTCCTGATTTCATCATACCATAACCACCTCCTTCTGAAAAGGTCTCTTCGCTAAAACCGCCGAAAAAACCAATGGCAGATGCAGAAAAGTAAGAAAATGTTCACTTGTAAATCCCCGGCTTTTCTGCTATGCTTATGGACAGAAAATATTGTATGCAAAGGAGCTGTCATGGAACATTATCATCAGTCATCTTACCGGCGATCCGGCAGACACAAGCAGAAGCCTGCCAGCGAGTGGCCGCATATTCTGCTGTTTTACATATTGCCATTTCTTGTATTTAACGCCATAGTTTTTTACCTTGTGACAGCCAAGCCCAAATTTGAGCTGACTGTAGAAGATACCAGCGATTATCAGACTACCACTGCCACCCTTACCATGAAGTCCTGGCTTCCCACCAAATCCATTGTCATGGAGCTGGATGGTGAAAATTTGGAACTGACAAAAGGCAAAAAGCGGACATATACCACCACCCTTCACAGAAATGGTTCTCTCCAGGCTATTGTTACCAATTTTAACGGAATGCCTGAGGACAATATCAAATATGTGAATATTCTGGATGACACGCCTCCCACCTTTTCTGCCTCTCATGTAGAAGACGGCGTACTGACCGTAACTCTGACTGACAGTCAGGCCGGTATTAATTATGATTCCGTTTATGCGCTGAATTCCACAGGTGAACGTGTTCTTCCTCTGGTTGCAAACCGGGATCTGAATACCTTTTCCTTTACTATGGATTCTGCCGGACTTCGTATTTTCGTACAGGATATGGCTGGCAATGAGGCGCAGAGTTCCTTTACCTCTCACAAAGAAAACGGCAGCGAGGTTCTCGACAGCACACCAGAGCAGGAGTCAGAAGAATGCAGTGAGGAAACCACTTCTGCTGCCGCTGAAGCCACACAGGCCGCTTCTGAAAGCAGTAAAAAGAAAAGCTCATCTACAGAAGAATCTACATCAAAAGCAAAAATTACCATCCAGTAAATCCTGCATTTGGTCAGGCTTTACCTTCCGGTGCAGATGCTGTTTCTGACAGTCTCTGCACCTTTTTCTGTCTTAGGCGCCATTCTCCTATAACAGAAAACAGCTTCTTCAAAATTCAAATTTTTTGTAACACTGAACTGTTACAATTTTTTCGATGCAGCCCCGTTTTTTTAACATTTTATTCGTATTCTATAGGAAAAGGGAGATTTTGCCTATGAATCAAGAACACCAGATCGTCCGCCAGGTTCAGAAGGCCCAGGGCGACAGCCGTGCTGCTGACCAGCTGATTCGCCAGTACCTTCCATTTATCAAATCAGAAACTGCCCGCTTTCTGAAACGCCCGCCGGATGAAAACCAGGATGAACTGAATATTGCCATGTTTGCCTTCTATGAATCCATTCTCTCTTATCGGACAGAAAAGGGAGCATTCTTTACGCTGGCTTCCACTGCTATTCGAAACCGGCTGATTGATTATGCCCGAAAAGAACAGCGGCATAAATCCCTTCTCTCTCTGGATCTGCCATCCTCTCAGGATGACAGCCGCTCCCTTGGAGAACAGCTTCCGGATCGTTCTGACAAAATGAACGAGGTTCTTCAGATAACAGCGACCCGCACAGAAATCGAAGAATTTTCTCATCAACTGGAGTCCTTTGGGCTTACACTGTCTGACATTGCTGATAACTGCCCCAGACAGGAACGAACCATGGATGCCTGCATAAAGGTGCTGGATTATGCGAAATCCCATCCTCAGCTTTTGGTCCAGATGATTCACAGCAAAAAACTGCCTCTGGCTCAGCTGGCTGCCGGTTCCGGAACAGAGCGAAAAACCCTGGAACGGCACCGGAAATATCTCGTTGCCATTCTTCTGGCCTACACCAATGGTTTTGAAATCATCCGAGGACATCTGCAGTTTATGAAACGAAAGGAGAAACCGCTATGACTTATCTTGTAATGGAATGCCATCCCGGATACGCTGTAGTTTTGGATCAGACAGGACGATTTCTGAAGGTTGCCAATCTGAATTATCAGGTCGGGGAAACGGTATCCTTCGTTATAGAATGTACTGCAGAAGAGGAGCCCATCACAATAAAATCCCTGCGCAGACGCCGAATGCTTCTCTCCGCTGCCTCTCTGGCTGCATGCTTCTTCCTGGCTGTTCTGGGAACCTGGCATGTCTGTCTGACCCCCTATGGAGCTGTCCGAATTCAAATCAATCCTGATCTGAAGCTGACCGTCAAC
This sequence comes from uncultured Clostridium sp., assembly GCA_900538475.1. Taxonomy (GTDB): domain Bacteria; phylum Bacillota; class Clostridia; order Lachnospirales; family Lachnospiraceae; genus Brotaphodocola. The sequence continues at coordinate 122,014 of UPYT01000003.1, read as the reverse complement.
CGGCTTGACTATGTTATTTCTGCAGATGGTCTCAATGATGATGGTCTGCGGCTTCTTGACAGCTACCAGTTTCGAGGACAAAAGCTGGAACAGGCTTCTGACGAGCTGGCAGACAGAGCCATGGAAATGGGTTATCTGAAGGAAGGCGGACAGATTTTTCTGACTCTGGAATCCTCTCATGAAAACTGGATCGCCAAAACAGAGGATCGCCTTCTGACCGAACTGGAAAACCATCTGAATGATACGGTATCTGTCACTGTATCTGCTGCATCCGAAGCACCTGTATCCGCAGAGCCCCTCCCCACAGGTTCACTTCCCGATGCTCCTGTCCTCCCCAGCGCTCCTGACGATACGCCTCTCTCCGAAATCTCCAAATTTCAGGAAATAGATGAGGAGGACGATGATTCTGAAGACGAAGGCGACGAGGGCGCTCTTAATGAGGATGACGAAGACGACAGCGAGGACACGTCCGAAGGGAAGGACGATGACAGGGAGAATGCAGCAGACAGGCAAGATGATGACAGCGAGCGGGATACCGATAACAATGACCTGGACGAACACAGCCCGCGGCTGGATACAAACGATGATGCTGAGCATACAGATGATCACAATGATAATGACGAGGATGAGCATGACGGCAATGACAGCAGCAGTGATGAGGACGGCGAGGAGCATGACACCGACAACAGCAGTGATGAGGACAGCAATGATAACGATGACGACTGAGTCTTTCTCCCTGCCGAATTGATTTCGGCAGGGATTTTCTGTTTTATAATTCCCCTTATCTGCAAATGAAAATGGCTTAATAAATCTCAGCAATTATGACCTTTTCGCTGCAAACGCGCCCTGCTGCAGGCGGAGTCACCCGCAAACAAGTTTTTTGCATCTAAACAGCACTTCCTGATTTTATTCTGAAATTTTAAAACTTAGTCTGGTATCAATCTGACGAACTGCCAAAGATTTCTTTCAATCAAAGACTCTCTTCTGAAGATGAATTCAGAATATCATATTTTATCATCTGCCGCAAGCCATGAACAGTAAAAAAATTTTCAAATTTTTTCTCTAACCCCGGTTTTCCCTTTTCTCTTCCGTATCCTATCTTTGAAAACAATAAAAATAACATATATTTCTGAAAGGAGATGCTCTTTATGAAAAAAAATTTAGTTTCCAGTATGTTATCTGCTGCCATGGTTCTTTCTCTGGCTGCTTCTATGACCAGCCACGCATCTGCATCCGCACTTCTGAAACAGGATGCTTCCGTTGTTACAGATAAAACTGTCAAAACCGGAACCCTTCTAATCAGCGTTAATCCTGAAATCAAAATGGATTACAACTATAAGGGACGCGTTCTGAAGCTGAGTGGCATGAACGAAAGCGGACGCGCCGTTGTCCGTGATATGAAAAATTATCAGTACGATCCCTGTGACGAGGTTATGGAGGATCTGATCCGGGAAATCTATGAAGATGGATATTTTGATACACAAAAGAATCATCCTGCAAAAAACCTTCTTATTAAGCTGGAAGCAGGCTCTAAGACTCCCGACAGTCAGTTTCTGGAAGATGTGGCAGACAGCGCCCGTTATACTTTAAAGGACTGCGGGCTCAAGTCCAGCACTGTTACAGTAAATACCTCTGATCTGGATAATAAAGGACGCATTGGCATTCAGAAAGCCCGTGAACTTGCTCTTGCCCATGCCGGTCTGAAAGATGCCGTTTTCAGCGAAGGCGAATACGATCTGGACGACGGCATTTATGAGCTGGAATTCACTGCCGGCGGAATCGAATACGAATACGAAGTCAACGCTTTCACCGGAAAAATCACAGCAGCTGACTGGGAACGCAACGATGACTGGGATGCCTGGAATGATGACGATCGTTATGATGACGACCATGACGATGATGACCGTTTCGATGACGATCGCTTCGATGACGACCGCTTCGATGACGACCACGACGATGACGACCATGACGATGATGACCGCTTCGATGACGACCGCTTCGATGACGACCATGACGATGACGACCATGACGATGATGACCATGATGATGACCGCGATGACGATTAATACCTGATTCGCGTTATCATAAATTTTTCGGCACACCTTGCTGATAGCTTTGATTGAACTGTTACGAATGTGCCGGACGCACTCACAGAGGCAGATTTATTCTTCCGTAAGTGCTCGTTCCGCAGAGCGTTTTTATTTCACAGGACATAATCTCCTATGAAAAGAGAAAGGACCTGACATCCCCCCTGTCAGGCCTTTCTTCTTTACAAAAAACCGCTATTCTTCCTTCTCACATCGTCCATACGTCTGTGCCATATCCCGGCACCGTTTAAGAAGATCCTCTGTAAAATCCTCCTCAGTCATACGCCACCGCCAGTTTTTACCCAAGGTAGACGGCTCATTAATTCTGGCCCAGCCGCCAAGTCCCAGATAATCCTGAACAGGAATCACAGCAATCCGCGCTGCGCTCTGAAGAGCCAGACGAATATAATCCCAGTGAATCTCTCCCTGAGGAGTCCTCTCATTTCCCAGATACCGAACTGCGAAAGCTTTTGCTGCCGGATCCAGAGTTCTGTACCACTCCTGGAGAGTTGTGTTGTCGTGGGTTCCTGTATAAACTACACAATTTGCCGGGTATTTATGAGGCAAATAGGCGCTGTCTTCCGACTCGTCAAAGGCAAATTCCAACACCTTCATTCCAGGATAACCGGTTTTCTCTACCAGCTTTAACACAGACGGTGTCAAAAATCCCAGATCCTCAGCAATAATATCGGGATCTCCAAATTTCTTTTTCAGGACCCGGAACAAATCATATCCCGGCCCTTTTTCCCAATGGCCGAATTCTGCTGTTTGATCTCCTGCTGGAATCGAATAATATTCATCAAATCCCCGGAAATGATCCACCCGGACAACATCATAAAGTCCAAAGCTGTATTCCATCCGCTTCATCCACCAGCGGTACTTTGTCTTTTTATGATAATCCCAGCGATATAGAGGATTGCCCCAAAGCTGTCCCGTAGCCGAAAATGCATCTGGCGGACATCCTGCCACAGCAGACGGGCGCCGTTCCTGGTCAAACTGAAACAGCTCAGGATGCGCCCAGCTGTCTGCCCCATCAAAGGCCACATAAATAGGAATATCTCCAATAATCCGGATTCCCTGGCTGTTGGCATACTGCTTCAGCCGCTTCCACTGCTTCTGAAATACATACTGTAAAAAGGCATAAAATAAAATTTCATTTTGCAACTTTTCCCGATAATGGCGAACTGCGCTTTCCTTTCTCAGGCGGATATCCTCATCCCATTCACTCCAGCTTTTTCCTCCAAATTCATTTTTCACTGCCATATAAAAGCAGTATTCCAGAGTCTCATCAGAAAGCTTTTTTGAAAAAATATGTTCCATCTGCTTTTCATCATATCCGGCCTGAAACTGGCGCTCTCTCCACCGTTCAAATGCCCTGCGCAGTACAGGGAAACGGTTCCGGTACAGCTTCTCATAATCAATATCCCTGGGATTGTCCCCAAAATCCGCCTGGTCACATTCCTCCCTGGTCAGCAGCCCTTTTTGAATCAAGTCCTCCAGATCAATCAGATAGGGATTGCCTGCAAACGCACTGAAGGACTGATAGGGAGAATCCCCATACCCGGTAGGCCCCAGCGGCAGAATCTGCCAGTACTGCTGCCCGGCCTCCTTCAGCTGATCCACAAAATGATAGGCCTCTCTGGAAAAGCATCCAATCCCATACCTTGACGGAAGAGCGCTGACCGGCAAAAGCATTCCGCATTCCCGTTTCATTCTGTTCTTTTTCATATTCATCCTCCTCCTGAAATTTGCCCTTAAATTGTAACAGTTCAGCCTAAAGCTTCTTGCCCGCTGTTACCTTAAATTCTTTTCGCCCGTTTTTCAAATCCGCGGAATCTCCACAGAAATACAGCCATACGGAAAATCCAGTCAATAAACATTCCACACCATACTCCCATAATTCCAAAACCAAAGCCCCGTACAAACAAATACGCAAAGCCGATCCGGAACACCCACATGGAAAATACGGAAACCATCATCGTAAACCGCGCATCCATGCCAGCCCGCAGCGTGTTGGGAAGCGCAAACGCCGGAGGCCACACTGTCATTGCAAAGCAGTGAACCAGTATCAGCTCCTCAGCCATGCCCGCCGCCTCCGGGGACAGATGATAAAAGCCCACAATCCCCCCGCGGCCCAGAGCCATTGCCGTACACACAGCCAGCAGAATACCGTAGTTTACAGCCAAAAGCTTTTTTGTATACGTTTTTGCCTGCTTCACCTCTCCGGCGCCCACACACTGTCCTACAATAGTAATCAGCCCCAGCCCCAGAGCATTTCCGGCAAGATACTGCAGAGTCACCAGATTATTTGCTACTGCAAAGCCTGCAATAGAAGCCGTTCCCAAGGTGGAAACCAGACTCTGCAGCATCAGCTTTCCAAACTGAAACATTCCGTTTTCCAGACCGCTGGGAATTCCCACAGTCAGAATACTCCGAATCATATCCTTTTCCGGACGCAGCTGAGAAATACCGGTAATCCGAATCACATTGTCCGGATGACGCACCAGAATCATCATCAGAACTGCCGCTGTTATTCGGGAAATCAACGTGGGAACGGCAACGCCCTCTACCCCCATATGAAGACCATAGATACAAACAGCATTTCCTGCAACATTTATCCCATTCATAATCATAGATGCCATCATCGACACCCTGGAATTTCCCATAGAACGAAACAGCGCTGCACAGGAATTATACAAAGCCAAAAAAGGATAAGACAGAGCCGTCAGCCAGAAATATGTGGCTGCGTTATCCATAACCGCCGCCTCTGCCTGACCAAATATCAGATAAAGCAGACTCCTGTTTCCAATTAACGCCACTGCTGTAAACAGAAATGACACGCCTGCTGTAATTAATACCAGCTGTCCCGCAGCCCGACATGCCATGTCTGACCTGTGCTTGCCAATATACTGGGAACACACTACAGCGCCTCCGGTTGCCAGGGCTGCCAGCAGCTGAATAATCAGCAGACTGACTGAGTCCACCAGAGCAACTCCGGATACAGCAGCTTCTCCTACAGCAGCTACCATCATGACATCTACCATTCCGACTAATACCGCCAGAATCTGTTCCACAATCAGCGGCCCCAGAAGCCGAAACAGGTCTTTTCTGGAAAAAATCATTCTTCTCACCTCAAAATTGTAACCGTTCAGCCATGCAGCCTTTTCAAAACCTCCTATGTCGGGTATACTACAACCATCAACACCAGAAAAAGGAGGTATTTTGCATGAACCCAATGAAGCTTCTTCAACTGAAATCAGCCTGGGATCGGGTAAAAGCCAATCATCCCAAATTCCCGAAATATCTGTCTGCTGTCCGTCAGAAGGCGATCCGGGAAGGCACTGTAATCGAGTTTAAAGTAACCACTCCCGAAGGCGAAGAGCTCTCCGCCAATCTCCGGCTGAAGGAAGACGATATTGCTCTGTTTCAGGAAATAACGGAGCTGTTTCAGTAACCCTTTCCTTAAAGCTCCCTGCCGCATTTCGGACAGAACTGGTAATCCTCTTCTGTCTCAAATCCGCAGGAAGCGCAGCGCTTTCTCCCGCTCTGGAGCATTGCCGGACTGTCTGGAATGATATTCTCCGGCAGAGAGGTTATCTCTCCTCTCTGAATTTTTCTTCCCAGCTCTGCATCCAGCTCCACTGAGGCATTGCAGCAGGTGGTTCGCACATAATAGCGGCGTCCCCATTTTAACACCGGAATAAAAAACAGACTCAGATATGAGTACACCATATACACTTCCAAATGTCCGTAATGGCCACAGCGTCCGCAGACAATCAGCTGATCAAAATTCAGCTTTTTCTGCCCCTGACTGACACCCATAATAAAAAACATGGCGTTTTCCCTTCTTTCGTTTCTTTTATCCCAAAACAATCAGCCGCGCCACAGCAACCGGATTATCCTCCGGGAATGCCTGCAGACACACCATAATATCCTGCACCAGCTTCCTCTCCACACCAAGAGCTCCTGCAATCTGATCTGCGGTATTTCCATGCCCGGAAAGAGCCGTCACCTGACGTACCAGCTCTGCCATTTCCTCCAGACGGGCGCCTGTCTCAGCTGCTGTATTCAGCCCTGGGGCTTTCTCCTGTTTTCCGGAATCCTCTTCCAGAAAATCCTCCAGCTTCCATTTTCTTCCTTCCTCCTGGCTGTAAAAATCCTCTGAAAGCTCCCAATCCTGGGGAGTATTTGTCATCTTTTCCATTTGTTTTTCTTCTTTCTTCCTGTCGATTATTTTTCGTAATTTCTGTCAGCATTCTATTCTGCCGCCGTTATTTCTCCTGCTTCATTTACCTGCGCATGAACAGAAAGCCCCTGCAGCTCCTGATAAAATGCGGCTGTTTTTTCCGGCTCCTTTTCCATCTGTGTATATCCTGCTGCGGATTTACAGGGCACAGCTGACAGCTTCACACCGTCCTTCCCAAGAGCTGCCTGAAGCAGCATCGTTCTTGGAATACTGCTTCCGAAAACAAAATTTCCAAGGCTGTATACAATCGGTTTTCCCTGATAATATTCAATTCCCTGAAGCACATGGGGATGGCTTCCAATTACCAAATCCGCTCCGGCATCAATATACTGCCGCCCCATAGTCTGCTGATATTCCTCCGGCGTAACTGCCTTTTCCTTTCCCCAGTGTACATAAACCACCACATAATCACAGACCTGCTTTGCTGCTGCAATATCCTTTAAAAGCATTCCGGGATCGTATGTAATTGCAACTCCTGGCTTCTGCTCTCCTGCTGTCCAGTCATATACAGGAATAACCCGGGAGGAGCCCAAAAATCCTATGGTTTTTCCCTTCACCTCCACGGTTTCCAGCTGTCTTGCCCTGGCCATATTTTCACCAGCTCCAACATAACGGATTCCCGCTTCGTCCAAAGTCCTGCAGGTGTCCAGAAGCGCATCTGTTCCAAAATCCAGGCTGTGATTATTGGCCAGGGTCACCATATCAATCCCCATTTCCTGCAGCAAATGCACTCTGGAAGGGGGAAGACGAAAGGTAAACTGCTTATCCTCTGCCGCTGTTCCCCTGTCACTGAAGGGAAATTCCTGATTCACCATAAAATAATCCGAAGCCTGAATGACCTGGCGAAGCTCCTCATCCAAAACTCCGCCAATACCACCTGCTGTATCATAGGCATTCAGTACATGGCTGGAAAGAAATACATCTCCGGCAAAAAGCAGATTGATTTCCTCCTCCGGCACAGCTTCCTCCGAAGAATTCTCCAATTCCCCCTCTCCGTCAGAGCTTCCTGAACCGTCATTTTCCCCGGCCTCTTCTGCCCCGATAATCACAACCGGACTGTTCTCCTCCATTCTCTCTGGCTGTTCTGAACCGTCTCCTGGAACATCCTGCCCAGAATTTTCTGGCGGCGAAGCCTGTCCTGACACGGACAGTGTCTCAGTCCCTGCAGCCCCCTGCAAAATCCGCTCCGGCTCTTCATTTCCATGAAGCAGCCAGAAAAGCAGCCCCAAAAAGAGTGCAAGCATTACCGCAAGAACAGCTGCAAGAATCGAAAACCCACCTCGTCTTTTTCTGTTCATAAATAAAATCCTTTCCTTTATACATTTCTGATGACATTGTATATCCGAAAACCATTCCTTGTCAATCTTCGCATCAGCTCTATAGAAGGTGCTTTACGCAGACTGGCTGCTCCGGAAAATTACATGCTCCGCCTGCATCGGTTCGCTTTTTCGGCAGAATCTCTTTCCGAAACATTCCTCTGTTCTCTGCATATGATTATAGTAACTCCATTTGAAAGGCTGTTTTTATGCCCTCATCTGTTACTCCCGCACTTGTGTTTTCCCAGCTTTTGAAAAATAATCAGCCCCAGGCAGCCGCCTGGGTTACAGGAAATACGAGCGCCCCGCAGTTAAGCGGACTCGTCAAATTTTACGATACTCCCTATGGAGGCGTTCTGATAGAATCCGAACTTTTCGGGCTTCCAAATATCCAGACTTCCGGTTCTTCTGATTTCTATGCTATGCACATTCATGAAAATGGAGACTGCTCTCAGTCTTTTACGAAAACCGGAGAACACTACAATCCCCAACACCGGCTTCACCCCTATCACGCCGGAGATCTTCTCCCTGTTTTGGGCAACCAGGGATATGCGTGGGAAGCCTTTTACGATAAACGCTTTTCCATTTCCGATATTCTTGGGCGTTCTGTTGTGATCCATTCTGACAGCGACGATTTTTCCTCTCAGCCTTCCGGAAATTCTGGTAATAAGATTGGCTGCGGCATGATCCGCCGCGTTTAGCTCGGAATCCGTTTATGTACAATGGATGGTACAAATTGCCCTGAAGCTGTCTGTACCATCCATTTCAGATTTTGTTCCTGTAAATTCTGTTTTTGGCAAAAGGAACCTTCGTATTGATTTAGCCCTCCATCTGGCGTCCCAAAAATCCGGCAGCCGTTCCTGCCAGCTTCAGCTCTGCCTCTCCGAATTTTGCCCGGGTATCCCGCCCCAGCAGGGCAACCGCTCCAATGGCATCTCCTTCACAAATAATCGGTGCAATCACCTCCGCCGTAATTCCTTCCACCTCATCATCCGTCAGCGGAATAAACTGCTTTTCCCCTTTTCCGGCAACGATCGTTTCTCTATCATCAATTGCCTGCTCCAGCTGTTTGCTGATATTTTTCTGAAGAATTTCTTTTCTGGGGCCGCCTGCCGCCGCAATCACCTGATCCCGATCCGTAATGCAGACCATCATTCCCGTAGTCTGCGCCATGGATTCTGCATACTGTCCCGCAAAGGCAGTCAGCTCCACCATTGGCGAATATTTTTTCAGAATGATTTCTCCCTCCCGATCAGTAAAAATTTCCAGAGGGGTTCCTTCCTTTAGGCGAAGCGTGCGCCGAATCTCCTTTGGAATTACTACACGGCCCAGATCGTCTATTCTTCTTACAATTCCTGTAGCTTTCATATCACATTCCTCCATTGATTGACTGTTCCATTTCTGGGAATAGTATCTGTCGATGGAGGGATTTTTATGCGTTTTCTGTATTTTCTGTTTTCTGTGCCAGATCTCCGATTTTTTGAAGCAATTCCCGGGCTGTTTCCATCATCGGCATACAGTCCTTATTTTTTCGTTTCCGGTCTATATACAGAAAATAGGGCTGCTCTGTCATCTGGAATCTTAAAGCGCCTTTGCATTCCTCTACCAGCGCCGGTATCCCATCTGTATTCAGTCTGGCCTTCTGATACATGGTCATGCGGATTTCCTGGCGGTTTATCTTCACCTCTGTCACATAAGCCCTGTGAGCCAGAGCCTTCAAAGCTGCTATTGCCAGCAAATTGTCTACAGACCTCGGAATATCGCCAAACCGATCCATCAGCTCATCCTGCATATCCAGATATTCTTCCTCATTTTCAATCCCGGAAATCCTCTTGTAAATATCCAGTTTCTGATATTCATTCTTAATATAAGATGCAGGAATATAGGCATCAATATCGCACTCTACTACGGATTCAAAGTCTTCCTCCTCATCCCGCTCTCCCTTCAGGGCTTTCACCGCCTGATTCAAAAGCTTACAATACAGATCATATCCCACTGCCTCCATATGGCCATGCTGTTCTGCTCCCAGCACATTGCCTGCGCCGCGGATTTCCAGATCCCGCATGGCAATCTTAATTCCGGATCCCAGTTCTGTAAATTCCCGAATTGCCTGAAGACGCTTCTCTGCCTCTTCCTTCAGAAGCTTATCCCGTTTGTACATCAAAAATGCATAGGAAACCCGGCTGGAACGGCCTACACGCCCCCTCAGCTGATACAGCTGAGACAGCCCCAGATGATCCGCGTCATGAATAATCATCGTGTTGGCATTGGGGATATCCAGTCCAGTTTCAATAATTGTTGTGGATACCAGTACATCAATATCCCCATTAATAAAATCAAACATAATCTTTTCCAGCTTATGCTCTGACATCTGCCCATGAGCAAAAACCACAGACGCATCCGGAACCAGCTCCTGAATATGGGCTGCGATCTCATCAATGTTTTTCACTCGGTTGTATACATAATACACCTGTCCATTTCTCGCCAGCTCCCGATTGATGGCTTCCCGCACCATTTCATCGTTATATTCCATAACATAAGTCTGTATCGGCGTTCTGTCCACCGGAGGCTCTTCCAGCACACTCATATCCCGGATTCCCACCAGGCTCATGTGAAGCGTTCTGGGAATCGGCGTTGCAGTCAGAGTCAGAACATCCACATTTTCCTTCAGCTGTTTGATTTTTTCCTTGTGAGCCACTCCAAACCGCTGTTCCTCATCAATAATCAAAAGCCCCAGATCCTTAAACTTCACATCCTTTGACAGAACTCGATGAGTGCCGATAACAATATCGACCAGCCCCTTTTTCAGATCCTCAATGGTCTTTTTCATCTCTGCCGGCGTGCGGAAACGAGACATCAGATCAACTCTCACTGGAAAATCCTTCATCCTCTGTACGAAGGTATTGTAATGCTGCTGAGCCAGGATCGTTGTAGGAACCAGATATACTACCTGTTTCCCGTCCTGAATGGCCTTAAAGGCTGCCCGCAGGGCAATCTCCGTTTTTCCGTACCCTACATCGCCGCAAATCAGCCGATCCATAATCTTTCTGCTTTCCATGTCTCGCTTTGTGGCCTCAATCGCCTCCAGCTGATCATCGGTCTCCTCATAGGGAAACAGCTCCTCAAATTCCTTCTGCCAGACGGTATCCTTTTCATACGGAAAACCGCCCATCTCCTGTCTGGCTGCATACAGCTTCACCAGATCTCTCGCAATCTCCCGGACAGCAGTTTTCACCCTTGTCTTCGTCCGGTTCCACTGTTCTCCGCCCAGCTTATTTAATTTCGGCGCCTTGGCATCTGCTCCCGCATATTTCTGAATTCCGTCCAGACGGGTTGCCGGAAGATATAAGTTGCCTCCATCTGCATATTCAATTTTCAGATAGTCCTTTACAACCTTATCCCTCTCGATTTTTTCAATTCCCCGGTAAACTCCCAGTCCGTGATCCTCGTGAACCACATAATCGCCCACAGACAGCTCGGAAAAGCTCTGAATCTTTTTCCCTTCATAAGAAGTCTTTTTTCTCTTCCGTTTCTTTTTCTCGGTCCCGAACATGTCTCCTTCGGTAATCACCAGAAACTTAATCTGAGGATATTCAAAGCCCCTGTGCAGCTTGCCATAGGTTACGAGAATTTCTCCCGGCTGAACCTGTCGCGTTTCCTGATCCGGACAGAAGGCCCGAAGATCATATTCCCGAAGATCGCCTGCCAGACGGCTGGCTCTGGTTCGGGAGCCGGACAAAAGAATTACTCTGTATTTTTCCTTTTTCCACCGCTTCAAATCCTGAATCAGCATTTCAAAGCTGCTCTGGTAAGAATTCACATTTTTTACATTAATGCTGTATTTCTTTTCCACAGTCATTCCCGGAAGCTTCTGTTCCAGTCCAGTCAGATACACCGTGTTAGGTCTCTGTGCCCGGGCCAGAATTTCCTTCACCGGATACAAAAGCTCGGTCTGTCCCGGAAGCAAATATCCCTTTTCCAGACGATGGGACATACTCTCCCGAAACTCTGTCTCCACAGCCTCTCCCTTTTCCCGCAGTCTTGGCGGCTCGTCCAGAAAAATCATACTGGAATCCGGCTCAAAATAATTCAGAAAAGATACGGTTTCCCTTCCAAAATACGTGACACAGCTATCCAGTCCTGTGATTTTCCAGCCTTCCTCCATTCCCTCAGTCAGTTCCTTCACAATCGACTGGATCCGATGGGCCTCTTCTGTTTTCATGGCTTTTCTCAGTTTTTCCGAAAAAGCCTTTTCTTCTTTTCTAAGACGTTCCGCTCCCAAAAGAAGCTCTTTCTTCGTCAGTACCAACTCTGTAGCCGGATAAATCAGAATCTCATCCAGCTGTTCAATGGAACGCTGACTTTCCAAATCAAAGGTACGGATAGAATCAATCTCCGTGTCCCACAGTTCAATCCGCACCGGAACCTCCTCTGTCAGAGGGAAAATATCCAGAATACCGCCGCGAATGGAAAACTGCCCCATACCGTCTACCTGAGGCATTCGTTCATATCCCAGCTGCGTCAGCTTTTCCTTCCATTGTTCCAGATCCAGCTCCTGCCCCGGTTCTGCTCTGAGAACCTGATTTCTCAGCTGCTCCAGAGGAAACAAATGATCCATAAGTCCGTCCAGAGTCGTTACCACAACACCAGAGGGATCCTCCATCAAATGGCGCAAGGTTAAAAGCCTCTGCCGGGTCAGCAGATTTCCATGAATATCCGCACTGTAAAACAGAAGATCCTTGGCCGGATAAAGCCATACATCATCCCGGAAGCAGCAAAAATCATCGTAAATCTCCCGCGCACGCGCCTCATCATAAGTGACAACCAGCTTCCAGGGCATATCCGGCTCTGCCTCTGCCATCAGGTGAACCTTTTGCGAATCCATACAGCCGCTGACCTGTACCGGTCCCTTTTTCCGGGCAATATCCCGGCTCAGCTCTTCAAATTCTGCCAGCTCTATTAATGGGTTTGAAAATATCCTGCTCATTTTTGTACTCCCTGCTTTCCCCAGTCAAAATCTTCTACTCTGCCTTCTTCTTCGCATTAAAATGATTCATTGCCCGCTCTGCTCCATCAGTCATCATCATAACCGCAGCCTCTGCTGCCTCTCCAAAAGCCTCCTCCATCAGCTTCTGTTCCCCAGCTCCAAACCGGCTCAGCACATAATCTGCCAGATCCATGCGAGGAGGCTTAGCTCCTACCCCAACCTTAATCCGCGGAAAATCCTGGGTTCCCAGATTTGCAATAATATTCTTGATTCCATTGTGTCCGCCGGCGCTTCCCTTCAGACGAATCCGAAGCTGTCCCGGATCCAGGCTGATGTCATCGTAAATCACAATCATCTCCTCCGGCTCAATTTTATAATAATCCGCCGCTGCACGGATACTTTCTCCGCTTAAATTCATAAAGGTCTGAGGCTTTAAAAGAAGAACCTTCTGTCCCTCTATGACACCTCTGCCGCACAAAGCCTTGTGCTTTTTCTCACTGATATCAATCCGGTATCGATCTGCCAGCACATCTATCACCGAAAAGCCTACATTGTGTCTTGTTTTATCATATTCCTTTGTTGGATTTCCAAGTCCTGCTATTAAATACATCTTCTTTCCTTTCCATTTCATCCTGTACCACGCACCAAAAGCGCTAATTTTCTCTCCCCAGGGGGTATAGACACCGGGAAAGAAAACTAGCGCCAAACTGCTACGGATTTTATTGTAACAGGTAGAAAATCTCTTGTAAAGGTCTGCTCTTCAGAAAGAATTTTAAATAGATTTCCTATAAAACAGGAAGATGCAGCCGCCCCGAAAGAGCTGCTGCATCTTCTGATCTCACTTTTCCGAAAGTCCCTGCCTATTCGGCTACTGCCTCCAGAGCAGTTGTCTCATATTTGTTCAGAATCATATCCTGAATCTTTTCACGGGTTTCAGAATTGATTGGATGTGCAATATCTCTATACTCCCCGTCTGCTGCCTTACGGCTTGGCATGGCGATGAAAAGTCCTTTTTCCCCTTCAATTACCTTGATATCATGAATGACAAATTCATTATCCAAGGTAATGGAAACAATCGCTTTCATCTTACCCTCTTTTTCAATCTTTCTTACTCTGACATCTGTTATCTGCATTTTTCCAAGCCCCTTCCCTCTCGTAAACTGTACAACTGTCCAGTCCTCCTGTTCCGGGTCTTTCTGACTTCCCCGAACAATGCTTATGCAGGCTTGTCTGCCTTATTGTTTGCAGACCTCCCCTCCTGGAATAAGACTGAAACAGCTGCTATATCCCCCGCACCAGCGTTTCAGCCTGTGCCTATAATGTATAGCGTTCGTTTTTCTCAACTACAATCTTTATCTCATCCGGAGTGCCGATATATGTAGTGTTGGCGCGGATGGTATCACGGCTCTCTACGATACAGTTTTCGATCACCGTATTGTCCCCGATGTAAACATCGTTGAGAATAATGGAATTTTTAATAACACAGTTATTGCCTACATAGGCCTTCTTAAACAAAATTGAATTTTCCACGGTTCCGTTGATAATGGATCCGCTGGAAATCAGGCTGTTTTTCACTGACGCGCCAGGATTGTACTTGGCCGGCGGCAGATCGTCTACCTTGGAATAAATGTCCGGATACTGCTTAAAGAAATAGTTGCGCACATCTGGTTTCAGGAAATCCATATTGGTTTTGTAATAGGAATCCACAGATGCAATATTGCTCCAGTAAGAGTCTATCTTGTATCCGTAAATACGCTTCAGGTTTTTATAACGAACCAGAACATCCCGTACAAAGTCAACCCGATCCTCTGCAGCACAGCGCTCAATCAGCTCAATCAGCTGACGGCGGCGAATAATATAGATACCGCAGGAAACTGTATTGGAGGTTGCCACCATGGGCTTCTCCTCAAATTCTATAATACGGCCGTCATCATTCAGCTTCAGCAGACCGAAGCGGGTCACATCCTCTTCCTCGCTCATATCCTTGCATACTACAGTAATATCTGCTTTCTTCTCGATATGATATTCCAGAACCTTGTTGTAATCCATCTTATAGATACCATCGCCGGATGCAATCACAACATACGGCTCATGGCTGTTCTTTAAAAAGGTCAGGTTCTGGTACAGCGCATCAGCTGTGCCCCGGTACCAGTCGCTGTTCTGCGCTGTAATGGTCGGGGTAAATACATACAGACCGCCCTGTTTTCTTCCGAAATCCCACCATTTGGAGGAGCTTAAATGCTCGTTTAAGGAACGGGAATTGTACTGGGTAAATACAGCCACGTTCTGGATATGGGAATTGGTCATGTTGCTTAATACAAAATCAATGCTGCGGTAGCTTCCTGCAACCGGCATGGCGGATATTGCCCTTTTGTTCGATAACTCCCGCATTCTTTTACTGTTTCCGCCTGCTAATACTATACCAATCGCTCTCATCTCATGCCACCTGCCTTTATAATGGAATCGCCGCTTGCCAGTAATCCGTCAGGATAATCCTCCAAAACGGTAACGCCGGAAATCGCTGTATTCTTTCCAATCTTGACATTTTCCGGAATTACGCTGTGCTCTCCGATCGTTACCAGATCAAACTGATAAACCTTGGGATCATAGGTGCTGGGCGCATATTCACCTACGCCAAGCTCTGCGCCGGCTCCGATGGCAGTGTCCTCAGCTACGATGGCCTTGTCCACCTTCGCTCCTGCGCCTATTACGCTGTTGCGCATGACAATCGAATCCCTCACCACTGCGCCGGCCTCAATAGTAACGCCTGCGCCGATGACAGAGTTGTGGACCTCTCCGTAGATCTCTGTACCTTCTCCGATAATACTGCGTTCAATCACAGCCTCCGGTGCAATGTACTGAGGCGGAATAATATCGCTTCTTGTATAGATCTTCCAGTATTCCTCATATAAATTGAATTCCGGAATAATATCAATCAGCTCCATGTTAGCTTCCCAGTAGGAACCCAGTGTTCCTACATCCTTCCAGTAGCCGTTGTACTCGTAAGCGAAAATACGCTCTCCCTTGCCATGGCAGTAAGGAATCACATGTTTTCCGAAGTCGCAGCCCGGTTCCTCAGACAGAGCAAGCAGAGCCTCCTTCAGAGCCGGCCAGCTGAATATGTAAATACCCATGGATGCCAGGTTGCTTCGCGGATTCGCTGGCTTCTCTTCAAACTCCGTAATCCGGTTGTGCTCATCTGTGATTACGATGCCAAATCTGCTGGCTTCCTCAATGGGCACCGGCATAGCCGCGATGGTTACATCTGCATTGTTTGCCTTATGGTACTCCAGCATAACCTCGTAATCCATCTTGTAAATATGATCTCCTGACAAAATCAGCACATAGTCAGGATTGTAGGTTTCCATATATTCCAGATTCTGGAAAATGGCGTTGGCTGTTCCTGTATACCAGTCACTGCCTTTGCTCTTCTCATATGGCGGAAGAATCGTCACTCCGCCTACGTTGCGGTCCAGATCCCACGGAATACCAATTCCGATATGGGTATTCAGACGCAACGGTTGATACTGTGTTAAAACTCCAACTGTATCTACTCCCGAATTGATACAGTTGCTCAGCGGGAAATCGATAATTCTGTACTTCCCCCCAAATGATACTGCCGGTTTGGCTACCTTCTGTGTTAATACTCCCAGACGGCTTCCCTGTCCCCCAGCCAAAAGCATGGCAATCATTTCCTTCTTTATCACGTTATCACCTCGCTGTAAGATTTTCTTGTGCTTTATATTATAGCATAGATTTGTAGAAAGGTGAATAAATTTTGAATTTATTATGAAGTTTTTTTGTACATTTTCCGACATTTCTCGCAACTCTTTATTTTTTTCTATATTTAGTATCAACCTGCCAGCTTGACACAATACTTCGCCAGAAAACGCAGAATTGGCACGTTTTCTTCTTTTTTTCCTTTTCTGTCTAATTAATGGGTTTCCTTCCAAGATCTTCGTTTCCCCTACTTGAATCAAATGCAAAAATACAGTATACTTCTGTATAGGTATGCCTGCAGATTAGGTTATTTTCAGGCAAAACAGGGCGCCCTTTGCTGGACGCTAGGAAAGATAAAGGAGAAGCATTATGAATTTAGTAACCGTAAGAGAACTGTATAAAAACAGAGAAACTTACCTGGACAAGGAAATTTCCGTAGGCGGATGGGTCCGCAGCGTCCGGGATTCCAAAGCATTTGGATTTATTGTTGTCAGCGATGGTTCTTATTTTGACACCCTTCAGATTGTATACCACGACACCCTGGCAAACTTTGATGAGATCTGCCGTCTGAATGTAGGCGCAGCCATTATTGTAAAGGGTACTCTGGTTGCCACACCTCAGGCCAAGCAGCCATTTGAGATTCAGGCCTCTGAGGTTGTTGTAGAGGGCGCATCTGCTCCGGACTATCCCCTGCAGAAAAAGCGTCACACCCTGGAGTATCTGCGCACGATTACTCATCTGCGCCCCCGTACCAACACCTTCCAGGCTGTATTCCGTGTCCGCTCCCTGATTGCTTATGCAATCCACCAGTATTTCCAGGAGAAGGATTTTGTCTATGTTCATACTCCCCTGATTACAGGAAGCGACTGTGAAGGCGCCGGAGAGATGTTCCAGGTTACTACCATGGATTTAAAGAACATTCCCACAACCCAGGACGGAGCTGTTGATTTCTCTGAGGATTTCTTCGGCAAGCCTACCAACCTGACTGTAAGCGGCCAGTTAAACGGTGAGACCTATGCAATGGCCTTCCGCAACATTTATACCTTTGGCCCTACTTTCCGGGCAGAGAACTCCAACACCACCCGCCATGCAGCTGAGTTCTGGATGATCGAGCCGGAGATGGCCTTTGCTGATCTGGACGACAACATGGAGCTGGCTGAGGGTATGTTAAAATATATCATCCGCTATGTTTTAGAACATGCTCCGGAGGAAATGGCCTTCTTCAACAGCTTTATCGACAAAGGACTTCTGGATCGGTTAAATAACGTACTGAATTCTGAATTCGGCCGCATCACCTACACAGAAGCCATTGAAATTCTGGAAAAGAACAACGACAAATTTGATTATAAGGTTTCCTGGGGCTGTGATCTGCAGACAGAGCATGAGCGCTATCTGACAGAGCAGGTATTCAAAAAACCGGTATTCGTAACCGATTATCCCAAGGAAATCAAAGCCTTCTACATGAAGCTGAATCCGGACGGAAAGACCGTTGCAGCTGTTGACTGTCTCGTTCCGGGCATCGGCGAAATCATCGGCGGCAGCCAGCGTGAGGATGATTATGAAAAGCTGCTGGCCCGCATGAACGAGCTGGGACTGAAGGAAGAGGATTACAAGTTCTATCTGGAGCTGCGCAAATACGGCTCTACCCGTCACGCAGGCTTCGGACTGGGCTTTGAGCGCTGCGTTATGTACCTGACCGGTATGGGCAATATCCGCGATGTCATTCCCTTCCCGCGTACTGTAGGCAACTGCGAACTGTAAGTATTATAATTGGAACTGTTTTTAAAAACGGCATCTGTTTTCCGGATGCTTCTGCCCTGATCTCTCTGATTTTCTGGAGTATTCCGAAAGCAGTATTGCTGCAGAGGGCTGGAGATGCTTCGGAAACGGTGCCGTTTTTCTTCTATTTACAGATAACTATTCAGGACGGCGGGAGAAACTCCGATGCTTCTTGTTCGGATTTTCCGGACAAGAAGATAAGCCGTCCTGAACAGTTACATTTACAAAGCAAAGGAGATTTCTCTATGAAATTCATCCACACAGCTGATATTCACTGGGGAATGCATCCCGACAGCGATAAGCCCTGGAGCCGGGAACGGGCCCACGCCATCCATGATACTTTTGGTGAAATCATTCGCCAGGCAAAAATCCGGGATGTTGATTTTCTGTTTATTGCCGGCGATCTCTTCCACCGCCAGCCCTTGCTGCGGGATCTGAAGGAGGTCAATTATCTGTTTTCCACCATTCCCGGAGTCCAGGTGGTTATCATTGCCGGAAACCATGACCGAATTCGGAAAAATTCTGCTCTCATGAGCTTTCAGTGGTGTCCCAATGTGACCTTTCTTATGGATGAGGAGCTGAGCTCTGTGTATTTTGAAGAGCTCAATACCGAGGTGACCGGTTTTAGCTACCACACTGCCGAAATTACCGAATCCCGGCTGAACGGCATTCATGCGCCGGAAAATGGGCGAATTCAAATTCTTCTGGCCCACGGAGGCGATGCTGCCCATTTGCCTCTGGACAAGGCCCAGCTTGCCAAATCAGGGTTTTCCTACACTGCCCTGGGACATATTCACAAGCCGGAAATCGCGCCGGATCGGTCTTATGCCTGGTGCGGTTCCCCAGAACCTCTGGACAAGACAGAAACTGGCCCCCATGGTATGATTGCAGGAGAAATCAGCCCTTCCACGCTTCAGGTAACCTCCCTGGAATTTGTTCCCCTGTGCCAGGCTCAGTATATTCCCCTTGTGGTTCATGTAACTCCGGCTACTACCAGCCGGGAGCTGAATGACCGTATGGCTCAGGAGATTCAGAAACGGGGCGCCGGACATATTTACCGGTTCCGAATTCGCGGAATGCGGGATCCTGATATTGTTTTCGATTTTGAATCGCTGATACGACGGCTGCAGATCATTGAGGTCATCGACGAATCAGAGCCTCAGTATGATTTCAGCCGGCTTTTTGCAGAGCATCCCAGCGACATGATCGGCTTTTATATCCGGGCACTTCAGCGGGAGGATTCCAGCCCTGTGGAAAAAAAGGCCCTGTATTACGGAATTGATGCATTGCTTAGAACAACGGATGAGAGGAGCTAGCCATGCGGTTATTGGATTTACATATTGACGGCTTTGGAAAATTTCACGACCGCACCGTCCGGTTTGAGGACGGCATGAATCTTGTATACGGAAAAAATGAGGCCGGAAAATCGACCCTCCATACCTTTATCCGCTGTATGCTCTTTGGAATGGAGCGGGGACGGGGACGAGCAGCCAGAAATGATCTGTTTACCCGTTTTGAGCCCTGGCAGAATAAGGGCGCTTACGGCGGCTGGATTCGTCTGGAAAAAAACGGGATTATTTATCGAATTGAACGAAATTTTCAAAAAGATTTAAAGGTTCCGACAATTATAGATGAAACTGCCGGAAAGGAAGTGGAGCCCACCAAAAGCTTTCTGGATTTTCTTCTGTGCGGACTGACGGAAACCACCTACAACAATACCATCAGCATCGGGCAGCTCAAAAGCGCTACAGACAGCGGTATGGTAACGGAGCTGCGCAATTATATTGCAAATATGAATACAACCGGCAGCATGGCCTTGAATATTACGAAAGCCACTGCCTACTTAAAAAACCGGCGGCGGGAATTTGAACGGCAGCTGACTCCGGATGCCGGAAAAAATTACACCTCGCTTCTGGGGGAGATTCGTTCCATCGAAAAAGAAATTGCTGCTCCAGAGTATGAAAATCAGCTCCAGTCCTATCAGGAGCTGCGTTCCCGCGTAAAAAGCCAGCTGGCACAGAAGCAGGAGGAGCGGGAAACCCTTCTTCAAAAAATTGCCAAGGGCCGCCAGGTATTAAGCGCAGCACAGTTTACGGATGAATCCTCTATTATCAGTTACCGGGACAGCGCCAGAGCTTCCTACCAGGAATACGAAAATGCCAAGGCCGCCAGCGAGAAAAAAGGGGCTCTCGTTCTTTCTGTCCTCTTCCTGCTTTTTGCTGTCCTTGCCGGACTGGGAATCGGCTTTCCCGGTACACTGGCCCGATTTGCTGCAGAGCTTCTTCCTGGAGCGGCCCATGCGGTGGATCACTCTGCCTATCTGACTCTGTGCGCTATGATGGCTGTAATGTTTGCATCAGCCGGACTGTTTCTCATGTTTCGTTACAAAACCCGGAAAAAGGAAACAGCTATGGTAGGAAAGCTGCTTCAGGAGACCTTTTCCCGCCATCTGGGGGATTCTGCCATTTCTGCAGATGCCATGGCTGCCTTTGAGGCCCGTATGGAGGAATTTATCCGGTTAAGCCAGGTACTGGAGCGTTCCGAAAATTCTATAAAAGAACAGGCTGAACAGATCACATCCCTTCAACAGCAGGAGGTTTCCTGTGAAGAAAACATCAGCAAACAGCAGCGAACCCAGTGGGAGCTGGAAAAGAAGCTGGATCACCTGACGCACTGCAAGGATCAGGTAGAAGCACTGAAACAGGTTCTGGAAGAAAACGAACGGATCCGAGAAGAAATTACTGCAATCGATCTGGCTCTGGAGACCATGACAGAGCTTTCCGGCACCATTCGGGACTCCTTTGGCCTGTACTTAAACAAAAGCGCCTCTCAGCTGGTAAACAGCATTACCGGAGGGATTTACAGCAGTATGAGCGTAGATGAAAATCTGAATATTTTCATGAATACTCCCACTCGCCTGGTTCCTGTAGAACAGGTTTCCAGCGGCACAATGGATCAGATTTACCTGGCCCTGCGGCTGGCTGCCGCCAGACTGCTCCAGGGCGACGGCGATCAGATGCCTCTGATTTTTGACGACAGCTTTGTACTGTACGATGATGAGCGGCTGCGGACTGCTCTGAAATGGCTGTCTCAGTCCTGGCCCGGTCAGATTATCATCTTTACCTGCCACCAGAGGGAAGCACAAATGCTGACAGCCTGCCAGGTTCCGTATGGAATGGTGGAGATGTAGAGGTGAGGGAAGCTCTCAGGTTAAGGAACTGTTATTAGAAAGCGAGCAGACAGGAATACTGGACCATTTTGGCCACTCATATATTTATTTCCTGGATATTCTGAATACCATACTAAAGGAAGAAAGCTTGGAATGGACCGTAACAGAAACAGTTTCTGTACAGGACAAGCATTTTACCTATACGTTAAGCGATTCGGAACAGAAAATGATTTGTCTCATATCCACAGCGAAAGGGAATGGAGATGGCCGCTTTCTTCAGATTGCCTTCTTGTCATCTCCTGCCAATATCAGTACGTATCTGCCACCAATTGATACTGGAGCCGCTTCGTGCACGGACATTCCAGATCTCACCCTGGGAAATTCTTTTCATTGACTTTACCCGACCGGCGTTTTGGATCTGTACTGGAATTATTGGAACTCTTGTAGTTTTCCAGAAACAGACCGTGCATCGTTTTCACAAAGTATTTCTTTGGTGCGGGATTGCTCTGGCAGCAGGCTGCTACGGACTCATCTTATGCTCCATCACGAGCTTGTCCGTTCTGGCAGCGCCTTCGAAGCTTCTTCCATGGCTTTTGAAAAGACCGGTTGTATTTCTTATTCCAGGCATACTGCTTGGACTTGCTCTCAGCGAAGGAAGTTAAAGAACGTTCTCAAAAAATCCTGGTGCTGACACCCTTTCCTGTACAAAGAAATATGGAGTGGATCCGCTGCAAAACAGCCAATCCACTCCATATAATAAAGTCTATCCTTTCTTTCCTGTCTATTTATCACCCGTCCAAACATCAGTTTCGTGAACTCCCCACCGTCTTAAACCAGTGAAATTGGTAACAGGCAAGCGACCGTTCTACACGGCTAAAACACCAGCCGGATTCTCGTTCCCTCTCCCAGCCTGCTTTCCATCTCCACCTTTGCCTGGTGGTAAATGGCGCCGTGCTTCACAATGGAAAGGCCCAGTCCGGTACCTCCAATCTGCTTGGAATGGCTTTTATCTACCCGGTAAAACCGCTCAAAAATCCGTTCCTTATCTTCTTCTGGAATCCCGATTCCCGTATCCTCCACAGTTACTGTAGGATGTCCCTTTTCCTTTACTACAGTTACATGTACCAGTCCGCCGGGCTTATTATACTTTACTGCATTTTCGCAGATATTAAATATCATTTCATCCAGAAGCTGGGCTGCTCCGGAAACCACGGCCGGACTTCCCTTAATATCAATCGCCACTCCAGCCTTATTTGCCATATCCCCCATTCGCTTTACCACCTCAGAGGCAATCTGGTACAAATCTACTGGTCCCTTTTCCAGCTCCACATTGCCCTCATCCAGACGGGACAGCTTGATAATATCCCCTACCAGAGTAATCAGACGCTGAGCCTCCACATAGATTTTTTCTGAAAAACGCCCCATATCCGCTGCCGGTACCAGCCCGTTTTTCATAATCTCCGCATACCCGGAAATGGAAGTCAGAGGCGTTTTCAGCTCGTGAGAAACATTTGCTGTAAACTCTCTGCGAAGCCCCTCTCTGTTCTGCTGCTCTGTCACATCAAGAATCACAACAACAGCGCCCCAGCGGTTTTCAGACTCTGCTACCGGATTGGCAATAATCTGATAATGGCGTCCGTTTAAATCCAGATTCTGCTCACATCGCTGTCCCGCCAAAGCTTCATCTACCACCTGACGGAAGCTGTTGGAACGATTTAAACTCAGCACATTGATGTTGCCGTTCCCATTCTTTTCCATATCGACTCCCAGGATCCGGACTGCGCTGGAATTATAGGAAATCACATCTGCTTTGCTGTCCACAACAATAAAGCCTTCCCGCATATTTTCTGTAATTGCAGTAAATTCTTCCTGCTTTTCCCGGAGGGTTTCCATCTGCTCCCGAATGGTTTCCTTCTGCTTTTCCAGACGGCGCACCAGTGGAGCCAGCTCATCATACACCTGCTCTGCCTGAGGATTTTTGGGGTCCAGACGATTAATCGGATCCACGATCCGCTTCGTCTGAAGCTCTGCCAGAACCATGGTAACACCAAAAATCACCACTGCCATTACAATCATCCACGGAACTGTATGAACCATCGTAGCAAGGCCGCTGCTGGTCGTACTGGCTACACGAATGATTGTCCCATCTGTCAGCTTTCTGGCATAATAATAGGTCTGCTCTGCCAGAGTATCAGAAATCCGGACACTTTCTCCAGCCCCTGTCTGAAACGCACTGACAACCTCCGGGCGATCCCTGTGATTTTCCAAGGATTCGCTGTCTGCATAACTGTCATAGAGAACTGTTCCGTCCTCCCCGATCCAGGTAATCCGGTTTATATTATTGCCGTCTCCCCGGCTGGCCAGATGCGCAAGATATTCTTTCCCAGAAACCTCTACAGCCGACTCCAGATACCGCACCTCAGTCCTCACTGCCAGCTGCATCTGCTCCTGCAAATCCCGGCAAAACAGCCAGGTCGTTACCAGAGTTGCCACTACCATGGAAAACAGGGCAACCAGGCACATATTCCAATAGATTTTCCGTTTCATCCGATTTCCTCCATCTTATAGCCTACGCCGCGGATGGTTTCAATATAGCCGCTGGCTGCCCCCAGTTTCTGCCGAAGAGTCCGGATATGAACGTCCACAGTCCTTGTCTCCCCATCAAAATCATAGCCCCAGATTCTGGACAGCAGCTGATCTCTTGTAAGAACCATTCCTTCATTTTCCATCAGATAGCAAAGCAGCTCAAACTCCTTAAAGGTAAGAACCACCGCCTGATCATTGACCTTAACTGTGTGCTTTGCCGCATCTACCGCAATGGGGCCAACCTGAAGAAGTCCCCCCTTTTTCTCCGGCTCCGCTCTCCGAAGCAGAGCCCGCACCCGGGATACCAGTTCCATCATTCCAAAGGGCTTGGGAATGTAATCGTCAGCTCCGCTGTCCAGACCAATCACCTTATCATACTCCGTTCCCTTTGCTGTCAGCATAATCACCGGAAGCCGTGCCGTTTGAGCCGAATCCCTAAGCTTTCTCAAAATAGTCAGACCGTCCTCGTCCGGCAGCATAATATCAAGCAGCGCCATCGAGGGCTGCTCCTCCTTCATGGCCTCCCAGAATTCCTTGGCACAGGAAAATCCCTTCGCCGGAAATCCTGTAGACTGCAGGGTGTAAATCACAAGTTCCCGGATACTGTTGTCATCTTCTACCAGATAAATCATTCTGCCTGCTTCCTCCTGTTCTACTCCAGATGTGTGCCGGTAATAGAATACTCCACCCACTCGGCAATATTCGTAGCGTGATCACCGATGCGCTCAAAATACTTTGCAATCATCAGCATATCAATACAGAACTCTCCCAGCTCCTCATTCCTGTCCTCCCGGGTCAGCAGTCCAATCAGCTCCTGCTTTACCTTACCGAACAGCTCATCCACCACATCATCATAGAGAATTACTTCTTTTGCTATGTTCAAATCCTTTTTTACAAAGGAATCAATGCTCTCCGTTACCATTTTCATGGTCGCCTCTGCCATATCCCGAATGTGAAGCCGGCTCTCTGTTTCCCAGCCCTGCAGAAAGCTGCAGATCTCTGCAATATCTGACGCCTGATCACCAATACGTTCCATATCAGAAATCATTTTCAGAGCAGAAGAAACCTGTCTGAGATCCTTTGCCACAGGCTGCTGCTGCAGGAGAATTCTCATACAAAGATTTTCAATATCCCGCTCCTTCTGGTCGATTTCCCGATCGGTTTTATACACCTCATCAGAGAAATCTCCCTCCTTCATCAGAGTTCTTGATGCATAGGAAATCGCGTCCTCACACAGTGCTCCCATTCGAATCAGTTCCACATTTAACAGCTCCAGCTGTTCGTCAAAACGATTGCGCATATCAGCCAAACCTCCCCGTAATATAATCTTCCGTTTTCTTGTTTCTGGGCATGGAGAAAATCTGCTCTGTCTCTCCGAATTCTACCACCTCTCCCAGAAGGAAAAATGCAGTTTTATCAGAAATACGCGCAGCCTGCTGCATATTATGTGTTACCATAACAATAGTATAATCCTTTTTCAGTTCTACAGCAAGATCCTCTATTTTTGAGGTGGAAATCGGATCCAGAGCAGAAGTAGGCTCATCCATCAAAAGCACCTCGGGCTGTACTGCCAACGCGCGGGCAATGCAAAGCCGCTGCTGCTGACCGCCGGAAAGTCCCAGGGCGCTCTTTTTCAGACGATCCTTCAGCTCATCCCAGATAGCCGCATCTCTCAGCGATTTTTCCACAATATCATCCAGCTGAACCTTGGAATGAATCCCGTGAGTTCTGGGACCGAAAGCAATATTATCATACACGCTCATGGGGAAAGGATTTGGCTTCTGGAATACCATTCCCACCCGCTTCCGCAGAAGGTTAATGTCCATATTTCCATAAATATCTTCCCCATCCAGCAGAATTTTTCCTGTGATTTTACATCCCTCAACCAGATCATTCATCCTGTTTAAAGACTTTAAAAGTGTCGATTTTCCGCATCCGGAAGGCCCAATAAAAGCGGTAATTTCATTTGCTTGAATATTCAAATTAATCCCCTTCAGGGCCTTAAAATCCCCGTAATACAGCTCCATATTCTGAATTGTCAGCTTATCCATAAATTCCCTTTCCTGATTTCCAAACATTCTTTGTTATTATATTTTTCTGATACAAACGCCTCTTCACCAGTTGGCCTATCCGGTTTTTCAGCCTTTCCGGCATCTATTTTGCTACCATTTTTGCAATCATCCCGGAAACGGCATTGATGCACACGACAATCACCAGAAGCACCACTGCTGTTGCGTAAGATTGATTGGTATACAGCCCCTCATTAGTCAGCACATACATATGAACAGCCAGCGTCCGCCCGGAGCCTAAAAGACTTTCCGGAATTCCAGCCACAGTACCTGCCGTATACATCAAAGCTGCCGTCTCACCTACAATTCGTCCAACTGCGAGAATAATTCCGGCCAGAATTCCCGGAACTGCTGATGGAAGCACAATATGAAAGACTGTTCTTAACCGCCCCGCTCCCAGTCCAAAGCTGCCTTCTCTATAAGAATCCGGAACCGATTTTAACGCCTCCTCCGTTGTCCTCATAATTAACGGAAGAATCATAATTGCCAAAGTCAGCGCGCCGCCCAGGATTGTGTAGGACCACTTAAAGGTAACGGCAAACAGCAGAAATCCAAACAGACCGTACACAATTGAAGGAATTCCGGATAAGGTTTCCGCTGTAATTCGAATCAAAGCCACCAGCTTATTTCCCCGCTTTGCATATTCCACCAGATAGATAGCTGCAAAAATTCCCAAAGGACCTGCAATAATCAGAGAAAGCCCTGTCATAATAATGGTATTAATCAGCGCCGGCATCAGAGATACATTTTCACTGTTATATTCCCACGCAAACAGATCTGCCGTCAGATAAGGAACACCCTTAATCAGAATATAGGCAATCAAAAACAGCAGCGTCATCACCGTAATCAGAGCCGACAGGCTGACCAGAATCAGCAAAAGCAGGGACAAGGGACTTCTTTTATAGGACTTCAGACGCTGAGAAAAGGTCTGACGGTTAATTGCCTGAATCTCTACATTCTTTTTTTCCATAAATGCTTCCATCACGCTTCCGCCTTTCTGCTTAAAATAGAAAATGACAGGTTAATAATCAAAATAAACACAAACAATACTACAGCTGTTGCAATCAAAGCTTCCCGATGCAAATCTGTGGCATATCCCATCTCCAGCACAATATTAGCCGTCATGGTGCGGACTCCTTCAAACAATCCCTTCGGCATACGAGCCTGGTTTCCAGCCACCATAATTACTGCCATCGTCTCACCAATAGCCCGTCCTACACCCAGAATCACACCTGCAAGAATTCCTGATTTTGCAGCTGGAAGTGTAGCAAAAAATACACTTCTTTCATGGCTGGCTCCCAGAGCCAGGGCTCCTTCATAATAGCTGGAAGGAACCGCATTAATTGCTGATTCTGATACCCCGATAATCGTAGGAAGAATCATAATTCCCAGGAGAACAGAAGCTGTTGCCATACTCTTTCCGCTTCCGCCAAAAAGCTTTGACATGACCGGAACAATCACTACCATACCGAAAAATCCATAGACAACGGAAGGGATTCCTGCCAGCAGATCAATGGCCGGCTTCATAATCCGGTACAGGCTGCGGGGACAAAACCGGGACATAAAAATAGCAGTCAGGATGCCGATGGGAACCCCCACCACAATAGCCCCTGCAGTTACATAAATACTTCCCAGAATCATGGGAAGGATTCCATAAATGTCATTTCCCGGCTTCCACTTTTCCCCCAGCAGAAAATCAAATATACCGATTTTTCCTATTGCTGGAATCCCGTTTGCAAACAGGAAAATACATATCATAGCTACAGACAGAATAGACGCGCAGGCAGATATCATAAATACCATACGCATGGATTTTTCTTTCAAATGATTCATACAAACTCCTTACTTTCCAGGGATGCTTCTCTGCTGTGTCATAGAAGGCGGCTCCTGAAGGGGCCGCCTCACGATGGTTTCAAATATGATTCTTCATGTTGTAATTACTTTACATCTGCCCAGTCAGTAACCTCGCCGGTAAAAATTGCTTTTACATTCTCGCTGGTCAGTTCCTCTACCGGACTATCATTGTTTACAATAACAGCAATTCCGTCCATGGCAATTACAGTGCCAGTAACTCCCTTCTCCAGTTCGCTGTCCTTTAACTCTCTGGATGCCATACCAATATCACACACACCCTCAATTGCGGAGGTTACACCAGTAGTAGAATCAGACTGCTGTACTTCAATAGTTACATCCGGATTCAATGCATTATAAGCCTCTTTCAGCTTTTCCATAACCGGAGTTACAGAAGAAGAACCTGCTACTACAACCTTTCCAGAAAGACCAGAAGCTTCATATGCTCCCTCATTTCCCTGGCTGATATATCCGTTATCCTCAACAACCTTCTGTCCCTGCTCACTCATAATATATTTAATGAAATCAGCAGCAACCTCGCTTACTTCTGCCTTTGTTGCGATATTAAACGGGCGGGCAATTTTGTATGCACCAGATTTGATATTGTCAACGGTTGCCTCTGCTCCATCAATCTTTACTGCCTTTACCGTATCATTTAAAGAGCCCAGAGAAATATAACCGATTGCCTCGGTATTTCCAGAAATTGTGGTCATCATAACAGAGGTGCTGTTAGTAATTTCTGCATCCTCTGTAGTCATATCTATTTTTTCTCCTGCATCATTCTTCTCTTCGATGCCGAACAGCTCAATAAAAGCACCTCTGGTACCGGAGCCATCCTCACGAGATACCACACTGATAGGACCTTCTGCCTTTCCTTCAGTCTCTTTTGCAGTAGTCTCCTCCGCCTTCTCTGTCTGAGCGGCTGTAGTTGCTGCTTCGGTTGCTGCTGCAGTTGTCTCAGCTGCCTTATTTCCGGAACATCCAGTCAGACCTGCCATTGCCAGACCCATTGCTAAAAGTACTGCCATTGTTTTTTTCATAATTTTTCTCTCCTTTTTCTGTACGGCCTTGTCTTTTTGCCGCATATGTTTTACATTTGTGATCCTGTATCATCATGGGAAGCTGCTTTTGGGGGACTTCCCAGTGACTGCGTTTTGTTTCTTACAAGGCGTATTGTAAAATCCTTATGTAAAATCTAAAAGAAGCTGTCTGTAAAATCAATGTAAAGTTTTTTCGCAAAAAAAAGCAAAGAAAAGCCGCTGCCGGAGATTTTACAAACAATGTAAAATCTCCGGCAGCGGCCTATATTGCAGATATTATTTATAAATCGGATATTTTTCACAGAGCTTCGTTACCTCAGCGCGAATGTAATCAGCCTTATTCTCAAAATCCGTAGCTGCCAGCCAGATACACTCAGCAATCTTCGGCATATCCTCCTCTTTCAGCCCTCTGGAAGTAATAGCTGGAGTTCCAATACGGACACCGGAGGTCACAAAGGGACTTCTGGGATCATTAGGTACTGCATTTTTATTCAGTGTAATATAAACCTCATCACACCGATTCTGCAGCTCCTTTCCGCTGACATCAAGCCCTGTCAGATCCACCAGCATCAGATGGTTATCAGTGCCGCCAGAAACCAGCTTGAAGCCCTGAGCCGTCAGCGCTTCTGCCAGAGCCGCTGCATTCTTTCTTACCTGATGCTGATATTCCTTAAATTCCGGTTTCAGAGCTTCGCCAAAGCAGACTGCCTTTGCTGCAATCACATGCTCCAAAGGTCCGCCCTGGGTTCCCGGGAAAATAGCCTTGTTAAAATTAAATTTATCTGCTGCAGCCTGATTTGCCAGAATCATGCCGCCTCTGGGCCCCCGCAGAGTCTTGTGTGTCGTAGTCGTCACTACATCTGCGTAAGGAATGGGACTGGGATGCTCTCCTGCTGCCACAAGCCCTGCAATATGAGCCATATCTACCATCAGATATGCGCCAACCTTATCTGCAATCTCACGGAAACGTTTAAAATCAATCGTCCGGGCATAAGCGCTGGCTCCTGCCAGAATCATCTTCGGCTTATGCTCTACAGCAAGACGTTCTACCTCATCATAATCAATAAATCCCTGTTCATTCACGCCATAGGGAACAATATTAAAATACATGCCAGAGAAGTTTACAGGACTTCCATGAGAAAGATGGCCGCCATGATCCAGACTCATGCTCAGCACCGTATCTCCCGGCTTTAACATAGCGACAAACACTGCCATATTAGCCTGTGCTCCAGAGTGGGGCTGTACATTGGCATAGTCGCATCCAAACAGCTTTTTTGCACGGTCAATGGCAATATTCTCCACCACATCCACGCACTCACAGCCGCCGTAGTACCGCTTCCCGGAATAACCCTCTGCATATTTGTTGGTAAGCACCGTTCCCATCGCCATCATAACCGGCTCTGAAACAATGTTTTCTGATGCAATCAGCTCCAGATTTCTTCTCTGACGAGCCGCCTCTGCTTCAATCGCTTTTCCCACTTCAGGATCATAGTCTGTGATGAAATTCATTACCTCATTAACCATAGCAGTACTCCTTTTCTTCTCTAAAATAATTGGTATCCCCCGCATGGTTTTGATTATAGTACAAAAAAAAGAGACCTGTCAAGCAATTGTCTCTTTTCTTCGTGGTTTTCTGACGTTTTATTGTTGTTCACTGGCTTGCCTGTAAACAGCAGCAGATTTTCTATCGAATTCTCAGCCCTTCTCCAGCTCCGCTCTCCGATGCTCCTCTAACAGCTCTCCATACCGCTTTTCATCCAGAGGAAATTTAACCCGTTCACCAGTCCAGGCAGAAAGATAAGAAGCATTGGCCAGCAAAAGTCCTCCAATGCCTTCCTCTCCCGGCGCAATTAACGGCGTTCCTTTCAGAAGATGATCGCTGAAATTCCGAAACATCGTCACATAAGCATCCTCCTCCGGCTCTAATGCCACCACTTCCTCATGGTGAGAGGGCTGTCCGAAAATCACCCTGTTTTCCCGATTAAAAGTGTCTGTATTCACATCATTTTTATCCCAGAGCACCGTTTTTCCACCTTCAACAGTCAGTTTTCCGCAGGTTCCCCAGATTTCCAGCCGATTAGAGCCTGGATGCTCACCGCTGGAGCTGATCAGAGAGCCCCGGAAGGGCGGACGTCCATCCTTTCGGCTTCCATAATAAAGCCGCAGATCTACACTGTCATCTACAGCAAAATCATTATACTTTCCAAAATCAATATCTGCATCCACTGCATCCGGCATTCCAAACAGCCACTGCCACATATCAAGATAATGCTGACACTGATTCAAAAGAAGTCCTCCGCCTTCCCCGTTCCAGCTGCTTCTCCAAGAAGCACTGCTGTGATACCATGGGGAGCGGAACCAGTTATTACAAATCCAGACAGCTCTCGTTACATGTCCCAGAACGCCTGTATCCAGCATTTCCTTTGCCTTGCGGAATGCCGGGAAGGTTCTGCAGTGAAACATCACGGCAAATTCCGTATCTGCCCGCTTTGCAGCTGCCAGTTCTTCTGCCGCTTCTGCCGTAATCCCCAAAGGCTTCTCGCAAAAAACATGTTTTCCACAGGAAAATGCCTTTTTCCCAATTTCCACGTGGGTAGAATGCGGGGTTGCAATCACCACTGCGTCAAAATCCTCCTGATGAGAAAATGTATCTTCCACATCCTGATACAGAGCCGTTTGAGGATAAAGGGTGCGGATCTCCTGCTGACCAGGCTGGTTCCGACAGCAAATCCCCTGAAGTGTCAGCCCCGGAGCCTGTCCTTCTGCAATAATTTTTGCATATTTTTTTCCCATACCGCCAAAACCGATGATTACTGTGCGGATTTCTTTCATAGCATTATCCTCCATTCCACTTTTTATGGATGCAGCTTATATTCTCGAACCACAATCTGCAGCGTTCTGTTTCCATTATACTCATTTACATCTGGATAATAAATCACATCGATGTGCTTCTGGCTTCCCAGCTCCTCCATAAAGCGATCTCCCTCCGTAAACAGCATTCCTTCCATCGAATACCCCTGTTCCGTAACCAGAGACAGCTTTACTGCATTCCGGTTCCGTCCAAGAACGCGGCTGCTTCGAATCAAAAGATTTTTCTGCGCGAACTGCGGCTTCTCATTGCCCTGTCCAAAGGGCTCCAGCTGCTTCAGTTCTTCAACCAGTCCCTCGGAAATATATTCCAGAGGCATCGGTACATCAATCCAGATTTTCCGCACAAAATCCTCTGGCTTCAAATCCGCCTGTTCATTCAGTCTTCGGCGGAATTCCTCAATATCTGCTTCCCGCAGAGAAAAACCAGCTGCCATAGGATGGCCTCCGAATTTTACAAGAAGATCCTGAACTCCGCAAAGTCCCTGGTACATATGGTATGCTTCAATCGAACGGCCCGAGCCCTTTGCCATGAGAACCGTTTCTTCGCCGTCCTGTGAATCTGCCTCCTCCGCACTCCTGGTCAGAACAAAAGACGGCCTGTTCCAGGCTTCACGCACACGGCCTGCAATAATTCCAGCTAAAGACTCATGGCAGTCCGGCAGGTACACTACCAGCACCGAATCATTCTCATACTGTTCTTCAACGAGAGAAAGGGCTTCCTCTACGCCTTTCTGCGTCATGTTCTTTCGCTCCTCATTCAGCTCCTTTAGCTGAACTGCCATTTCCTGAGCCTGTGTCTCATCTTCACAGAGAAGCATTTCCAGAGCCAGCTTCGCTGTCTGAAGTCTTCCGCTGGCATTCAGACAGGGTCCAATGACAAATCCAATGTGATATGCCGTCAGCTGGGTAATATCCAGATCACAGGCTTCCACCAAGGCTCTGAGTCCTGCACTTTTCGTACAGGCAATCTGACGCAGTCCCCTTCTCACCAGAATTCTGTTCTCATCCTGAAGCGGCATCACATCGCCTACTGCAGCAATTGCCGCAAACTCCAGCATCTGCTCCCATTCTGTCTCCGGAATTCCAAAGCGCTCAAACAAAACCTGCACCAGCTTATAGGCCACAACTCCGCCGCAAATGCTTTTAAATGGATAGCTGCAGCCATCCTGCTTGGGATTCACAACCGCATCTGCACAGGGAAGCTGCTCTGAGCCATCTGCCCTGCGCACCACCTCATGATGATCCGTCACCACGACTGTCAGTCCCAATTCTTTTGCCAGAGCAATCTGATCCAAAGCCGCAATTCCATTGTCACAGGTTACAATCGTATCAATTCCGTCAGCTGCAGCCTTTCTGATAATATTCTCATTAATACCGTATCCGTCTCGGATTCGCTCCGGGATCTGATAATCCACCAGACCTCTGCACCGGGAAATTCCCCGGTACAGCAGGTAGGTGGAGCACACACCGTCAATATCATAATCG
Organism: uncultured Clostridium sp.; assembly: GCA_900538475.1. Classification (GTDB taxonomy): domain Bacteria; phylum Bacillota; class Clostridia; order Lachnospirales; family Lachnospiraceae; genus Brotaphodocola. Next base: position 88,808 of record UPYT01000003.1, on the reverse strand, counting down.
CCTACAACGCGAATCCGTTTTCCAGATTTTATTTTATCTTCCAAAATCCCGACAGCCTGATCCATCCCCTTCAGAAGATGAGGATTGTACAAATCCCGAAGCGTTCCGTGGAGATATTTTTCCACAGCCTCCTCTCCTACTATCCCTCTGTTTCTGATAATCCGCGCAGTCACAGGGCTGATGTGAAAACGCTTTGCGAGGGATCCAAAATCTGCCCGCTTGGTCTGCAGCATCCAGCAGGATTCCTGCCTGCTGCCATTATTTTTCTTCATGTTTTTCAGTTTCCTTTTCCATCTGCGATATCTGAATTTTCAGCGCCGCCAACTCTTTTTCATAGTGTGCCTTCTGACGCAGAAGCTCTTCCTGATGCTGACTTTCCTGCACCTTCAGCTGACTTTGAAGACTGGCAAATGCATAAAGCACCGGAGCAAAATCTCCCCGGTATGCCTGCTCACACTCGGATTTCACCTCATAATTTCTGCTTCCGATTTCCTGAAACATTCTCGTCTCATCCCGGATAATATCCCGCAGACGAGCCAGCATTTCATTCATCGCTCTTGTCAAAGCTCCAATCTCATCCTCAGATTCATACTCCAGAAACGTATCCAGATTGCCGTTTCCCGCCCGCCATGCTGCATCAGCCAGCTTTTCTGACGGCTCCTTAATTGACCGAATCAAAGAAAGAATCAGACTGATAACAATGAGGGAAACAGCGCCGATTACAACCAATTTTACCCGGGACAGCCGATCATACAGCCTTCCGGCATCATCTCTTGCCTGCATGGCTGTATCCTTATTATAATCAACTGCCTCCAGAAACAGGCTGCTGGTTTCGTCAAAGCGCTGCTGTGCCTCGCCCATCATCATCTCCGTGGCCTTTTCCCGGTCATTTCCTTTACTGATTTCGACCAGTTCCTTACTGCATTCCAGATATTGCTGCCATGCCTGATATGCCCGATCCATGATCATCTGATCTGCTTCCAGAGTTGGAAGCTGCTTATACTCCTGAAACCGGCTTTCAATATCCTGTTCCAGCTCCAGCATATCCTGTTCCAGCGCTCCCATAAGCTCCAGATCCGTTGTAATCGCATGGCGGCTTTCTGTAATCCGGTAATCCGAGGTCACTGTATTCAACTCTTCTGCCGCAATCACTGCATTCATCCACACATCATTCAGCTCTGCTCCTACCTGATCAATCTGTCTTGCTGTGGCAATGGATTCCTTTCCCATAAGAAACAGCCCCAGAATACTGACAGCACCCAATATCATCAGCTTTTTGCTGATTTTTACATCTCGAATGGATTTTATTTTCATCGTCCTGGCTCCTTTTTCTATTGTAACGATTCAGGACGGCCTGATTTTTTCTGGCCGCTACATCGATTATACTCAATTTGTATTGGAGAAACAAGACATTCCCATATTAAGAGTGCATTAAGGATTTCTGCCAATCCTCTGCATCACTTCTGCTTCTTACAATTTTTCGTAATACTTAATCAGCGCCTGAGTTCCCAGATCTCCCAGTCCTTCTCCCGCCAGCTTTTCATACATTGCCAGAACATATTCCAAAACTCCCAATCTGGCATCTGCCGCCAGGGCCTCTTCATCAGCCAGCTTCATATCTTTAATAAAATGCTTGATAAAAAAGCCCGGTTCAAAATCATCTTTTAAAATTCTGGATGCCACGTTATTCATCTGTGCGCTTCCCGCAGCTCCAGTAGAAATAGATTCCAGCATCAGCTTTGGATCCAGACCTACAGCCTGGGCATAGGCCAAAGCCTCGCAGGCGCCGGAAAGTGCTCCTGCAATCGCAATCTGGTTGCACATCTTTGTATGCTGTCCATTTCCTGCCTTTCCTTCATAATTAATATTCTTTCCCATGGCCTCAAATACCGGCATGCAGGCATCAAAAGCTTCCCTGTCGCCGCCTGCCAGAATCGTCAGAGTTCCAGCTTTCGCTCCGCTGTCGCCGCCTGTTACCGGTGCATCCAGAGCATAAAGCCCCACTGCCTTTGCTTCCTCATAAATCCGCTCTGCCAGCTTGGGGCTGCTGGTTGTCATGTCAATGACATAGGCGCCTGTCGGAGCATTTTTCAAAATCCCGCCTTCTCCGAAATAAACCTCTTCTACATCCTTGGGATAACCGACAATCGTAATCACCGCATCCCTATCTGCTACACACTCTTTTACCGAATCACGCCAAGCTGCTCCCTCACAGATCACATCCTCAACCTTCGATTTTGTCCTGGTATAAATCGCCACATCAAAGCCGGCCTTCATTAAATTACGAACCATGGATTTACCCATAATACCCACACCAATAAAACCTATTTTCTTCATTCTCTAAATGCCTCCTGTTCTGAAGTTTTCATACCGGTATTGTATCACAGGACGGCGGGATGCGCCAGAACGTTCTCCTTGCCTGCCCTGCTCGGTTGCGTTATAATAGGAATCAGCTTTTCAGACCATACTAAAATCTGCTGATACCTATGAGGAGAGTGTATATGATCAACGAAACCAAAACGACATCCAAATCCTCTGATTCTGGAAACTTCCTGATTCAGGGAAGCATTCTGGCCGCAGCCGGAATCATTGTCCGGCTCATCGGACTTTTATACAAGGTGCCCATGACCCGTATTCTGGGAACCGAAGGCATTGGCTATTACAATACTGCCTATGAAATCTACAACATTGGACTGATTTTATCCTCGTACAGCCTGCCTCTGGCCATTTCCAAGCTGATCGCAGCCCGAAGAATCCGGGGACGTTACCAGGATGCCCGCCGAGTCTATCTGTGCGGCATGGCCTTCGGTGTGGCCGTGGGAACTGCCATGACTGCAATTTTGCTGTTTGGCTCCTCCTGGATTACAGAAACTATCTTCAAAAGTCCTGGCAGCGCCCTTCCCCTGGCTATCATGGCTCCTACCGTGCTTGTATTTTCTATTATGGGCATTATACGAGGATATTTTCAGGGCTTTGGCAATATGATTCCCACCTCTGTATCTCAGATTATTGAACAGGTGATTCACGCTGCAGTCAGCATTGTTGCCTCCTATTTCTTTCTCCGGTGGTTTGCAGACACTGCCTCTCCGGCTTCCTACGGTGCAGCAGGCGGAACCCTAGGAACCCTGACTGGCGCTCTGGCTGCCCTGATTTTCCTTTCTGCTCTGATGCTTCGCCATAGAAACAGACAGGCAGAGCTTTATCGCCAGCCCCAGCCTGTTTCTGTAGAATCCTGGAAGTCTGTATTCTGGGCCCTGCTCATTACGCTGACTCCTATTATCCTGAGCCAGTTTGTTTATCAGTTAAGCGGCTCCGTAGATAATTCCATGTTCGGGCAGATTATGTCTGCTAAAGGACTGACAGAAAAGGAGCGAATGTCTCTTCTTGGTGTCTACGGCGGCGAATATCGGCTTCTGACCAATGTTCCTGTAGCCATTGCCTCTTCCCTGGGAACCTCTATGATTCCCAGCATTGTAGCATCCAAAACCCAGAGGGATTTCCCGGCAGTCCAGAAAAAAATCCGGCTGACTGTAAAATTCAACATGCTGATTGCCATTCCCTGTGCCGTAGGCATGGGAGTTCTGGCCGGTCCTGTCATGCAGCTTATTTTTGGAGATCATTCAGCTCTGGCACGAGATCTGCTGACCATCGGCGCGCCAGCTGTTATTTTCTTTTCCCTGTCCACAGTCACCAACGCGGTGCTCCAGGGCATTGACCTGATGCGCAAATCAGTCACCCATTCAGCCATCTCCCTGGCTCTCCATGTCGTTCTTGTCTATGTGCTGCTGCAGCACTGTAACATGGGAGTTTACGGACTGGTAATCGGAAATGTAACCTTTGCTCTGGCTGTATGCATTCTCAACTGGCTGGCTATCGGAAAAGCCTTAAAATACCGTCAGGAGGTACGAACCACGTTCCTGCTGCCGTTGCTTTCCTCCGTTATTATGGGGGCCTTTGCTCTGGCTGTTTACCGGCTGACAACCTCCATTACAGGATACTATCAGCTGGGTATTCTGGTAAGTGTTCCCCTGGCTATGATCCTTTACGGAGTTCTGATTATTCTGACCAAATCCGTAACAGAGGAAGAGCTTCCTGATATGCCCTTTGGAATGAGAATTCTTCGTCTGTGCAGCAGGGTTCACCTGATTCGATAAAAGAAAGGGCCTGCCCCTCACTTCTAAAGGGCAGGCTCGTTTTTTCTTTATCCGTATTTTCTGTGTTCCTTTTTTACATCTTCAAAACTGCATTCCACTTCTCTTCCACCACTGGAATTCCATTTTTCAGATTATCCTTCCTCGTGGCAATTACCCGTTCTCCCGGATACAGAACCTCCCGCCCCTCTTCTGCGGGAATCGATGTTTTCAAATCTGCCACCAGATCTTTTACCATCTGCTCTGTAGCTTCTGCACCCTGAAATTTCCCAGGATCCATGGCAATCATCATCTGGGATACTCCTGCTTCTTCCTCAAAGGTTCCGATTGTCCGGACAGAATTGCCGCCAGTCATCACTGTGGCAATCAAATCCAGCAGAATAGAAATTCCGCTTCCCTTCCAGTATCCCATGGGAATCACTCTTCCTGTTTTCTCTACTGCAGCCGGATCCATCGTCAGCTGATTATTTTCATCATATCCGCCCGGTACAGGAAGCATTGCTCCCTTTATTCTCAGCTCCTCCAGCTTTCCATAAGAAAACTGCGAAACAGCGCAGTCTACTACCACATGATTTCCATTTGGCCCCGGAACGGCAAATACAATCGGATTATTGCCGATTTTTCTGTCCACCCCGCCCCAGGCCGGCATATTGGGCATCGTGTTGGACCAGCAAATGGCAATGCAGCCCTGCTCTGCCGCCTGCCAGCCATAGGTACCGCCCCGCATCCAGTGATTGTTATTTCCCAGGGCTACCATTCCGATACCATACAGCTTCGCCAGCTCACAAGCTCGGTTCATGGCCAGTTTCGCATTCAGAGGACCAAATCCCCTGTGTCCGTCCCACCGCTCCGCTGCTCCCATAGCCATCACACACTGGGCCCTTGCATGGGGATCAATCGTCCCTTTATCCAGATATTCCACCACTCTCGGAAACCGGTTTAACCCGTGACTGTATACTCCGTCCAGACTGTTTTGTGCAAACAGTTCTGCTGCTGCCTGCGCGTCTTCCCTGGAAAAACCGCGTCCCAAAAGAACCCGGTTAAATTCCTTTACCATATCTTCATATTTTATTCTTAACATCCATATTTTCCTTTCCTTTTTTTTCATCTTATATAAATTTTCTTTTTAAGTCAAGAAAAAGTCCTTGACCGGTATACTGGTATACTCTATAATGTGAATTAGAAAGACTTCATTGACCTAAACTTTTTATATGTACAGGAGGAGCTTATCATGGAAGCTGTTTATCAATTAGGAAATTTAAGAGTTGTCGATTTAACAAAGGTTCTGGATCCGGCTACGGAAAGCCGCCGCTGCCATCTGATCCGTTACAACACAGGCGGCCCAATTCCGGATTACCACACTGCTCTGGATCTGACCAGCCACCTGGGAACCCACTGCGAATGTCCTTATCATCATTTCGAAAATGGAAAATCTGTAGGAGATCTTCCTCTGACCACCTTCATGGGCCGTGCCATTTATGTAAATATTGATTTCCTGGAACCCAACGCTCACATCAGCGCTGCTGATCTGGATCGTGCCTGCGGCGATCGCATTCAGGAAGGCGATATTGTCATTCTGGACAGCAACTGGAAATTCCCGCCCTTTACCCCTGCAACCAACAGCCCTGAGGATAAGAGACTGTTTATCAATGCAGAGTCTGCTTGGTGGTTCCGCAACCATAAGGTAAAATGTGTCGGCTTCGGTGACGGAGTTTCTATTGAAAACTGCGAAGCCGATGTAAAACCCTTCCATGATATTCTGATGGAAGTAGATATTGTCTTCCTGGAGGTTTTAAAGAACCTGGAGCAGCTGTCCACAGACACCTTCTTCATGTCCTACTCTGCGCTTCCTATTATCGGAGCTGATTCCTGTCCGGTACGTGCTTACGCCATTGAAGGCTTGGCTGAGTTTTCCAGATAAACATATCGGTTCATTAGAACAGCCCTTTTCGAAAGAAGGAATACATTATGAAAATTGCTGTTATCGGCGCCGGAGCCATGGGCTCCATTTACGGCGGCCACTTATCTCTGCAGAATGAGGTCTGGCTGGTTGACACCAACCAGGAAACTGTAGAACATATTCAAAAAAACGGCCTGATTCTGCAGGAAGAGGGCCAGGACATCACCTACCATCCTTCTGCTGTTACCTCTTCAGAAGGCCTTCCCCCTATGGATCTGGTGATTTTGTTTGTCAAAGCCCTGTATTCCCGGTCAGCTCTTTCGGCCAATCGGGAGCTTATCGGCCCTGATACCTTTCTGATGACTCTTCAGAACGGCTCCGGTCATGAAGATATTCTGTCAGAATTTGTACCGGCAGATCATATTATTATTGGAACAACTGAGGACAACGGTGCTGTCCTTGCCCCCGGCTATGTGCGCCGGGGCGGAACTGGAAAAACAAATATCGGAATGCCCGCCGGAGATCCCAGCGGATTTCTTCCAAAAGTGAAAGAAACTCTGGATGCCTGCGGATTTCAGGGACAGATTCATTCCAACATCCAGCAGCTTATCTGGGACAAACTCTTTACTAACGTGTCCCTAAGTGCATTAACCGGAGTCCTTCAGGTTCCCATGGGCTTTATTGCCTCTAATGAATATGCCTGGTCCATTGCCGAAAGACTGATTCAGGAGGCTGCTGCCGTTGCCCGCGGTCTGGGACTTCAGGCTGACGAAAAAGCCATTGCAGAAAAGGTGCGCCTCACCTCCCTCAATTCCCCAGACGGCATTACCTCTATCTGCGCTGATTTAAAAGCCGGACGAAAAACAGAGGTGAATACCATCAGTGGTTCTGTAGTACGCGCCTCCCAAAAGTGCGGTGTTCCTGCCCCCACCCATCAGCTGATTGTAGAGCTGATTCACGCCATAGAAGATAGAAACAAAAAAACTGAAATCGTTCAGCCATGCGAAGCCGACAGGAAAATACACCGCTGAGCGGTTACGGAAAAGTGTGATCTCTAACAGAAAAAACACTTGTAATTTCTCCCCAATAATGCTACCATGATAGGCATTACGAACATTTTCGGGAGGAAAACCTATGGCACTGATTATACCGGAAAACTATAATCCCCACCTTTCTGTCCGCGAGACTCAGGAGGCGATCAAATACATTCGAGACACCTTTCAGAGAGAGCTTGGCAGAGAAATGCATCTGGAGCGTATTTCCGCACCTCTTTTTGTTGAAAAATCAAGCGGACTGAACGACGATTTAAACGGCGTGGAACGTCCTGTCCAGTTTGATCTTGCATCTATTCCTGGAGAAACCGTAGAAGTTGTCCATTCTCTGGCAAAATGGAAGCGTATGGCATTAAAGACCTACGGCTTCCAGCCGGGAGAAGGCCTTTATACCAATATGAACGCTATCCGCCGGGACGAGGAGCTGGACAATCTTCATTCCTGCTATGTGGATCAGTGGGACTGGGAAAAGGTGATTACCAGAGAGGAACGTACTGTGGAAACTCTTCAGGAAACCGTCCGCACGATTTTCAAGGTGATCAAGCACATGCAGCACGAGGTATGGTACAAGTACCCGGAAGCCGCAAAACGCCTTCCCAGCGACATTACCTTTGTTACAACTCAGGAACTGGAGGATCGCTGGCCTGACAAATCACCTAAGGAACGTGAGAATCTCATTACCCAGGAACACGGCTGTGTCTTCCTGATGAAAATAGGAGACAAGCTGAAAAGCGGCGAGCCCCATGACGGACGGGCGCCGGACTATGATGACTGGCAGTTAAACGGCGATATTCTGTTCTGGTTTGAGAAACTGGGCTGTGCTCTGGAAATCTCCAGCATGGGAATCCGTGTAGACGAGACCTCTCTGGCCGAGCAGTTAAAAAAGGCCGGCTGTGAGGAACGCAAAGATCTTCCCTATCACAAGATGCTCTTAAACGGCGAGCTTCCCTGTACCATTGGCGGCGGTATCGGACAGTCCCGTCTCTGCATGCTTCTTCTGGATCGCGTTCATGTTGGCGAGGTTCAGGCAAGCATCTGGCCGGAGGAGATGAGAAAAATCTGCCGCGAGCACAATATTATTTTGCTGTAGTATCCTGGAGTTCGGGATATTATACCAATATTGGGGCTGTTGCACAGTTCAAATTTGTGCGGCAGCCCCGTTTTCTTTTATCCTTTCTTTTGTTCCATTGTTTTCCTTCATTGATATTCTCTGTATCACCTTTTATTTGTGTTTCCAGAAAATCAAGGTTCCGCTGGAATCTACCTCCGGGCCTGTTTATTAGCATATGCATCTTGGAATCTTGTACAGGCTCCTGCAGTTTCCTTTCAAAATGCAAAATCTGCTTCTGATATTGTGTATAGAAAAATACCGCCAGCCTGTTATTCGGCTGACGGCAAAATCCATCATTTTTGTTATTCTCCAGGTGGCCCAGCTGTTCCAGTTTGCAGCCTTCCATCTGTTCTTTAATTTCCTTACCGGTTCTCAATCTCTCCCAGCATCTGGACTCTCCGATCGTGACGGCCTCCTTCATATTTGTTGTCCAGCCACTCATCTACAATCATCTTTGCCATTTCCACGCCGATTACACGGGCGCCGAAGGTCAGCACATTTGTATTGTTGTGCATTCTGGAAAGTCTTGCGCTGTAAGGCTCGCTGCAGGTGCAGACACGAACCCCCTTTACCTTTCCTGCTGCAATGCCAATGCCGATGCCTGTACCGCAGATAGCAATACCATAATCTGCTTCACCTGATGCTACGGCACGGCCCACCTTTTCCCCAAACTCCGGATAGTCACAGCTTTCGGTTGAATTGGTTCCGAAATCAATAACCTCATATCCCTTGCTCTCTACATATGCCTTCATTGCTTCCTTCATCTCTACTGCACTGTGGTCATTTCCCATTGCAATTTTCATCTTCAAATCTCCTTTTCTTTCTTAATTTTACAGCCTTGCGCATCTGTTTTCCAAAATCAAATCCACAATCGTCAGAGCGGTCATGGCTTCCACAACAACAACAGCTCTGGGAACCACCACCGGATCATGACGTCCATGAATGGAGATTTCTACATTTTGGCCTGAACGATTTACCGTATTCTGCACTCTGGCAATGGACGGCGTAGGCTTAAAGGCTGCCCGCAGTACAATCTGGCTTCCATCGCTGATACCGCCTAAAATTCCGCCTGCATGATTGGTTTTCTTTCGTATCTTTCCATCCGTATCTGTATAAAATTCATCATTATTTTCAGAACCTAATGCCTTGGCTGCTTCAAAACCATCTCCTATTTCAAAGCCCTTCACTGCCCCAATGGACATCACTGCCCGAGCCAGACTGGCATCCAGCTTGTCAAATACAGGTTCTCCTATCCCCGCAGGCATCCCGTCCACCAAACATTCCACCACACCTCCGGCAGAATCATGGGCTTCCATCATTCGCTGAAGAAACTCTCCCGTCTCCTCCGCAGCCACAGCATCCGGCATATTAAGAGAATTCTTATCCCTTTCCTTTAAATCAAATCGTTGGGGATCGATTTCAAAAGGACCAATACTTTTTACATAGGCCGTTACCGTAATTCCGTAATGCTCAAGCAGCTTACATGCAACTGCTCCGGCTGCCACTCTGGCAATAGTTTCCCGTGCTGAGGCTCTGCCTCCTCCCCGATAATCCCGAAGCCCGTATTTTTGATCAAAACAGTAATCTGCATGCCCCGGACGGTATACATCCATAATAGCGCTGTAATCATGAGAACGCTGATCTGTATTTTTTACCATCATGGCAATCGGCGTTCCTGTTGTTTTTCCCTCAAATACCCCAGACAAAATCTCCACCTGATCGCCTTCTTTTCTGGCAGTGGAGTACCGGCTCTGTCCCGGCCTTCTTCTGTTCAGGTATTTTTGAATATCCTCCTCACACAGAGCAAGTCCCGCGGGACAGCCATCAATGGTCACACCGATGCCTTTGCCGTGGGACTCTCCCCATGTCATAATTCGGAAGACGGTTCCATAGGTTGATCCTGCCATACTCTGTCACTCCTCCGTTGTTGACATCCTTTTAAATAAAGAAGCTCTCTTGCGGGCTTCTCCGCCTGCGGAGGGTCGCTTCTGCGACAAAATCCTCTTCCGCCACATGGCGATCCTCGCGGAGCGTTTTTTATGTCATAGGGCACAATTTCCTATGACAGAAAGAAGCTCGCTCGCGAGCTTCTCCGCCTGCGGAGGGTCGCTTCTGCGACAAAATTCTCTTCCGACGCATGGCGATCCTCGCGGAGCGTTTTTCTGTCATAGGACACAATTTCCTATGACAGAAAGAAGCTCGCTCGCGAGCTTCTCCGCCTGCGGAGGGTCGCTTCTGCGACAAAATTCTCTTCCGACGCATGGCGATCCTCGCGGAGCGTTTTTCTGTCATAGGACACAATTTCCTATGACAGAAAAATTAATCGCTGACCTTCACAATCACACAGCTGTTGGGCTCATTGCACTTAATTTCTGTAGAGCTCATAATCAGCAAGCCCTTCTCATAATCAATCTTAAAGAATGTAATACTATCACTTTCATGATTAATCGATGCCAAGTGTCTGTCATCCGGGAAAATTGCAATATCCTTGGGATATTCCCCGCTGATAGGTAAGCAGCACATCTCTTCAAGAAGCCCCGTCTTCTCATCACGCTTATACATCGACACCGTTTCATCTCCTGCATTGCTGCAGAACATATGCTTCTGATCCGGAGAAAAACGCAGGGAGCAGGCCGCTGTCAGCTGATTGTGCTTGGGAGCTGTGGTAGAAATCGTCTGAATCTTTTCAATCACCGGCACCCGATCTCCGCTTTCGTATGTATACACATCAATCACATTTTTCTGCTCATACATCAGATAGATAAATTTTCCGTCGTTGCTGAACCGGAAATTACGCGGCGCTGACTCCAGATCACAGCGGATCGCATCAACCTGCACCATATGTTCATCCCGCTCATTAAACCGGTAAATCTTCACCTGATCCAGACCAGAATCTGCTGCCATCACAAACTTGCCGTCCGGCGTCCGTCTAAAGCAGGTAACGTGGGGACGGAAATTTCGATCTGCCACACTTCCCAGTCCCTTATGGAACACGCCGTCTACAATCTCACCTACGCCCCCGTCTCTGCGCAGCCGAAGAATCGTAGCCTTGCCATCGTGGAAACCGGAAACAAATATATACTTATCCTTCAGATCCGTAGAAAGATGACAGCCTCTCATTCCCTTAATCTTCGCACTGTTTAACCGGGACAGACTTCCGTTTTCAAGAATACGGAAGGCCACAACGCCCTCATCTGCAATGGAATACAGAGTTTTATTATCGTTTGACGCAATGACATAAGAGGAATTATCCACCTCCACCTCACAGCGCTTTATAAATTTGCCCTTTTCCACATCCACATCATACACGGTAATTCCCTTGGATTTTCCTGTATAGGAATAAGAGCCCACATAAGCCATATACTTCGCCATAGATTCTTCCTCCTGATGGTGTTTTTCCCGCAAATGACTCCCCATTTCCGGGCCTCGCCTTTCTGTGACAGAGTATACCACAGTTTTCAGAAAAAATCCATTGAGAATCTATTGACAAGCGGATATTTTTCAGTATAATGGAACTTGCTTTTTGTTTATGAATACTAAACTTTAAAGTTATTTTTACATTCATTTAATATCAGTAAACTTTTTGCTTAGTATAGTCACGAAACTCTGGAACGGACTGGAGGTACTTTTATGAATATTGACATCGGTTTAAAGCTGAAAGAGCTGCGTATCCTGAAAGGGCTGACCCAGGAGGAGCTGGCTGACCGTGCCGAGCTGTCCAAGGGATTTATCTCTCAGCTGGAACGGAACCTGACCTCCCCCTCCATTGCCACGCTGACTGACATTCTGCAGTGTCTGGGCAGTACCTTAAGCGAATTTTTCTATGAACCGCCGGAAGAACAGATTGTTTTCGGAAAATCGGATTATTTTGAAAAATATGATCCGGAGCTGAAAAACAATATCAAGTGGATTATTCCCAACGCTCAGAAAAACAGAATGGAACCCATTCTTCTGACGCTTGAGGCCGGCGGCGAAACCTATCCGGACACGCCCCACGAAGGCGAGGAATTTGGTTATGTTCTTCAAGGAACCGTAACCATCCATCTGGGCGGCAATACCTACCGGGCAAAAAAGGGAGAATCTTTCTATTATACGGCTGATAAGCAGCACAGGCTTTCCAGCAAATCCGGCGCCACGCTGATCTGGATCAGCTCCCCGCCCAACTTTTAAACCTTAACCTACTTCAGGAGGAATCGAACATGAACCAGCCTTTGATTGATTTAGTAAACATCTCCAAAAGCTTTGACGGGACAATGGTTCTGGATGATCTGAACCTTTCTGTTAAAGAAAATGAATTCGTCACACTTCTCGGCCCCAGCGGCTGCGGCAAGACCACAACCCTCCGCATTATCGGCGGCTTTGAAACTGCTGACACCGGCAAAGTTATTTTTGACGGCGCAGATATCAGCAAGCTGCCCCCCAATAAAAGACAGCTGAACACGGTTTTCCAGAAATATGCCCTGTTTACCCACATGACCATTGCGGAAAACATTGCCTTTGGCCTGAAAATCAAAGGAAAGTCAAAGGATTACATCAATGATAAAATCAAATATGCTTTAAAGCTGGTAAACCTGGACGGTTATGAAAAACGGTCTGTAGACTCCTTAAGCGGCGGACAGCAGCAGCGAATTGCCATTGCCCGCGCCATCGTCAACGAGCCACGGGTTCTGCTTCTGGACGAGCCCCTGGGCGCTCTGGATCTGAAACTCCGCCAGGACATGCAGTACGAGCTGATTCGTCTGAAAAACGAACTGGGCATTACCTTTATTTATGTAACTCATGATCAGGAAGAGGCGCTTACCATGTCCGACACCATCGTAGTCATGAACCAGGGTTACATTCAGCAGATGGGTACTCCGGAACAGATTTACAACGAACCGGAAAATGCATTTGTCGCTGACTTTATCGGAGAAAGCAACATTGTTCCCGGCATTATGCTGCAGGACGAGCTGGTAGAAATCTTCGGCGCTAAATTTGCCTGTGTAGACAAAGGCTTCGGAAGAAACCAGCCGGTAGACGTTGTAATCCGTCCGGAGGATATCGACCTGGTAGAGCCGGAAAAAGGAACCTTGACCGGAGTTTGCACCCATCTGATTTTCAAGGGAGTGCACTACGAAATGGAGGTCACCACACCAGACGGCTTTGAATGGCTGGTTCACAGCACGGATCTGTGTCCTGTTGGCCGAAAGGTCGGTCTTCATGTGGATCCCTTTGACATTCAGATTATGAATAAACCGGCTTCGGAGGATGAGGAGGCAGTGGGAGTCAATGAGTAAAAAACTGCTGGCAGGGCCTTACCTGCTTTGGATGGCCGGCTTTATTATCATTCCGCTGGCCCTGATCGTATATTATGGAGTTACTGACAAATCCGGCGCCTTTACTCTGGCAAACATCATGTCCATGGCTACTCCGGAGCATAGGAAGGCTCTGTGGCTTTCCCTGGAGCTGTCCTTCATCAGCACGGTCATCTGCCTGATCCTGGCCTATCCTCTGGCCATGATTCTCAGAAACCGCGGCATGGGACAGGGAAGCTTTATTGTATTTATTTTTATCCTTCCCATGTGGATGAACTTTCTGTTAAGAACTCTGGCATGGCAGACTCTGCTGGAAAAAAGCGGTGTCATCAATGGTATTTTAACCGCCCTGCACCTGCCCCGCCAGAACCTGATTAACACACCAAGCGCCATTGTGCTGGGTATGGTTTATAACTTCCTGCCCTTTATGGTGCTGCCGATTTACAATGTGCTCTGCAAAATTGAAGACAATACCATCAACGCTGCCAGAGATCTGGGAGCCAACTTTTTCCAGACTCTCATCTGGATCTGGCTTCCTTTAAGCGTTCCAGGCATTATCAGCGGAATTACCATGGTATTTGTGCCTGCCCTGACCACCTTTGTTATCTCCAACCTGCTGGGCGGCAGTAAGATTCTTCTTATCGGCAATGTGATTGAGCAGGAATTTACCAAAAGCAGCAACTGGAATCTGGGCTCCGGACTGTCTCTGGTACTGATGCTCTTTATTCTGCTGAGCATGGCGCTGATTGCCAAATACGATAAAAACGGAGAAGGGAGTGCATTCTGATGACTGGAATCAAAAAAAATTTCAGACGGTTTTTACAGGATTTCTATCTGGTTATCATAATGATCTTCCTGTATGCGCCGATTGCCACCATGGTGGTGCTTTCCTTTAACCAATCAAAATCCCGCACCGTATGGGGCGGCTTCACCCTGCAGTGGTACACCCAGATGTTCTCCAGCAGAAACATTATGGCAGCCCTGCAGAACACGCTGCTGATTGCCTTTTTATCTGCGCTGATTGCCACAATCATCGGCACAGCCGCAGCCATTGCCATCAACAGCATGAAGCCTGTTTCCAGAACCATTGTTATGGGCATTACCAACATTCCCATGCTGAATGCGGATATTGTAACCGGAATTTCCCTGATGCTGGCTTTTATCGCCTTCGGAATTTCCCTAGGCTTTAAAACCGTGCTGATTGCCCATATTACCTTTAATATCCCTTATGTGATTTTGAGCGTTATGCCAAAGCTGCGGCAGACAAGCCGCTATACCTACGAGGCTGCCCTGGATCTGGGCGCCAGCCCGATTTCCGCCTTCTTTAAGGTGGTATTTCCGGACATTCTCCCCGGAGTGCTGTCTGGATTTTTACTGGCTTTTACCATGTCTCTGGATGATTTTATTATCACTCACTTTACCAGAGGCGCGGGAATCAATACTCTGTCCACCCTGATTTACAGTGAGGTGCGCCGGGGTATTAAGCCATCTATGTACGCCCTGTCCACTGTCATTTTCGCAGCTGTGCTGATTCTTCTTCTCATCAGTAATTTTGCGCCGAAAAAGAGACAGGAAAAATAGCTTTTCACACTATCAGAGAACCTGCAAGGAGGATTTTAATTATGAAAAAAAGAGTATTTGCACTGTGCCTGACAACTGCAGCCGCTGCTTCCCTGACCGCATGTGGAGGAGGTGCCGACAGCCCTGCCCAGAACACCGCTAACGGCGGCTCCAATGAGCTGTACGTTTACAACTGGGGCGAATATATTGATGAATCTGTCATCGAACAGTTTGAAGAGGAAACTGGCATCTCTGTCATTTATGACCTTTTTGAAACCAACGAGGAAATGTATCCCATCATTGAGGCAGGCGCTATCAACTACGATGTGGTATGTCCTTCTGATTACATGATTCAGAAAATGCGGGAAAATGACCTGCTGGCTGAAATCAATTTTGACAATGTTCCCAACATTGACCAGATCAACCCGGCCTACATGGAGATGGCAACATCCTTTGATCCGGAAAACAAATACTCTGTTCCCTACTGCTGGGGGACTGTCGGCATCCTTTACAATCCGGCCCGTCTTGAGGAGCTTGGTGTAGAGCCGCCTACAACCTGGGCTGACCTGTGGGATGAGCGGTTAAGCGGAGAAATCCTTATGCAGGACAGTGTCCGCGACGCTTTTATGGTTGCTCTGAAGAAAGACGGCTTTTCCATGAACAGCACCAGCGAGGAGGAACTGCAGCAGGCAAAGCAGGCGCTGATTGATCAGAAGCCTCTGGTTCAGGCCTATGTAATTGACCAGGTCCGCGACAAGATGATCGGAGGAGAGGCTGCTGTAGGCGTGATTTATTCCGGAGAGATGCTGTATATCCAGGAAGAGGTTGCAAATCAGGGCGCTGATTTTACTCTGGAATATGTACTGCCAGAGGAAGGCACTAACCTGTGGCTGGACTGCTGGGTAATTCCGAAAAATGCAAAGAACAAAGAAAATGCAGAAAAATGGCTGGATTTCCTGTGCCGTCCGGAAATTGCCAAGGCAAACTTTGAGTATATTACCTACCCTACCCCCAACAAGGGTGCCTTTGAGCTGCTGGATGAGGAAATGCAGAATAATAAAGCAGTATTCCCGGATATTGACAGTTTAAAGAACTGTGAAGTTTTTGAATACATGGGCGATGAAGTCGATTCTGTATACAATGAACTTTGGAAAGAAGTAAAGGCAAATTAAAGAATTTTATCTTTGGCTCTGTCAGCATATTTTCTGACAGAGCCCTTGCTTTTTCCCCTGTTTTTTCCCTGAATTTTATGGTATGCTACTGAGTGAAGGCACATTACAAAACTATGAGGAGGACATTCATGAAAATCACATACATTCATCACAGCGGTTTTCTCGCAGAAACAAACCAGGCTCTGCTTTTATTTGATTTTGCCGGCGGCATCCTGCCTCCCCTTGATCCTGCCAAAACGCTGGTGGTTTTTGTCAGCCACCGCCATGAGGATCATTTTAACCCCGATATTTTTACCCTTGCAGATTCCCACCCGCACACTGTCTATGTTCTGTCTGACGATATCTGGCAGAACCGGGTGCCGGAAAAGCATTTTTCAAGAACACACTTTATTGATCCAGGCCGAATGATCCACCTGGCTGAGGGCGGCGGCATCCTGATCCATACGTTCCGCTCTACAGACGAGGGCGTGGCTTTTCTGGTGGAGGCCGGAGGCAAAACCATTTTCCACGCCGGCGATTTGAATGACTGGCAATGGAACGGAGAATCCCTTTCCTGGAATCATACCATGAAGGCCAATTACCAGAAGGAGCTGGAAACGATCCACCGGCTGGGAATTATTCCTGATGCAGCCATGGTTCCCCTGGACGGACGGCAGGAGGATCTGTTTTATCTGGGACTTCACGAATTTATGTGCCAGGTCGGCGCAGGCATGGTTTTTCCAATGCATTTCTGGAATGACTTTTCCGTTATCGACCGGCTGAAAAGCCTGGAGTGCTCTGACAGCTACCGGGATAAAATAGCAGAAATACAGACAGAAGGGCAGAGCTTTGAGATCTGACGCTCTTCTGAGGAGTAAGAAATGAATACTACACCACATCAGGACGACCGCTTAAACGCCCCTCCCGAAGACCGGGAAATCCGAGCCCAGAGGGAACGGGACATTCTCCTTCTTGCCCTGAAGGCAGGACAGATCCTTCTGGAAAACGGAGCTGAAATTTTCCGGGTAGAAGATACGGTCTACCGAATCTGCCATTACTATGGTCTGCATTCTGCAAATGTCTTTGTTCTCAGCAATGGAATTTTTCTCACCTCCGGCGATGAAAAAGAAACTCAGTTTGCAAAGGTTCTGCAGATCCCGGTCAACGTTGCCAATCTGAGCCGGGTGGCAGAGGTAAACCAGCTTTCCCGTCAGATTGAAGCCGGCCGCTTTACGCCGGAAGAGGCAAAGCTCCAGCTGGAGCGCATTGAAAATACCCCTGGATTTTCCAACCGGATTCAGATTATTTCAGCCGGATTTTCCGGCGCCTGCTTCAGCTTTATGTTCGGCGGCGCTCTCCAGGATTTTTTCTGTTCCATATGGATTGGCATGATTCTGCAGCTGTACCTTGTCAAAATCGCCAAGCCTCATTTTTCTAAAATTGTATGCAACATTACCGGCAGCGCACTGGTGACTGCTCTCAGCATTTTCTTTTATCAGACAGGCCTGGGCCTTCATCTGGAATCCATGATGATCGGCGGCATTATTCTGATGGTTCCCGGAGTTGCCTTTACCAACGCTATCCGCGATATGGCAGACGAAGACTACATTTCCGGGTCTGTGCGAATGCTGGATGCAATCCTGGTCTTCCTGTGCATTGCCATGGGCGTGGGATTTGTCATCGCCCTCTGGAATCAGATAACGGGAGGTATCCTGCTTTGACAAACATTGGTTATCTTATTTTACAGACTCTGGCAGCGGCAGCCGGAACTGTGGGCTTTTCCCTGCTGTTTGGTGTTCCCGTCCGCTACTTCTGCCACTGCGGACTGATTGGCGGAGCCGGATGGTTCCTTTATCTTCTGACTCTTCCTGCCACCACATCTGCAGTCGCTACCTTTGCCGCTACAGTACTGGTAATCCTGATGTCCCGATGGTTTGCAGTTCGCAAGCAGTGCCCGGTGACTATTTTTCTGATTTCCGGTATTCTTCCCCTGGTTCCCGGGGCTGGCATCTACTGGGCCTCCTACTATGCCGTTACCGGTCATATGGCCAAAGCCTTTGACACAGGCCTTACTGCACTGAAGGTTGCCATTGCCATTGTTCTGGGCATTGTTTTTGTCTTTGAGCTTCCCCAGAAGCTGTTTTGCATCGGAACCAGGAAATCATAACCCTACAAGGAGGATTTATTTATGCTTTTTATTCAAAACAGCCGGGTCATTGACCCGAAAACCGGCACAGACGCAGTGCTGGATCTGATCATCGAAAATGGAAAAATCGTAGATATGGGGGAGAATCTGGCAGAGCGCTGTCAGGCTCTGGCCAGTGAAAATGGCTCTTCCCTCCAGATTCTTGACGGCAAGGGCTTGATCACTGCGCCTGGTCTCATTGACGTGCATGTTCATTTCCGGGATCCGGGCTTTACCTACAAGGAAGACATTCAAACCGGAGCAAGGGCTGCTGCTGCCGGCGGATTTACCACCGTTATCTGTATGGCCAATACCAAGCCGCCGGTTGACAACGTAGAAACCCTGGAATATGTCATTCAGGAGGGCAAAAAGACCCCCATTAACGTGCTGACCGCCGCCAATATCACAGTAGGCATGAAAGGTCAGGAGCTGACAGATATGGAGCTTTTAAAGGCTCACGGAGCCGCTGGTTTTACCGATGACGGTATCCCCTTAAAGGATGCTGCTCTTGTAAAAAAGGCCATGGAAGAGGCCGTGCGGCTGAACGTTCCATTAAGCTTTCACGAGGAGGATCCCTCTCTGATTACCAACAACGGAATCAACCGCGGCGCTGTTTCTGCGGAGCTTGGCATCGGCGGTTCTCCTGCTGCTGCTGAAGATGTTATGGTTGCCCGCGACTGTATGCTGGCAATCCATACAGGCGCTACGGTTGATATTCAGCATATCAGCTCCGGCCGCTCTGTACGCATGGTAGAGCTGGCCAAGCAGCTGGGCGCTCATGTCATGGCAGAGGTAACGCCCCACCACTTCTCTCTCGATGAATCCGCTGTGTTAAAGCACGGTTCTCTTGCAAAAATGAATCCGCCTCTGCGGACTCTGGAAGATAAGCAGGAAATTCTCCGCGGCCTGAAGGAAGGCATTATTGATATTATCGCCACAGATCATGCTCCCCACAGCGCAGAAGAAAAGGGACGTCCTCTGACACAGGCTCCCAGCGGCATTATCGGACTGGAGACAGCACTTTCCCTGGGCATTACCAATCTGGTTGATACCGGCTGTCTGACCATGGTTCAGCTGATGGAAAAAATGAGCCTGAATCCGGCTATTCTCTATCGCCTGGAAGAACACAAGGGCTGGATCGGAAAAGGAGCTGATGCGGATCTGGTTATCTTTGATCCTGACGCCTCCTGGACCGTTGAGAATTTCCAGTCAAAATCCAGCAACTCTCCCTTTGTAGGAGAGACCCTGAAAGGCGTTGTAAAATATACCGTCTGCGGCGGAGAAATCGCATGGGAGAATCCGGCAGAATAACCAAGGATCCGCCATTTTGCACAGCTGATGCATTTTGATGATTGAAGTTCTCTCATATTACAGGTATAATAGACGCAGGAGCTGACCTCTGCAGGCGCTCTGACGCCATGCAGAGCAGCAAATATTCACCACAGTGGAAAAGGAGAAGAATTTCTATGAAAATCGCACTTATCAACGAAAACAGCCAGGCTGCAAAAAATGAGCTTATCGCTGCATCCCTGAAAAAGGTTGTTGAACCCATGGGACATACTGTATATAACTACGGCATGTACACCGCTGATGATGCTGCACAGCTGACCTACGTTCAGGTTGGTATTCTGGGTGCTGTCCTGTTAAACAGCGGAGCTGCTGACTATGTAATTACCGGCTGCGGCACCGGCGAGGGCGCTATGCTGGCAATGAACAGCTTCCCCAACGTTCTCTGCGGACATGTAGAAGATCCGGTTGACGCTTACACCTTTGCTCATGTAAACGACGGCAACGCAGTTGCTCTGCCTTTTGCAAAAGGCTTTGGCTGGGGCGGCGAGCTGAATCTGGAATACATTTTTGAAAAGCTGTTCGGCTTTGGTCATGGCCAGGGATATCCGAAGGAGCGTGTTGTTCCGGAACAGCGCAACAAAAAAATCCTGGACGGCGTTCGTGCAGTAACCCTGCGCCCCATCATCGACTGTCTGAAGGACATTGATCAGGAGCTGGTAAAAGGCGCATTTGCCGGCGAGCAGTTCAAGGAGCTGTTCTTCGCTAACTGCCAGAACGAGGAGCTTGCTGAGTACATTAAGACTCTTCTGTAATCCTTATTTTGATAACGGAGCTTTCCAAAGGCCAGAAGCCGCTTTGCCGGTTTCCGGCCTTTTTCTCCCCTTTGGAAATGATTTTATCCCTTTTAGGAGGAACTTTACCGTCTGTATTGACTTCTTTCTTTTCCTGGATTATACTGCACTTATAATAATTAAACGGATAATTAATTGTTAAATCAGAAAATATTCCAGGAGGCTGCCACTATGAAAAAAACCTACAAAATCGAAGTTGACTGCGCAAACTGCGCCAATTTAATGGAGGATGCTGCCCGCAAGACTGCTGGTGTAGCAAACGCTACCGTAAACTTTATGACGCAGAAACTGATTGTCGAATTTGCAGAAGGTCAGGATCCCAAGGCTGTTATGGCTAATGTCCTTGCTGCCTGCAAGAAGATCGAGCCAGACTCCGAAATCTTTCTGTAAAATCAAAGAAGGAAAAAATAGGAAGTACTTTCCTATACATTAAAAATGCCGCTGCTTCTGTACTCTTAAAGTCCAGAAGCAGCAGCATTAAAATTACAGCAGCTCTGTATTTAATTAAAATACTGATCCATCATATCCTGCACTCTCTCCATGGCTTCTTCGATATCAACCATACCGGCTACGATATTCTTTGTCATCGTTCCCAATATATTCAAAAAACGTTTTTCATCAAATGGTCTTAAATTATCTGCCGGAAGCCGCTCTGTTTTCGATAAAGAAAAACAATCCTTTGCCAGCTCCAGCCATGGGAATGCATCCACAATTTCATATATTTCATAGGTTCTCGAACAAGGAGAAACGCTTCCAAGGGTTGCCATAGCAGAAGCTACCGGATCTGAGGTGATCCATTTGATAAATGCCAAAGCATCCTCTGGATACCTGCAGTTTTTTGCAATTCCAAGAGTCCCGCCTCCCAGAATAGGATTTCCTCCAGGGACGATACTGTAACCAACTCTATCAATAATTTTTGATTTATATCCCAGTACCTCAGAGCCGTAATTACTGAACATAATCTGCATGGCAATGTCCCCGTTAGCAAACGTTTTTGCCGCATCCGTCCACCAGGAAATCCGTTTACTCACTGCATAATCCGCCGATTCCACCAGATTTTTCATTGCGCCTACAGCAATTTCATCATTCAGAATTATTTTTCCGTTATCCGAAAACAGATGCGGTTTGTAACTGAAATATCTTGTCAGAAATTCCGTTGCCGCTACCCCTGTATTTCCAAGATTCAGACTGGTTCCATATTGAACTCTTGAAGAAGGGTTCTGGCTCTTTGTAAAAAAGCCTGCTATTTTATTGAATTCATCAAAGGTTTTTGGAACCTCCAGTTCCCTTCTGTAGGTTTCCCAAAATTCCCTTTTTACTGCCGCATCCTCAAATAAATCCTTTCGGTAGAAAAGAATCTGTGCACTGGGTGTTACTGGCAGCGCATAGACTCTGTTATTCACTGTGGAGTATTTTCCCATTAATGCAGGAATATATTCCTGTGTTCCTTTCAAAATTCTGTCATCAATCTCTTCCAGCGGTAATAAAATCTTATCGGCAAACCAGGACAGCCAGGTCACATCTATTCGAAATATATCAAATATTCCAAAATTCTCTGCATTTACAAAGGCCTCATATATCTCATTATAAGATAAAACAGAAATATTGATTTGTGTCCCTGTTTTCTCCTCATAAAGCTTTGTCATTGCCTTCATCACTGATGCCTCCGGCCCCTCCAGGGCCAGAACATTCAGTGTGTCTGCCTTCCGATTGGATAATTTTATATTATGCCATTTTCTATAACCGTCATTTTTCAAAATATGACAGCTGTTTTTTGTTTTGCTTTTTCCAATACATTCTTCCGCAGCCTGTCTCCCCAGCAGACTGTAATTTAATTCATATTTGATATAATCCTTTTCCGGTAATGTAAACATTGGCGAAATTGTGTAAATCGGAAGCGCTTCTACCAGAATCAGCGAGTTGCATATCTGACGGATACGCTCTGCAAATCCAAGGTTTGTTGTCACAATTGCCTCGATTGTCTCATACTCTTCAAATACTGCCAGCAACGTATTATACAGTCTCAAGGAGTCTGTAGATACATCTATCACATTGCATGGAATGCCTGAAATTCTTTTATTGAAGGACTCTATGGTTTCCTTTTCGTTAGAATATCGCAGGGTACTGTGAATCAGCAGTACATTTTTATATTCATGCCTTATAATTGACTCCGCCAGCTCCTCCCCGCATCTTGTATAATCAAACCCATAATATACTGCAGGAAACTGCGGCTTTCGCTCTACATAACATACCTTTCCAAAACCGTCAAAAATCCCCTGTTCCTCCTTTTCTGTAAGGCAGGATACAATTGCGATTCCATCCAGAAGCATAGCCTTTGCCTGCTGGATCAAGGCGCGCTCAATATCTGGATTATCATTTGTAAGCATCAGCTCTGTAGAATATCCTTTTCTCTCTGCATATACCTTAAAGCTGGCATAAAAATCTCTGTACTGCTTGAATTGAATGTTGGGCAATATCACTGCCAGAGAATCGCTGGAGCCTTTTCGGAGCATTCTCGCTTTCTCATTCAGAGTAAATCCCAGCTTCTGCGCTGCTTCCTCCACCAGTCTGATTTTCTCGCTGCTTACATTTCCTTTCCTGTTGAGCACATTCGAAGCAGTTCCCTGAGAGACGCCTGCCAGTCTCGCCACATCCAAAATTGTTGCCATATATCTCACTCAGTTAATGCCTGCGGCAAATTAACTGATTTCCCCTTTCTCTTACACCTCTTCCACAAAACGAAGGCCTTCTAATTCCTGAATTTCCTTCAGAAGCTTATTATGACTCTGTCTGTGTTTCAATTCCAGTTCCATAATAACACAAATATCTTTTTTATACCATTTGTATTCTGAAGTTCTTATTACACTGGAAACACGAATATCCCGTTCTTTAAAAAATTCCAGCAGCCTCACCAGAAAGCCTTCATTCATTCCCTCTATACAGATTTTCATATGAGCGGCATTTCCTATAATAACACGATCAACTGCCCGAAAAATCTCAGATGAAAAACAGACTAAAATCGTCGCGGACACCGCTCCAAAATAAAATCCCGATCC
This sequence comes from uncultured Clostridium sp., assembly GCA_900538475.1. Classification (GTDB taxonomy): domain Bacteria; phylum Bacillota; class Clostridia; order Lachnospirales; family Lachnospiraceae; genus Brotaphodocola. The sequence goes on along the minus strand of UPYT01000003.1, from coordinate 65,207 downwards.
AATTGCAATTCCTACTGCTGCATTCACCCACAACGCAGCGGCTGTTGTCAGACCTTTTACCTGATTGGCGCCTGTCACGATGATAGTACCTGCTCCTAAAAATCCAATTCCGCTGACAACCTGCGCTGCCATTCTGGCAGCATCTCCACTCCCTCCTGCTTTTATAGAAATATACTCATTCGTTACCATAACCAGAGTTGCTCCCACACAGACCAGCGAAAAGGTTTTCAGTCCTGCCGGTCGTCCTTTCAGCCCCCGCTCCAAGCCTATAATTCCTCCGCAAATGACTGCCGTAAACAGCCGGATCAATGCCGAAGCTTCAAATTCCCCCATAAATGACTGCAGTGCAATAAATACATTCTCCATAAAGCCCTCCTGTCTGATTTAACAACAAAAGGAAGGCTGCTCTCCTTCCTTTCTGTCGTTATCCATGTTTTTATGTAACAGTTCAGCCCTGCTTCGTCTTGTCCGGCTTTGCCGAACTGTTACGTTTTTATTATCTTTGCTGAGCTAAATATTTTTCTGCATTATTGAATCCCAGCTGTTCAATTTCCGCTGAAAAATCACAGCCAAAATGCATACAAAACACCTGTGCCCTCAGCTCCTCTGGAATCAGTTCCTTCAGCTCCGACAACGGGAAATGAGAACGATGAGAAGATACCTTATTGGTTGTATCCTGATAAATTTTCTCTATTCTCCTTTCAAGAAAACCGTTTATCACACGCTCTGGAATTTCATAGGAATCCCCACTGTAATAGATCCGTCTGCCCCCATCCTCAATAATATATCCATAGCAGTTCATATCCTCAGCATGTCTGACAGGAACCGCTTCAAACACAATTCCATCACTCTCATACCTGGTACATTGTTCAAAATAATAAGCATTCCGATCAATGCCGGTCAAATCCAAAAGCTGACGAACAGACTCCTCCGGATGAATAACCCGTATCTTTTTCCCAAGTACAAAATATGTATAAGAGATCAAAGATCCAAGACTTCCCACGTGATCCGCATGTAAATGAGTAATGATAGAATAAATTCTGTCATACCTTGTCAGCATTCCCCGCTCATACAGCTGATGAAATACCAGCTCGCCGCAGTCCAGCAGATAAAGATTATTATTTTTTATAAAATATGCGCTGGTATTTCCTAAAACAGGATAAAATGCCGCTCCGCATCCTAAAAATTTTAAAATACTATTCACCTCCCGGTCGCCGCCGTTTTTATCAGCACGCTCTGTTTTTTCTAATATAGGAGCAGCACTGTGCCGCCCAATCTGTCTGGATAATATCAAAGCCCTTGTCTGCCAGCCAGCCCCAGCCCTTATCTGGATGATCCAGAAGAGAAATATTATCACAGTGCCCTGCAGCCAACGGAATTTTATGATTATATTCCAGCGCATTTCCCCATAAAATTTTCCCTGCCTGATGCATACTGTGGATATATTCATCCTGAGCAACCGGAGATTTCTCGTCAGCAAAAACCAGCTCTGCGCCCACATAATTTATATTCATTTTTTCAATGATGCTGGTAGCTGTGTCTTTTTCCATGTAAATAGGCATAAACATATACTCTGACGCAAAAGCTTCCACTTTTTTCAGAGAATTTTCATCTGGTGCATTTTTCAGCAGAATCTGCTCCTTCATATTGTGACGCTCTACTGTCCGAATCACATCCTCCAGAAATCCAAAACACCTGTCCAGGTTCAAAATACAGCGATTTTTAAACTGCTCCAGAACCTCATCAAAGGTATTCAGCCCAAATGCAGTTTCATTAAAATCCACATTCACCAGCCGCAGCTGTCTGATTTGCGCAGATGACAATTTTGTAATATCGATATGTCTGTCCAACTGAAACGGTTCTTTTCCTGTATGAAAAATGAACAATTCTCCATCTGCCGATTTAAAAAGATCCATCTCCAGAATATCTGCTCCTGATTTTAAAGCCAGTTCAAAAGCAGGAATAGTATTGCAGGGAATATCTGCTCCTGCTACGCCTCTGTGAGCCGCTACCAAAACCTTCTTTTCCGCCAGCAGCGCATGTAATGCATTCATAGTAACACCTTCCTTTCCTGTCACCGTTCCGACAGGTCTATTTCTCATTATAAATGATTTCCAAATCAGTCTTTACCTCTCCATCGCAGTCCTCTGCGTATACCTGCGTTTCAAAGCCTTCCACCTGATTTCCTTCAATTACGCAATTCTCTGTTCTGAGTAGTTCAATTGCCTGCTCTGCCCCATTTGACTGAATGGTATTATTCATGATAGAAATATCTTTCGGCTTTTTAGGAGAACCGCCGTTTCCAAGAACTCCAACAGCTTTTACATCCGGAGCTTCTATGACAATTGTATTTTTCTCAATAACAAGCTCACTGGTGCTTGCCGCTCCGCCTTCCTCTATAACCGCGCCATAGGGATGGCTGTCTGCCAGAATTGCATACCTCTCTTTTTGCCCGGAGTCTGCTGTCATCCGGAACGTATTGTTTTTGATACTCACCCGGTCAAAAGCCCAAAATCGAATTCCGGCCCAGGCCGCATTTTCAAAGGTGCAGTTTTCTATCAAAATATCCGAACATTTTACACCGTTTTGCTGACCGTGGTTTCCCAGCCCGACCATATACTGCGGTGACTTTTCACTTCCTCCGAAATAACAGTTTCTAATCACTACATTCGTCGTAGGCCTCACATCCTGTACCTTTGTATAAGGATAGCCCTTAATCGATCCTGGTTCAATCTGAATCAGTTCCCTTGTTTTATTTCCCTCGCCCTTAAAGGCCTGCCCTTCAAACCGGCAGTTCTCAATCAAAACCTGATCTACTGCGGCCAGCTGCAAAACATGCCCATTATAGCTGTCAATAAAACGTATGTCCCTCAGCGTAATATTTTCGGCATAGGCAAGCCCCAAAGCGCCTGCCGTATCTGCCTCAGGGAGATTCGCAGGAACCCCATGGTCTCCAAGAGCTCCATTCATATCCCAGGTTCCTCCCTCAATCACAATATTACTGTTTCCTTCTGCTTTATCATGCTTTAAGGGATGATTAAAGCCCATCAATGCAGAGCTCCCCTGCACTTCATTCAAAAGCACCGCGTTTTCGCTGAGCTTTAATGTCATATTACTTTTTAGCTCCAGAGCCCTTGATATAGGATACGTTCCATCCTTTAAAAGCAATGTTCCGTTCTCCGGAAGATCGTTGATTGCCTTCTGAAGCACATCACTCACGTCAGATACTGCATTCAAATCAACCTTATATTTTTTTACAAAATCCACTTCTTTGTTTTCACTGCATCCGGATAAGGACAGTGCCAGCAGAACCAGACCACAAAAAGTCTTCATACCCGGATGATTCTTTTTATTTTTCCGCTTTTCCGCCAATTTTATTTACCGCCTTAACTGCAAAATTCTTAATTGCCTCAAAACCGCCAAATCTGCCAAGCCATAATGCAAAAGTAGAAATTATCATAAGAACAACAGTATAAACAAATGCCATCGCCTGTGCGTCGATCGTAGCTGTTTCGTCTGTTGCCAGCTTAATCTCAATACCAAGAGGCCGATAGGAGGGATGATATAAAAATACGGATAAGTCATATTCTGATAATAATGAAATAAAATTCATTACCACCACGGAAAGAACTACTGGCATGATGATCGGCAAAATCACTTTTCTCATAGTATAAAAAGGTTTTGCGCCCATTACCTGCGCCGCTTCTTCCAAATTCCCGTCCAGCCCCATAAATGCAGCTCTAACCATTCTGTAAGAAAACGGAATCTTAACAATAATATAGGCAATCAGCATAATAAGCGGCGTAGCAACCAAAACTTTATTTCCAATATTCCACCGCGGCTCATCATAGGTCATCATCATTCCCAATGCGATCATTGTTGACGGAAGCAGCCAGGGAATCAGTACCAACGGCTCCAGCATCTTATCAAGCTTATGCTTTGCCTTCGTAATCAGGCGTGCTGCCACCAATGCAACAATCACCACTACTACCGCTGCTATAATTGCATAAACCGTGCTGACAACATAGGGCTTATATGCTGCCGGAGACTGGAAAAGCTTTCTGTAATTAGCCAGAGTAAAAGAATCCGGTCTGATTTCTCCCGTCGTAATGGTCAGACCATCTGTAAAGGAAAATACCAGCACATTCAAAATCGGAAGCATATAAATTACAAACATGGAATATGCGACGATATGGGCTATCACATTTAATACGGGATTTTCTATTTTCTGCTTCACCAGCTTCGCCTTTGTCTTAGAAACAGAAATAAAATTCCCCTTTTTTTCAATGCGCTGCGAAATTACCAGAAGAACGCTCGTTGCAAGGCCCAGAATAATCGCCAGCAATGCTGCAATATCTCTGGATGTCATCATATTCGCAAAGGTTTTTATCATGGGGTTAATCGTCTGGAAATCAGGACCACCCACAATCAATGGGCCAGACATTGTACTTAAAGCCGACAGGAAGGTCAGGATTGTAACTGCAAAAATAGTTGGCTTTAATGTAGGAAGCACAATCTGGAACAATATTTTCATCTGGGAAGCGCCCATATTTTTTGCCGCCTCAATCGTATGATAGTCGATGCTTCTCAGAGAATTCGTCAAAAACATCATATGATTTGATGTTCCTGAAAATGTAATAATGAATAATACAGCCCAGAATCCTACAAACCAGGCAGGATCCATATTTGGAAAAATATTTAAAAGCACCTTTGTTGCAATACCTGTTTCTCCATATACAAACTTATATCCTGTAACAAGTACCACGCCTCCATATATCAAAGTAGACATAAATCCAAGCTTCAACAGTCGGGCGCCTTTAATATCAAAATACTCCGTAAACAATACAATCAAAACACCTGTAATATTTACAGTAACAACTGCGGCACATGCAAGAATAAAGCTGTTTTTCAAGCTTTTCAGCGCTCTTGCAGAAGATAGTATTTTAGAAACAGCGCTCAGCGTAAATTCCCCGTCTTTTATAAATACATTTAAAATCAAATTAACATTTGGAAATACCAGAAATGATAATACAAACCAGAGAATCGCTGCTCTCAGTAATATGCCGGGAACATTAACAGTGCCATTCTGTATTTTATCTTTAAAAAAATTCATATGGTACCTCCCTGCTTAAAACTGCATAATATCATGAGGATTAATATATAAATGAATAAAATCGCCCTTTTTATAAGAACGTAATCCATCATTCTTATCAATATATTTAATCGTTTCTCCCATGCAGTCCAGAGTATATTTTGTAAATACACCGCTGAACTCATGCTCCGTCACCTTACATTCTAATTTTGCATAACCCTCTGCCGGAGCATCCAGACATCGTTCAATTCTTACGAAGCCAGTTTTTTCCTGATCCAGCTTCGCTGCCGTCTGCTGGCTGACAGCTCTAATTGCAGCTGGATTCAGCCTGTTAATATCTCCTATAAAGTTACATACAAACTCACTGGCTGAGTGGTTATAGATTTCATAGGGCGTTCCTACCTGCTCCAGGAAGCCCTCATTAAATACAGCGATTCTGTCTGAAAGTGTCAGAGCCTCCTCCTGATCATGGGTAACATAAATCGTGGTAATTCCAATTTCCTTCTGAAGGCGTTTCAGTTCATCGCGTAAATCAATTCTTAATTTTGCATCAAGGTTTGACAACGGCTCATCCAGACATAAAATCTTCGGTTCCAGTACAATCGCTCTTGCAAGCGCTACTCTCTGCTGCTGTCCGCCTGATAAAGCCGCTACATTTTTCTTCAGCTGTTCATCTGTTATTTTAATTTTTGCAGCTACTGCTCTTACCTTTTTATCAATTTCATCCTTTGAAAGCTTCTGCACTCTTAATCCGAAGGCAATATTATCATAAACGGACATTGTAGGAAACAGAGCATAGCTCTGGAACACCATTCCAATTTCTCGTTTCTCTACCGGTAAATGCGTTACTTCTTTATCTGCAATTTTAATTTTTCCTTTTGACGGTGTAATAAAACCTACTAAAGTCCGTAAGGATGTGGTTTTTCCACATCCGCTGGGACCAAGGAAGGTGAAAAATTCACCCTCCTTGATGTGTAGGTTTAAGTCTCTGATTGCCACAAAATCTCCATATTTAATTTCAATCTGCTCAAATCTAATCATCTTAAACCCCCTGTAAAGTTTAGCCTTCTCAATCTTTATCTGTTACTGAACGTACTGAAGCTCTGCCTTTTCTACCCATGCGTCAATATTTTCTGCAATAAATCCCCAATCCAGCTCCTGCGGCTTTAAGGTAGACATTAACTCTTTTACATCCTCAGTTGCATTTGCAAGCGCCTCCTCCTGACAGGGAATGGTTCCGAAGTTATTTGACCACTCTAACTGGATTTCAGGACTTCCAAGCCAGTTCAGAAAATCTACGCAAAGATCATAATTTTCCGTTCCTTTTGCAATTGCAAGAGATTCCACTACATAGGGAACGCCAATTTCAGGAGATACAATATTAAATTTATAATTTCTCACCTTCTGCTCTGTCAGAACACCGGATGCCCAATGCATATCAATCGGCAGAGAACCATCGATTACTGCGCCAATGGAATCTTCTCCAGATGCAATCAGATGTGCATTGCCCAGATATTTTTCAGCGATTGCCCATCCCTCATCAGAAATACCCAAATCTCCATTCGGATCTGCATATCTTGTAATAATACTTGCAAATACCGTTTTTCCAGTTCCGCCGCTTAAACCGTGCAGCTGGTAAAGTCCCTTATATTCATCCTTTGTCAGATCCACCCAGTCTGTCGGAGGATTCTGGTATTCATTGTTTGTAATAATAACCAGAGGGGTTGTTGTTACTGGATAATAATAACCATCTGCATCTATCAGGGATGCATCTACCCCATCTGTCCAGTCTGGTTCCCAGGTCTGGAGCAAATCCTGTGCTTTCAGCTTTTCGAATTCGATACTGTTCAGACCAAAAACCACATCGCAGAGGGGATTGTTCTTTTCTGCAATCATTCGATTCGCTACATCTGAAGCGCCCAGGCCGACAACCTGCACATTATAACCTGCTTCAGCAGCTCGATCCACCAGCCACACATCCCGGCCTTCTGAACCATTGTTTGTATAAATGGTAATCAACTGGCTTTTATCAATCTCGCCTTCTGGTTGACCGCCAGCTGTGCTTTCCGCCTCTGCCGACGCTGCTGTTGTTGCTGCCGGAGCCTCTTCTTTTTTTCCTCCACAGCCGGCAAGAAGAGTGGTAACAGTTGTTGCTGCAAGCAGCAGAGATAACGCTTTCTTTTTCATTTTCCTTCTCCTTTTCTTTGGGAAATCGTATTACATTGCCTGACACTTTGAACTATATCTCATAAATTGAAACGTGTCAATATATTTTTGCCAATTTGCAAAACTTTATTTAGCCTTAACATTGTTTTTTCGTATTTTTTACCAATTAATCATATTACTTTTTATGCATATTGCACATTATATCTTTTTATTTCTCTTAATATTTTTAAAACGTATCATAATTTAGGCCGTATTGGATCTTATCATGCAAACAATACTGTTGCTAAAAAACGCACTTGTTTTAACAGGGACATTTTTCCGCCGCATAACGATCCTGTCAGAGCGTTTTTTATGTCATAGAATGTGATTTCCTGTGAAATGGAAAGAAAATATACGCAAAAGTGCCGAAAAACCATCTGTCAATGATTTTTCGGCACTCCCTAAATTCTTTCTCTGATTCTATTTTTATTTGCTTCGTTTACTTGTGCGTTTTCTTCCAGCTGTGGTCTTTTTCGTCACCGGAGCTTTTGTTTCCGCTTTCTTTTCCAGCTCTGCCTTCTTTTCTGCTACTGCTTTCTTCTCCGGCTCTGCCTTCTTCTCTGGCTCCGTTTTCTTCTCTGGCTCTGCCTTCTTTTCTGCTGCCGCTTTCTTTTCCGGCTCTGCCTTCTTCTCTGCTGCTGCTTTCTTCTCCGGCTCTGCCTTCTTCTCTGGCTCCGTTTTCTTCTCTGGCTCTGCCTTCTTTTCTGCTGCCGCCTTCTTTACCGGCTCTGCCTTCTTCTCTGCTGCTTTCTTTCCTGCGCCTCCCGTTTTCTTTGCCGGCGCCGGAGTACAGCTGAATACAATAACAGACATGGGCGGAACATCAATGATCATGGAATTCTCTCTTCCATCATATTCCGCTGCCTTGCTGGTCTTCACCCGTGGGTTGCCCTTGCCGCTGCCGCCGAAGGCCTTGTCGTCACTGTTGAAAATCTCTTTATATTTTCCTGCAAAAGGAACACCAATCTGGAACTGCTCATGCTCTACCGGTGCAAAGTTGCACACGAACAGAAGAGTTTCTTCCTTCTTATCCGTTTTTCTCAGGAAGGATACCATATTGTCCTTGCCGGAAATACAGTTAATCCACTCAAAGCCTTCTGGGTTAAAGTCCTCCTGATACATAGCCGGATGGCTCTTGTAAAGGTTATTCAAAGCCTTTACATAATCCTGCATATTCTTGTGAACCGGATAATTCAGAATATCCCACGGAAGCTCCTCATTTTCATTCCACTCAGAAATCTGAGCAAACTCCTGTCCCATAAACAAAAGCTTCTTTCCCGGATGTCCGTACATAAAGCCGTAAGCTGCCCGCAGATTGTCGGACTTGGCCTCATAATCATCTCCCGGCATCTTGCACAGCATGGATGCCTTTCCGTGAACCACTTCATCATGGGAGAATACCAGAACAAAATTCTCGCTGTATGCATACAGCATACTAAAGGTCAGCTCACCGTAATGATGATTGCGGAAATAAGGATCACACTGCATATAGCCGGTAAAATCGTTCATCCAGCCCATATTCCATTTATAATCAAAGCCCAGGCCGTTTTCCTTTACATCACCGGTAATCTGCGGCCATGCTGTAGATTCCTCAGCAATCAGAACTGCGCCTCTGGTCTGCTTTTTAAAGACGCTGTTTAAATGCTTTAAGAACTCTACTGCCTCCAGATTCTCGTGGCCACCGTAAATATTCGCAACCCACTCGCCGTCATTTTTACCGTAATCCAGATACAGCATAGAAGCAACTGCATCCATACGGATACCGTCAGCATGATACTCCTTAGCCCAGTAAAGTGCATTGGCAATCAGGAAGTTTGTCACCTGAGGACGTCCATAGTTATAAATCAAAGTACCCCAGTGAGGATGAGAGCCCTGGCGGGGATCCCTGTGCTCATAAACACAGGTTCCGTCAAAGCAGGCCAGTCCATAGGCATCACGCGGGAAATGAGCCGGAACCCAGTCCAAAATCACGCCGATTCCCTGACTGTGCATATAATCCATAAAGTACATAAAATCATCCGGCGTTCCGTAACGGCTGGTCGGTGCATAGTAGCCAGTTACCTGATATCCCCAGGAAGCGTCCAGCGGATGCTCCATCACCGGCATCAGCTCTACATGGGTATATCCCATACTCTTTACATATTCAGCCAGACGGGGCGCAATCTGCCGGTAATTGTAAAATTCTGATCCCACAATGTCATTGCCCTCTTCGTCCTTCTCCGTATGCTTGCGGATCCAGGAACCAAGATGCATTTCATAAATAGACATGGGCTTTTTCTTGGTATCTGTTTTTTCCCGTGCTGTCATCCACGCGTCATCGCTCCAGGAAAACTTATTCATATCCCACACAATAGATGCTGTATTGGGACGCAGCTCAGAATAATTTCCATAAGGATCTGCCTTTAACATAGGCTCACCCTTCTGGTTTTTAATCTCAAATTTATAAATTTCACCTTCTCCCAGCCCGGGAATAAACAGTTCAAACACACCAGAATCACCCAGACGGTTCATCTGGTAACGTCGTCCATCCCACTGACAGAAATCGCCCACTACGCTTACACGCATAGCGCAGGGAGCCCACACAGAAAAGCTGACTCCGGATACCCCGTTTATCACCATGGGATGTGCACCCATTTTTTTGTATACATCATAGAAAATACCTGCTTCGAACTTTTTCAGTTCTGCCTCGGTATACTGAGATGCAAAGGCATAGGGATCGTGTGTTTCCACTATTGTCCCATTGTCATAAGTAATCAGAAGCGTATAGGCAGCCTGATTCTTCCGCGGTATGAGAACTGCAAAAAATCCCGCCTCGTCCTGCTGCTCCATCGGATACTCTTTTCCTCCGGCTGTTATCTTCACTGTCACAGCCTGTGCATTGGGAATGAATGCCTGAACCAGAAATCCCGCATCTGTCATATGCGGCCCCAAAAGGCGTCCCGGCTCCGCGGCCTCTGAATAAACAATCTCTTCAATCCCTGCCCAATCCATCATATCATACAAAACCTTATCCATGAAGCACCCCCCTCACATTGAACGAAACCGTTCGAAGTCCCACCTTCTGACAATCAGAGTACCAGAAAGAACAAAAAGGCCCCAAACAGTTATAATCCGTCTTGTTACCATTTTTTCAAATTTTATTATACCTGATTTTCCGCTACATAGCAACGGCATTACCGTTTCTTTACTTCTTTTTTTCCGAAATTGCCCGAATGGCAATCCAAATCAGAAGAGCTGCCAGTCCAATCTGAACGACCAGACTGACGGATGCCCAGTGGGTAATTACCGCTCCCTCCATTTCATTTCCAAACCACTGACCTGCGTTGACTGATACCCGTTCCCGTCCGGTCAGACGACTGATAATCAAAAGAAAGGTTGCTGCCGGATTGGCCAGCAGAAGATAAAGACAGCCGCCAGAGCCCCTCTGAATCACCGCCTGTCCTACAGATGCCAGATACGCATCCAGCCGCATACTTCTCATATACCAGACAAAATAATTAACTGCGCAGGTTCCTGCCATTACAACTGCTGTAATTCCGTAGGTTGCCACTGTCGCAATCGTTGTGCGGCTCGCCAGGGCAGAGCAGCACACACCCAGACTGCCAACCAGCAGGGCTGCTGCCGCAAAGCACAGCAGAAGAATCAGAATATCCGCCAGGGTAATCCCCCCATATACAAATACCATGGCAAGAACCGGAAAACTGGATGCCACCAAAAGAGCCATAGTGCTCAAAGCTGCCATCAGCTTTCCCACTACAATCTCCCATGGGCGCATTTTCGTAGCCATCATCAGCTCCAGCGTTTTTCTCTCCCGTTCTCCACTGATACTTCCTGCCGTTATGGCCGGCATAATACAGATCAGCATCATAAACTCCAGGGCAGCCACAAACAGATACAAATCCAGAAAGCTGGTATACTGCACCTCTGCAGTCAGCCGAACCTGTGCCAGAGTCGAATACATATTCAGCAGGGCAACCAGAGCCAGAATTCCGTTAAAAACCAGAAGAACCAAAGCCAGACGAATGCTTCTGGCGCTGACCATAATCTCCCGCTTATAAACCGGATTCGTCTTCATAGGACAACACCACCTTTTCTTTCTGATCATCTGTAATTTCCATGAAAACTGCTTCCAGGCTTCCAGGCTCCCGGCTAAAGCCAAGAACCTGAACGTCCGCCTCAACCAGCTGCCGCAAAAGCTCACTTTCCTGTCCGGCACTTCCTGTAAAACCTGCCATAATACTTCTATCCTTTACGGTAATTGTCCGCACCAGCGGATGCTCCTTTAATACCCTCAGCGCTGTTTCCATATTTTTGTGAATCGTAATCATCACCGGTCTAGAGGTCTGAATCCGCTCTACAATCTCCGTCATGCTTCCGCTGATTACCATTTTCCCGCTTTCAATAATCCCAATGTGACTGCAAAGCTCCGACAGCTCTGACAGCAGATGCGAACTGATTAGAATGGTTTTTCCCTGCTCATTCAGTTCTCTGACAACTCCCCGGAACTCGATCCTGGTTCTGGGATCCAGCCCGCTGGTAGGCTCATCCATAATCAGCAGCGACGGATTGTGGAGCAAAGCTCTGGCCAGCCCAAGACGCTGCTTCATTCCCCGGGAAAGGCTTTCAACAAAAAAGTCTGCCTTTTCCCCCAGTCCTACCTGTTCCAGCAGCATACTGGAACGTTTTCTTGCCTGAAAGCCCTCCATACCGTAGCAGGCAGCGAAAAACTCCATATACTCAGACACCTTCAAATTGTCATATACCCCAAAGGAATCCGGCACATAGCCGATTTTCTCTCTGAGGCCATAGGGATCTGCGGCTGCGTCCATTCCGTCTATCTCTACAGTTCCGCTGTCGGCTCGCAAAAGTCCTGTCATAATCCGGATCGCAGTAGTCTTTCCCGCTCCGTTCGGCCCTACAAAGCCATAGAGCGCCCCGTCAGCAATCTCCATATCCAGTCCGTTTAAGGCATGGTATCCTCCATATGCCTTCCGAAGATTTCTGATTTTCAGCATCAGCGTTCCCTCCCTGCAACCATCGGCATCGGAAGCTGCAGATCATTGTAGCCTGCAATGCCGTCATATACATACCGCACAGTCAGCGTATTTCCCGGAGACAAATAGGGGCGAAGCTCCTCCACATCCAGCGTCTGTCCCTCCAGCTCCATTAAATCAAAATTACCCGTTCCGTAATTATAAAAATAAATACTTCCGGTAAACGCATCAGTAAAGCTGTTTCTGTCTGCCTCCAGAAATTCCTCATTAACAGATTCAAAAGTCAGGCTCTCTACATCTATATCCTCACCCAGCTGATACTCCAGCGTCAGCGGCTCCATACCCGCCATGGAATTAACAGCGGAATCATAGCTTCCACTCACTACCTTTGGCTCCTTCATCAACACAGACCGATACAGAGAGCGATCTCTGGATGCATTGACCTCCATCGATGACGTCAGCATGGTAACTCCATAGGTTTCCGCCGCCTTGTCCTTCAAAAACAGAGTTTCCTCCTTCTGACTGCTGAATGCAATCAGCCGCGCATCTGCCGTATAACCGGTCAGATAGTTGTCCATGTAAAACTTCAGCAGATTTGACCGCTCCATAGCCAGCAGATATTCTTTATTGTTAATATCCGTTGCGCCAAAATCCCGCTCTCCGGTAATCCGGTCAGCCACCACGTAGGAATTGCCCAGCGGGAACCGCATCAGCTCATAATCTGCCAGATTTTTTGTCTCTCCCGCCTCCATATGGCCTAACAGCACCATGTTTCCATACAGCATTACTGCCGCATTCTCTACAGGGAACGGGAAATGGTTGGTCACGCTTCCTCCGATTTCCCCTTCAAAATAATCCACCGTTCCGTCAAATCCAATCTGCTCCACATTGTCCGACTTGTTCTCCAGCCGGAAATACCGGGAGGTAAAGGCCGGAATGTTCTGTCCCTGAATCCGAACATGCTCCTCTGTAGCTACGATTTCAGTCTGCCAGGGAGTTTCCGCTGTCAGCTCCTCCCAGTTGCCATATCCGCCCCAATAGCTGCTGGTAATGGGAAGAACCGAATACTCCGGAGCCAAATCCACATAATAAGGACGGTTATAGGGATTTCTTACATTGACATAAGTAGTGTCCATAACATAATCGCTGGTCACATCACGGATCGATGCATAAGTAAAAAATGTAGAACGGAATCTGGTGGAAATACCCATCATATAAATAATACCTGCAAATACCAGCGAAAGAACCAGCACCCCCCGCCGATAATAGATCTGCAGATCCCAGTTTTTCAAAAACAGATACAGGCCCGGCCCCAGCAAAACCAGATATATGGCCGTCACTGCCATATATAAAAACAGATTCGGCAGCTTATCTACATCGCCAGTATCAATCAGCGTCTGCACAGACCAGTATCGATCAGAATTGCCGCTGTATACCAGCTCTGCCAGACGGTTAATCCTGTTTTCTCCCAGGAGACTGGTAAACATAAAATCAAGAAAGGATGAGTTTTTCTCACAAAACGCTCCGATATCCCCCAGATCAAAGGCTGCCACAGCAATGATTCCCTGTTCCTTGGCCGCTGCTGTAAGAAGCGGAAAACCGCTGCTGGAAAGAATCACATTGCCCCCGTGAAGAGAAACATCCACACAGGAAACCGCCAGCATTCCGGCCCCCGGCTCATCCAGAGCAAAATTCTCCCCCAGATTAATATGGCGCAGATTCGGGGCCCCATAAGACTCGTCAAGCAGCTCCGGTGCAAACCGCCCCAGAGTATCGTCCACCCGCTCTCCTGTTCCCAGAATCAGTACGCCGCCGCCATGTACCCAGTACATAATCGCCGCAATCTGTTTTTCTGAAAGATTGCGAAGCTTATAGTCATTTACGACCAGAACGTCCAGAAGATCCAGACCAATCTCCTCCTCCGGAAAATCGGCTTCATCCAGCTCAAAGGTTCTGGTTCTCAGGGTACTGTAATTGATTCCTGCTCCGTCCAGATACGACAGTTCTCCCGGATCATCCGACAGAAGGCCGATATACATTTCCGGCACATCCCTGCTTACATTCAGATTCACAGGCTTATACACCAGCGTTTTTCCCTCTTCTCCTGAAACAGTGAAAAGGATCTGATCCCCGCCGGTTCCCAAGGGAATATAATACCTGGCACTCATCACCTCTCCAGCTCCAGCCTGCACCTGATACTCGTACTGGTACACCGTACCGTCTGATTCCATCGTTTTTGCCTGGAGCATTCCAGAGAAGGCTTCTGTTCCGCTGTTAGAAAGCTCCACATCCACTGGAAGATATCGTCCGCCCTTAGCATTATTTCCATAGCCATAGCTGACCTCCAGAGAAAGCTTTGCCTCCCCTCTGCTGTTGTCAGATTCTCTTCCTGCTGCACCAGTTACCTGCGGCAGTTCCTGCCTGTCCTGAGCCGCCATGCCACTTACTTCCGGCAGTTCCCGGCCCGCCGTGCCCGCTTCAGCTGCCTTTGTTTCCGGCGCTGCCATGGCTGTTTCCGTCATATATAAAGCACAAAAAGCCAGCCCACCAGCCAGCAGAACAGCCGCCCCCCTGGCGGCCCATCCTGCCTTCGATGTTCTGACTGAAAAGTTTCTTTCTTCCTGAGAATTTCGAATGCGGCGTCTCAAATTCATCACCCGGCCTTTCCGAAATGCTCTTTGTTTACATCAAAATTAACCAGAAGCGTTACAGTAAATACTGTACCGTTCAAATCACTTTTCACGTCAATGGTACCTCCGTGCATATCTACGATATTTTTTACAATGGCCAGCCCCAGCCCGGTTCCTCCTGTATGAGTTGAACGGGACTGCTCCACGCGGTAAAACTTGTTAAAAATCAGAGGCAGCTCCTCTGCCGGAATTACATATCCGTAATTGGTCACAGATACCGTCACCGTCTCCGGCCCTGCCGCAACCTTCACCATCACCCGCTTGCCGTCAGCTCCGTACTTAATGGCATTGTTGATCAGGTTGTCAAAAAGGCGGGCCAGCAGATTGCCGTCAGCTGTAATAACCTTGGCCGGAACATTGCTCTGCAGCTCGTAAGAAAGTCCCTTATCTGCAAAATTCGGATAGGATTCCTCCAAAAGCTGTCCTAACAGCTTGATAATATCCACCTGCGACACATGCATAGAAAGTCTGCCATAATTCATCTTAGTAAAGCCAAACAGATCCTCAATCAGCTTTTCCAGCCGCTTTGCCTTACTGTATGCAATGTCTATGTATTTTTTCTGCATCTCCGGCGGCAGCTCTACCTTTCCGGAAAGCAGCTCCAGATATCCGATAATCGATGTAAGAGGCGTTCTGAGATCGTGCGCCACATTGGTAATCAGCTCATTTTTCGTCCGCTCTGACTCCCGCTCCTTGTCCATCAGCCAGCGGATATCCTCCACCATCTTATTCAGACTGGACGCCATAGAAGAAAACTCATCATCTCCCAGAACCTCCACCGTAGTATTCAAATCTCCTTCAGAAATACTGGTAACAGCATCTGAGATTCTGCTGATGTAGGCAATGGATTTCTCCTGGAGAATCAGAAAAGTCACAGCAAAGATCACAATCCCCACCAGTACATAGCCCAGAACAATCACAGTATCAAAGCGATTTGCCATAGACAAAAACGCATTGCTCCACCGGGCCTCCTCTGCATATCCGGCCAGCATGGAAATATTCGTCACCAGAAATATCTCCACCAGAAAAGCCACCAGAGCGCTGTACACTACATTTGCAATAATCCGGGTGTGGTATCTGTGTCTTAAATCATTTTTTCCCGGAGCCTGATTCTTATTTTTCAATTTTGTATCCTACCCCCCACACTGTGGTGATAATCTTGTCCTGGCGCTCATCCTCCTTCATCTTGCCCCGCAAACGGCGGATATGTACCATAACTGTATTGTTGGCCTCATAAACCTTCTCATTCCACACCTTTTCAAAAATTTCATCGGTGCTGAATACCTTTCCTGCATTGGAAGCCAGCAGATACAGAATATCAAACTCAATGGGCGTCAGCTTAATCTCCTCGTCATAAACCGTTACCTTATGATTGTCCTTGTTAATCGTCAGCCCACGAATGCTGATCTCATTTTTGGAGCTTTCATGGACATTGCTGTTGGGATTCAGCTGGGTATAACGGCGCAGCTGGGATTTCACCCGGGCAGTCAGCTCCAGCGGATTAAATGGCTTTACTACATAGTCATCTGCCCCTGTTCCCAGTCCCAGAATCTTATCCAGATCCGTAGACTTGGCACTCAGCATAATAATGGGAATATTGTTGGTTTCCCGGATCTTCTTGCACATCTCCAGACCATTCATCCCCGGCATCATAATGTCCAGAAGGACCAGATGAATGTCCTCCTTATCCAAAATTGCCAGCCCGTCCTGGGCGTTGGACGCCTTAAATACTTTATATCCATCGCTGACCAGATAGATCTCCACCAGATCCGCGATCTCCTGCTCATCATCAACTACCAGAATATTAGTCTCTGCCATATTGGCTTCCTCCTTGTGTGATTCTTCTCTGTCCGTATGCGGGAATCTGCAGAAGCTGCTGTTTCCCGATGCTTCACTCTATTCATAAGTGTAACATAAAATACAGGTTTATGCCTTACTTTTTTCTGACAAAAGGTGTAAGAATTCCCATTTTCCGCGTTTTTTCTGCAAGAGATCTTCAAGGCTAAAGCAGAGAAGCCTGCCTGCTCTGTTTTAGAGCAGGCAGGCTTCTCTTTTGCCCCCATAACGCTTTATATTATTTCCTATGCCTCAGCCGGCACAAATACTCTGGTATTGTGCACATCATGGCCGGCTTCCTCCGCCGCTTTTTTTGCCATGGCAATGGCTTCCTCACAGAACTGCTCCTGTGCACACACCAGAACCTTTCCGCGCTTGTCAATCTTTTCATAGGTTCCGTCCGGCTGCAGCACATGAGCCTTTACATTATCCTCCAGCTGAACCTGAAGGATATGGATTACCTGTTTCTTTAACTCCGGATCCTCTACCGGGAACATAATCTCCACGCGCTTGTCGAGATTTCTGGGCATCCAGTCTGCGCTTCCCATATATACCTCTGGACTGCCGTCATTTTCCACATAAAGAATCCGGGCATGCTCCAGGAAATTTCCCACAATAGAATGCACCGTAATATTCTCGCTGAGACCAGGAATTCCCGCCTTCAGGCAGCAGATACCCCGGATAACCAGTTCTATCTTCACACCAGCGCAGGAGGCCTCATACAGATTTGCAATCACCTCTTTATCACAAAGTGAATTCATCTTTGCCATAATCCGGGCCGGCTTTCCTGCCCGGGCATGCTCCGCTTCCCGCTTAATCATCCGGATACAGCGGCTTCTCAGCCACAAAGGAGCCAGCGCCAGCTTATTCCAGGTCGGCGGCTCTGAATATCCGGAAAGCATATTGAAAACAGCAGTAGCATCTTCGCCAATCTGAGGATGACATGTCATCAGACCGCAGTCTGTATACAGCTTTGCCGTAGAATCGTTGTAGTTTCCCGTTCCCAGGTGGACATAACGGCGAATACCGTCCTCCTCCCGGCGAACCACCAGCGTAATCTTACAGTGCGTTTTCAGTCCTACCAGACCATAAATAACATGACAGCCCGCCTTCTCCAGCTTTTTTGCCCAGTTAATATTATTCTCCTCATCAAATCTGGCCTTTAGCTCCACCAGAACCGAAACCTGCTTTCCCCGTTCCGCTGCCTCGGCAAGAGCCGCCACAATGGGGGAATGGCCGCTTACCCGGTACAAGGTCTGCTTAATCGCCAGCACATCCGGATCCTTTGCCGCCTGACGGACAAACTCCACCACCGGTTCAAAGGTCTGGTAGGGATGGTGCAGAAGAATATCCCCCTTCCGCATATTGGTAAAAATATCATCATCATTCATAAAAGCCGGTATCGGCTGAGGCGTATAAGACGGCGTTTTCAGCTCATCAAATCCGCTCATCCCGTACATTTTCATCAAAAACGTCAGATCCAGAGGACCGTTGATCTCATAAATATCATCGTTTCCTACAGAAAGCTCCCGTTTCAGAATCTTTAAGAGGCGTTTGTCAACCTTTTCCTCTACCTCCAGACGGATAACCTCGCCCCACTGGCGCTTCTTCAGCTGCTTCTGGATCTCCTCCAAAAGATCCTCTGCCTCCTCCTCATCCAGGGTAAAATCTGCATTTCTCATAATCCGGAAGGGGTGAGCAGACACAATATTATAATTCAGGAACAGCTCCTTCATATTTCGTTCAATAATCTCTTCCAGCAAAATCACCCGGCGCTCCCCGTTTCCATCCGCAGGAAGCTCCACAATCCGGGGAAGGCCGGAAGGAACCTGAACCATGGCAAACTCCAGCCCATCCGCTCCATTTTTCTTCTGTACCAGAGCTGCAATATTCAGAGACTTATTGCGAATCAGAGGAAATGGACGGGAAGAATCCACGGCCATCGGCGTCAGCACCGGGTAGACATTGTCGTGGAAAAAACGATCCACAAAGTTTCCATCTTTCTCTGTCAGCTCTTCATGCTCAGAAACAATCTGAAGTCCCTGCTGCTTTAAAGCCGGAAGCAGAGAACGATTGTAGGTGGAATACTGAAGCGCCACCAGCTCATGGGTCTTTTCTCCGATCAACTCCAGCTGCTCCTCCGGTCTCAGACCTGCAATATCCGTCTTTTTGTATTTTGCATGTACCATATCCTTCAAAGACGCCACCCGAACCATAAAAAACTCATCCAGGTTTGACGCCGTAATGCTTAGAAATTTCAGCCGCTCAAACAGCGGAATAGACTTGTCCCGGGCCTCATTCAAAATACGAAAATCAAACTCCAGCCAACTCAGCTCACGATTTACATAATTTTTTGAATCCAGATAATTTAATCCTGTATCAGCCATATTTTATACCCTCTTTTTCTGTTTTAACACTGGACGAATGCCAAAAATTTCCTCAAAAAAGTCCCCCTTTTCCGCAATAGACATGGCTTCCAGCGTTACATCACCATCATATTCCGTGGAAATCACCAACATGTTTCCTTTTACGCTTAAACGGCAGTCAGACAGCTTTCCCGCATGTCCCCGATCCATAGAATTAGCCAGACGAAGAATCGCTGTCAGCTTTCCTATGATCAAAGGCAGATTTTCCGGATTGGCCAGACGACTGTCCCTTGACGGTCTTGCCTGCAGCTCCACCTCATTGTATCGGAATTTCTGAATATGATACTTTACCACATTCGCCACAATTTCCCGCTCCACATGAGACAGGCCAATAATCTCCGTACCCATAATAATATTATAAGCACATTCCGTAGCGTCCCGCATGGTTACAAACTTTCCACAGGAATGAAGATCTGCTGCGATCTGAAGCAGCAGACGTTCCCGCTCCTTCAGTCCGTGATATTTTTTCAGGCTGTCAAATACCTTCAGTGCCGCCAGCTCCACAGCCTGAATATGGGGCATATGGCATTTGTACCGCTTTGCCATATTCCGGGAAGCCGCAATAATATCATTGGAAAAATTGTGTTCAAACCGAATCAGCTTTTTTTCTTCTGCATACTCTGCCGCTGTCCCGTCTGCCATACGAATACCCGGAACCCAGAGAATCTCCGCCCCGGTCACCTCCAGCATTCTTTTGTAAATAGCTACTGTAGGAAACATCATAGATGCATATTCTCCGTTTACGTCAAAGGCATCCTCCAGCTGGGCGCGGGTTTTGGTGCGCATCCACTCAAAAAAGCTGTTAAACTTTTCTGCTGTCAGACGATCGCTGCGGGTAATTCCATTCAGCTTGTAATACATGGTCAGAATCGGATCTCCAATTGCAATCAGATGTTTGATTTCCCGATCCTTTAAATACATCTTTCGGAAGGTCAACAGCTCATTATCAATCAGCTCCATAACAAGAGACTGTTCTGCCTGAGCCGACAGTTTTGCATGAGTCAGAATCTGACGCAGCTTTAAAACGCCAAGAGGCAGGTTCTGAGTAGAAATCAGGGAATCCTTATCAAAAACCGATGCCTGCATACTGCCAAATCCCACGTCTGCAATCGCTGTTCCCTTCTGGATGGTCTTCTGAAACTCCGAGGCCTTGATCGCAATCGCTTTATAGCGGATAAATCGCTGCTCCGAATTGCTCAGTACCTTTACCTGGATTCCCGTCCTGACCCGGATCTGCTCCAGCACAATCTGACTGTTTTTTGCCTCCCGCATAGCCGTTGTGGCATAAGCCCGATACTCGTTTACCTGGTATCCCTTCATAATGGATGCAAAATCCTTCAAAACCCGGCAGGTTTCCTCTACCATCTGGTAGCTGATTTTCCCGTCCTCAAATGTATCCTTTCCCAGAGCAATCATATGCTTCACATGATCAATGGAACGGACGCCTGTCTTTTCAGAAATCTCATAAATTCCCATCTCCAGTTCAAATGACCCTACATCAATCGCTGCAAATGTTCGTACCATAGCCCCTCACTCCTCTCTGTCTGTTCCTCCTGCCCAGGCTCTTTCGCAAAACCTGCTGCTTCTTTTCAATATACAAAACAAACATAAAATTTGCGTAAAATCCAGGTTAAATATTCAGAGGCATCCTCGCTTCTGTAATATTTCCCTGGATTTTTCCTTTGTCTCAAATGTTCAGTTTTTCTCAATAATTTCCAAGGATTCTCAAATTCAGCGCCTCGGCTCCAATGCCCTTCAATGCATTTTTTACTGCCGCATCCTCCAGATTTCCCTCGATATCCACAAAGAACCGATACTCCCAGTTCCGTCCCGGTATAGGCCGCGATTCAATCATAACCATATTGACATGATTGAAAATAAAATGACCCAGTATATTATACAGAGTACCGCTGCGGTGAGGAAGCTCAAAACAGATGCTGATCTTTCCTGCATCCCGGCGATATACCTGTTCTCTGGCAAGAATCACAAACCGGGTGGTATTTCCTTTGTTGTTCTGAATCGATGGTTTTAACACCTTTAATCCATACAGTCTTCCGGCAATCTCGCTGGCAACTGCCGCCTGTGTGGGATCTCCATCCTCCAGAACCTTTCTGGCAGCCACTGCCGTATTCTCCATACTGATCTGCTTCCAGTCTCTATGACTGTTTAAGTATTCTGAGCTCTGCATCAGCGCCTGAGGGTGAGAGTATACAGTTTTAATCTGCTCCTCTTCAGCCTCTGCTGTTCCCAAAAGAGCGTGATTTACTGGAAGAAATGTCTCTGCCACAATCGAATTGGAATAGCGGGTCAGAATGTCATACAAATCCACAACTGCCCCCGCAGAGGAATTCTCAATGGGAAGAACTGCAAAATCTGCCCGTCCTGCCTGAACCTCCTCCATAGCGTCTCCAAAATGCTCCACATGGTACACATCTGCTTCTTCTCCAAAATACTGAAGGGCAGCGCCATGGCTGTAAGCGCCCTCCACGCCCTGATATACAATTCTGGCCCCTTCGGCAGGAAGACCTTCTACCCTGCGAAAGCCCAGATCCTCACTTTTTCCGCCTTCCTCAAGCAGCTTATACTGATACCTTCTGCTGATGGTCATCATCTGTGAAAACAGCTCTGTCACTGCCGTTCTGTTGAAATCTCCATGGGCCATCGCCTCTACGGCCTCCAGCTTCTGCCTTTCCCGCTCACCGTCATACACGGCTTTTCCTGATGCCAGCTTAGATTCTGCCACATGTCCACAGATTTCCATTCTTTTTTCAAACAGTTCTACTATCTGCCGGTCAATCCCGTCCAGTTCTTTTCTGCACTCCAGTAAATCCACTATTTTCCAGACCTCCGAATCTGCTGCTCCGCCTTCAGCATTTCTATAATTTTATTTCGCGTGTAGGCCCCTGCATGCTTTCTTTCCTCCAGAGGAAGCTCCTTTGCATAAAACGGCTCTCCAAATTCAATCGTCACTTGAGAACGGCGGATAAAAGGAATATGCTTCTCAAAAACCTCTGAGGTGCCGGTAATGGCTACCGGAACAATGGGACAGCCTGCCTTTTCCGCAATTTT
Source organism: uncultured Clostridium sp. (assembly GCA_900538475.1). Taxonomy (GTDB): domain Bacteria; phylum Bacillota; class Clostridia; order Lachnospirales; family Lachnospiraceae; genus Brotaphodocola. The sequence goes on along the minus strand of UPYT01000003.1, from coordinate 42,895 downwards.
CAGGCTTCCCTCCTTAAAAGGAAGAAGCTCTGTCACATCCTCATTGATATTGCGCGTTCCCTCCGGGAAAATCCACACAGAAATTCCTGCTTTTATTTTCTGAATTCCATCCAGAATCGTCTTCATTCCTGCTTTAATGTCCGTTCTGTCCAGAAACAGACAGTTTACATTCCGCATCCAGTCTCTCAGCAAAATATAACGTTCCATTTCTTTCTTCGCAACAAAGCCCAGCAGGGTAGGAACTGTGGTATATCCCACAAGAATGTCAAAATAACTTTGGTGGTTTCCTACATAAAGTACCGGGCCTTCCGGAATCCGCTCCTGCCCCCTGACTGTAACCTGCACTCCGCTGATACGCAGAATCAGACGAAACATCGCCTGCACGATCTTCAGGCTATGCGCCTGCTGCTTCTCCGGATCCTGTTTCCCTACGTGATTTTCCCACAAAAGCAGGGGAATACTGAAAATCAGAAATCCCACAACCAGCAGAGCCACTAAAATAAATCGTATCATGTCTTACCTCTTCTTCTGACGTTCCTGTCATTTTCTTTTTGTCCTGCCGCCGTCATTTGATCCATTCCTCGACAGATTGTTTATTTTTCCAGTATATAAAAAAAGAGAAGCAAAAACAAGTCATTTGCTTCTCTTTTTTGTAATTTGTTCAAACAACAATCCTGTGGCAAACCACAGAGGCGCAAAATCCAGACGGATCAGACCGTTGACACTGGCGCGGCTTGCGCTGTAATCCCAGGGACACATTCCTCTCGCCCTCAGCCAGGCACCGGAAATGTATTCCGCTGTAAAAATCAGCACCATGTCAATCATACCATGGCGAATCAGCTGTTCCGGAAGGCTGACCTTCTGATCCCCAATCCAGAAATCAATCAGCTTCAGCGCAGGAGACAGAAAGGCGCCGCAGCCATAAATAGGAAACATCAGAAGAGAGGTTCTTCCCATAAGCCGCCAGTCCCTGGCCAGCACTGATTCTACAGAGGTAAACATCACCTCCAGGCACCAGCCTGCAATGCCGCATTTCATAAAATTACCGGGCAGTTCTTTTAAAACATTCAAATATTCCATAACAACAGTCTGCCCCCAAAATCCCGTTCCTATACCTGCTCTTTATTCTTTATAAGTAACAGTTCAGGTCGGGGCAGTTACCTTTATAAAAGAGGTGACAGCAGACGGCAGCCCTGCTCACGAATTCGAATCCAGAGATTTCTGGATGCATAAACCTCCTTTGTAATCTCACGGCAATCATCCAGATCCCTTAAAAACGCCTCCTCCAGAGTTTCCGTCGTATTCTCATCATAAATCGTAGCATTGACCTCAAAATTCAACTCAAAGCTGCGAATATCCATGTTGGCAGTACCGCAGCAGCTAACCCGGCCATCTGTCATCAGACATTTTGCATGAAGAAAGCCTTTTTCATAGGTATAGCATCTGGCCCCGGCCCCTATCAGCTCACCGATATAAGAATAAGTGGCCCAGTAAACAAAGGGATGATCCGGCTTACAGGGAATCATAACCCGTACATCCAGACCGGAGCCGGCTGCCATTTTCAGAGCGCTCAGCACTGCGTCATCCGGAACAAAATAAGGTGTCTGAATATAAATATGATGGCGTGCTCTGTGAATCAACTGAAGATAGTTGTCACGAATCTGCCGGTTAGAGGAGTCCGGTCCACTGGTAATGATCTGAATTCCCAGAGGCTCCCAGGCAGGACAAACCGGCATACCATCCGCCTTCTCTGCCCTTATCCCATAAAAGAGGGTTCGCTGATCCATAAAATAACGAATCTGCTTAAAAAGATTCTCTCCCGCTGCATAATTCCAATCCAAAGCAAAACGGATCTGAAGGCTGATCACCGCATCTCCCGTAATCCGCAGATGAGTATCCCGCCAGTATCCAAACTTGGGATCCCGCCCCAGATACTCCCTTCCCACATTGAAACCGCCTACATAGCCTGTATGACCGTCAATTACAACTATCTTTCTGTGATTTCTGTAATTCACGCGGAGATTTAACCGCCCCAGCACCGGCGGAAAGAAGCAGGCTGTGCGGATTCCTGCTGCCTCCAGCTCCTTCCATTTTCTCTTTGGCATAAAGCGTCCGCCCATTCCGTCATAAAGGATTCTGACCTCCACTCCAGCCCGAACCCGCTCCTTTAATATGGGAACAATCGAATCAAAAAGCTCGTCATTTTTTATAATATAATACTGAATATGGATAAAATGAGATGCCTTTCTCAGCTCCGTCCGCAGATCCTCGAATTTTTCTTCTCCGTCTGTAAATACCCTGACCTGATTGGCTGCCGTCAGCACAGCGCCGGACTGCTCCAGATTATAGTAAATCAAATCTGAATAATCCTGCGCCAGTTCATCTCTCGAAAACGGACCGACCCGCCGCAGATATTCTTCCTGGGTCCGGATAGGACGCCGGAACCGATCCTCGACCTCCTTAACCCGAAACATTCTGCTTTTTCTGAAATCCTGGGCAAAAATCAAATAGAAAAAGAATCCAAAAACAGGAATAAAATACAGCAGCATCAGCCAGGTCCAGACGGCCTTGGGATCCCGCCTCTGAAAAAATACAATCACTACGGATAACACCAGATTGATATACAGAAGATGCTCCATAAGCCATCCCCAAATCTCTGCTGCAAACTCCATTCCCCCACTCCTCTCTGCCGATTCCCGTTCCTCGCAGCTTTTGCTTATTGAGGCTTGCTCTTCTCTCCTTCCACAGCTTACTGCTTCTCGCCAATTCCCGGCTCTCACAGCTTCTGCTTCTTAAATCTTCACTTCTCGAGCCTTGCTCTTCTCGCCCTGCTTTCAAACCTCTACACAAATTGATTTTTTCCAGCATCATACCGGTAATCTATAGTTTCCAGCTTTTTTTCCAGCTCCGCCTGATCTGCCTCCAGATCCTGGCAAAGCTCCTCCAATGACGAATACCGATCACGAAGCTTTGTATTTAAAAAGCTCATCAACATAACCGGATCCTTGGGAATTCCTGCCATACCTATCCATCCTTTCCTCTGGCGCCTAACAGAAAATCCCTCTGTTCTGCGTCAATTTTCTGTGATATGATGTAACAGTTCAAACTTGCGGGGATTCGGTCAGAAAAACTCGTTGAAAGCTTGCTTTCATAAGATTTTTTCTGACCGAATCCACATAAGGCGGACGCCTAAAGCCTCTTGTCCGCTGTAAACGGGCAAGAAGATGCAAAGCTGAACTGTTACAATATTATGATGAATCTGTCCGAAGCAAAAACTTTCAGACAGTTCTTTATCAGTTTACAATGCTTCCAGACAAAAAACAAGAGACATTCCCTTCCCATTCGAAATATTTACCCAAAGGAGCCCTATACCATGAACCAGGAAAATAAACGGATTCTGATGATTGCCACAGGCGGAACCATTGCCTCCAAACGAAGCGAAACTGGGCTGAAGCCGCTGATTACCTCAGACGAGCTTTTGAGCTATGTGCCTGACGCCCGCCATTTTTGTCAGGCTGATGCCATTCAGGTCCTGAACATTGACAGCACCAATATCCAGCCGGAGCACTGGCTACTTATAGCCCGCACGATTGAGGACCACTATAACCAGTATGACGGCTTTGTTATCTGCCACGGTACAGACACCATGGCCTACACCGCCGCAGCTCTTTCCTACCTTATCCAGAACTCACCCAAGCCTATCGTAATTACCGGCGCCCAAAAACCGATTGATCTGGAAATTACAGATGCAAAAACAAATCTGCTGGACAGCCTGCGCTTTGCCTCCTGCAGCCGCGCCCACGGTGTAAATCTTGTCTTTGACGGCAAGGTTATTGCCGGAACCCGCGCCAAAAAGGAACGAACCAAAAGCTACAATGCATTTTCCAGCATTAATTTTCCCTATGTGGCAGTGATTCATGATGACCACATTATTTTCTATCTGGACGACAAGGATCATGTTACCGGCCCGGCAGTCTTTTATCACCACCTGGACAGTAAGGTGGCTCTGCTGAAGCTGATTCCTTCTATGGATGCCGGAGTTCTTGATTATATGGCAGAACATTACGATGCCGTCATTATTGAATCCTTCGGCGTCGGCGGTATTCCCGCCCGGGAAACCGGAGATTTCCACAGCGCCATTGAACGGCTTGTCCGCTCCGGAAAGACCCTCGTTATGACAACCCAGGTCACCAATGAAGGCAGCAATATGTCCGTCTATGAAATTGGGAAAAATATTAAACAGGAATTCGGACTTTTAGAAGCCTATGACATGACTCTGGAAGCCGTTGTCACAAAGCTGATGTGGATTCTTGGCCAGACCCAGGATCCGCAAATGGTGCGGGAACTGCTGTACCGCACCATTAACCGTGATATTTTATATCCTGTATAGCTTCAGGCGTCTTTTTTCTCCATGGGCAGGCGGCCGCGGAAAAACCGTTTCTTCACCTCATTCCACTGGAAAGGAATCAGAGGATAGATATAGCTTTTTCCTGCAATGGTTTTATTAAACACAACTGCACATATGGATAAAACTACCCCGACTCCGTATCCCCATACATCAAAGATACTGGTAAGAATCAGGATCATTACCCGCATAAACTTCAGAGCATAGCCCAGTTCAAAACTGGACTGACTGTAATTGGCTATGGTTACAAAAGCCATATACAGCATCGTTTCTGAATTGAACCAGCCGGACTTTACGGAATATTCCCCCAGCACAATACCAGCAATCACACTGAGAGGCGTTGTCAGCATATTGGGCGTATTGATGGCCGCCAGCCGCAGACCGTCAATGGCAAATTCCAGAATCAGAAGCTGAAAAATCAGAGGAACATAGGTCTGATCCGCCAGCTTGGTAAATTCCAGCCAGTCCGGCAGCGCCTCCGGATGCATCATCATCAAAAGCCAGGTAGGCGTCAGAAACAGTGAAAGCACAGCTGTCAGCATTCTGGAAAGCCGCAGATAGGTTCCTGTTATCGGCGGAAAATAATAATCATCTGCCTCCTCAATAATATCAAATACCGATGACGGTAGCACCATAGCCGCCGGAGAATTGTCCACCAGAATGACAATATTTCCCTCCAAAATACAGGCTGCCGCTGTATCCGGCCGTTCTGAAAATTTGAATTTCGGAAAAGGGTTATACCATTTATAGGGATAAATTCCCTCTGCCAGACTCTCCTGATTCATGGTCAGCGCATCGGCATGAAGCTGCTGGATTCGCTTTTTCACTCCTTTCAAAAGATTTTCATCTACTCTCCCATCCATATAACAGACTGCAATATCTGTATGAGAGCTTTCTCCTGCTGACAAAATCTCCATTATAAGTCTGGGATCCCGAATTCTTCGCCGGATCAATGCTGTATTAAATATAAGAGTCTCTACAAATCCATCTCTGGAGCCCCGCATCACCTTATCTTTTTCTGGCTCTCCTACACCTCTGGCCGGATAAGTCCGGCAGTCCAGTGTCAGGCATTTGTCATATCCATCCAGAAAAATACAGGTAATTCCCGACAGAAGCTGAACAATCACATCCTTCTCCTGTTCCAGAACTCCTACCTCGCCATAAGGCATATATTTCTTGGAAAACCCATCTGCATCCTCCGGCATATCCTCCGGCTGAATGCTCCACCAGGACTGCAGCACCTTTAACAGCACCTCATCCTTAGTAAATCCGTCTACACAAAACAGACATCCTTTTCGCCCCGCTATATCAATTACTCGATATACTACATCAAAATTTTTATCTGTCTGAAGAATCTGTTTAAAATGCTCCAGATTTTCTGTCATCTGTTTTGAAAATGCCATAGCCTTCTGCTCCTCTCGCATTATTCTCTCTGCTCATTATGTACCGCTTCCTGACAAATTATCCAAAGGCAGACAGAATTAGCGTTTCTATCGAAAATCCTCCTTCGATTCCCAGAAAATCCTATGTATTTTTTGCACACTTTGTCGATTTATCGGGAAGTTTTCTGATAAAATATGCACAAATATCATTGACTTAAAAAGAAAGAAATGGTATATTATACCATGTAAGAAATAAAAGCGAACGTTGATTTTTCGACATCCTTAATTTTCTTAAGATTGGTATGGGGATACCAGCGTATAATGTACGGTTTATTGTTCGTGACCGGAGGAGCTGCTTTCTGTGGGGGAAAGGCAGCTCCACTTTTTATGTATTATTTTTATATTCCATTCCAGAAAATAAAGAAAGAACTGTCGCTTCACGATCAATCATAAAACAACAGTTCCCTCTCCATTTCTATTAATAAAACAATCACATTCTCTCAGACAACAATAACTGTAAGCTTACACAATTTCCTCATAGGGCACACGATTGATTCCCTCTTTGACAGCCTCCTGCGCCACTGCATTGGCAACTGCCAGGGCTACCCGCTTATCAAAGGATGACGGAATCACATACTCCGCCGTCAGCTCTTCCTCCGGAATCACTGCTGCAATAGCATGAGCTGCAGCAATCTTCATTCCCTCTGTAATATCTCTCGCGCGCACAGCCAGAACTCCCTTAAACAGTCCCGGGAATACCAGCACATTGTTAATCTGGTTTGGATAATCTGAGCGTCCAGTTCCCACAACAACCGCTCCGCCTGCCTTTGCCTCATCTGGCATAATCTCAGGCACCGGATTTGCCATAGCAAATACAATTCCCTGGTTCATAGACGCAACCATTTCCTTTGTTACCAGATTTGGACGGGAAACGCCGACAAAAATATCCGCTCCCTTTAAGGCATCTGCCAGAGTTCCATGCTCCTTGTTCTGGTTGCTGATATGAGAAATCTCCTCCTGTCCGGAATTTAAGTTTTCATCACCCTCACAGATAATGCCATGAATATCACACATAATAATATTTCCAAAGCCCATAGCAATCAAAAGCTTTCCAATAGAAACACCGGCTGCACCTGCGCCGTTAATTACCACACGCAGCTGTCCCATGGTTTTTCCGGTCACCTTCACTGCATTCAGAAGAGCTGCTCCCACAACAATCGCAGTTCCATGCTGATCATCGTGGAACACCGGAATATCGCAAACCTCTTTCAGCTTCTTCTCAATTTCAAAGCAGCGAGGCGCCGCAATATCCTCCAGATTGATTCCGCCGAAGCTCTTAGAAATCAAAGCAATCGTATTCACAATCGTATCTACATCCTTGGAATTCACGCATAAAGGAAATGCATCCACATCCGCAAAGGTTTTAAACAGAGCACACTTTCCTTCCATAACCGGCATTCCTGCAGAAGGGCCAATATCCCCCAGTCCCAGCACTGCCGTACCATCTGTGATAACAGCAACCAGGTTGCCCTTTCTTGTATAATCATAAGCCTTCTCTTCATCCTCGGCAATCAACAGACAGGGTTCTGCCACGCCAGGCGTATAGGCAAGAGCCAGCTCCTCTCTGTTGGTTACAGGCGCCCGGGAAATCACTTCGATTTTCCCTTTCCATTCTTTATGCTTCTCAATTGCCAGCTGTTTTTTATCCACAAAAGTATCCTCCCGTAAAATGTAGATTCGCCTGATTCTTGGCTGACTTCATTTTAATACAAATGCATCCCTGCGTCAACGCAAAAACGGGGCGCCGGACAACCCGGCGCCCCTGAAAGGACTTCTCCTCTAATGCGCTTTGTCAGCGCTTCTGTCAGCCTTCGATAGAAATATACTTCTTCTCTTCCACTGCTGGCTGAACCTCCTTTTTCGGAATATGCAGTTTCAAAATACCATGTTTAAACTCACCTTTAATATCCGCCTCTGTCACATCCTCACCTACATAGAAGGAACGCTGGCAGGCTCCGGCATAACGCTCTCTGCGAATATATTTGTGGGTTTCTTTTTCCTGCTCATCCTTATCCACGCCCTTGGCCGCAGTAATCGTCAAATAACCATTTTCCACAGAGGCAGAAACCTCGTCCTTCGTAAATCCCGGCAGATCCATCTCCAGCTCATATTCTGTATCCGTCTCCTTCACATCGGTCTTCATCAGATTTCTGCCTCGGCGGCCATACAGCTTTTTCTCCAGTCGGCGCTCCGCCTTATCATCGAAAAACGGAAAATCACTCATAAAATCGTCAAACAAATCTTCTCCAAAAATACTAGGCATTAACATAAGTCATCTCTCCTTCTCTATTGATGCAAAATCACCTTGTTTTTCTGGAACCGGAAATCCGGAGGAAGAAAATCCATCGACCAATGCCGGTCATTGAATTCTTATCCCTTCCTTTTGTTCTATCCGTAATATAACGCTTATTTCCGTGAATGTCAAGCGCATCTCTGTGAATTTTCTGTGTCTTTTATCGGCATTGTACCTATTTTCAGTCAGGCCTGTGAACCATAACCTGACACCTTCCGTCTGCTGCAGCCTTCTCCAAAAAGCACTTACTCCACATAAGCAATCAGCTTTTGTCCATCCTGGGAACTGTCAATAACAATGGTCTGTCCCTCGCTGATATTACCTTCCAGGATAATCCGTGCTGCTAGGGTTTCTACATGCTTCTGCAGGTATCGTCTCAAAGGACGGGCGCCATAAGCGGGATCGTATCCATTTTCCGTAACAAAGCTCTTGGCTCCGTCTGTAAGTTCTACCTTCAGCTCCCGATCTGCCAGACGCCTGTTTACATCTGCCACCATCAAATCTACGATATGGCTGATATTGTCTTTGGTCAACGGCTTAAATAAAATCGTTTCATCCAGCCGGTTCAAAAATTCCGGGCGGAAATGAGCGCGCAGCTCCTGCATTACCATCTGTTCTGCCTCCGAACGAATCTGTCCGGCCTCATCAATTCCATCCAGCAGATATTGAGAACCTATGTTGGAGGTCATAATAAGAATCGTATTCTTAAAATCCACCGTCTTGCCTGTGGAATCTGTAATACGGCCGTCATCCAGCACCTGAAGCAGTACATTGAATACATCCGGGTGAGCCTTCTCCACCTCGTCAAACAGCACTACCGAATACGGTTTCCGGCGCACAGCCTCTGTCAGCTGGCCGCCTTCATCATAGCCCACATATCCTGGAGGCGCTCCGATCAGACGGGCTACCGAATGCTTCTCCATGTACTCACTCATATCAATACGGACCATATTGTTCTCATCATCAAACAACGCCTCTGCCAGAGCCTTGGCCAGCTCTGTTTTTCCCACGCCGGTAGGTCCTAAAAACAGGAAGGAGCCAATCGGCTTGGTAGGATCCTTGATTCCGGCCTTGGAACGAAGAATGGCCTCTGTTACCTTCTCCACGCCCTCGTCCTGGCCTACTACCCGTTTATGCAGCACATCATCCAGATGCAGAATTTTGCTGCGTTCGCTTTCATTCAGCTTGCTTACAGGAATTCCTGTCCACCGGGAAATAATCCGGGCAATCTCATCTTCTGTAACACTTTCATGAACCAGACTCAAATCCTGAGTTTTCACCTTCTCTTCCTCTGCCGCCAGCTCCTTCTGCAACTGAGGAAGCCGTCCATACTGCAGCTCTGCCGCTTTATTCAAATCATACTGCTGCTGGGCTGTGGCAATATCCCGGTTCACCTGCTCTATCTCTTCACGAAGAGCCGACAAACGGTCTACAGAAGATTTCTCATTCTCCCACTGTGCCTTCTTTCCTGCAAACTCCTCATGAAGCTCTGCCAGATTCTTCTGCAGCGTCTCCAGACGCTCCTTACTCAAATGATCCGTCTCTTTTTTCAGAGCCGTCTCTTCAATCTCCAGCTGCATAATTTTACGGGACAGCTCATCCAACTCTGCAGGCATGGAATCCAGCTCCGTCTTAATCAGAGCGCAGGCCTCATCCACCAGGTCAATGGCCTTATCCGGCAGGAATCGATCCGTAATGTAACGATCCGACAAAACAGCTGCAGAAACAAGTGCAGAGTCCGTAATCTTCACTCCGTGGAAGACCTCATACCGATCCTTAATTCCACGAAGAATAGAAATCGTATCCTCTACTGTCGGCTGATCCACCAGAACCGGCTGAAAACGACGTTCCAGAGCCGCATCCTTTTCAATATATTTTCTGTATTCGTCCAGAGTCGTCGCACCGATACAGTGCAGCTCACCACGAGCCAGCATGGGCTTTAACAGATTGCCGGCATCCATGGAACCCTCTGTCTTTCCAGCGCCAACAATGGTATGAAGCTCGTCGATGAACAGAATAATCTGCCCCTCGCTCTTTTTTACCTCCTCCAGAACTGCCTTCAAACGTTCCTCAAACTCGCCCCTGTACTTGGCTCCTGCCACAAGCGCACCCATATCAAGGGCAAACAGCCTGCGGTTTTTCAAGCCCTCCGGCACATCACCACGGACAATTCGCTGAGCCAGTCCCTCTACGACAGCCGTCTTTCCGACGCCAGGTTCACCAATCAGGACAGGATTATTTTTTGTCTTTCTGGACAGAATCTGAACCACATTCCGGATCTCACTGTCACGGCCAATCACCGGATCCAGCTTCTGATCCCTGGCCCGCTCCACCAGATCATATCCATATTTTTCCAAAGTGTCATAGGTTGCCTCCGGATTGTCACTGACCACCCGCTGATTTCCCCGCACCGTAGACAGGGCCTGCAAAAACGAATCCCTGCTGATGCTGTACTGCCTGAACAGCTCCTTCAAGGTTCTGTCTGCATACTTCATCAGAGCCAGGAAAATATGCTCTACCGATACATATTCATCTCCCATGCCCTTCGATTCATCCTCTGCATGAATCAGCACCTTGTTCAGATCACTGCTGATATATACCTGACTGCTGCCGCTTACCTTCGGAAGTCCCGCCAGCTTCTGCTCTGCCTCATTGACAATCATCTCTTTGGAAATTCCCATTTTCGTCAGCAGTTTCAGAATCAGGCTGTCCTCCAAAGTCAGAAGGCTGTAAAACAAATGCTCCTGCTCAATCTGCTGATTTCCGTACTCATAGGCATATTTCTCACAGTTCTGTACCGCTTCCATAGACTTCTGAGTAAATTTATTAATATTCATAGCTGTTCCTCCTTTCGGAACATGTGCATTTCTTGCATTTCCTTGTTCTATACGAAATATAACACATGTTGTTAGCCATGTCAAGAGGTGAGTGCTAATTATTTTGTGAAGAATTTGTGAAGCCTTGATTTTATGGGCTTCACAGGGATTTTTCAACCAGAACCTGGCTCTCGGCCTAGGAAAGTTTTACAAAATGAAAAAACTTCCCCGGAACCCTTCCCACTGCCGTAGTTCCATTATCCAGAGAATGTATCAGCCTCCCGTTCTGGTAAACCTTTACGGTCTGCCTGGGAATACAAAAAACCCCAACAAATAAGAACTGCTCCGATTATCCCAGTAATAATAATTTTTTTATATCTGTCCACATGAAATCCTTTCTGACGACATTTCCTTTTCTAATATTTTACCTTATTTTCTCAGAACATACAATGGACTCTTTCTTTCCCTAATGCCGCTTCTTTCTATTGAAGCTGTTCCGGACTTGTGATAAAATGTATGGGTAATATACTCAGAAAGAGAGGGTGCAAATTATGCGAAAAAATCGTCTTGTTGCGCCTGTTGTAAAGTGGGTTGGCGGGAAACGCCAGCTTTTAGATGATTTAACACCGCTGTTTCCAAAACGGGTCTCCTCCTACTGCGAACCTTTTTTAGGAGGCGGCGCCGTTTTATTTCAGCTTCAGCCCAACACTGCCCATGTTAATGACATCAACTCCGAGCTGATTCAGATGTACGAGGTAATCCGCGACAACGTAGACGAGCTGATTGAAGCCCTTGGAACCCACCCCAATGAGGCGGAACACTTTTATCAGGTTCGAGACTGGGATCGGGATCGGGAAAAATACCAGCAGCTCAGTCCTGTGGATCGAGCTGCCCGGATTATTTATTTAAACAAAACCTGCTACAACGGGCTTTTCCGGGTAAACAATGCCGGACAGTTTAACACGCCTTTTGGTCATTACAAAAACCCGAATATTATCAATGAGCCGACCCTGCGGGCTGTCAGCTCCTACTTTCAGAAGGCCAGCCTGACCTTTACCAGCATGGACTATGCCGAGGTTCTTTCCAGTGTAAAAAAAGGAACCTTTGTCTATCTGGATCCGCCCTATGACCCTGTTTCTGATACCGCCAACTTCACTGGCTACGCCAAAGGCGGCTTTGGGCGTCCGGAGCAGATTCGCCTTCGGGAATGCTGTGATGAGCTGAATCGCCGGGGAATCCGGTTTATGCTTTCCAACTCAGCCACAGACTTTATCCGGGAACAATATGCCGCCTATGATATCACCATTGTTAAGGCCAAACGCGCCATCAACTCCAACGCAGCCAAGCGGGGGCAGGTAGACGAGGTGGTTGTAAGAAACTACAAATAAAAGAAAAAGCTGCACAGAGCCAGGTCTGGCAGTAAGCCGGACTTTCCAGGTTCTGCCGCTTAGGAGTAAGCCCATGAGTGAAAAAGCAAAAGGCCAGAACGATCGGGCCTGGGAGGCTCTGTTCGAAAAATATAATATTCTTTCCCACATCCGTCAGGAGGGAAAGTTCGTGATTTCTGCGGCGCAGATCAAAGAATACCGGGAACCGCGGCTTATGGCCAAATTTGATCACCGGATCAATCTGCCGCAGATTTTTTCTGAACATCAGCTGGCGATTCTTCCCATTTCCCGAGGCGATTATGTCATTTCCCATTTTGACGCCTACCAGCCATTTCCGGAACCAGTCTCTTCCATCATCCATCTGTCTCTCCCCTCAGGACTTCAAAGCCTGAATGCCAATCACATCCCCAGCGAAGCCATCGCCATCAACTGCGCCCTGGCATCTGGAATGCTGGCAGATTTTCTGGAGGAGGATGGGCTTTTACCTACCGTTTCCGGACGGATGGGTTCCGGACAGTTTGATTTTCATATTCAAAACCGTATAACCCAGCTCCCTGTTCCTGTCTCTGTCAATAATTCACAGATTGAAATTGATGCTGCCTTTGAAAGCGCCTTCAGCCTCTCTCTTCTGGAGGCAAAGCGGGATCTTTCCGAGGATTTTCTGATCCGCCAGCTGTACTATCCATTCCGTACCTGGTCTGGCCGGATGACAAAAAAAATCAGGCCGATCTTTCTCGTCTATTCCAACGGAATTTTCAGCCTGTACGAATATAAATTTGAAAATCCGGAATCTTACAATTCCCTGATTCTCGTTAAACAAAAAAACTATTCCATAGAAGATACTGCCATCAGTCTTCAGGATTTAAAGGAGGTACTCCAGAGGACAAATACGGTTCCGGAACCGGAGATTTCCTTTCCTCAGGCAAACAGCATGAAACGAATCATTAACCTTTGCGAGCTGCTCTCCGCCCAGGAGCTGAGTCAGGATCAGGTAACAGAACAATATGCCTTCGATATCCGGCAGACCAGCTACTACACCGACGCAGCCCGGTATCTCGGTCTTCTTGACCGCCGCTACGGAGACGGACGCCGGCCTGTCTACTTTCTCACTCCTCTGGGAAGAAAAATGATGAACCTGGGCTACCGCCAACGTCAGCTGGCTCTCTGCGAAGCCATTTTAAAGCATCGGCCTTTCCGGGAAACCTTTCGCCTGTATCTGGAAACCGGCATCATGCCGGACGCCTCAGCCATTGTTTCTGTCATGAAGCAGTCCGGCCTTTACAAGGTAGAAAGCATGAGCACCTACAAACGCCGTTCCTCCACTGTCAGCGGTTGGATTCACTGGATGCTGTCTCTTGCAGAGGGGTGAAAGCCCCTCTCACATTCACATCTACCTGGTTAAACGGAATTTCAATTCCGTTCTTGTCAAATTCCTCCTTAATGCGCTCAATCATCTCCCAGCGCACAGTCCAGTAATCCGCTGTTTTTGTCCAGCCCCGGATTCCCACAGTCACGGAGCTGTCTCCCAGATTTCCTACATAGGCTGTGATCCCATCCTCCTTCAGTACCAGCGGATTATTTTCAAACAGACGGTACATAATCTCCTTGGCCAGCTTCATATCAGAGGTATATCCAATCCCTACTTCCAGATCGACTCTCCGTTTTTCCTGACCGGTTACATTAACTACCACTCCATTGGAAATGCTGCCATTGGGAATCGTGACCTTTTTATTATCTACGGTAAGCAGTGTTGTATAAATCAGTCCTACACTGACAACTGTTCCCTCAATATCTCCAAAAATAATATATTCTCCTATAACAAAGGGACGGCTGATCATAATCATCAGACTTCCTGCCACATTTTTCAGGCTTTCCTGCAGCGCCAGACCGATTGCAAGGCCTGCGGAACCTAACAGGGCAATAATCGATGCAGAAGGAATGCCCATATTGTCAGCTGCAATAAATACAGCCAGCGTATAAATCGCCACCTCGGTCAAGGTGGTAAGCATCCGCATCACATTCACATCCAGGGACGCCCGCTCCATGGCATTGTTCATAATACGGCTGATAATCTTCACAATCCGGCTGGCAATAAAAAGAATCAGCAGAGCAATCAAAAGTCTTACTATAAAATCAAGGATTCCCGGGCCCCAGCCCTTCATTGTGTTCATCATCGCTTCCGTATCCAGCCTGGGAAGCGTCCGATACCAGATTCCTGTTCTCAATCCATTCATATTGATATCTTATCCCTTCTCGTTTTCCACAAAAAGCAGGCGGCTGCCTTGTGTTTTCCACATGCTCTCTGTTTTCTCCACATTACTGTCCCAAAACCTTCCCCAACAGCTCCTCTTCTCTGGAGAACAGCAGGTTTTTATTATACTGATAATACCGTTCACAATCATATTCCTGCAGAAACTCGATACTGTAGAAGCCCGTATTCAGCTCCGTTACAAACAAAACCATTTCCTGGCTTCCCCCAAAGGCCGCCTCCATAAAATCAAAGGCATGTTCTAACTTTTCTCCGGCAGCCTCTGCCATATCCTCATAGCGGTCACTGTCCTGCCCGAAATTTTCCCGCAGAGCTTCCCATACCTGCGTCCCATCTGCAAAATCTCCGGCACGAAGCTTTTGCAGATCCTCCTCAAAATACGCCAGCACCGCCCGCCGGGTACGGTATTCCATTCTGGAAATCAGCCCCTGCTCCAGGTGCGTCTCCATTTGCTCCTGAAACTCTGCCGTCATGGCTGCAAAGGCCTCAATGCCATTTCCTTCAAAAGCTCCGCTTTTGTGCAGCTCCTTCATCCATTCCATCCGCATAGCCATAATCCGCCCCATCCGGCTTACCTGGCGAAACTCCTCATTCAGTCCGGAGAGAAGAAGCCCTACCACACTGATCCGCTCGTCAAAGGCCGCCCGCTCCAGCTTTTCCACTGCTGCTTCGGAAATTTCTCCCTCCAGAATCCGCTCTACCTGATAATCATTTTTATACTTATAATGAAGCTCCAGATAGTTGGCAAAATCCTTTGCAATTTTGGGGAACTGGATATATTCCTGGATCAGCTCCCGGTCTGCCTTTTTCCCCAGTTCCTCATACACCTGAATCAGCTGAGAAAGATCCTCCCAACCCCGGGGCGTGACAAAAAGCCGCCCATCTACCGTTGTTTCAATCTGACAGAAGTTCTGCCGGCGGATATTCAGATATTCCCGCACTGCCGGATGAATGTCTGCCTTTACTGCATATTCCTTCCAGACGTCAAAATCCGGCTCCACATCAATTCTGCGGATACGATCCAGGGTTACAATATCAAAATCCCGTACAGACTTATTGTATTCCGGCGGATTTCCTGCAGCTACGATGATCCAGCCCTCCGGAATCCGGTGATTGCCGAAGGTCTTTCCCTGAAGGAACTGGAGCATGGTCGGAGCAAGGGTTTCTGATACACAGTTAATCTCATCTATAAACAGAATGCCCTCAGCCAGCCCAGTCTGCTGGATTTTATTATAAACAGCCGCCACAATCTCACTCATGGTATATTCTGTTACTGCATACTCTCTGCCTCCATACTCTTTCTTCTCAATAAAAGGAAGACCGATGGCGCTTTGCCTTGTGTGATGAGTAATAGTATAGGCCACCAGACCGATTCCGCATTCCTGGGAAATCTGCTCCATAATCTGTGTTTTTCCTACTCCCGGCGGACCAATCAACAATACAGGTCTTTGCCGGACGGATCCAATGACATAGGAGCCAAACTCATCCTTTTTCAGATAAGCCTCTATGGTATCCTTTATTTCCTGCTTTGCACGTTTAATGTTCATTTCTTTTCTCCTGCTATTCTATCTCTATAGGTTTCTCCTGTTTCATCTCCAACAGCTGTTCCGGCTCCAGAATTACCTTCATGGCCCAGGCCGGGACGGAAATGTCCGTATACTGCTCCTTCACAAACACAAAAGCAGTATCATACACAGGACGCTTTACTGGATAAATCCCCTCTCCATCCGTAAAATACAAAAGTCCTTTCAGCCGGTGAAACTCACCCCGACCAAGCATCTGATTTACATACTCAAAGGCCGGACGGAAATCCGTTCCGCCCTGTCCGATAATCGAAAACTCCTGCATATACGCTTCCATCTCCTGACGGCAGGTGATCCTTCTGTCCTGCTGCACCTGATCATCACATTGGATAATATGAATATTGGTCTTTTTAAAATAGCTGTCTGACTGACACAGCACATTGTAGGTTTCCTCCAGAAACCGCCGAACCAGATCTCCAGAACAGGACATGGAGGTGTCAATCACCAGAACAAAATCCTCAATCCGGCTGACCTCCTTTGATTCCAACGGCTCTACCAGCGGCATGTTTCCGTACAGGGAAAGACCATAGGTATAAAACACATAATCAAAGGAATCCTCATCCACCAGCATTTCTTCCCGCAGTACAGAAAATTTCTGCAGAAATCTGCGATAATCATAGCGGCTTCTATTTTCCACCTGCACCTGCTCCAGAAGGCTTTTTGTGTCCTCATCCTGCCGGTTTCCCATGGTCTCCATTTCAGTCTGAAGCTTCTCCCGGTTATTGCTCCACTGGTTCTGCCGCACAACACCTGTTTTCGGCGCATCTGGCGGAAGCTGCCAGTACTGATGATCATCCACCAGAAATTCCGCCTCCAGACGCTCCAGCTGCCGTTCTGTCAGCTTCATTTCTTCCAGGGCCTTATACACGCCTTCTGCGTTCAGAACCTGCAGACGCTGCCTCAGACGCCCGTACCAGTCCATCCGAAAGGGCGGTGTCTGTATATGAACGCATTTTAGATAAAGACCGTCTATCACAGATTCCGCCGCAATATCACAGGCCAGATTCCACATCCTGCCATCCCGCCTGCCCATGGTATCCATATGGCAAAACAGACAGTGAAGTACCATGTGAAGATATGCCCGATTCACGAGCACCCGGCCTCTCCGGTACAAATCACAGAGATATTCTCCATGATAATAGATCACAAAGCCATCTGTTCCCAGCCCCCGACAGGCCGGATCCATCTCAAAGCCAAGGCTGCTGAGTGAAAGATCCAGATAGCGCATATTCAAATATAATTCATTTCTGGAATTCTGAAGAATCCGCGTACACAGTCCCACTACATCCAGCTCCTGGAGCTGCCTGTGTCTTGTAGGATCGATCATATATTTGCCTCCGTCCTTTATGATTTCTCTCTGCTGCAGCTTTCATGCTGGTTTACAGTTCAAATCTTCTGCGCCGACGGCCCTTAGAACCATCCTCTGCCGCCTGTCCCCCGGCATTTTCTCTGCCGACCTCACCAATCTGCTTTTCGTCTTTCCGTTCATGCCGGTAATCCATCAGCCAGCTGACCATCTCCGTATCCTCTGCCTCTCTGGCCAGAGCAATCAGTGCTTCTATCCGATCCGTCAGCTGATTTTTTCCCTCTTCCGCTGGACCCGACTCTTCACCGTCTCCTGCCCTCTCCAGAATTTCTGTTACCAGCCATGGCAGCCGCCCCGGCTCCAGACTGGCTCTCCGCCCTTTCTGAGGACTGTCCGCTTCAATCAAAAGCCGCCCTGCCGCATTCCAGTGCTCTTTTACATATTCCCGGTACATAGCTTCAAAGCGAGGTGTCAGCTCCACAGGATACAGAAGACGTCCCAACGCCAGCTCTGTCACCAGCTCTTCTGATTCCTGTACCTTCACATGAGGAAACAGCTCATCATAGCCTCGAAACTGAAACTGACGATTTACAAAACAGTAACGGTACCGATGACCGCAGCCATGGGTTTCAATAAACAAAATGCGGGCTGGTGTATTTTCCACAGACTCCTCATAATACTCCGGAAAAATAAGCCGCGCCTGGGTGATTTTTCCATCTGCCTCCCTCCTCCAAAGCGTTACCCGGAGAGTCTGACGAAGTTCTGACAAAAGCTCCTTAAAGCCGGATCGTTCTCCTGCAAATTCTGTAAATTCCAGATGTTCTACGCCCTGAACCCCGGCAAACAGTCCGGTTCCCAGATCCGTAAGGCGACCGTAAGCATGAAGCCGCCTCAGCTCCTCACAGCCGTAAAACCCGTAAGCACCGATTTTCACCAGATGAGACGGGAGATAAACCTCCTCCACGCTGCTCCCTGAAAGCACATAAGCGCCCAGTTCAGTTACCGGACGCCCCTCCACTTCCTCCGGGACTACCACAACAGTCCCGGGATTTTCTATTTTATCAATACAAACCGTTTCTTTTACAATCCGGTAAGAAATTTCCATCTTCCTGCCTTTCTGTCCTCTGCAGCCTTTTTATGCAGCTTACATCTATTTTATATCAGAATCCGAACAAAAAACCAACCATTTTCTTCCCCGCAGTCCAGAATTCCGCCCCATTTCTCTACACAGGAAGCAACGCTTCCCATGCCCAGTCCGTGTCCTTCTCCCCGCTGGGACAAAGGAAGCCCTGTCTCTGAATCAAATTGAATTCTTCCTGCATAAGTATTTCGGATCTCAAAGATAATCTGTCTGCGGATCTGCTGTACCTTAATGGTCAGCTTTCTGCTTCCCCATTTTTCCACCTCAGTACAGGCCCGCACTGCATTGTCCAGAAGATTGCCCAGCATCACTGCGATTTCCCACTCATATTCCCCGATATTTTCCGGAATCTCTGCCTTTACAGTTACATGAATCCAGTTTTTTCTGGCCATTCTGACATAGTAGGAAATCACACCGCTGATTGGAAGATTCTGGCAATAGCGCTTTACAGAAAGTCTGGCAGGCAGCTCCTGCATCTGCGCCAGAAGCTGATCCATCTGTTCATAACAGCCTGTCTCCATCAACGCTTCCGCTTTGGCAATAAACTGGCGGTTATCCAGGTTAAACTGCGTAATCCGCCGCTCCACCCGCTGAATTTCCTCTGTTTCCTGCTTCAGAATCTGACCGCTTGCCTCTAACACCCGCACAGCCTGCTCCCGGCTCTGCTCCCGTTCCAGGCGATCCAGCACCCGGAAGGCCATTACAATCATTCCAAATACATTCAGCAAATATAAAAGCGGAACTACATTGCGGATACAGGCTATGGGCAGTCCCCGCATAGCACCAAGCATCAGATAATTCCCTGTAATAAACATGATAAGAATTAAACTGAAAAGTCCCCATTCCTTCCGATACACCTCCTGAGCTTTCCAGTAGGCCGGACGAAAATGGCAGCACAAAATCACCAGAAGCAGTACATGAAAAATTACCACAGCTGTAATTCCCAGACTCAGGGAATGATTGAGACAGTAAACGGTTCGAACTACAAGTCCCCCCAGATTTCCATAAAACACTCCGGCCAGCGCCGTAAAAACACCTCTTGCATCCCAATATTCTGACAGAAAAATTCCCACAACTATCACCGGCAGCCTTCCTATCAGAACATTTTCATAACAATGCTCCCCTGTTCCGTTTATATATCGCATATACTCAAAAAACCAGAGCCCCAGCTCCATAAAACTCAACGCAGCTATGGTTATTTTCCAGCTGAATCTTCTCTTTAAAAAAAGAGCCATATAGATCCCCAGAAATACATTCGCCAGACAGAATGTGATCAAACGATACTCTGCCATCGCCGTCCTCCTCTACAACACAATCCGGGCCAGAAAGGTTTCATTTTCCCGCCTGCACTGAAAATCTGCTCTATTTCTTTCTGCATAATAAGCCGCGCTTTGAAGACCGCTTCCATAATCCACTCCTCTCTTCGTGACAGGAAGCCCTGTTTCCGGATGAAGCCGGATATCATTTCTGCAGCTGCAGGAAACCTCTATTCCCAGCATATTCTTTCTTCCCCACAGCCTCACATTCATCCAGCGCTTCTCCGGATTCTCCAGTTCTCTGCACATTCGGATGGCATTGGCCATCAATCCCCCTGTGATAGCAGCCGCATCCCAGTCATCCAGCTTCAGTTCATCTGAAAACTCAATGCGCAGATCCGTCCGAATTCCCAGGTCCTTTGCCTCAGCCTCATAGGACGCCATAATTCCGTTGATAGCCGGATTGGCACATCGTCTGTTTCCTGCCGTCAGCTCTGTCATCTGCTTCATCTGATTTAAGACCTGCTTCACCTGCTCATAGTCTCCATCTGCCATCAGCTGCTGCATCAGGCGGATAAGATGTCTTCTGTCATGAACGTGAACTGCGATTCTGTTTTCCGTTTCGTGCAGCTCCTGAAGCTCGTATTTCAAAGCCCGGATTCCCCGTTCCAGCAGTTCTCCTGATTTCATAGCCTGACGTTCCTTATGAAGACGCCACACCATCCAGAACATTATGACATAAAGGCTGTATACTGTTAAAATAACAAACACCACTGCCCAGAAAGCCTCCGCTGCCCGGGATGTTCCATACATAACCACCCCGATTCCCCATGCTGCGAAGTAAAAGCCTGCTGTAGCCACACAGCTTTTTCCCCAGCCGCTCTTCGAAGCTCTCTGGTTTTCCCGGTAAACCGGCACAAAAAAATGCCACAGTAAAAACAGGATACTCAGATGAATGGGAATTCCCAGAAACGGAATCCAGACCGGATATCCCACAGCTGCTCCCAGATACTCCGGAATCATCATCCCCGCCAGCAGACACATGCTGGACAGGACTCCTGTAAATATGCCTCTGGAATCTCTGTATTCTGAAAGATACAGGGCCACCCCCTGAGCTGCAAGAATCCGCAGTCCCGCCATCAGGAAAAAAAAAACCTTATTACTGTCCCACGGGAGCGCCGCGATCTCCACTGCTATCAGAAGGATTACGGTTCCCAGAAGAATACTCCCAGTCTTCTTCAGAGAATATCTCCTCGCAGAAAAAATCATCAAAAAAAAGCCGAGGAAAATATGGGCAATGCAGCTTATAATAAAATGCCTGATTTCCATGTTTCATTCTTCCCCCATAAACCAGAAAGGCCGGAACGGAAAATCCGCTTCCGGCTGTCCTGTAAATGTCCCATGCTCTTTCCTATCTGCGATCCATTCTGGAAAGGAACTCCAGATATCCCCGCTTTGTTTGAGACAGACTGTTTCTGCTGATTGGAATAATACTTCCATCTGACATCAGAAAATCATGAGCCATCATTTTTTCTACATGATCCATATTCACTACAAAGGATTTGTGCGGCTGAATGAAGCGGCTGTCCCGAAGAAGCCGATCCAGCTCCTGCTCAAACGGTTTACGAATATATACACTTTCATACACCTTTCCCTGTTCCATATAAAAATGCATAACCCGAGCTACATTCTCCACCGCAATCAACTGCTCCAGTTCAATGCTCACAATTCCATTGCGTCCCTTAAAGGTATAAATATCCTCTTTTTTAGGACGCAGCTGAGATACAATCCGATCCATGCATTCTGTAAATTTCTGCGGCTCTACCGGCTTTAACAAATATCCGCTTGCAAATACATCGAACGCTCCCATAGCGTATTCCGGCGATCCGGTCACATAGACAATCGCACTGCGCAGGCTGTATTTGCGGATTGTCTGCCCCAGACTGATTCCATCCTGCTCATCCATGATAATATCCAGAATATAAATATCATACCGTTTTCCCCGTTCCAGCTGTGCTACCAGCTCAGATGCTGTATCAACCCGCTCTACAGAAAACGGCTGTTCCTGATGGGTACTGCGATACTCATCAACCAATTCTGTAATCTGATTTAAGTCGCGTTCGTCATCATCACACACGATAATCTTTAGCATAAGTCTGTCCCTTCTCCAAAACTGTGTTAATATGCTCGTATTCTCCCCATTTCACTCTATTGTACCATTGCATCTCTATATTTGCAATCGGAGCAGATTCTGTCTGTTTCCCCGCCCGCAAGCTTCTCCGCCTGCGGCGGATCGCTTCTGCGACGAAATTCTCTACCGCCGCATGGCGATCCCCGCAGAGTGTTTTTATTTCATAGGACGTAATTTGTTCCTATGAAATAAAAAAATACAGACTCCTGAAACAGAAATCTGTATTTTGATAATAAAAAAAGCGCGAGACGGGACTCGAACCCGCGACCCCGACCTTGGCAAGGTCGTACTCCACCAACTGAGCCACTCGCGCATTATGTTTTATCCGTTGTTTATTGAATCTCCGGACGCTATTTATAATAACACAGATTCTGATTATTTGCAAGCGCTTTTTATTTAATATTTGGTTTAATTAGCTTATGGCTTATTTACCTTTTCCCTTCTATTTTACAATTTTCGGTCAGGCTGCCTGAATGCGTCTTTCCTTCCGCCTCAAACCGCCTGACCAAAAATCGCTTAAGTCCTGTCAGACTATTCTCTTACTGCTTTGCAGCCTCAACAATTGCTGCAATGTAGCCCTGAGTATCTACCAGAGTTGCACTGGACACGGCATCTACTACTTCCTCCGGGGTCTTTCCAGAGAAAGCCTCCAGTTCTTCAATAGCCTTACCGTTTACAAAGCTCTGAATCTCATCAAAGTTCTCTGCAATATTCTTAGTGGAGCCTGCCTTCTTCATCATCTCAGAATAATAGGCATCGTTTACTCTTTTAGATGCCAGAACCTTGCCCTCTGCTACTGCACCGCTCTCTGCAAAGCTTTCGCTGTTGGGAACGCCTACTTCATTTGTTGTCAGGAACTGATACTCATCCAGGTAGGAAAGTACTACATTTGTTCCATCTGTCAGTGCTGCTGCAACTGTAAAGCACTTGTCGCCATGGGCAGCTGCCTCAATGCGCTTCAGGCTCAGGCTGTCCACATCACCCTCATAAACCACTGCATCATTTTCCTGAGCTGCCTTTGCTGCATCAACAATTGCTGCCACATAGCCCTGAGTATCTACCAGGGTCGCGCTGGACACAGCATCTACTACTTCCTCCGGAGTCTTTCCAGAAAGCTCCTCCAGCTCTGCAATGGTCTTGCCGTCTGCATAATTCTGAATCTCATCAAAGTTCGCTGCAATATTCTTGGTGGAACCTGCTTTCTTCATCATCTCAGAATAGTAAGCATCGTTTACTCTCTTGGATGCCAGAACCTTGTCTGCTGCCACAGCTCCGCTCTCTGCAAAGCTCTCGCTGTTGGGAACACCGGTCTCATTGGTAGACAGGAACTGATATTCATCAATATAGGACGCTACAATGGTGTCGTTGCTGTCAATAACTGCTGTCACAATAGCAAAGCACTTGTCACCATGAGCAGCTGCCTCAACCTGGCCAATTCTCAGCTCTGCTGTGCCTTCTGTCTTTTCCTCTGCCTCTGTGGTTTCTTCAGCAGCTGTCTCTGCTGCAGTTGTCTCCTCAGCAGTTGTCTCTGCTGCCGCAGCTGTTGTTGCTGCTGCAGTTGTTTCTGCCTTCTGTCCGCCGCCGCATGCTGTTAAAACCACTGTGCCTGCCAGAACTGCCGCAGCCACTGCCAGATTTCTTTTTTTCATATACTGTCTCCTTTAACGAAAAATTTATGCAGTTTTTAGTATACACTATATTTCCTATCGGATCAATCATAATTATTTTCAAGCTTTATTGATTTTCTTTGCTTGCTCACGAGCTTCTCCGCCTGCGGCGGGTCGTCTCATCAGCCCAATTCTCTTCCAACCCATGGCGATCCCCGCGGAGCGTTTTTATGTCATAGGATGAACTTTCCTATGACATAAAAAAAAGTCCTGCTTAAACAGGACTTCCGTCTTTCATATACAAATAAAAAGAGCGGGTGATGGGAATCGAACCCACGTATCCAGCTTGGAAGGCTGGTGTTCTACCATTGAACTACACCCGCATACTTATGAGAAACGCTGTATCTCAAATATCTTTACAGACATTCCGCCTTTCTCAATGCCTTGGACCGGAATCGAACCAGTGACACGAGGATTTTCAGTCCTCTGCTCTACCAACTGAGCTACCAAGGCCCGTTTGTCAAAACCACAATGCCGCAGGCCGGAATCGAACCGGCACGGGAGATTAGTCCCGCAGGATTTTAAGTCCTGTGCGTCTGCCAGTTCCGCCACTGCGGCGAAATGGGCGGAGATGGATTCGAACCATCGAAAGCACTGCTAACAGATTTACAGTCTGCCCCCTTTGGCCACTCGGGAACCCGCCCATACCGGCTTTAACAAGCAGAGTTATCTTATCACAGCATGGATAAAAAATCAAGACGTTTTTTCAAATACTTTTTTTATTTTTCAAACATTCCTGTTATTTTATTATTCTGCTCTGTTTTTTTCATCCGATCCTGTTCCTGCCTCGTCCACTCCAGCCACCAGCAAAATGCTGCTGTGAGCAGGCATTTCCAAAGCCAGAATGCCATCTCTGGCATAATATTCCAGAAATCCCGCATTGTATCCCTTTTCTTCCGTCAGCATGACGCGCATGATTTTTTCCTCATCCGTAATTCCCAGTTCCCATACCGGAAGCTGAATCTCGCGTCTGTTGTTGCGGTTATTGACTGCTACGACACATTTGTTCTTTCCGCGAATTCGTCCGTAGGCAATCAGCTGGCGATCAGCCAGAAGCTGTTTTATCGAGCCCCGCCGAAGAGCCGGCATTCCCTTATGGATCCGGATCATGTAGCTATAAAATTCTATCAGTTCAAAATTCTCATGGCCCCAGGGATAGGTTCTCCGATTATCCGGATCCGTCCAGCCGCACACGCCTGCCTCATCGCCATAATAAAGAGTAGGAGCACCCGGCCAGGTCATCTGTACCATCACTGCTTCCCGAAACACACCGTAATGAATGCCCTCTTCTGCTTTCTTCGCTCCGGCGGTAGCCAGACGTCCCACCGTCTGGTTGGTTCTGGTCAGAAAACGGCTGTGATCATGATTGGAAAGCTGATTCATTGCCGTAAGAAGAGACGGCGTTTTCATTCTCGCCATATGATAATTCATCGAACGGAAAAAGCTTACTCCATCCCCGAACAGAATTCCATTATACTCATCGCTATGCTTTTCCATTCCCGTAAGAAACCAGGTAAGCGGCTCCATAAAAGCATCATAATTCATCACCGTATCCCACTGATCCCCGGCAAGCCAGCTTCCCGGATCTCCGTAATGCTCTGCCAAAATGATTGCCTCTGGATTGGCCTCTTTCACATTCTTCCGGAAATCTCTCCAGAATTTGTGGTTATACTCGCTGCTATGGCCCAAATCTGCCGCCACATCCAGCCGCCATCCGTCCACGTTAAAGGGCGGAGACACCCATTTGCGGGCAATGGACATTACATAGTCATATAACTGGTCAGATTCCTCATAATTCAGCTTAGGAAGAGTATCATGGCCCCACCAGCCGTCATAAGAATCATTGTCCGGCCATGCTGTCTCATCATTAAACCGGAAAAAGCTGCGGTAAGGGCTGTCCTCGCTGACGTATGCCCCTGTTTCATAGCCGCCCATTTTCTCATAAATCTTTTCCCGATCCAGCCATTTATTAAAAGAACCACAGTGATTAAACACACCGTCTATGATCACCCGCATTCCCCGCCGGTGAAGCTCTTCCACAAATTCTGCAAAAAACGCGTCGCTGGCTGTAAGATTTTCCGGCGCTGCGCTGCGGAGTCTGTAACGGGACGCATCCTCATTAGATACAGCTCCCTGGGGAACAGCCTGTCCTCCATCACGGACAATCACACCAAAGTGCGGATCAATATGCTCATAATCCTGGCTGTCATACTTGTGATTCGATGGGGACACAAAAAGTGGATTGAAATAAATCACCTCAATCCCCAGATACTGCAGATAATCCAGCTTATCCCAGACACCCTGCAGATCTCCTCCGTAAAATCTTCCCACATCCATTGCCTCCGGGCCGGCATTCCAGTCTTTCACCTGCTGCACCGGACATCCAATATAAATATATTCGTCATCCGTCACATCATTGTCCGGATCTCCATTGCAGAAGCGGTCAATGTAAATCTGATACATAACCGCACCCTTGGCCCACTCCGGCGTATGAAAGCCCGGAGTAATGCAGAAGGCATGACTTCCTTTGGGATCCGCATCCGTTCCCAGTCTGTCATAAAAGCAGACCTGACCATCCTTTTCTGCCTGAAAATAATAATAAAGGGGGTTCTCCCCTGCTGTTATCTGAATTTCATAATAATCAAACAAAGAATCGGATGAGGTTTTTTTCATCTGCATTTTTCCCTCATCCGAAATACAATACACATGATCCGTATTATCTTTTCCTGTACGGAACCGGAGGACTACACTGTCTCCTTCATCCGGCTCTTCCGGTATCCGGTAGTCCAGAGTCTCGTCTGCGAACAGCGCCCGCTTATTCAGTCTTTCCATCTGTTGTTCTGGCATCATCTACAATACTCCCTCTGCGTCATTACTGTTATTTTATCCCATCCCCTGACAAGATACAACTGTTTTTTCACAGAACGCACTTTCCTATGACATGAAAAAGAGAAAGAGCCGACGGGGCAGTCGGCTCTTTCAGGAGAAGGTATTTCGTTTCTTATGGGGTGTAGCAAAAACTATATAATGTATTGGGGGGTTTACGTTAATTATAGTACCATAAAGATGAAAATAAGTGTGCACAAACTTCCATAAATTTCATTTTATTTTTTATGCAGAATGACGGAACGGTATTTCATATATAAAATTTCTGTGAAATTTTCCTGCACTCCGCATAAACTCAACACTCTTTCGCTTCCCCTTCTGCCTCTGCAAACAGACCTTCAAACTCCTCCTGCCCAATTTTTTCTTTTTCCATCAGTAGGCTGCAGCAGCGTTCCAGCACATCTCTGTGCTGTTCGATGATTGCTCTGGCCTCTTTGTAGCAGTCGTCAATAATCCGCTTCACCTCGCGGTCTATCATGGATGCTACCTCCTCGCCATATCCCTTGGTGTGTCCAAAGTCACGGCCAATAAATACCTCATCATCATCGCCGTAATCAATCATACCCATCTGTTCAGACATTCCGTAACGGGTTACCATCGCCCGGGCAATCTTGGTTGCCTGCTTAATATCCTGAGACGCACCGGTTGTCACATCATCGAAAATAATCTCCTCGGCAATTCGGCCACCCAGAGATACCATAATATCCTGGAGCATTTTTCCCTTGGTATTAAACATCTCATCTTCCCCAGGCAGCGGCATGGTATATCCGGCTGCGCCAACTCCTGTAGGGATAATAGAAACCGTATGCACCGGTCCCACATCCGGCAGAACATGGAACAAAATTGCATGGCCGGCCTCATGGTATGCCGTAATTTTCTTTTCCTTCTCAGAAATCACACGGCTCTTCTTCTCCGCGCCGATTCCCACCTTAACAAAGGAACGATCAATATCAGACTGGCGGATAAAGCTTCTGTTTTCCTTGGCAGCCAGAATCGCTGCCTCATTCAGCAGATTTTCCAGATCTGCGCCGGTAAAGCCTGACGTAGTCTTTGCCACCCGCAGAAGATCCACATCCTCGCCTAAGGGCTTGGACTTGGAATGAACCTGCAAAATTTCCTGACGGCCCTTCACATCCGGCCGTCCTACCATTACCTTCCGGTCAAAACGGCCTGGCCTAAGAATCGCCGGATCCAGAATATCCACCCGGTTTGTAGCCGCCATAACAATGATTCCCTCATTTACACCAAAGCCGTCCATCTCTACCAGAAGCTGGTTTAAGGTCTGTTCTCTCTCATCATGGCCGCCGCCCATTCCGCTTCCTCTGCGGCGCGCTACGGCGTCAATCTCATCGATAAATACAATACAGGGAGCATTTTTCTTAGCATCCTCAAACAGATCGCGGACACGGGACGCACCCACACCCACAAACATTTCCACAAAATCAGAACCAGAAATAGAGAAGAAAGGTACGCCTGCCTCTCCTGCAACCGCCTTGGCAAGAAGGGTTTTACCTGTTCCGGGAGGGCCCACTAAAATGACACCCTTGGGAATCCGGGCGCCTACGCTGGTATATTTCTGAGGATTCCGCAGGAAATCTACCATCTCCTCCAGATCCTCCTTCTCCTCCATCAGGCCAGCTACATTCTTAAAATTGATATTGCTGGTATGAGTCATCCGGGCGCGGCTCTTTCCAAAATTCATCATCTTGGCATTGGCTCCGCCGCCTCCGGCCGCCCTCATATTCATCATAAACACCAGAACCAGCACGGTTCCTACCATCATAATCACCGGCAGCGCCAGGCTGATCCAGTAATTGACCCGCGGTACATCTCTGGTAACATAATCAACGCCCTTTTCATCCAAAAGTTCCTGGGCAGATCTTACATCCGGCACATTAACTTCGTAGTAATTACCGTCATTTAACATCATCCGAATCACTCCGGTAGGCGCCTGCTCATTCTGCTTAATCTCTGCCGCCATAATCTCGTTCTGCTCCAGAACCTCCTGGAACTGCTGGCTGCTCAGCTCATTTTGTCTTCCGCCGGATGTATAAAGCATCCAGGCAAACATTCCAAACAGCAGCAGAATAAATAACCAGCTGCTGCGAAAATAGGTCTGCTGTTTCACTTACTTTCCTCCTTACTGCTCCACAACTCCAATATACGGCAGGTTGCGGTATTTCTGGGCATAATCCAGGCCGTATCCTACTACAAATTCATCCGGAATCGTAAAGCAGGTGTAGTCTACAGTCACCTGTTTTTTCACGCGGCGCTCCGGCTTATCCAGAAGCGTACACAGACGAATGCTTTCAGGCCCTCTCTGCTTCAATACCTCAATCAGATAGGACAGGGTCCGTCCAGAGTCAATAATATCCTCTACAATCAGCACGTCCTTTCCTGCCAGCGGCTCATCCAGATCCTTTACGATACGAACCACTCCACTGGATTTGGTGTCATTGCCATAGCTGGATACAGACATGAAGTCCAGAGTAACCGGAAGCTCCAGTCTTTTCGCCAATTCACAGGTGAAAAATACACCGCCCTTTAAAATACAGATCAGGTGAATCTCTTTTCCCTGATAATCCCGGCTGATCTGTGCGGCAACCTCGCTGATTCGTTTGTTTACTTCATCTTCTGACAACAATACTCTGATTTTATCTGCCATGTTCTTCTCCTCCATTATATGTGACCTGTAAAATGGTTTTTGTCTGGTCTGTTATTTTATAATATTCACTGATACGGCCTCCCACCACCCAAAGTACGTGATTTCCTTCAGCCAGCACAGGAATCTGCTCTCTCTCACCGCGGGGAATCTTGTCATCAATCATACAGCGGGCCACGGTCTTTTTTCCGCCGCCTCCCAAGGTAAGAAAATCCCCTGGACGCCGGTGCCTGTAAGAAAGCATATTTTTAATCTTATCATAATCAAACCATTTCGTATACTGGTTTTTGGGAATTTCTCCTGCTTTTTCCCTGGAAAGCGTACAAATCTGAATACGTTCTTCAGGAATTTCCAGTTCCAGGCACAACGTCCCGTCTGCTGTGATATATCTTCTTTCTAAGGAAATCCGCTTCCCTTTCTCTGCGTTTTTTTCATTCGTATTCTTTCTGAAAATGCGAAGAGTCTCATAAGTTTTTTCTGCTGCCAGACCACAGGGCAGATCCAGCCTGCTTCCTGCCTGATTGCGGGCCAGAGCTGCCAGGGCTGCAAAATGGCGGCTGGTAATATCCTTCCAGCCCGGCGCTGTCACATCCAGCATTCTTCTGAGAAGGTAGGTCTGGATAATCTCCTCCTGCTGAAGAAACAGCTTGCCGTCTATTTCCGCAAAAATCTGGGAACAACTGCCTTCCGGATTCTGCCTGCTCTCCGAATCTGCACATCTGTTTTCCAGCTCTGCATGTCTGTTTTCTGGCTCCTGTCGTCCGCCCTCTTCCCAGACCCGTTCTGCCTGCTGCTCCAGATACCGATCCGCCTGAGCCATAATATCCGCCGCCCGAAGAATGTTTTCCTCTGCCCTTTGATTCACTGTTTCTCTCATCAACGGAAGAATCCTGCGCCGGATAACATTGCGGGTATACTCCTCTGACTGGTTGGTTGAATCCTCGCACCAGGAAACTCCCTCTGCTTCCAGCCATGCGCAGATCTCCTCCCTGCTCACAGAAAGCAGGGGGCGAATCAACCGTCCCTGTACCGGGCGGATCCCCGACAGCCCCCGCAATCCGCTGCCCCGCAGAAGATTATGAAGAACCGTCTCTGCACTGTCCTCCCTGTGATGAGCCACTGCGATTTTCACCGGACAGTCAGAAACAGCGCCAGTCTCTTTCTCCCAACATTCCGCAGCCTGCTCCAGCGCCTCATAACGCAGCACACGCCCGGCCTCCTCTGTAGACATTCCATGGTCTCTGGCATATTCTGCCGCATTGCAGCGCACAGTCTGAAAAGGAATTCCAAGTTTCCGGCACAATTCCTCCACAAACCGTTCGTCCCGGTCAGCCTCTGCCCCCCGCAGTCCATGGTGTACGTGAACCACACGCAGAAATGCCGGGAACTCAGGAGCAATTTTCTGCAGTGCCCACAGCAGGCAAACTGAATCTGCCCCTCCTGACACTGCTGCAATTACCCTGTCTCCCGGCCTCAGCATTTTATAAGCCTCCATATAAGACCTGATTTCCATTATCATTGATTTCTGCATGTATCTCTCCATTATTCATAACCGTTCAGCCATGCACCTTCCTGCCCGCTTACAGCGGACAAGAGGCGCCGGGCACTTGTCCTCTGTCTTTTCTATTTCCACTATAGCCCACACTGACCGCAAAGTAAAGACCCTTTTACCTCTTCCAGATTCCCGCTGTCAGAATCGTCATGTCATCCTTTGGGCCATCTCCCCACTGGCAGGCAAACTGAAGCATTTCCTCTGCCATCTCCTGCGGGCCTTTCAGTATCATCCCCTCCAGATACTCCTTCACCGCTTTTTCCTTGTCTTCTCCAGGCCAGGAATCCAGCACACCATCTGTCATCATAACAATCCGATCCCCGTCCCACAGCTTTTTTGACAAAAGCAGCGGCTCTGCCTGACCAATCACACCAACCGGCACCTGACCGGCCTCCAGAATGTCCGCACTCCCTTCATGAAGCAGAAAAGCTGCGACAGCCCCCATTTTCATTGCTTCCAGAACCCCTGTATGCAGATCCACACAACACAGATCCATCGTAGCCGGATGCTGCTGGGCTCCTGTCAGAAGCAGAATGGTATTCACCATTTTCAGCGCTGATCTGGCAGAAAAGCCGGCTTCCAGAAGCTGTTGGGTCAGCTCCACCACACGACCGCTTTCCCGGCATGCCGTTTCTCCGCTTCCCAGACCATCTGAAAGGCTCAATACTGCCTGTCCTGGCAAATTTATAAAGGTATAATTATCTCCAGACACGCGCTCTCCTTCTCTTGGCAGACGGGCAGCTCCGCAGACCATCCGATACTGTCCTGTTTCAACAAATCGAATCGTTCCAAGCTGCCGGGTAATCAGATTCCTCGTATCCGCAGGCGCATACCAGGTTCCGCTTCCCATAGCCTGTCCAAACAGCTCCGCCGCATCTCTGGCAGTCATACATTTGCCGCCCAGCATCCGAACCGTAAGGTAAGCCTCCCTGCGCCTGTTTTCATATTCCAGCACCAGCATATTTTCCACCACGGCCCGGTGAAGCCGAAATGTCCGTGTGACCGCAGCAGCTCTTCTCTCAGTAATATCTGTGGCCTGCTCCATCTGATGAGCAAACTCATCCAGTATGAGAGCCAGTTCCCGAAACTGTACCATCACTGTATCACGGCTTTCCAGAAATCGGTTCTTCCATTCCAGATTCATAGTCGCTCTGCCCAGATTTCTGTTTAGATGCATCATATAATCATCCTTCTGACGGCAGGTTTCCAAAAACAGCCTGGGCATGTCCTCGTCCTCAACCCGCCCCTTCTGTTCAAAAGCCCGAAGCAGATAATAGATATAATAGCTGTCCTCTTTTTCACTGTCTCGGTACAGATTGCACCGGCTGCAGCCCCCGCACACCAGAGCCCCCGCCATCTGCATGGCTGCCAGCGCATCCTCCCTGGTAAGCCCGTTTTCCTCTTCCAGACTGTCCGTGCAGGATCTGGCTAAAAGCCCCAGTGAACGGGCCATCTCACTGAGACGTCCTGCTGTATATACATTCACATCCGCCATATCGCGGCGTCTTGTCCGTTTCCACACAAAAATCCCCTCCTAAGCCACATTATATGCGGCGGAAGGGGATTCTATGCCTGTCCTTATTCTTTTGGCGCCGGCTTTAACAGAATCTCATCAGGATTCACCAGTCCCAGCTTCTGTTTGGCAATTTCCTCTATGTACTGCTTTGTCTGTACATACACCCGGTACTCCTCCAGCTCTCTGGCCCGATTTTCCTCCTCGGTCTTCTGCTTCTCCAGAGCCTCCTCGCGGATTTGATACTCCAGCTCCTTCTTCCTCATAGAGGTGCTTTTTAAATTCACTACAACCGCCAGGCTGGCCACCACCACGGTGATTCCCACAATGGCCATCCGGTTGCCCCATCGATCCCTTTTCTTTCTCCGGGTGTTTCCGCGTCCTCTCATACTAATCACCAGCCTTAAATCCTCGTTGCCCTGTTACCTCTTACGTTTTATTTTAATCCATCTCCCAGCCTTTTTCAATAGCTTCATAAAATTTGCGCTGAAAACCCGGTCATATGCAATCATTGCAGCCAACACTCCTCCAATTACGCAAAAACGCAGGCCTCCGTCATTCTCCCTGTAAAGGAGATAAAAGGTGGCAAAGCCTGCAAAAATCCAGTATAAAAAATCCTCCAGCCCTACCCACAGCCAGCTGTGGCGTACCAGAAGACGAAAAATCCTCAGACAGTCATAAACTGCCATCAGCCCTGCTCCGGCTGCTGCGCTGACTAAAATCAGCCTTGCCTCTGTCTGAATACTGGGACTCATGCTTCACGCTCCTGACAATTTATTTAAACAGGCGAGAAAGCAGCGACTCTCCGGCCTTTCGGTATGCTTCATTAGAAGAGTAAACCAGACTGTCCACAGTTCCCTCCAGATCCACCTCTCCCTGCTCTACCGTCAGACGGCTTACATGGAGATCCTTTCCCTTTATCGTCAGAAGCCCCATATCTGTATCCATAACAGCCTGCTGCTCGTCAAAAGATACCACCTCACGAATTCCGGTCAGCCTGACTGACGAACGGTTCTGTACCTGACAGGAGTGAGGACGGATTCCCTCTTTTTCTTCCATATAAATCAAAACCTCCCCATATCCGAACCTCTGGTTCAGTATATGGGGAGATGAAAAAATTTATGATAATGACTTTTAAAGATAACGGTACAGTTCTTTGGCATCGTCCTTGCGCACGGTTTCCTGCACATCAAGAACCTCCACTTTTACGGAGCTTGTTCCAAACTGTATTTCAATAATATCCCCGGCTTTTACACTGGCCGATGCCCTGGCCGGCCGGTCGTTGAGCAGCACCCGTCCTGCATCGCAGGCTTCATTGGCCACCGTCCTGCGCTTAATCAGTCGGGAAACCTTCAGATATTTGTCCAGCCTCATAAATTATGCGTTTACCAGATCCTTCAGAGCCTTACCTGCTTTGAACTTCGGAGTCTTGCAGGCTTCGATCTTCATGCTCTCACCAGTCTTCGGATTTCTTCCTTCTCTTGCTGCTCTCTCAGATACCTCGAATGTACCAAAGCCTACCAGCTGAATCTTATCACCATTCTTTAAAGCATCAGCAACCACATCTGTGAAAGCCTTTACTGCTGCCTCTGCATCCTTACGAGAAAGACCAGCCTGCTCAGCTACTGCTGCAACTAATTCTGTCTTGTTCATTATTAATTCCTCCTGCAATGGTCCGACAAGCCCTGCCGGACACTAATCAAATAAAAAATGTACTCTTCCATTTATATATGGTTTACTGCTCTTTGTCAAGTTTTTTTGGCTTTTTCCTGCTTTTTAATCTCATTCCATAAATCCAGACTTTCCTCCGGTGTCGCGGCTACTGCATCTCCAAATACATGGGGGTGGCGGCGAATCATTTTCTCGCATAAGCCATCGATCACATCCTCTACAGTAAAGAGTCCCTGCTCGCTGGCAATCTGGCTCTGAATCATAACCTGATAAAGCACATCCCCCAGCTCCTCACAGAGATTTTCCATATCGTGATGATCAATGGCCGCAAGCACCTCCCCGCTTTCCTCCAGCAGGTAAGGCTTCAGACTCTCCAGGGTTTGCTTTCTGTCCCAGGGACATCCGTGATCCGAACGCAATACCGCAACGATCTCTTTCAAATCCTCAAATGTGCGCATCTTCCTCCCCCTCCTGCTTTCCCGGTTCTGCCTCATTCACAGGTTCTTCTGCTTTTGCGGGCTTTCCCATTTTTCCCGGCTTTGCGTTCTTCCTGCACCTCTCCTCTTTCCCCTGATCCGGCACCGGTTTTCCTACAAATACAATAATCGAACGGTAGGGTACCATATACCGCTTCTGATTTTCCAGTTCCCGTTCCTGCCCCGCTTCATAATACCCGCTTCCGCTGCTGTCGCTGGTATCAAAAGCAATCTTCCACTGCTGGGATCTGGGCAAATGAGGAAGGGCAAATTCATGAGGCTCCCAATGCATATTATATGCGACAAAAAAGGTTTCATCCGCGGTTCCGTCTGCTTTTTTCCCATAAGGTCCCCAATACATAATGCCGATCTGCCGGCGGAAATTCTCAAACTCCGGCTTCCAGGCATTGACTCCGTGGTAGGAAATATCCGGCTTTCCTACTGCCCGATAATCCATTACCTTGGGCTCTTCCTTCATGTGAAATACAGGATGGGCTTTTCTGAAAGCAATCAGATACTTTACAAAGGCCAGCAGTTCCCGGTTGGTTTTCTGGAGCTTCCAGTTCAGCCAGGAAATCTCATTATCCTGACAGTATGCGTTATTATTGCCGCCCTGACTGTGGCCAAATTCATCTCCTGCCTGAAGCAGCGGCGTACCCTGGCTTAAAAATACCATCAAAAGGGCATTGCGAAGCTGCTGTCTGCGCATTTGAACCAGCTTTTTCTTCCGACTGGGGCCTTCCTCCCCGCAGTTCCAGGTGTAATTATAATCCGTCCCATCCTGGTTTTCTTCTCCATTGGCCTCATTATGCTTCCTGTCATAGGAAACCATATCCATCAGCGTAAACCCATTGTTGGTAGCCATATAGTTGATCACGCCGTGACCAGCCGGATTGCGGCGGCTGCGGAAAATCAGATTTTTCATCTGATCCTCATCTCCCTTTAAGGCCCGCCTCATATCCACCAGAAAACCATTATTGAATTCGCCAAGATTTTTCTGATATCCCGGTTCCTTATCTCCGTCATCCCAATAGGTAGCCCACAGCTTCGTGTCCGTCAGATAGGGATCCTTTGCCAGAATCCAGGCAGGTGCCTGTCCCGTCAGATGAACTCCGTCTACATGGAATTCCCGAACCCAGAACCGCACCACATCCAGAACTGCCGCTGGCGTCTCCCTGCCTGTGAAAAACAGTTCGATAACCACTTCCATTCCTGCCTGGTGAAGGGCCTTTACCATCTGCTTAAACTCCATCGCCGGATTTCTTCCCGTACCTGCATAGGAGGCCTTCGGCGCATAATAGAAAGCAGCTCCACAACCCCAGTAATTTAATCTTCCCGTAGGCTTCGGGCCGTCTCCATAGGGATTGCCGTCCGCTACATCCGGCATCTCAATCTCCTGAAACTCCGCGACAGGCATAAGCTCCAGCGTCGTAATTCCCAGTTCCTTCAGATAGGGAATCTTTTCCACAACGCCTGCAAAAGTCCCTTTATTCCGGACACCAGATGAGCCGTCCTTTGTCAGCCCCCGCACATGAGCCCTGTATACAATACACTCCTCATAAGGAATCCGCAGAGAAACATCCCCCTCCCAGTCAAACTCCGGCTGACTGACCGGCGTTGTAAGAAGTCTCTCTCCATTTTCCAGACATCCCCATGCTTCATTTCCCAAAAAGCTTCTGCCGCAGGGATCCGAAAACCGTTTTCCATCCGCCTCAAAAGCATACTCATACTGCTGTAATCCCTCTCCCTCTACTGTCATCTCCCATACCTGACCATGACGTCCTGCTTCCGGAAATCTGATTCTTGCCGCTTCCTGTTTTTCGCCCCTGCCCTTTTCCGGCGAAAACAAAAGCAGGCTGCACTCCTTTGCAGCCGCTGCAACCGATACGTGAATTCCTTTCTCCGTTGGTGTAAGCCCCATCGGATATACCCCTGCGCTGTCAATGCAAATCTGATACTGTCTCATCCTTCCACCTTTCCATTTCACGTCCCCGTTATTAAGTTACAAAGAAGAAATCCTATTCCCGCAGCTGCCCCCAATCTGCCGCAGGAATATCCTAGGACCAAAGAAAGAAGCTTGCAAGCAAGCTTCTTCGCCTGTGGCCAGTCGCTTCTGCGACAAAATTCTCTGCCGCCGCATGGCGATCCCTGCGGAGCGTTTTTAGGTCACAGGACACAATTTCCTATGACCTAAGAAATCACCAGCTCTACCGGACAGTGATCCGAGCCCAGTATCTCCGTGTGAATCGCCGCGCTCTCCAACCGGCTCTTCAATGTCTCTGACACACAGAAATAATCGATTCTCCATCCTGCATTTTTCTCCCGGGCCTTAAACCGATAGGACCACCAGGAATACACCCCTTCCTGCTGCGGATAAAAATATCGGTAGGTATCCACAAAGCCCGCTTCCAGAAGCCGGGTAAACTTCTCCCTCTCCTGATCAGTAAAGCCTGCATTTTTTCTGTTTGTCTTTGGATTTTTTAAATCAATCTCTTGATGGGCCACGTTAAGATCTCCGCAGAAAATCACCGGTTTTCTCTCCTCCAGCCCTTTTAAATAACCAAGCCAGGCGTCCTCCCACTCCATACGGTAATCCAGACGCGCCAGCTCGTTCTGGGAATTGGGCGTATAGCAGGTTACCACATAGTAATCCGGAAACTCTGCTGTAATCACCCGTCCCTCCCTGTCGTGATCTGGAATCCCGATCCCATAAGTCACGGACAAGGGCTCCTGTCTGGTAAAAAGCGCAGTGCCGGAATAGCCTTTTTTCTCTGCATAATTCCAGTACTGATAATATCCAGGCAAATCCAGCTCCAGCTGCCCTGCCTGAAGCTTTGTCTCCTGCAGGCAGAACACATCTGCATCTGCCTGACGGAAAAAGTCCAGAAAGCCCTTGCCTGCGCAGGCGCGGATTCCATTCACATTCCAGGAAATCAATTTAGTCATATAATTTCTCCTTATAAACACCTTCCTCAATCAGACGGCGGATAGAATCCACGACAGCAGCCTTATCCTCCTGGTAGGTAACGCCGAACCATTTATCTCTGGTTTCCAGCACCTTTACCTTGCCCTTGCCGCTCTTGATCAGCTTATCAATAATTCTGGGAAGCAGATATTCTGCCTTTAAATTTCCCTCTGGAATATTGTCCAGAAACTCCGGGAAGCCTGTCTCCAGCTCCTCCAGGAAACGGGGCGGAAGTCCCCACATATTCATGGATACATGCTGATCCGGATTTACAGAAATGGGATTTCCCTGCTCATCATTGGCCTTTAAGCTGCCGTCCTTCCACTCAATGTCAAAGGTCTCTGTCACATCCCGAAGGGTACCGTCCTCATTCACCTGGCACACACCGCGGGTCACGGTTCCGTTCTCACTTAAAGTATTTTCCAGAATAAATCCGCCCATACACATATCATAAACGTCAGACTCTGTATCCATCTCATGAACCATATAATCATGAATTTTGGAAAAGCCCTCTTTGCCGTAATAGTCATCTGCATTGATTACCAGGAACGGCTCATGAACCATGCCCTTTACAGCCAGCACTGCCTGTCCGGTACCCCAGGGCTTTGTCCGGCCTGCCGGAACCTGATATCCTGCCGGAAGCTCCTCCAGCTCCTGGAAAGCATATTCTACACGGGCAATCTTTTCAATTCTATTGCCGATAATCTCCCGAAAATCCTTTTCCAGATCCTTGCGAATAATAAAAATAATCTTATTAAAGCCTGCTTCCAGCGCATCATGAATGGAATAATCCATAATAATCTCGCCATTGGGCCCCACCGGAGCCAGCTGCTTGATTCCTCCGCCAAAACGACTGCCAATACCAGCTGCCATAATTACCAACGTCGTATCTTTCATCTTTTCTCTCCCTCAGATTCTTCGGTTTCCACACCGTTTTTTATAACTAAACTATATCATAGGAACCTCAAAAAGGCAATTCATAGGAAAAGAGAATCCCGGCCTGCAGGATTCTCTTTAACGATTTTTATGAACTTCAACAATTCAGCCAGTTTCGAATCATGGCCTCCAGGATTTCCGCGCTTCCTTTCACCCCGAAGGAACCGCTGTTTAAGGCAACATCCTTATAATCCAGCTCACTGTGATATCCCTTGCTGTATCTCTTGTGATACAGGGTTCTGGAATGATCTGCGTCTACAATCATCTTCTCTGCCGCAGCCTTTTCCATCTCAAAATATTCACAGCAGTTTTTCAGCCTGTTTTCATAAGATGCGTAAATATAAATGCTGAAATGATTCTTTCTCTCTGCCAGAATACTGTCCGCACATCTGCCTACCAGAATACACGGCCCCTTATCCGCCAGATCCATAATAATATTTTTCTCAATCTGAAAAATCTCATCCTGCATACTGGGAACCACCATTCCCAAAGGATACAGATACCGCAGGTAGGGAAAATTGGAAACCTCTTCTTTGTCACTGACAACGGAAATCGGAAGTCCCATGCGCTTTGCCGTTTCCTCTACAATATCCCGGTCATAAAAA
Source organism: uncultured Clostridium sp. (assembly GCA_900538475.1). GTDB lineage: Bacteria > Bacillota > Clostridia > Lachnospirales > Lachnospiraceae > Brotaphodocola. Next base: position 3,872 of record UPYT01000003.1, on the reverse strand, counting down.
GGAATTCCCAGCCGCTTTGATAATTCACAGGCAATCGGTCTTCCCATACTTCCAAACTGCCGCGATATGGTAATTACGTATGAATCCTTCATTTCTGCCTTCAGGCCCTCCTTTTGAAATCTTTGTATCCATCAGGCCTCTGATGTGCGAATCGCAGCCTGGGATGCCCTGTCAGCCGCCGGAACAGCCTTGATTCTCCTCTGCTGCATGCTTCTTACAATACAGGACAGGGTAAAATTAATAATAAAATAAATCATGGCTGCCAGGCCAAACAGAACAAAAACATCAGATACATTGGTCGTTCCCAGCCCATTATACTGATAAGATGCGTTCATAACCTGACGCACTCTGGCCATCAGCTCAATCACTGCCACATTGGCCAGATAAGAGGAGTCCTTAATGGTTGTCACTACCTGGCTTAACAGAGTCGGCACAATATTGCGGTATGCCTGCGGCAGCACAATATAGTACATAACCTGAAATACATGAAAGCCCTGAGAATGGCCTGCTTCAAACTGCCCCAGCGCAACCGAGTTCAGTCCGCCTCTTACAATCTCTGCAATAACAGAAGAAGTAAACAAAACCAGCGCTGCGGCTGCCTTAAACAGAAGCTTTACCTCTACAGAGGTCAGTCCAAACATTTTCCTCTGGAGAAAGGACGGACAGGGACAGAAAATCAGGCAGACAAAAATCCACAAAAGCAAAGGCGTATTTCGGAATATCTCAATATACACAATTGCCATCCATTTCAAAATTCTGGCAACGCCTCTATTGCAGTAATTGCGTACCAGCGCCAGAATCGATCCCACAAAAATTCCCATAAGCACTGCCACTACAGAAATAATCAGGGTAAATGCCACGCCTTTCATAATAAACTTCAGGACTGCCGGATTGGTAATAATCCGCAGACTTCCTTCTATTGTACTCATAGACTCATTCTCCCCTTTCTTTTATGCTGCAGCTTCTTCTGTCACAGTCACTCTTGCATCCCGCTTCTTTAACGAGTTCTCCCACACGCTTGCCAGTGTGGACAGAGGGAAGCAGATAACAAAGAAAAGCAGGCCGCTGAGCAGATACGCCGGCGCATAAGCGCCGCCGGTACTGGCTCCTGTTACAAAGCTGTAGGTAACAGAAATCAAATCCGTTCCTCCAATAATGTAGAGGCAGGAGGTGTTTTTCACCAGATTCACAACCTGATTCACCATGGGAGGCAAAATAATCTTCACGCTCTGAGGCAGAATAATATAATACATTTTCTGAAAATAATCAAAGCCCTGAGACTCGGCTGCCTCAAACTGGCCTTTGGGAATCGCTTCGATTCCTGCCCTGATAACCTCGGCTACATAAGCGCCGTGATACACTCCCAGAGCAATAATTCCCGTTGCAATAATGCCAATACTGTTTCCGGAAAATGCCAGAGCGTAATACAGAAAACAAATCTGCAGAAGCAGCGGCGTGTTCTGTATAAATTCCACGTAAACCCGGGCAATAGCCCTCAGCGCCTTGTTTCTTCCTGTAGACATCAGTCCAAATGCGATTCCCAGAAGCAGAGATATGAAAAGCGCAAACACTGCGGTCATCAGCGTATGCTCCACTCCCAGAAAAAACGTTCCGCGAAAGGTCCACACCTTCTCCCATGCATCAGCTGAAAATAAACCTGCCATTTTTTACCTCCCCTGCCTCACCTGCCGGTATTTTTCATAATCACTGTTTTAGTTGAGTCCGTAATTGTCAATCAGACCCTGGATGGTTCCGTCATCCAGCCATTTGGTTACCAGATCCTCGCAAACCTTGGAGAAGCCGGAGCCCTTTTTCGTTACAACGCCATACTCCTGAGGAGCAAATTTGTCTTCAATGTAAGAACGTCCATCTGTCTTATAGATTGCCAGAATAGATTTATCAACACAGAAAGCATCTATCTCACCTGCGCTGAGAGCGGTAGAGATTGCCGGATAATCCTCATACTGACGATAGCTGATGCCCTTAGTCCAGGTTGCTGCGTCAAAGGTATCACGGTCAAAGCCCTCGCCGTCTAACACGCCAGCCTCAATCATGGCTGCTGTCAGCTCTCTTGCAGAAGTAGAACCGGAGGAAACGCCTACCTTTTTGTCTTTCAGATCTGCCAGCGTTTTGATTCCGGAAGCATCCTCAACCAGAACAGTAACCGCATCAGTATAATATGGGGTTGTGAAATCCCAGGTCTGTTTTCTCTCCTCTGTAATCGTAAAGGTAGCCAGAACACAGTCAATATCCCCGGAATCCAGAAGCTCTCCTCTGGTTGCTGCGGTAACGGTTGTATACTCCACGTCCACGCCCAGCTCCTCGGCAATCTTTGCGCCCAGATCAATTTCCATTCCTGTATACTCGCCGGTCAGGGCATCCTGAAGACCAAAGCCGGGAACTGCATTTTTAACGCCTACGCGGAGAACGCCTCTGTCCTTAATGGCCTGCACATCTGCGGAAGCATCGCCGGAAGCATCTGCCGCTGTGGTATCTGCTGCTGCGGTGTCTGTCGCTTTCGTATCTGCTGCTGCAGTTTCAGCTGCCTTTGTGTCTGCCGCTGTGGTATCTGTGCTTCCTGAGCCTGAGCATCCGGTCACCATAGCTGCTGTCATCAGTCCTGCCAGTAATAATGCGATTTTCTTTTTCATAATGTCTCCTCCTCATTTTCCTTTTTCTTTTCTCTGTCTGATCCTTCCCTGTTTTCAGATATGCCGTCTGGAGATTATCTAAAGCATAAAAGATATGCCCTAAATCATATTCCTTTTCTTTCCGGAAATTCTTTATCTTATAATTTTTCCAAGGAACTGCTTCACTCTCTCATGCTGGGGATTGGTGAAGAAATGCTCTGGTGTTCCTTCCTCAATAATCTCCCCGTGATCCATAAATACAACCCGATCTGCCACCTGTCTGGCAAATCCCATTTCATGAGTAACCACCACCATGGTGATATTTTCATCTGCCAGTTTAATCATTGTATCCAGAACCTCCTGAATCGTTTCTGGATCCAGGGCCGATGTGGGTTCATCAAAAAGAATAATCTTTGACTGCATACAGAGCGCTCTTGCTATTGCAATTCGCTGCTGCTGTCCGCCGGAAAGAGTCGTGGGATACACATGGGCCTTATCTCTCAGTCCAACCACATCCAGATAATGGTAAGCCAGCTCTTCTGCATCTACCTTGCTCTTGTGGTGCAGCTTCATCGGCGCCAGCGTCAGATTCTTCAAAACCGTCATATGCGGATACAGATTAAACTGCTGAAACACCATAGATGAGGTTTCCCGAATCACATGAACCCTGTTTTTGTGGTTCAGCTCCTTTCCATCTACCAAAACCCTGCCGCTGGTAGGCTCCTCCAGAAAATTCATACAGCGAACCGTAGTAGATTTCCCGGAACCTGACGGACCGATAATAACCAGCTTTTCTCCCTCTTTGACCTCCAGATTCACATCCTTCAGCACATGAAGATCACCGAAATATTTATTCACATGCTCCATTTTGATCATCGCCATGATTTTTCTCCCTCCCGGTTCCCAAACTTTCTATTTCCCTCGTCCGCCTATCTGCAAATCCGGAAAAGCACAAAGGCGCCTTGAAGTTTTACCTTCAAAACGCCTTCGTTTTGTGTAAGTGCCATTTTAAACTAAATTTTATTAAATGTCAATTTATTTTCTTCCGCAAAAACCTATTTTTCTTCTAAATGAACTTAACAAAATAAAGTTTTGTTCTTTTCATCTAAAATATTATATATTTTCTGAAATTTTTCAAATTGTTTTAATTGTTTTTACAAAACAAAATATTCATCTTTTTTCACAGGACGTATTTCCTATCAAGAAAGAAGCTCGCTCGCGAGCTTCTCCGCCTGCGGCGGG